>NZ_JASGFU010000136.1:0-2529 GCF_047605385.1 Legionella sp. | reverse complement strand
TCAATGGGTTAATTTCTTAGAGTATCTTTTAATTCCAATGATTGTCACACCCCAAAAAGTGCTACTCCTGAAAGAAAACAGGTAAATTTACACATTATGCATCTAATTCAGCACATACATGATCAATAGGCTTCCCTGCAAAACGATCAGCAACCCATGGGATATACAATGGCTCTGCAGTGGGTGGTGTAGTGAAGTGATTTTGATTGCCTGGTAGCTTCACTCGAGTCACTTGACCACCCATTTTGCACATTTGTTTAAAATAAAGCTCACCCATCACCGGTGGCACAGTAGTATCGTTGGTGCCCCAATAAATAATTACTGGCGCCAGTGGAGGTAAAGGGTTTACGCTGCCTTTGAGATTTGCTTTCACCCAGGAAAAGGCATTTTTGATATCGGAACGCAAAAAGGTCTTATATTGATTACCGTAGTTAAAATTCAGAGTATCTGAAGCACCATGCATGCATTTCCTTACCATAAGCTGGTTTACGACATCCACACCTTCATCAGATAATAGGTCACTTAGCTTTAACTCAGGAAAAGCAGCAACCATGCCCCAAATATTTTGAGCATAATGGGTGAAATTAAAAACATTGGCGCTAAATAAATCACCAATATTCTTTAGATGCGCTAAGGCTTCCTGTTCTGTGCTAATTCTTTCAGGAAAGGTAGCTGCAATATCATAGGGTGCCATAGCAACAAAACCGAGAATTTTGATTTGGTCATTTACAGAGTTTTTAAGAGTCAGATAATCCTTCATGCCAGCAACAGCAAGGGTAGCTCCACCACCTTGAGACCATCCGTATACTATTGCTCTGTTACCTGCTTTTGCTTCTTTAAGCTGAGTGGCTGCCCTTATTGAGTTGATAACATCCTGTGCCTGAGTTGCCGCAACAGTATATTGATGCTTACCTCCGCCACCCAGTCCCTGATAATCGGTTGCAACGATGACATAGCCTGCTTTAATAAAAGCATCCATAGCGGGCAGACCGAAATCAGTCCAGGAAGTACCATTCATCATAAAATATTGGTTCAAGGGCTGAGCTGGGTTCAATACTTGTGAAGGACCACACGTTTGAGCTGTCCCTGTAGTACCATGAGCCCAAGCCATAACGGGGTGTTCTTTTGTTGCTTCAGATTTGGAAAGAGGACTTACCAAAATACCAGTGGCTATCGTTTTATTGCCATTCACATCGGAGGACACATAAGCTATCTTCCATGCCTTTGCTCCACTCACCGTAGTTGCTATAGATTCAAATTTAATTAATGAACCCAGCTTCGCATCAGTGGGTATATTATCGGGTAGCAAACTGTAAAATTCACCCATGTCAACAGGACCAAAATCAGGAGTAGCATGAATTATTCCCGATAATAAAAAGAAAAAGACGAACAATAATTTTTCTGAGCGTCGCATTTTAATATTCCTTAATATGCCAGTTCTACTTGAATAATAAGAGTAGCATGCAGGAAGTTAAGGAGTCACTCAAACTCTATTAATTTCATTGTGTTAAATAAGCAAGTCCTTGGAAAAACGTCTGTTAGTAGTCAGATATACATGATATCAGATCGTTCTGAAATGAAGCTCGGTAATTTGGAAATATTAAGGTTCGGGTTCGCATAGGCCCGATCGATTCTATCGGGAATTAAAAAAAGGAGGGTAAGCGAGAGCAAATCATCATGACATTGTACGTACTTGACTATATTAACAATAAAAGAACAGAGGAGAGTCCTACCATAATTTACATAATGTTATCCAAAAAATGAACCTCCCCTTGGCAAGCTGCGGGGAATACTAGTTAATAGTCAATGAAAAAATCAGTTTATTGATTACAGGTGTACTGGGAAATTTCGTACCTTACTGAAAGAAACCCCATATGGGCTTACCAAGCACTTGGTTTTCAAAACAGGACATATGAAGTAGCATTGTTAAAATGAGGGCTTGTTGGAAAAATTAATATCATTTTTAACTGTTTACTGGATTTTACAATTAAAGGAGAGCCACGAGAAGTCCATATGGATTGATACGCATGGGCTGTATTCTTTGACCTAAAAGGCACGATTAATCCATAGACTACAAGGTAGCGAACCATCGTCGGTATATCAATCACTCGTTTATCCGTCAAAAACTGTCGCAAATAACGCTTAATGTCTAAACTATTCGTAGAATCTGGAGTGCCCAGATTAATTAATAACAATCCTTTTTTCATCGTGAATTCTTTTAGAAAAATGGCATCTTAACCTATCATAAGTGCGCTTAACAGCAGTGCTTTAAAGAAACACGTTCACTAAGGGTTACAATAATTGCAATAGGTAGGATCTGCTTTTAATAACCCATCTCTTCGCGTTTTATGCTCTTGATGTTCACAGGCATACAACTCCATACCTCCAAGCGTTCCTTTAATATTAAAAAAATGGTCGTAAGCTATACGAAATGGGGAGTTAGCCACAAAAACTGCCAAAACAGCCGCTATAAATAATAAAATACCTGAAGAAAATGAAGAGGAACTTAAGCGCATCGATTTTCAATGG
>NZ_JASGFU010000135.1:0-2613 GCF_047605385.1 Legionella sp. | reverse complement strand
TCTTTAAAATACTATAACTCGTATTTGCCCCGTTTCTGTAAATCAACCCAATATTGATAAATCAGGCTCCAACACAGCAGCGCTAGAGCGTATGAATAACCTATTATTTATGTTTGGATTATGGCAGAGACGTTTCTTTATTGAGTCCAATCTTCTATTTTTAAGCCATCAATTTGGGAAAAAGCACGATCATTTGTGATGAGCACTATTCCTAAAGATAGAGCATGAGCAGCGATCAGCAGATCAAGATTCCCCAATATTCTACCCTTTCTTTGCAAGTTAGCACGAAGTGTTCCATAACAAGCTGCAACAGCACTATCCCATGGTAACACATCAACGCGAATCAAAAACTCATGCACAACGATGCTTAGCTTTTTTGCATCAGGTCTTTTTGCCAATCGAAATAGTAGTTCACCTTCGGTTATAACTGAAATTGCAAGATCGGACATAGGAACAGAAATAACTTTGTTACGAACATTATGGTCTCCTTTGATAAAATGGCTAACCATATTAGTGTCCAGCATATAACGATTTATTTCATTAGTCATTAAAAATATCCCTCTCTTGTGGTAAAGAATCTTCCCTCGACACCATAAAATCTTTAGGAATTTCCACAGTTTTTAAAAGATTAAAAAAGTCATCCCAATCTCCTGGTTTACGGGACAAAATCACATCACCCGTTTTGGGATCTTTTCTTATAAAAACCTCGGTGCAGTTAAAACGGTAAGCTGCTGGTAAGCGCACGGCTTGGCTACGACCATTTGTAAATATTTTAGCTGATTGACTCATGATAAACTCCATTGTATCGGTATATATTAAAGTATATACCTGACTTTGATATATATCAAGAAATATACCACCAAGAAAAGGTAAATAGCTTTTTCTTAGAAAACAATGCCCGGTAAAATCAATTACAGGGCTACCAAGCTTCGAACATTAGAGAATGGGAAAGTGGCAACCCAATATTTCTAATGTTTTGATGATAATACTTAATTTAAAGGCTACCTATCCATTTAGCTCCAAAATAGGGACCTCGCAGACCGAAGTTCACGTCGTTTCTGGTTTCATCGCCAACAATTAAATCCAAATTACTGGAATGAAGAGGTGAAAAATAATTGATAACCATGTAACCAGCATCCAGAATCAAAGTTCCCTGAGTTAATCCCAGAGCATACTTGGCCCCTAATTTAGTTTCAATTTCAGGAACCAAAGCATCGAATTTGGAATAAACAGGGCGTGTTGTAGCAGTATATAAACTATCATCAGCGTATTTAGAAGTACCAATAAGTAACGCGGTAGCAACATTACCATAAATAGAAAAGCCTGAATTAGAGAAATTATAAGTCATGTCAGCGCCAACGCGAGGACCTACACCCTCATATTTGAGAATTGAATGAGTAGTTGACATATAGTTTTCTTCAGGGAACACAACTGAGCCGGAAAGACCTGAGACATCTGTGCTGTTGAATTCAATTTTTGCAAATTGCAGACCAGCATGGAATCGAATATCTGCATTTCTACTAAAATCAACATGTTGACCAAATTCAGCATTGACCTCATTGAATTTTGTTTCACTTGTTCCAGTAGCGATAAGGGTTGCAGTGGTATCAAGAGCCCAGAGGCCAGTAAGATCATAGCGAGATGAAGGACCATCTTTCCACCATATCCAATTAACTCTTATATCGTTACCTGTATTGAAATAGTAAGAGCCTTCTAAACGGAATCCCCACTCAAAATCTCTATGATATTGTTGGTAAATCCGGGTACCGCTTGCTGAACCGGTGTTTATTGTGCTTAACCAGGAATTGTTATTTGACAAACTTTTAAGATAAAGAGCTTGAGCACCAAAATCCCATGCATTTTTTGGACATGGTACAGTCACATTATCAGGACTACAAACAGGTCCCATTGTGCCAGCAAAAACAACATTACTTAAACATAAAGCGGCTACAGCAATAGCATTTGACTTCATAATTATCCTTATCTCCATACGTAATAAATCAATGAGGAAATCCTCTCAAAATGCATATCAATACAACTGGAAAAGTACGAGGCAACAATATTTATAAATTTTATTGCGCCGTTATGATATATTTAAAAAATAAATAATATCAATAGATATGGCACCGTCAATTAAACTTTTGCGCTAGACTGTATTTTATTTAGAGGCAAGCCTGGTGTAATGAAATGGACTCCTCTTCTAATCGAGGCAATACTAATGCCTTGTTGAGGAATTTAAAAAAGAGGAGCTTATTATAATGAACATGACCACCCTTGGTATTGATCTTGAAAAAAATGTATTTCAATTGCATGGGGCAAACGATTTCGGAAAGAAAGTATTTGGTAAACGCGTTAGCCGTGAAAAATTTGCAGAGGTTGTTCAACAAGTTCCCGCAAGTTTAATAGGGATGGAAGCCTGTGGAAGCGCCCATTATTGGGCTCGAAGATTTACCAAAATGGGCCACACCGTACAATTGATGAGTCCACAATATGTTAAGCCTTATGTAAAAACCAATAAAAATGATCGTAACGATGCAGAGGCTATTTGTGAGGCAGTAAGGGGTTCTAGCCGGGAACCTCAGAAATTTCCGGACAGTTTTTAGTCCTATTTTT
>NZ_JASGFU010000134.1:0-2730 GCF_047605385.1 Legionella sp. | reverse complement strand
CCGGAAACTCTCACTTTTTCAAGTAGTTGTGTCAGAGCAAGTCAAAACTAATTCACTTAAATTCATTGCTGTTATTAACCTCTTTATTAATTAGACGGATTAACTTATTTAAAGCTTCGCGATCTGATTTAAATTTACTAATGTTTTCTTTGTGCTGATAATTTATTAACTCGGGTTCTGCTTTATTAATTATGGCTTTCAATTCAGATAATTTCTTTGCCAGTTCTTTGGGATCTTTATTTTCATCAAGAGCGTCTATGCCAAACATAGTATGAATAGCATCAATGAACCCTTCCAATGCAAACCACACATTGGTATACACAATGTTTAATAATTCTTTATCATTAAAGAAAAATGTATCCTCACATTGTTGGGTAAAATCTTTTTGTACGAATAATTGGATGAGCCCCTTTCTAGCAGTTCTTAATCTTAGAGGATATTTTTTTGTTATAATGGAATAATTATTTTCTATTAGCATATTTTGGTACAACTCATTAAGCGTCTATATTAGGATTCTTTTTATTTTGTTGTGCTGCCCATTTAACAGCAGGATGATTTTTAACATTTTCGATGAAAAGCACATCATCAGAAATTAGCTCTGGTCTAATTATGCCTTGATCTAGTAGTTGATATAAGAAATCATGCTCGTTTGCCGTAAGCGGTAAAAAATTCTGAAAAGCTATCTGGCATTCCTGAACTAAATTTGCCGCCCATTTTGAGGCACCACCCATTATTGACAGCTCGCTTTTTCTAAGCAAAGGAAGTAACCGATTATTTAAGTCCGTTATATCCACCGAAATCGCTTCGGGTGTTAATTGTCGCAAATCAGCTTTTCGACTTATCGCTGAATAAATAATCAATGCCAAACGTAATTTGGGCATATCCAAATTAGTTTTAGTCAATAAATGATAGGCATCAAATAAATCACGTCCCGTTTTTCTATCGATTAATGCAGCCAATTTCCCAGCAGATAATTCATGTGGATCCAAGATAGGAATATTGTGCACCTGTTTACTGCCAACGATACAAGATGATTTAAGCTGTACGGGCCACAGAGGAATGCGATACATGAAATTAAGATCAATTTCCAAATTCCCCATTTGACCTAATGCGCTAGGATAACGCCAAACCATTTTTCCACCGGCATGGCGATTGGGATTGCGATCTAAGGCTAGCCCGTGTCGTTCACAAATTGCGGAAATAGTCTTCTGCAATACAGGTTTTTCCAATAGCATTGCTTCTCGGTCAACAGCCCCTACATAATTCAAATCAATATCAACTGATAGCCGTGGCAGGTTAAAAAAGAATAGATTAAGGGCAGTGCCTCCCTTTAAAACAAACTTGTCTTTAAGTTGAGGAAATGAAGCTATATCCTCTAACAAATCCATGAGCATATAGACCTTCTCTAAATGCTCCATTTTAAAACCGGTGCTAGCTGCTTCTTGTTGTAGCTTTTCTTTAGAAATCTTCATTAGGTTCTTCCCAAGCATGTTCAAGGATATAGTTTGGAACAATAAGGTTCCATCGTTGCAAACATGTTCCTGATTCTCGTTTGCTGCGCTCTAAATAATGCATCCCACTTGGTTTTTTTGATTCCAAATATTTTAGCGTATGTTCATCAATGCCAAATTGCTCTTTAAATTGCTCAAGAAAAAAACCGAGTTTGGCTATAGTCGTTGCATTGTTTAGGAGTTCTGCATATTTAATGATCTTATCAAAATTTAAGATAGGAATATGTTCTGCTGTTCGCCAAATTTCTTCCCATCCCCCTCCATAGTTAGGGCGATCCAATACATCAACTATTGTACGCTCTAAGCTTGTAACATGTACTGCAAGACCTTGCCGATCCACTGAAACCACTTCAAACTGCGTCGCATCATGTTCAACCAATGTTTTAGGAAATGCCAAACAAATAAATTCAGCTTCATCGAATGTGAACGGGCGAATAGAGTGATCGGATAGATACAAATATTGATGATGCAACGAATATGAAACGCCATGCAAATCAAACGCTGATTGATAGGCAATCACTGTATTTTGATTAATACGCCCAGCGATTAAATAGGGATCTACCGGAAAATTTTCTATGGAACCTCGCAAAGCATAGCGGCTGCTCGCAAAAAAGCCCCGTTTTATTCGTAAAATGTGTTGTTTTTTTAGATGATACGCTAGCAGTTCTCGTTGAGTATTGGAGTTTGTTGATCCAATGGATAATAAAAATTGATTAAATTCCTTTTGTGTAAACACGGGATGCTGTTCAAAAAAATGTGTGGCGTTCATGTTTTGACATTTAAGTTCATTAGTACTAATAAATTTAGTAAAATTAACATATAATGTCAATTTAAATTTGACATTACCATACAATAATACTAATTAATTTAGTATTATTGACGATTTTTGTCAAAAATTGATTGCTGCTTAAGTAGATGAACTCGTTGCTATTAATGCTCCGAGCTACCTTAGCGTAAAAGGAGGTTTCGCGCTCGCCTTGATGTCTTTAACTTTCTTTCCTAAATAGCTATCTCTTGACTATTGATTCAGTCGGTTATATTTTGTAACCACCTTTTACTTCATTGCAAGTGATTGTATTCAAACGGTTACAAAATGTAACCTCTTCTTTTTTCAACCGGCGACAAACTGTCACCGGTTCCGATTTACCAACATTTTTAATGAAAGTTGTCTTAAATATAGAAACAAATAATTTTTCAAACAAAGGCGTGTGATTGACCA
>NZ_JASGFU010000133.1:0-2776 GCF_047605385.1 Legionella sp. | reverse complement strand
CACAGGGTGAATTTATTGCTTTTATGGATTCAGATGATTGGTATCCTGATAAAAAAGTTCTTGAAACTCTTTATACAAATGCAATTGCAAACAAAGTTAAAATAGCTGGAGGATCATTTGTTAGATATTATGCTGATGGTAGAATTGAATCCGAGTTTAGCGGAGTATATAAAGCCTATAAATTTGAAAAAGAAGGTTTGATTAGTTATACAGATTATCAATTTGACTATGGTTATCATCGTTTTATTTATAATTTAGCTATGTTAAAAGAGAATAATATTGTTTTTCCCGATTATCGACGGTTTCAGGATCCACCTTTTTTTGTAAATGCAATGTTAGCAGCAGAGAAATTCTATGCTATCAAATCTCCTGTTTATGCTTATAGAAAGGGGCATCAAGTTATCCAATGGGATATTGCGAAATTAACTGGATTAATAAGAGGTTTGCAGGAGGACCTAATGTTATCACGTCGTAATAAGTTAGCTAATTTGCATGGAATGACGGTTATGCGTCTTGAGAAGGAGTTTAAGAAGATAGTGCTTGAAAATCTTAAGTCTAATATCAGTGAAGGTGTTAAATTTGCACTTTATCGGTTTTATTCAACAATTGATTTAGAGTTGATAGCAGCTTCAACTTTCCCATTTAAGTTTGAAGAATCTGAAATTATTACTAAATTGAAATTTACTTATAATTAGGTTGTGAAGTAGTATTTAATTAATTTTAAAGGATTTCACAAGTGTGAAATCCTTGATCCTATACATTATAGTGAGTATATTATGCAATTGCATGAATTCATGTGTCCAACACCTCTAAAGCTTAATAAAATCAATGTAAAAGAATTGATTAATAATCATCCGAGTAGGTTGGCCATGGGGATGGATTTTGAAGAAAAAAAAATTCATTTTAAGCATGGAAGCTATAGTTTTAAAGAAAATAAAAGCTTAGCAAGAGAAATATTTGGTAGTTATAAGCCTTGGCCTTTGCAAAGTTTTTCTAAACAAATGTTAGATTTAATAAATCAGCCTATTCAAATGATATCTGATTTTGAAGATTGTCGTGGTACTTTGCAAGAAGCTCAGACAGGGCTTAAATATAATTGTTTCACATATAATCGCCTACGGGGTATAGGTGATGAGATTTTGTGGCAACGAGCTGGTTTTTTTGTTCCAAATGAAACTTTAGGATATTGCTTAGATGGGAGAATTATTGATAATAATAATTTTAAAGATAAAATAAATAAAATATATTGGAGAGGTGGATTAAATGGAAGTAATTGGTTAAGTAATGTCAAACGAGATAGTGTTCTTAGTTTAAAAACATTTGATGAGTTTGTTAAGGCTAGATATCGTTATTCACGTATCAATGCAATTTTTTTTGGACAATTACATCCTGAAATAATGGATTTTAAATTAACAGGTACATTTGCTAAAGATTTGATATATACGGATCATCCTAATCTTTGGTCGGAAAATGTTAGTAAAAATTCAATGTTAGATTATAAATACATTTTATGCCCTAATGGTAACGATGTTTCTACACAATTATATTGGGTTATAGGTACAAATTCTTTAGCATTTAAAGAAGATTGTGAATATGAAATAATTCCAGATTTTTTTCTTAAGCCTTGGATTCATTATATACCTGTTTCAAAAGGTTTAAATGATTTAAAGGAGAAGTTTGATTATATTGAAAGAAATCCATCATTAGCAATGAAAATTATTGAAAATGCTAATTCTGCATACAATAGAATAGTGAATTCTAATGAATGGGAAGAAGCAGAATTGATTGTTTTACAAAAATTAGGTTATTTAAAGTAGGTATTAAAAATATGAATATTTATGAAGTTTTCCGAGAGTCAGATCAGTCTTATTTGAGCAAAATTGATAATGAACTGATAATGGTGAAAAATAAAGCTCCTAATTGTTTTATAGGAAGTTTTGATAAAAAACTAGGAGTTTTATTTACTTTAAATCATCTTGTTGATGTTGTTTTTATTGAAGAAAATGAAAGCGGTTTTTCATTTAAATCTATTGAAAGAAAAAAATATTTTACAAGTAAACCATTAAAAGATGATGTTTTATCAAATAGGTTTGTTTGTAATCGCCAATTTAAGAGTGAATGGGAAAAATTTGATTTAAAGGAAGAGGGTAATTTGAAATTATCTCCCCTTTTTTATGAAGAAATCTTAAAAGCTTTACTACATAATATTATTTATAAAAGAGAGGTTATAAATTTAAAATGGTGGAGGGGGAAAGATTTTACTAATTTGGGTGATGAGTTAAATCCTTATGTAGTTTCTTTTGTATCTAATAAGCAAGTTGAATATGTTGAAGATATTAAGGATACAGATATTTTAGGTATAGGATCGATACTTGAGTGGCCGGCTAAAAGGGATCGAGTTTATGAAGTATGGGGTAGTGGTACTTTAGCTCCTCAATTACTCGATGAAAGTAAATATAAAATAAATTTACTTCGTGGACCTTTAACTCAGTCATTACTTCCATCAATAAATAAAGTAGTACCTTATGGAGATCCTGGAATTTTGTGTAGTAAAATATGGCCAATGCAAAAAACTAATAAATATGATTGGGGATTAATTATTCATCATTCTCAATATAATTTAGAATGGGTTCAGAGAATAATTTCTTCAACTAAAAGTATATTGTTTATTGATCTTAAAAATCCAAATTTAAAAGAGATAATGCAGCAAATAAATTCTTGTAAACATATAGCTTCAACTAGTTTGCATGGTTTAATTATAGCAGATAGTTATAAT
>NZ_JASGFU010000132.1:0-2821 GCF_047605385.1 Legionella sp. | reverse complement strand
TTTCGGGAACGCAAGCGGGCAGGCAAACGTTCACGTGAATGAGCGCTTGCGCGAGCTAGTTAATTTTTTAATACCCTTCAAAAAAGAGAGTTCAAAATTGAGTCCGGTTAATTAAAGATGTTTGCTTCATATCGGTTAACTTTATGCGGATATCTCAAGCTCGGGATAACACTTCCATGTGTCATTACGAGTCTATTCCATATCGCTTTGGTAATCACCAATGCATGCTAGACTGTTTAAACGAGCACGTTTTAACAGGGCTTCTTGTGCCGCAGAAATGTTTTCTTTTTTACCAGACCAAGTCGCTAAACAATCTTCTTGCAATGCTCTACCATAAGAGAAGCTGAGTAACCAAGGCTGATGTCCTATGCTATTGATGGCATTTAAATTCTCTGTAGCCTGTGTTGGTGTTTGGCCGCCAGATAAGAAATTAATGCTTGGAACTGCTGCAGGGACATTATTGCGGAATACCCCTATAGTGAAATCAGCAACTTCATCTGGAGAACTGAATGGAGTGTTGTCTTTACCACAGGTTACCATGCTTGGTTTTAGAATAATATGTTCTAATTCAACTTGGTGAATAAATAATGCATGGAACACTTCATGTAATACAATTTCACACACTTCCGCGCAATGCTCAATGCTGTGCGCGCCATCCATTAATACTTCAGGCTCAACAATAGGAACAATACCTGCTTCTTGGCAGGCTGCTGCATAACGAGCTAAATTTTCAGCGCCAGTCTTTACAGCAGTTAAGCTTGGAGTAAAGTCAGAAATAGAGTAAACGTTGCGCCATTTAGCAAAACGAGCACCTAATCTTTTAAAATGTTGTAAGCGTTCAACAAGACCATCTAAACCTTGAGTTACTTTTTCGCCTTCAGTATTTGCTAATTCCACTAAGCCTTTATCCACTTTAATTCCAGGAATAATGCCTTTATCCGCAAATAATTTAGCAATCGGTGTGCCCTGTTCATCTGTTTGGTCAAAGGTTTCTTCAAACAAGATGACGCCATTAATGTATTTCTCCAAATCTGGAGTAGTTGCCAGCAATAAGCGATAATCCCTACGATTTTGCTCATTGTTTTCAGTTTTAATTGAATCAAAGCGTTTACCAATAGTACTATTGCTTTCATCAGCAGCTAGAATACCTTTACCTTCTTGCAGCATTTGCTCCATAGTTGCTGATAATTCTTCATAACTCATAATCTACTCACTCCTGGTCGTTATCTTGAAATATATTTTTCACGAATAATTTGTTGCATGGTGAAGCCTTGCTCTTTTAAATAGTGAAATGCCTCGTCAATCATACTTGGATTTCCACATAAATAAATTATATCTTGTTGTGGATTTAAATTTAAGGTTGGGAATGCGTGTTGTACATAACCAATGCGTTCAGGTTCGAATAAATTTTCTGTGGGTTGACGACTTAAATAGGGCATGAATTGCACTTGTGGGTATTTCTGCATAAGTGTTTGAAATTCCTCAGAATAAAGGATTTCTTCACGTCGTTGCACACCTTGCAATATGATCACGTGCAAATTAGGTTGCTCTTTAATACGTTTTTCAAGTTCCGCTAACATTGCCCGATAAGGGGTAATCCCGGTACTGGTTGCAACAAGGATGTAGCGCCCGGGAACTTCATCTTTCAGTACCAGACGGCCATAGGGGCCGCTAATGTTAAGGACATCACCGGGTTTTAAATTAAATAAAAGCTTAGTTCCTGGACCATTTTCAAAATATCCTGCAGCAAACTCGATCGTATTGTCTTTTTTTGGTTCATTTGCAATACTGTAACTCCGTTTTAAAGCTTTACTTTCATATTCAAAATGAATTGTAATGAATTGCCCAGGAGTATAATCAAAATGAGGCATCAATTCGCAAGTAAATATGAAATGTTTTACTTTAGGCGAAATCATAAATGATTCTTTTAAAGTAATGGGGAAGGTATTAATGTGCATGAGTGTATCAACTTTTATTCTAAAGTGCCTAATATAAGGAAAAAATTATGCAATGCAAGGGTTGTGAGCATATAATTAACTTATGACTACGATGGATTTAATTACTATTCTAGGCAATATTAGCCAATCTTTGTACCCTGTACAACGATTAATTACCGGGGGTGCTTACTTATTGGGTATTTTATTTTTCATTATTTCCATTATGAAATTTATGAAAATTGGTAATCACCGAGCCCAAAGCTCTTCAAATGAAAAAATGTATTCCCCAATGATTTATTTATTTTTTGGCTCTATTTTGTTGTATTTGCCTTCTGCTTTAAATTTAGCTGCAAATACTGCATTTGGTGTGGGGAATGTCTTAACCTATACTGATTATAATCCGACAAATATTTATAGCTCTATGGGCTTATTAATTCGCACTGCAGGAGTGTTGTGGTTTGTACGTGGTTGCGTTTTGGTCGCGCAAGCCAGTGAACCTGGGACTCAACAGGGACCTAAAGGCTTAGTATTTATTATCGCCGGCATTTTATCGATGAACTTTGATAATACGATTGCTATGCTCAATACGTTCATGGGTGACATTGCTACTTTGACTATTGCTATTAAAAACAGTCAAGGGTTTTAGCAAGGAGATATTAGAGGCAATAGGTATGGCAATCGCACTTCGAAAATCAAACAGCTCGCACAAGCGCTCACGTGAACGTTTGCCTGCCCGCTTGCGTTCCCGAAGTGATCCGAGCCATTTTGGTCAACATAAAAACGATTCGTAGTAACGAGTGACGTGACGTTAAGCTTATATTTTCATCGCTCAAATTGAAATGCATACAGATGTCGAGAATACCTACGCATTCTGTTGCAGAACG
>NZ_JASGFU010000131.1:0-3010 GCF_047605385.1 Legionella sp. | reverse complement strand
TAAATTTTCTTCTTTCTGAAGTTTTGGGGTAAATTTTAATTTTTGGATCCATATGTGCGAATATTTATCATTTATGGCCGTTGGCTTGGTATTTTTTGGTTGGAATAGGGGGGATTGCTTGGGAACTTGAATAATTATTTGAGCAAAAAATACTGGTTTATTCTCAACTTATGCACAGGAAAAGATACTTCTATAGTGAATCATTTAAACTCATTGATAAAACAATGAAGTAATCTACGACTGACAGCAAGATTACAAATCAGGTCGGCTTTAAATGAATAGTTTAATTACTGCATAAATGATTCCCTCTAGCATAATAAAATTACATGACCTTAATTCACAAAAAATTATCATTTTTATGTTTATCTAAATTGGAAATTACTATACAGAGTTATGTGAATATTCTCATTTTTTATATGTGAAAAGTGTTTTTTGTTTTTAAAATATTGAATTAACTGAAGTTTTTTTAAAATTATAAGAATATGTTAAAAATAAGCATTTTTTGTTCTTATTAGTAAAAAAATTGATTGACGAATAATTAAATTATAATTAATTTCATAAAAATTCTTATTCTGGTTTATATCTTATGAAAAAGCCGCCTTCATTTGTGATGACAAAAATTTTTCCAATTCTGGCGACAACAGGGGCAATGTTTATTTCTAATTCCAGTTTTGCAGAAACTCAGGAAAATATTTCTGCTTCAGAAAATACGATACAACAATTGGAAACACTTAAATTTACAGCGTCACGTACTGATGAGATACAGGAGAAATCTAAACAAATCACAAAAATAGATGAAAAAAGATTAGAGCTTTTAAAGCAAGGTTCATCTGGAAATATTGCGACAGTTCTGGCGAGAGCAGTTCCAGGGCTTGCGGATTCAAGTCGTACAATTACTGATTTTGGACAAACTTTACGTGGTCGAAATGCACTGATCTTAGTGGATGGTATTCCGCTTAATTTAAGTCGCGAAACATCTAGGGGGTTATCAGGTATTGATGCTGAAAGTATAAAAAATATTGAAGTAATAAGAGGAAGCAATGCGATTTATGGTGGTGGGGCAACAGGAGGTATTATTTCAATTACCACCAAGAGTGCTGGAGGAAAACCGTCTGCAAGAACAGTTGTTGGCTTTCAAACGCCATTGACAAACTTTAGGCGTGATGCATTAAGTGCCGATGTCCATCATTATTTCTCTGGTAGTCTCAATGCGTGGGATTATGCTTTAGATTTTGGATATAAACGTACAGGCGGATCTTATGATGCCAGTGGTGATCGTATCGCTCCTGAGCCAAGTCAGGGTGATTTGTTTGACTCTGATGCATATAGTGTTGGTGGTAAGTTAGGCTATCATATTGATGATAATCAATATATTCAGTTCTCAGCCAATTATTATACTGCTGATCAAGACTCAGACTATGTTTCAGATCCAAGTGTTGCTAGCTTAGCTGCAGGGAGTGTTCCAGCTAGAGCGATTAAGGGTTTAAAATTAGCAGATCAAAATCAAAATGAAAGTCAGTTATATAATTTAACTTATAAAAATAAAGATCTTCTAGGGAGTAGTTTCGACTCACAAGTTTATTATCGTGACTTTTATACACGTTTCAACCCTACGGATGGAAGAAATCAGGCGAATCGTGGTAATACTATTAATCAGGGTTATCAGGAAAATAAAGTATTGGGGGGGCGTTTGACGTTCAATACGCCATTACATTTTCTAGGTGATAGCACATTAGTATGGGGCGGGGATTTCATTCGGGAACAAAGTGAGATGCCTCTGGACACTTTTGATCCTGAAATTTATGATCAATCTGGTGGACTTGAGTTTGTAAAAAATGGAAACATTATCTATTTACCAAAGCTGACAACTCAGAGTGCGGGTGTATTTGCTCAATTAAAGCATCGTTTTAATGATCAGTGGTCGGCTGAAATAGGCACTCGCTATGAAAATAGCTTTGCAGAAGTAGGTGATTTTATTCCACTGACTCAGCTGAACAGTTCTAATCCTTATACTGTGACAGGTGGTAAGGTTAAAGCTGATGCTTGGTTATACAATGCAAGTGTCACGTTTAGTCCGGTCAAACAGCATTCGTTTTATGCATCTTTCAGTCAAGGCTTTCAGCTTCCTGATGTTGGTTTAGTGATTCGTAATGCAAATACAGGTTTTAATTTAGGATCTTCATTTTTAGAACCTGTCAAGGTTGATAACTATGAATTAGGTTGGAATGGTAGCTTCGATCGTATTTCGTCAAGTATAGCAGTGTTCTACTCGACTTCAGATCTGGGCGCAGTGCAATCCTTTAATAATGGGTTGAGTCTTGCACGGACGAAAGAAAAGGTAACAGGTGTTGAAGCAACTTTGGATTACCTAACTGAAGATGAAGTATGGGGAGTGGGTGGTAGTGTTACATGGATGAGAGGTAGAGAAACGCCTCAGGGGCAAAGTGAAGATCAAAAGATGACAGGATATCGTATCCCTCCATTAAAACTCACTTCTTATATTTCTTATAGCCCATCTGATACATGGACAAATCGCTTACAAGCGACTTATTTTGGATCTCGGGATTATCGTTTGAATGGTAGAGAAGCGCTTGGGCGATATGATGCAAAAACATATACAACGGTCGATTTGATGAGTAGTTTTGATGTTAATGCAAAAAATAATGTAAGTATTGGTTTAGAAAATATTTTTAACCGAAAATATTATCCTCTATATAGCCAATTGCTCCGTAGTAACAATAATATGAGTCATTTGTTAGCCTCAGGCATTACTTTAAAAGTCACATATAGTTATAAATGGTAATATTTTACCATTCAATAGAATGGCGGATTAGTTGAACCAGAATTCGCCATTTCATATTATTTTTTAAATTTTTATCTATAAATTCTAGTGCTACCCCAAAGAAAAATAATGAGATTATTGAGGGTAATTCCATCTAAAATTAAAAATAAACATTAAGCAAGTTTAACAAATTAATAGCAGTCTATACTCACCATCCTTCTCGATTGG
>NZ_JASGFU010000130.1:0-3033 GCF_047605385.1 Legionella sp. | reverse complement strand
ATTCCACTTTTAATTTCAATCCTATTGAAGAAATAAAAAAACTACATGAAGAAAAGATTGCTTTGTTTGAAAGGATGTTGAAGGAGAAGGATGAAATGATGACGAGGTTGGAGAAGTTGATGGAGGGAAAATAGTTTCCAATTATAAAGCTTTAGAACTCCCATTACATTACATTAATGGGTTTGCAAATTTAGGCTTAGCATTTGACGCAACAACGATAAAAGGGACTATCGATTTATTTTAATCTACATTCTTAGTACATCAGTTTATTCCTCTATAAGCTAATTGTTTCTGTACTCCAGTAATGCCAATCCTATATTTGACCATTTCAACACTGGCATTATAATATTCAGATATTTCTTCAGGGGAATAGCTGTTTTTTAAAGCCCATTGAAGCCCCGCTCTCGTTATTTGCAAACAACCTCCCAGATATTTTGCTTCTTGCTCATGCAAAAGATTATAATAATGCAGACCAAGCTTAGCGCATAGTTTAGCTTGTTCATCTGGCACTGTATGCTTACGTATAATATGGGCAAGTTCGTGCATTAAATTGCTTTGCTGCCTAAAGGTAGAATGTCTGTCATTATGTATAACAAGTTTTTCTCCCTTTTGATTGACAATCCACATTGCTGAGAACTTTTGAGGATCGCTCATCCTGTGATAAGCATCACAGTCCTGATTCACAAATAACTCATCTACTGTAAAGATCTGAACACTTAAATGATCTGCAAGTGTATGAGCATTTAATGGAGAGAACTTCGATACACCTAACTCTTCCCTATATTTTTCTGCAAGTCGTTCCGCTTCTGCCTTAAATCCTCTTGGTAATATTGATTTAGAGGGCATTATTTTTAGATTTAGTAAATGCGATATCCACCATAGTAATCATCGCATTAATAGTTTCAGGATCTAATTCGTGGCTGCTTCTAAGCTGATACACAATTTTATCCTTCTCTGACAAAGCTTTCGTTTCTAGACTTTCGCCAGTTACAAAGGTTTCAGTAGATACATCAAGCCATTTGCATATTCTAATAAATGTTTCAACATCCGGTAAATTGCCCTGTTCTATGCGTGATAATGTTGCTGAGCTAATACTTCCTATTTCGGCTGCAGTATCTCTCAAGCCTTTTTTCCCTCTTCTAGACTTGAGCATACTAGCAAGTAACTCAGTATTTAATGTGGATTGCATGTTAATAAATTTCATTAAAGAAACATTGTTTCATTCACGAAACGGTTGTATTTTTGATAAGTGAAACACATTTTCACTAATGAAACAAAAATAATGTAGTCGGATCTAACAACAAAATTAATTTAAAATTAAAAGCAAGGAGGTAAACAATGCAATTTGAAGGAGCCGTAATTAAGGAGCAAGGTGTAACTTTTGCTATTGTGGTAGTTAAACAATATGTGCTTAATAATAATATGGAATGTAATAATGCTAGAAATAGTTTCAGTAGCATCTTTCCAGGCATCCCGATCATTTTAATGGCACAAGATTCCAGAGGTAGAGCAACTTATCAGGGAAGGACAGATATAGTTAGATTTTTATCTAATGTGCATTTATCTAGAATTCCATGGAAGCGTTACAATTATAATTAATCATTTTAAACCTAAATTCAATGGCTAAAAACGGTAAAAGCGGTGACGGACATCGCAATGGAGCAGTAAAAGATAGGACACAGACCTATAATCCAAAAACAGAGACCTGGATAAAGCGTGACAGTAATACAGGCAAATTTATGGATGGAAAATCTGATGGGAAGCCCTTTAAAGGCATTACCAAAGAAAAATAAGCTGTATGAGAATGTGGTTAAATGTATAACCACATTCTTCTTAATTTGTGAGAATTCAATGATACTAAAAATTTAATTCAGGAAATGAGTATTCAAAGTATTACAAATTCAATTTCAAGCGTAGACAGAGAGATTAGCAGTTTGGAAAACCAACTACAAACAATTAATAATAATCTTAGTCGTAAAGAAAAGGAAGCTACATCTATTCTGGAAAAGATAAGTAGGGAAAAGGATATTAAACGAGTAGTAAATTTTAATAAAGATCTTACTAGAAAAAATGAAGAAATAAACAGGATAAATAAAGATAAATCTTATAAATCAAAGAGCCTTTCTGAAAAGCAAACAAAAAGATTAAAGTTACTTCAAGATTTAGGGAAAGAAGAACAGAGGGAAAGAGATAAAACCAAAAAAGAACAGAAGGAAATACTCTCGGTTCAACAAAGTATAACAAGAGAAATGGAAAGACAGAAAGCCCTTTCTCTATCAACCTTGCCACAACCAAGACATGCAGCGGTAGAACAACAAAAGACTTATGATGTTTTCATTTCTCACGCTTCAGAGGATAAAGCAGGATTTGTAAGACCCTTTGTCGAATCGTTGAGAGAAAAAGGTGTTATTGTTTGGTATGATGAATTTGAACTACAAGTAGGTGATAGCTTAAGACGTTCCATTGATAATGGACTTAAAAACTCCAAATATGGGATTGTAGTTTTATCAGAAGCATTCTTCAACAAGGAATGGCCTCAACGAGAACTGGACGGTTTGTTCGCTAGAGAGGTAAATGGCGAAAAAGTCATTCTACCTATTTGGCATAAAATATCGAAGAACGAAGTAAAGAACTATAGTCCCATCATTGCTGATATGATTGCAATTAATACTACAGATTTTATGATTGAAGAGATTGCCGAAAAGATAGCTATAAGGATAAAAAGATAAAAGAATTTAAAACAAAATAATTGATGTTCGTCATTACACATTATATCCATTGTTAGTCTGCCGTAAAAATATATTATGACAAACACTACCCTTAACAAGGCTTTCAATAGGAGGAATGAGTAACAATTGCCCACTGCGCTCCTATTTGTTTTCTGTCTTTAAACAATAAGCGCTGCTCTCATTCAGCAAAACCTATTCATGAAAAATAATCTTGGTATTGCCTATCCAGAAATAATCCCCGTTTTTCAAGTTTACCTTTATATACTGGCCCAGGCGTTGCGTGTTTTTATCGGTGTTATAAAAA
>NZ_JASGFU010000129.1:0-3057 GCF_047605385.1 Legionella sp. | reverse complement strand
GTAACTGTTGAACCTGGTTTTTGCATCACAGCGCAAGTTCCGGAGCTTAAGGCCTATTGGGGAAGCAGATATGGAATTGCAAATGATAGGGAAAGAACCCTTCTGGTGTTAAAAGAGGCAAATACCCAACGTTGTTTACGATCAAAATATACTTTAACCACATTCTTTTTTCCAGCAACAGGAAGTCTTGATGGTTATCCTACAGATACATGCAAAACACAAACTATGGGACAATTTAGATGCGACACATTTATGATCTATACTTATTCTGTAGGAAATTATTCAGTATTAAAAAGTGGAGCAGCATTGCCCAAAAATGTTTTTGCCTCTTTTCCATTTGGTAATGGTGATGGACCTCAAGCATTTGGTAACATTCAAGTAACCCCTGATACTCCTCAGAACATACAATCCTCTTTGGATACTCTTTCATCCACTGAACTTAATAATCTATCGTTAGAGCATTTTATTTCGGTAATTGATAATCCTGACAATGCTAAAACACCTAATATTGCGAATAAAATTTGGGAAATTTATGTACATTATCACATTGAAGATGTTGATAAAAAGACATTTTTACTGGATTATTTAGGAGGTGTTGGAAGCTCTAATTTACTTCCTGAAATTATTAAAGAATATCATCAAAGTACAAATCTTGATATTAAGCATGCTTTGCTTTCTCTGACCCAGATCATCTATTCCAGAGAACACCATTTGCAAGAAAAGTTATTTATAAAAGAACAATTAATTAATTTTTATCTGGACTTATTAAATAAAAATAGCTTCAAAAATCAAATGTCATTCAGTGATGCTCAAATTATTGCAACTGGATTAACCGATATCGCCTCTCAAGAAACTCTCTTAGATAATATTGAAAAAATAAACTTAATTTTTGACATGGCCCAACCTTATGAGCAAATAGGGTATAAGTGTAATTTAATGCTCGATATAAAATCGTTGGAAGACTCTTACATACCACGCTTGCTCATACTACAAATACTTCCATGAAGATTTAAAAGCTTCTCATACTCATAAGAACAATACTGACTGTCTCTATCTGAATGAAGAATTAATCCTCTAGGAGGCTTTCGACTCTGTATTGCCATTTTTAGCGCATCGATAACTAATTGCTTCGTCATTCGCTCAGACAAAGCCCAGCCCATGATTTTGCGCGAATATAACTCCATCTTAACTATTCTTTTGATTTATTATTGCTCATTATTCACCTCTGCTTTAGATTTTATTCTCTTAGCATGGTATCCGACAAATCAGGGAAGGAGCAAGGGGTTGGTGGGAGCGATCAAACCGGTCTACTCACCCCGAAGATCGAATTTATTGGCTATAATTTTATAAAGAAAATAATTTTTTATTAATATGAAACCTCATAAAGTTGAAAAATATCCTTTTGTAGCTCAATCTAATGGATTAAAAGCTATTTGGGAAAATAGTCGGTTTGCTTTTGATTGTTTTAAAGCAAGTGAAGTCATTGCCAAAATTATAGAGAAGCAGCCTTCTTTTGAGGAGATTCTGAATATAAGTGGAACAATTAGAAAATTGCTAGATCCTTCCATTTTAAAAAACAAAGCTCCAGAGGAACCTTTTAACGTATTATTCTCCTCTTTAGAAAATAATAAAAGAGAACTAGCTAATTACTTGTATCAGTCCATAGAAGCAAAGCCAAATAAGTTAAGTTTTTATGAAAACTGGAGTAGATTATATGAAACTTTGAATATTTATTTTGTAGAGAGCGCTTTGGGAACTCCCAGAACGATATCGGCAATAACCTCGATATATGATAATCAGCGATATGGAGATATGCGGGAGAAATTGCAAGAAAGATTTCTTTTGTTGGAAAAAAGTGCCAATTTCGATAAGTCCAATAATAGTATTGACATTGAGTTTCATGAAAATGGGCATACGATTAATTACTCTCGTTTGACCTATAGTTCCTCAATAGAGGGGTTTCTAATTCAACATACACCTCCTTGTGAGTTAATTAATTCTAAAAAAATAATGGCTAAACTTTATGATAAACTTATTACGGATGAAAACTATTACCAGGATAAGGAGAAATTTTTAAATTTTGTAAAAACTCTTGCCGAATTAAGCTGGCATTTAACTCAAGCTATGCCTTTCAGGCGTGGGAGTGCCTCCGTCAATGAATTATTAATAACCTCCATACTACTCTATAAAAAAATTCGTTTGCCTGAATATAAAGAAATTGTGACCTGTGATTTAATGGCAATCTTTTCGGCTACTCCAGAAGCGTACTCCAATGAGTTTCCTGATTTTTTTAAATGGGAAGAGTTTGAAAGTCAATTTCGTTTTTTAGATGATATCAATTCATCAATTAATAGTAAAAATATAGAGGATATCGTCAACTAAATTTTTTAAAACGTTCAAAAGCTAGGGTTGGCAAATTTTAGACACAAAGAACCTGTGATGCAGTATGCTGCCAAGTTTTCATTTGCTGATTGAGATGTTAATTCATCACTTTTTGGACGCACCTCTCCCGTCATAGGGTTTAATTACAGATCTGAGGCAAATGCGAATTAGGGACAAAAACAGTTTATTAGTTAATTAAAATGATAGCTATTTAACAAGTCCCCCGACTTATAAAATAGGATCTCATACATTTTTGTTGTATTTGCATTGTTCGTATGGAATAACCATATGTCGAATAGAGTAATATAAGAACTATAATTCGCTTTTGCCCCGTTTCTGTAATTAAACCCAATTATAAGAAATAAGGGATAAGAAATGACAGTTACTAAAAATCCTGATTTTTATTGTATAAATATGATCTTTACAAAAAGGTGTGCGCAGTCCGAGTGGGCTACTAATTATTATTTTCCATATTGTCCTCAAGAAATAGAAAAAGATTCACTTGAAGCGTATTTCAAAAACCTAAAAATTGGAGCGGTATTTGCCTATAACGATGATTCTCCAAAATTATTAATCCTAGAATTTGTAAAAGGAAGGGATAACTGTAACGGCTCACAATTAAAAACCGCTCGGCTCGCAATCAGCGCATAAAATTGGCCCAAATTAAATGCGAAT
>NZ_JASGFU010000128.1:0-3152 GCF_047605385.1 Legionella sp. | reverse complement strand
TCCGCTTTTAACTAGGGTTCTGCGAGCTGGTAATCCTAATACCGTTTCCATTTAGTTTTGAGAGGTTAGCCTATACAAACTGAAAACGGTACTAGATTGATGCACGTATCACTCCACGAAGCACATCTTCAGATGTTGTATTTGAACGATTTATACTTATGCTGGATATTTGCTTCAATATCATCCCATCAAGATTGTCAAAATTATTAATTAACTTACTACAATAAGTTAATGCATCTTCGCTAGTGCATCTTACGCTATGACTTGGATGCATCATCGAATTAACAAGATTAACAACCGCTTGTTCAGCAGTTGTGAAAATAGACTTATTAACAGATACATCTGTTTTACCCTTATCAAAAGTAACTGTATATAATTCTGGAAATAAGCACATTGTTACAATTCCCATAGCATATAAATCTTTACAAAAGTGATCTCCAAAAGTATGAGGATCAAGATAATGAGGGGTCCATGCGAAAGATTTAGACGAGCCTCTTTTATGTGATGTGCCAAAATCAATAAGCTTCATGGTCGAGTTTTTTAAATCTATAACAAAATTTTGACACTTAACATCCCCATGTACACGATAGTGATTATGAAGAGTATTAAGATCAGATAGTCCAGAGGTAAGACATAGCAACCTTTTTTCAAAAGACACTTGAATTAATTCACTTGAATTAAAAAGGTGAAGTCCTTTTTCATGTTGCCATTCAGCAACGATACTTGTCCTACTTTTATTAGAAAAATAAAAAGCTTGTCGTCCAAGTAAACGATGATATTTAACTTCTCGCGTCGCTTCTTGTTGGGCTTTAATGAGATCCGATTCTGCTAATTTTTTAACTCCATATAAAGGAATATGAGTATCAGCGGAACTGTAACCTTTTTTGACTTTACCAAACCCCCCGCTTTCATATTGCTTGGAATGCTCCGTAAAAAAATGATTCTTACTATCCAAGATAATCTCAGATTTTGGAGAGCTGGTATTTTTTCTGCTTTTTTTAACTGCAGTTGATTCCAAAACGAGTGGTAATTTTTCAATTACTCTTTGCAATGCCTTTTCAAGCGTATTATGATCTAGAAGTTTACTTGCTATGAGATTTGAAACCATTCCGTTCAGCCGCTGAATATTAGATTCAGTCAATGAAAAAAAAGGTTCTAACATTTCTTTTTTAATATTAAAATTAGCTTGATCAAGTAGATTGAACAAATCAAATACATCACTTCTAAATGAATCACGCTGTGGTTTTAGCAAAATTAATTTTATGCATAAATCAAGTGACTTTATATCTAAAAGATCTGCTTTTTTAAGTAAACTAATTGCTCTGTAGAATCGATAAGCATCAAACTCTTTATTCAGCAGTTTACCAATTAGTTCCTGATTATTTTTTAGTAACGATTCAGCAGATAGAATTTTTAAAATTTGCCCAAATGAATAAACATCATTATTACAAACGTAATCGAATGCTTTACTATCTAACATGTTGTTCTGTTGTAATAATTTTAAAATGGAATTTTTCTCTAAGAAAAACGTAAATTCTTGCTTCAAAAGCATAGTAAAAGTTTCAACAGTTAAACAATATTCTTTAGACTCAATTAAAATAGATGATATTTCTACCAAATAGTGGAGATTGTTATTAGTACATATCAATTTAATTAATTCATCATTTATAGTAATTTTTGCACGATTTAGCAGTGAAAGAAGAGACTCTATAGAAGAAAGTGACTTTTGATTTCCAAGATGACTTAAGCTTGTTTCATTCAAACAATTTACTTTATCAAGTTCTTGCAGTATCTGAAAAAGACTATGTGCTTGATTCGCGTTTTCATTAATTAAACTTAGTCTCGTATGAGTGAGATGATTTTTTCTATCCAATAATCGCAAACACTGCTCTATTTTTTCGCGAGAATACGGCAAGTTACAAGACATAGTTAAAACTGTTTCAAAGACTTCTGGACTTAAAGTAATGGGTTTTGATAGAGGATAACAAAATAAATTATATAAAAAATAACGTCCTTCATACGAAAGACCATATATAATAGAAAAGTTATTTTCATTAACAATGCCAGAACTATCCATAACCTCAAAAATTTCAAAAAAATAATTGGAACTAAATTCACTTTTTATTGATTGTATTAACTGTAAGTTGCTATTAATAGGAATTATTTTTATCAGCCTAAAAATATCAGAGGCAGTTAACTCATAATCAGCTGATTCATTTTCGAAGGTTTTTAAATATTGTCTAATTTTGATGGCGTCATCATGATCGCCATAAATATATTTACGTATATACCACGTTTGTTCATAATCTTTTAATAATTGGCGTAGCTTAGTTAATTTCATATTTATCCTTTTAAAGTCTAAAAAATAGAGGTAATTTTGCCCGTCCCTGACGACTAAATAATTTCATTCAATTTATAAACATGATGGAACTGAACATGAAAAAAGTGAATAGCTATTTTGGTGTATTTTTTGATTTATTGATTCATACATTGTACATTATGAAAATAAAAAGGTAAATAAATGCTCACAATGCGATAGTCTAATGCCTGATAAGAAAAAATTTTGTTTGAGCTTGGCCTGGATGAAAATTATAGTGGCAAATAAATTGGGGGCATTCGCAATTAATGTGGGTCAGATTTTGGCTGGTGGCAATTAAAGTGGGTTAAAGATAAATTATAGTCGCATGTAATTTGGGTCAAATTTGTGTTCTGTTTGCGGGTTGAGTCGTTTATGATTGCGAGCCGTTAGTGTGTCACGAAGGTGCATGGATACATGCGCCATGCTGAGTAGAAGATGAGAGTAGGTCTCTCGAATTCGACATGTAGATGTTGATTTCAAACCACCTTAAGCTGCTGTGGTAAAGAGCCATGGTAGTGAGCGTTAAGGAAAAAGGCATAACAAATATGTCAGGTAAGGAATAAGGAGACGAGCGCAAGCGAACTGCTGATGACGTATCGAAAGCAATTACGTTGGTGTCAAAACTAATGGGTAACGGCGCATTAGGATAAATCTGGAGGCAATCTACTTACTGTCCAGATGACATCCGGTATTGAGGTAGCGTGAACTTATTTCAGGCTTTTACTTGGAACGTGAGAACCTGTCGCTCTGATGTAAAGGGAGGAATTCGAAATGGTAGCCCCACAAGAATTAG
>NZ_JASGFU010000127.1:0-3662 GCF_047605385.1 Legionella sp. | reverse complement strand
ATTCATAGAGTTAGATCTAGACCGGCTAAAATGGTAAATTGCTGGCCGAGACCCCTTCATTAGAAACCTTGGTGAAAGTTGCTGATGCCCTCAACATGCACTTAAAATTGCAATTACAGGCTTAATGAGCAATTGTTGCTGTGCAAAATGGTAATTGGGATCTAACTGAGGACTGCTTATTTTGGTTAAACAGCTCAAATAAGGAATAAGAATGGAAGCTGTATTTAATTTTATTATTGATTCGACACAAGAATTTTTTTTACGCCCTGCACGATTTATAAAAAAAATCAAAAACTACCCAAAAATACACAGGACATTAAAAATACCGCCCCAAACAGCTAGCGCCAATCAAATAATTCATTGGGATAAATGGGATGGTTGTTATGTTGATAAAAAATACGTCTTGAATCTCATGAAAAGATACGAATCCATACAACAACACTATATTCCAGAGCTAGAGCATCTGGTCACAGTGAACGAAACAAAAAATTGGTGGTGCGATATTCGCGACATTGATTGCCTTAGCTCATCAAAATCAAATCTGAACTTGTTTACTACCCTTGATGAATTCGCAACAACCGTTAACCCTAATTTAATTGCCGATATATCAGAACAAAATTTAGACAAAAATTTGCGGTGGGAACGTGGACGGATACTCAATAATCCTTCATTTTATTGTTATGGATGGGATAACAAACGCATTCATTTATGCAATAGCGGGGGATCTCATCATTTCTCAGCAGCCCGATATCTGGCCTTAAAATTAAATAAAAAGGTTCCTGTATGTGGTAACCTGTATACATTCAATTTAAACGCACCGTCCGTATTCTCTTTATTAAACCAATTTGATCTTTTTTCTGTACATAGCGAAGACTGGTCTTTCCTTAGTGATGAATGTATCGATTTTGGTGCTCCATTTGGATTTTACCCCGTTCCACGACCCTTATATGGACAAACAATTATGTTCCTTCCTCGCAACAATAAACGCTCAATGCGGATTTCCAAACTATTGAAACAAATTCATCTGTTTGATTTCGGTCTTTTCTTATTAAAGTCTCTAAAAATGCAAGAGTATGAAGTGGAGCTACAAATAAGTTGAAAAAATAAAATCATCCCCAGAGTTTATTAAAATTGTATAAAATATATTCCAGAATTTTTTATAAACGCATTAAAATAATAAAATGGAGCGCTAGTAGCATCCCTTATTGAGAAAACAGTGCAGTGTGATACTGCTTGATTAACCAGATGGAGTATTTGTTATTAAATCCTGGAAACCCTTTTTATACAAAGGTGAATTATACTCGTTGAATCATCTTGATGAATTTCATTGGGAGTTCACTCAACCTGCAATTCATGACAAGCAGGAAAAGCGTTATGCTTTTGTTATTGCGTTTGGCTTACATTGCTTTTCTCGTGGATTAAATAGCCACACCCAAGAAACGTGGCAAACCATTGAGGAAGAACTCATCTATTCTGACTCCCGTGAGCAGCGTATTTTTTGTTTTTCACGTTATAAACTATCTTTCTTATTGCCTGAAATTGCGAAACAAATTGATCATCGATCCTGTTTTCATACAGGGAAAGGTAATTTTTTTACTATCGAGATTTCAAATCAACAAGAGTATGAGGTGTATTTTAAGGTTTCAAAATCAGGAAAGGGATTACTTCGATTATTTATAGAAAGTGCCTATGTACGCGATAAACAACACGCCTCATCACGACCACAAAAGAAAAAAATATCCTTTTTTGTTATAGCTCATCATGTACAATCAAATAAGCTGATAAAACCGCCGCCCAAATAAAAAACCCTGTAAAACAGGGCTCTTTAAAAAATTAACTAGGCTCGCTTTATAATCGCTCTTGGGCTGATACCGATCAAATATCGGTGGAGGAGTGCATGGCTCTCACCATCCCGTTCATACACTCTATGCGATAATTATGGCAGGTTATTGTTCAAATTTCAAATTGTTTTCGATATTTTGCTTAAAACAGCGTAGCTCAAGCACGTTTTCCCATCCGCAGTGATAAGTACAATCGTCCTTTAACAAACCAGATCATAAACGCCAAGCGTATTTACTGCTTTACCATGATGACTTAAAATGCCAAATCATTGTACAAAACCAGAGTACTTTTTAAGATGACTATCGAGCAATTCATTGAATCCATATCCACCATTCCCTATAGATCCCTTGAAAAAGAGTTCGACTTTGCAAGACAAAATCAAGCATTGGTAACCCCTCATCTTTTAAGTATTTTGGAAAAAACATTAGAAGAGCTGGGAAAAGAATCAATAGAAACCCGTTCTGCGCATGTTATTGCTATTTTTCTATTAGCCTTGTTCAGAGAAAAAAACGCCTACCCGTTAATTATTGCGCTATTAAACAAAATGCCAAGCAGTTTTGAGCACCGTATTTTTAATGATGAACTGGAGGATATGCCTAATATTTTAGCGTCTACTTTTAACGGCGATATAGAACCTATTTATAAGTTGATTGAAAATACAAACGCCTATGAGTTTGCACGAGTTGCCGCTTTAGACTCATTGGTTGCCCTGTGGCATACCCAACAAATCTCACGTGAATCCGTTATTACCTACTTAGACAGATTGCTTACCCATAATTTTAATGAACAACAAAATACCAATTTACAGCCATGGATTATCCATTCTGTTTTGAGACTCTACCCAAAAGAGATAATGAACTCGATTCGTTTAGCATTTTATTTTCTTGGTGAAAACCTATATTGGTCTAACGACCCGTTAATATTGCCCAATGAATTTGAAACAGCGATGAAAAAAGGCAAAGAATACGTGTTTAAAAATTATCTGGATAAAGATAACTTTCATATCATCACCTGTCTTGCCGAGGAATTTAAGGACTGGTGCTGGTTTGCGCCAAAACCACAATACCAGATTCGAGCAGAGCAGACACAAGAACCTATAGAAGCAGTTGAAGAACAAATCATTATAGTGGAGGAAGAATTTAAAGAAGACGATATCATGTTTGTTGGCGATGAGAAACACATGGCTTATTGTCATAAATTATACGGTGATTTCAACGAAAAAGGGTTGGTGTCTTTACAGGATAAATACGACACCACCCATATGAAGCAAGCTAGAGAACTGGCAAACGAACTTCAATATCATGCATCAGAGCTGAAAGAACACATAGAACTCATGGAGCAAGCAAGTAGAGAACTGATTGATGGAGAAAGTCCTTTTTGCAATAACTATACAATTGATGAGCAAGGCGACATTGGCGATTTTGCCAGTGAACTCTACCAGTCAGCCTCTTCAATCGAGGATATTATCGCTCAAATCAGCAAGAAAGTAGCACCATTGGGACGCTTACTTCCTATTGATCCTGATAATGACGATGTCGTTTTCTACAAAGAAATGGACGATTGGCTGGATGATCCCAAAGGTTACCAGCACGGCATCCATTCTTATTTTGATTAAGGTGCAGAAGAAATTCTCTGGCCGTGATCTTGGTAAAAAAGGGTCGTGGTCGGATTTTACGCAAAAGGATTGGCGATTCTGACTTTCTACTGGTACTTACTATTCCATTGAGTTATTAATCACTTAACTGATCAAGTACGCCAATATAATTTTTGCGTCATATATGAACCATCTCGTTTTGCAAGTTAATTATAAGATGTTATAG
>NZ_JASGFU010000126.1:0-3781 GCF_047605385.1 Legionella sp. | reverse complement strand
CTATATAAAAAAATCAAGAGCTTACCTGCACCGATAACTTTTTGCGACAAAACCGTTCAAAGTTGATGGCATCAAGATTGGGCTGATGCTTTTGAAAGGAAGCATTATTAACAAGAATATCAATTTTTTTAAAATATTTTATGGTTTCGGCTACCACTTTTTCGCAAAATTCAACTGTTTTTAAATCACCTGCAATAAGTAACACTTTCCTGCCTAAGGCCTCGATTTCTTGCTTGATTTTTTCTGCATCTTGTTTTTCCTCTGGCAAAAAAACTAAAGCCACATCAGCGCCTTCTCTTGCAAAGATCAACGCGACCGCTCTCCCTATTCCAGAATCGCCTCCACTTATTAAAGCCACTTTATTTTTTAACTTGCCTGCAGGTTTATATGACTCCGCTTTATAAAGAGGTTTGGGATCCATTTCCTCTTCAATTCCTGGAGGTGTAATGGGTTGAGGATGAAAGGGTGGCTTTGGTTTTTTAGTCATTGATGCTCCTTAATTTTATTTGTATTTTGAAATAATTATCTAGAGGAAATTACCTATTGAATGAGAATAATTGCTATTATTTTCATTTCTTTACCGCTTTAAGAATCAGATAATTTTCTAATTAAACTATAAACAGAGTATTAAAGATATTAGTATAATTTGGGGGGAATAAGCTGCTTTAATGGAATGAAACTGGAGATATTGGTTCAGTTTAATTTACTTAAACAAATCTGAATGGGTCCCAGTTCTTTCAAAAATAATTTCTCTACTTTCTAATTTATAAATTAATAGCCAATCAGACTCAATATGACATTCCCGGCGATTCGCATAAATTCCAGATAAGCTGTGATCACGATGTTTTTCAGGAATTATTTCTTCATTTATAAGTAATTGCATGAGATAAAAAATTCTATTGAGATCTTTGCCTCTTTTTTTAGCTAGTTTGATATCTTTTTCAAACTGGTTAGTAGTTACTGCTCGAAGCATGAATTAATTTCCCAACTTTTTAAATAAATCATCAGGAGTATCATAATAATTAAGTTCACTGCCTTCATCTGTATTTTTAAATGTTTGTTGAGTCACTTTATTGGGTAAGCGAATAGCAAATGGGATTCCATGAATCAGTTTAATTTGATGCAAATAGAGTTCAATGGCCTCTGAGACCGATAGCCCTAATTCATTTAATACAGATTCTACTTCCAATTTTAATTCGGGTTCTATTCTGGCTCTAACAGTTGCTGTTTTCATTTTTTTGCCTTCAAAAATATAGATGTTTAAAGTGTAGCACAAAATGGCTACTTAATAAGGATTTAATGCAAAAATATATTCGATAAAATTTGAGGTAGATAACGTACCTTATCTATCTCAAACAAGGTAGAATAGAGGAAAACCAAAAAAGGAAGGCTATGAATTTATTGGAAGGCCAAAAATCTAAAAATCGAAAGTTTGTGACGGATAAGCTTTTTAAGGCATTGGATGTCCATTTTGATACCAATTCTCTTTCTGCATGGTTGTCTTATTATTACTCAGTGCATGTAAAAGGCTCTCCTTTAAAAACCGAACAAGCCAAAATGAAAGATTTAGGAAAATTTATCGATTTCTTTCAAAATGAAGTAGGGCATGATCATATTGATAATTGGACACCGGCTGTATCCAAACAATTTCAAAAAGGATTATTACAAACTATTTCTGAGGCAACGGGTAAACCGTATAAGGCAACAACCGTTAATCGGACGATGGCAACTATTCGGCATGTTGGCCGATGGATTCATACTCAACGACCTTTATTGGCAGGTGACCCTTTATCTCAAGTCAAAGATGTGCAAACCGATGCACCCGATTGGAATGGATTAACTTCACGGCAATTAATGCGATTAAAATCAGCTTGTGAACAACGTATTAAATCCTGTACACGTAAAAATCAAAATCCGTTAATGGAAACGGCATTATTTTATAGTCTTTTAGGTACAGGTCTTCGTGAATCAGAAATTGTGAGTCTTAATGTGTATCAATATTATGAAAAAGGTTTTCATCAAGTCTTACGCCATAAGTCGAAACGCATTAGCCAGAAAATTCCTTTACCTATCGATACTCGCGAATATTTAAATAAATATTTAGAGGGTAGGGTGGCCGAAAAAGAAGAACCTCTTTTTATGTCACGTTATGGCACTCGACTACAAACCCAAGATGTTTATCGAATTTGCCAGCGAGTGTTAAAACAAGCTTTGGCATTTTTACCCGATGAAGAAAGATTTGAGTTCACACCTCATAAATTAAGGCATACCTTTTTAAAAAAAGTGACGGATAAACACGGCGTTCATTTTGCCCAAGAGCTGAGTGGTAATGTATCGATTAAAGAAATTTTTCGTTATGCAAAGCCTAGCCAGGACGAAATGCAGAAAACAATAGAGCAATTGTTTGAATAACTCGTAGAAAAAATTACAACGCTTTTTCCCTATGTAAATTAGAAGGTTATACTTGAATTCTTTTTTTTAAACCCCATGTAGCAGCGATAATAAGACCATATATGGCTAGCGGGGATTTCAAATTAGAAAGTCCCCTATAACATTCTATATATAAGGATATAAAACTTGTTTTTCCACAATATTTTCATTAGCCATAGTTGGCAATACACTGACGCATATATAAAGTTGATAAATCTTTTAAATAACCAGGTATCTCTTAATAGATTTAATTATAAAAACTATAGTATTCCTAAAAACGATCCAATCCATAATGCTTCATCTGATGAAGAACTTAAATTAGCAATAGAGAAAAAAGTAAGACAATGTTCCTGTTTAATTATATTAGCTGGAGTATATGCAACGTACAGTAAGTGGATTAATGCTGAGATAGAAATTGCAAAAAAACTAGGAAAAAGAATTATAGCAATAGAACCTTGGGGAGCAGAAAGAACCTCATCCCTAGTTAAGATGTCCGCAGATAAGATAGTAAAGTGGAATGGAGCTAGTATAGTAATGGCGATTAAGGAATTATAAAATGCGAAAAGCATTAGTTGTTGGAATAGATTATTATAAAAATGCAAGCAATTTAACTGGATGTGTTAATGATGCGTATTCAGTAAAAAGTGTTCTTGAAAGACATAGTGATGGGACAATAAATTTTGATGTTAAAACATTAATTTGTTCCGGAGAATCAGAAATCATTACACGATCAAATCTAAAGACACAAATTAGAGAACTATTTGCAGGAGATACTACTGACACAGCACTTTTCTATTATGCGGGGCATGGAGCAATAGATTCAACTGGTGGCTATCTTGTCACCAGTGATGCTGAGGTAGGTGATGATGGTGTTTCTATAAATGAGATTTTGTCTATCGCCAATGATTCCACCGCAAGAAATAAAATTATTGTCCTTGATAGCTGTCATTCAGGCATAGCTGGCGCATCAGTAAATGATGTAAAAATAGCAGAATTAAAAGAAGGTGTTACAATTCTATCAGCTTCAACAGATGAACAATATGCTTCTGAAGAGAATAATTCGGGAGTATTTACATCGCTATTTGTAGATGCTCTTAATGGTGGAGCAGGGAATTTAGTTGGGGAAGTAACACCAGGTAGTGTATATGCTTATATTGACCAATCTTTAGGCCCATGGGAACAACGACCTGTATTTAAAACTAATGTAAAAGGTTTTATTTGTTTAAGAAAAGTGAACCCACCTATTTCATTACCCACACTACGACTTATAGGCCTAGCGCTCCGGAACTTGCGCTGTAATGTAATGAACCATCTCACCCACTGAGTTGGCAAATTATGTTTACCAGCTTAG
>NZ_JASGFU010000125.1:0-3939 GCF_047605385.1 Legionella sp. | reverse complement strand
CCAAGGCCCAACCTACAACTCTATTTAAAAATCCTTAAGTTGACGCCATTAAGAGGTCACGGGGGATGGTGAATCTTGGCTGAACGGTCTTATTCAACCTGTGCTCAAAGATGGCCGTTCCCTCATAGGGACTGACCTTTTACCCTCAGCATCAGTTAGTGCCACCTACAGTAAGCGCATCAATTTTCAAAGTAGGCTGTCCAACACCTACAGGAACAGATTGCCCCTCTTTACCACAGACACCTATACCACTATCTAGTGATAAATCATTACCAATCATGCTGATTTTCTTCATCACATCAGGGCCATTACCAATTAAAGTAGCTCCTTTCACTGGAGTGGTGATTTTACCATCTTCAATAAGGTACGCTTCACTTGCAGAAAACACAAACTGCCCTGAGGTAATGTCAACCTGGCCTCCACCAAAATTCACAGCATACAGGCCACGTTTTACAGAACGAATAATTTCATCAGGTTCATATTGCCCAGCAAGCATATAAGTATTGGTCATCCGCGGCATAGGCACATGAGCATAAGATTCACGACGGCAATTTCCAGTGGGCTTCATTCCCATTAGCTTGGCGTTTAATTTATCCTGCATGTAATTGACCAGGATTCCATTATCGATCAAGGTGGTACATTGTGAAGGTGTACCTTCATCATCAATAGTCAAAGAACCACGGCGATCTTTTAAAGTACCATCATCAACAACAGTTACACCAGGCGCAGCTACTTGCTGACCTATACGCCCAGAAAATGCGGATAAACCCTTACGATTAAAATCACCCTCTAAACCATGACCCACTGCTTCATGCAGTAATACGCCCGGCCAGCCCGGCCCCAAAACCACAGGCATGGTTCCTGCAGGCGCGGGTTTTGCTTCTAAATTGACCAAAGCCTCACGCACGGCGTTTCGTGCATAAGTTAATGCGTTTTCTTTCTCAGTAAAATAAGAATAAGCAACACGACCGCCACCGCCTGAGCGTGCTGATTCACGACGTCCGTTTTTATCTTCAACAATCACACTCACATTAATACTTACCAATGGCCTTACATCTGCATTCATAAGTCCATGCATATCAGCAACCATAACTACTTCATAGCAACCACTTAATGAAGCATTGACTTGAATTACACGTGGATCAATACTGCGAGCTTCCTTATCAATAGCCTCCAACAACGCAATTTTTTCTTGCTTATTCATCGTATCAATTGGATTTAGACCATGATAGCGATTTTCAGCAATGGTATTCATATGCACCACTGGCGCAACTTTCGAACCACTAAGTGCAATGGAACGTGCTGCTTCAGCTGCGCGTAACATAGAGGACATTAAAATATTATCACAATAAGCAAAACCCGTTTTATCGCCACTGACCGCACGAATACCAACCCCTTTATCTAAAGAATAGCTGCCACTTTTTACTACTGAATCCTCCAAGTACCACGACTCGTAACTGCAACTTTGAAAATAAAGATCGGCAGCATCAATATGATGACTCATCATTGATTTAAATAACTTTTCAATCCCGGTTTCATCTAATGAAGATGGAGCCAGTAATAATTCTTTTGCGGTGATTAGTGCTTCTGTCATTTAATTACCCTTTAAACTTTTAATACGTGATGGTTTACCGTTGGGAACTTGTTCCGCAACTCATGCAGACGTTGTAAATCAATATCGGTAGTTACAATACCCGCACCACCTGCTTTTTGCGCCAGTACACTACCCCAAGGCTCAACAATCATGCTGTGTCCATAAGTGTCACGCCCATTTTCATGATGCCCACCTTGATTGGCAGCCAATATATAAGATAAATTCTCTATAGCCCTTGCTCTTAATAAAACGTCCCAATGAGCAAGTCCGGTTACCGCAGTAAATGCCGAAGGAACAGTAAATAACTCTGCTTCTTTGTCTAATAATTGCTGATACAATTCAGGAAATCGCAAATCATAACAAACAGTTAGGCCAATTTTACCTATTGGCGTATCAACCACAACAAGTTCATTGCCTCGCTCTATGGTTGTAGATTCTTTATAGAACTCCTGTGCAGACACGCTGACATCAAATAAGTGAATTTTATCATAACGCGCCACACACAAACCGTGCTCATCGTAGACCAAACAACTGGCCCTCACTTTAGAGTTATTTGCTTTAATCGGCATCGTGCCCGCGATAATCCACAATCCTAATTGCTTTGCTAAAGTGCTGATTTTTTCTTGAATTGGCCCTTGGCCGTAGACTTCACCCACTTGCAATTTGTCAATTTCATTTCGCCCCATAAAAGCAAAATTTTCAGGCAAAAGAGCAAGTTGCGCACCTTCTTCACGTGCTTTAATCAATAATTGCTCCGCCTGTTGCAAATTATCAGCAACATTTGCCGAAGAAACCATTTGCACTAACGACACCCTTCCCATGATGAACCTCAATCCAATACAAAAAATACAGTCATCATACTATAGAGTAGTACAGTTTTCTAAAATAAAATGATACTCTAGAGCGTAAAAAATGATAACTAATTTTTTACAGAACAACTTGAAATATAGGAAACTTGTCTATACATATGCTAGACTAAATATAAACCAATTAGGAGTTCGACTACGATGAACCGAAACGATGTTACCATATTAAGTCAACGCAGGGATTCAGTGCTTTCAGCCAATAAAGTGCTGCGTAATACTTACCTGTTACTCAGCATGACCTTCTTTTTCAGCGCGTTTACCGCTTATTTATCTATGGCAAGTGGTGCACGCCCAATGAATCCCTTTTTGATGATTGCAGGCGTATATGGTTTAATGTTTTTAACTCAAGCCTTACGCAATAGCGTTTGGGGTTTAGTGAGCGTTTTTGCTTTTACCGGCTTTTTGGGTTACACCTTAGGCCCAATTCTTAATTTTTATATGTATAATTTTTCTAATGGGCCACAATTAGTTGGTACTGCTTTAGGTGGCACTGGTGCAATCTTTTTTGCCTTATCTGCTTATGCAGTAACTACTAAGAAAGATTTTAGCTTCTTGGGTGGTTTTCTTTTTGTTGGTATGATGGTTGCTGTATTAGCGATGATCGCAGGAATCTTTGTTCAAATACCTGCTTTACAATTGGCAATTTCTGCTGCGTTTATCCTGATTTCCTCTGGTTTAATTCTGTTACAAACTAGCGCCATCATTCATGACGGTGAAACCAATTACATCTCAGCTACAGTAGGTCTTTTCGTATCAATTTACAATTTGTTCGTGAGCCTGCTCAATATACTAAGCGCATTTTCAGGCCGCGATTAAACAAACCGGTCTCCTCTACCTAATCCCGGTTTTAAGACCGGGATTTTTTTAGCCAATAAAGGTGAGGAGCTCAAATGAATTGTTAAACATTTTAGTGTAACTCCCCAGGTACGTCATCCTGAGCGCGTCTTTTTGCGCGAAGGATCTCCCTGCAGTGGCACAATTTTTAAAGTAGCGATCGATACAAATCGTTCCATTCAGGATTCAGTGCATTAATCAAAATCTGCTTCTTTTTTCGCGTCCATCCCTTGATTTGTTTTTCTCGTTCAATAGCTGCAACGATACTTTCACAAACTTCATAATATACCAGACGATCCACATTATATTTTTGAGTAAACCCTGCTACCCGCTTGCTCTTATGTTCATAAACACGGCGTATTAAATCATTGGTGACGCCAGTATACAAAACATTGTTGTGTTTATTGGTCAGAAGATAAACGTATGATTCCGTATGCATGTATTATTCCTTAATTCAGTTGGACTGTTTTGTTATCTCAGATTCCTGATAACACAGGGATAGTACCAGAAAAAATAGGTAACTCCCCAGGTATTTAATTGAGCTCACCGGGCTTCCCCTCTCCACCGCGCGCAGCGTGGGGGAGAGGGAGCAAGGGTGAGGGGGATTAAATAGTGTCGCGAAGCGACTTCATTATTAAAAATAAA
>NZ_JASGFU010000124.1:0-3956 GCF_047605385.1 Legionella sp. | reverse complement strand
GTCTGCTAGAAAAATTGCAAAAGTGCTTGGCTACACTAGCCATATTGCCTTAAATACTTATATTAATAAAAGATCTTTGCGTTTAGCAAAAAATAAACAAATTGGTGAAGTATGAATTGTATAACTCGTAATTGGTAATTAAAATCATGATAGAACTTTTACCTTATACCACAAAATGGAAAGACAATTTTAATCAATTAAGAAATTTATTATTGTCAGTGTCAAATAACTTATTTTTAGAAATAGCTCATATCGGCTCAACCGCTATTGAAATGGCACCGGCTAAAGATATTGTTGATGTTCAATGTGCGATCGATTCCTTTGATAAAATGGATCAAGTTAAGTCGATTCTTGAGCCAATGGGGTTTGTTTGCATCGAGGCTTTCAAACAAGATCATGTTCCATTTCATTCACATGATTATTTTATTGAGTCCTGGGAAAAACGTTTTTTTACAGGGGTCTATTTAGATCAATCATTCAACATTCATATTCGTCTAGCTAATAGTTTAAATTGGAAATTTGCAGAACAATTTAAGAATTTTATGATCACGAATAGTGATGCTCTATATGCATACATGCAATTTAAGGAAAGATTGGCATCCTCTAGTGTTGATAAGGAATCATATTGCATAATTAAAGACAGTGTCATTGATTTATTGTCTTTACAATTTTTTAAACCTGATGAATTCAAAAAATAGTTTTTACTTCAATTGAATGATATTTAATCGGAAATTTGGACGGTTTACGCCTAGAACCCCGGAATTGGATTAAATTATAAACTATGTTTCGTTTTTGAAACGGAGCCACTAAATATCTATCTATTCTTGTCTTGCCCATCTTAAATATAACAATATATATTTATTTATATTCAAAATCGAGTATACTTTGTTATAGATAGATATATTTTGATATAAATATTATGAATCCAATTAAAAATCCATTTTCTCCTGGGGCAGGGTCGCCGCCACCTGAACTTGTTGGTAGGGAAGAGATCCTTAGTCAAAGTAATATATTATTACAGCGTATTTTAAAAAAACGCTCAGAAAAAAGCTTTTTGCTAACAGGACTTCGAGGGGTTGGTAAAACAGTATTATTGAATGAAATGGAAAGGCAGGCAGAAACAGTAGGTTATAAAACTATTCTAATAGAGGCACATGAAGGTAAAAATTTAGGTGCATTATTGATTCCTCATTTAAGACGTTTGCTGTTTGATCTAGATAGATTGTCTGGGGTAGGGGATAAAGTCCGTAGAGGTCTCGGTGTTCTGAAGAGTTTTATAAATACAATAAAAATTAAAGTGGGAGATGTGGAATTTGGATTAGGTATAGATCCTGAGCTAGGAGCTGCGGATAGTGGTGATATAGAAGTTGATCTTCCCAACCTTTTTGTCGCTCTTGCAGAGGCTGCTGAGGAGAGAAACGCAGCTATTGCTATTCTTATAGACGAAATTCAATATTTTAGTATTAGTGAAATTAGCGCTTTAATAATGGCAATGCATAAAATGCAACAGAAAAGGTTGCCATTAGTATTAATTGGTGCCGGACTTCCAATTTTACCCGCTTTGGCTGGTGATTCAAAATCGTACGCCGAGCGCCTTTTTCAATTTCCCAATATAGGTCCATTATCAGAGGAAGATGCAAATAAAGCTCTACAAGATCCAGTAAATGAGGTTGATGTAGAATTTTCATTGGAGGCCTTAAAAGAAATATATGAGTTAACAAGAGGATATCCTTATTTTTTACAGGAGTGGGGTTATCAATCTTGGAATCATGCTAAAGAGACTCCAATAGATCTGCAAGATGTAAGGGACGCAACTTCTTTAGTAATTAGACGATTAGATGAAAATTTTTTTCGAGTAAGATTTGATCGCCTAACCCCTAGTGAACAAAATTATCTTAGAGGTATGGCTGAAATTGGAGATAGACCCAAAAGAACTGGAGATATTGCTGAGATCCTAGGAAAAAGTGTATCTAGTTTAGGGCCTGTAAGAGATAAATTAATTAAGAAAGGTATGATCTATAGTCCTAGCCATGGAGAAATGGCTTTTACTGTTCCTTTATTCGATGAGTATATGAAAAGAGTAATACCAGATTTTAATAGAACTTAACGTTTGTTATGCTAACTATTAATCCAAAGAAAATAAATGAAGCCAATCATAAAAGACTTAAGTGTAGTTTTCCTCATCGGCTTGATTTTTCTTTGGAGTTTCTTAGCTGCAATTGAGCGATTGATATTTTTTAATACAAACCAATATCCCGATTTTTTAGTGTATAAAACGATTTCGTTAGGATCAAAAGAAAAAAGGCTTGAACTGATTAAGTTAATTTATCCTCAGGATTATATAAATGCTTCTATTTTATTTGAGCCTTTAGAAAAAGAGTTCATAAAAATAGTAAAAGTTTACAACGAATGTTTAGTTCCAAGGGAAACCCTACGGGCGCAGTCATTATTTTCAATTATTCATGTGTTGCAAGAAGCAGAGGGGATAAGGCTGACTGTAAATGAAACACATTAACTGTTTGAGTCTTTAAAAGGAAGCACAAATGACTAAATAAATACTCACATAAAATATAATACTATTAGCCATGAGCATTTAGACGACTTAGTGAGGTGGGCTACAGATGAATATCCTAACTCTGGTCTGGTCTTGGTCGCGTGTTCAGATGGTCGTTGGTTTATTGAGGTAGATTACGGTCATGATTTCGATTCGCTTTTAGGCATATCAAAACCAAAATGCATACCTTATGTAGAGCCGAGTTTCTATTCAAGTAGAAGCGATGCATTAGAGTGTGCATTAACGTTAATTAATAAAGTCTATCCAGGCCTTGATAAAACAAAAATTTCAGAATACCTTGAGCATGAATAAAATTCATGCAGTGATTGGTTGTTTAAATTGTTTTTTGGATTTTAAAGAGAATCATAGTTGAAATCGACCTTCATATTTTACGTATATTTAATGATTTAATGTATGCCAATGCAAAGGTAAGTGGCCTGGTGTGTACGTCGAGGGGGTTTTGTGACAACTTTGTTCCCTTTTACTTGAATAGTTGGCACTATTAACCATAAAATATAAAGGTTAAGTAGATTTATGAAATTTTTTTTAAAAGCGCAATCAAGTCCAAAAACTTCTAATACAGCTGAATTTTTTTGTGAAATTACAGATAGCCCAGGAACTGGCTATAGCTATGTCGGTAATGGGCCGCCAGATTATATAAAAATTAATTCTCTAATTCTTGATGTTAAGATTCCTTCTTATATTTTTTTAAAGTATTTTATAAGTTTTTTGTTAGAGCAACTTAATAGATTAAAACTAGCGGAAAATAAAATTCCAGGCGGTATGGGATTTGAGGCTCTTATTAAGGATAATATGTTTACAAGCAAAAAGGAGTATGCAGAAGGTTCTGTAATAGGGAAAAATCTTCCTGCAAATGTGGGTAGTTTAATAAATTTTTATACTCCAATCTTAGATGGAATAAAACTTGCTCAAGTTTCTCACTTCATAGCAGAAGACGCAAAAAAATTTAATGACAAAATGATAGAGTCAGCTTTAAGAGTAGGGCGTTAAAAATGGTTTTGTCGCATAACATTGCGATAATGATTACTAATGCACGCAAAGAGCGCCACATGACTCAATCCGAACTGGCAAAAAAATTGGCAGCAAACAGTCTGTTATCTCTCGACTCGAAAGCGGGAGCAGCTCATTTATTCCTTCACTGGAAACTTTGGTTAAAGTAGCTGACGCGCTCAATATGAAATTAACATTGCAATTACAAGCGTAAAATAAAAGACTGAGAATACAGCACAAAAGCGACTGAGGCGCAGCATAAATAGTGCAATGACATTTTAACCAATAAAAATAATCCCCATAAGCAAATTACAGATGCAAACATGAGGATAGACTCTGAGGTATCCCGTCAAATTTTTTTTAAAAAGAGATATAAAACAGACTGGTTATA
>NZ_JASGFU010000123.1:0-4069 GCF_047605385.1 Legionella sp. | reverse complement strand
ACTCTCACTTTTTCAAGTAGTTGTGTCAGAGCAAGTCAAAACTAATTCAATTTAGCACATCAACCAAAATGTGGTGCTCGTAATCATCGAGCAGTTGACCTGCTTTCATTTTGACACCAATATTTCTTACAAACCTGGCGTATTCGTCGTCACCATTAACTTCAACGAAACCAAGAGCAAACTCAAGCGTTTCTCCTGTAAGTGGTTCATTATTTGAAAGACATCGTTTGACATCCCCATAGCTAGAATCATCCAACACCACCATACCATCAAATTGACCACGCTCATTGGAAAATTGTTGGTAATAATCCTCCATTTCCTCCTCTGTAAATCCTCGCGTTGAGTTAAAGGAGTCTGAGTCTGTTATGCTCATATCAGAATGAACAATGATGATGTTTTTATTTCTATTGATTTCTACTCCAAATGAACCATCAAACTGACGATCTTTAAAACGCTCATCTTTGCTGATAGGGTCATTTTCGTCTAATTCAAACTCAAATTCAGTTTTGAGGAGATAATCACCATCAACATAAAGCAAATCCTCCTCTATTTGATAAGTAAGATCACTTATAGAAACTTCCTTGGCTATAAAATTAGATGCTCTGAAATTTATTTCACTTCTTCCTGCGTCAGTAAGAAAATCGTTAAACAAGAATGATTCAATTGCATCTTTCAACAAGTTTAGTTTTTGACATATAACTTGCACAGTTTCTTCTGAGTGCTGAAATTGCTGGAGAATATCAAATAAATCCCGAAGAGGTATTTCATGATTTTCCATGGACGTAGTTGCGAGTTCTATTTTTTTAGATATATCGGCCTCTGACAATATATTTTTAAAGAGTAATAAATGATTTTTCCATGGAATGTAGCGTCAGCTCGAAGCGAGCCCCAATTTCCCATATGTGGCACATTTAGTCCTGGCGAGGTTGGAGCGATCCGATCAATGATTTGCTTTACATCACCAACCACCGATTCAATGGCCGCAACGGTATCGGGAAATGCCTCCCATGTTGTAGGAGTACATAGATCAGAATCTTGATAGCAAGACCAACATGAGACAAAAATAGGATTTAAATTTCTATTGCTTAGTGGGATGCCATTTTCAGGATGTAAGGTGACTATTTCATTTTCGCATTGGTCACCTATATGGCTCTCTAACGTACGATAGTAGCTTAATGACCTCACTAAAAAAGAAGGAGTCATATCTATAATTTGCCTGGGCATTTTCAGTGAAGTCGTAAAACCTAGCGTTCTTAGTAGACCATCCCTATCTAAAAAGCGCAGAATTTTATCGCTTTCAGCATGTTGCGCAATTTGAAACTGCTTCATATTAGTGAGTTCGTTTTTAAGTTCGAACAAACATACATGCAGATGGATCTTTTTTCAACACTGTTCGTGCCAAATAAATTCTATTTAAACTATCGTATCAGAGGGTGATTTTAATTGACGAATAGAGGGTATTAACATGCTTAACTCAACTTTTAGAGTAAGAGCTATTTGAATCAAATTTTGAATAGAAATATTTTGCTCCCCTCGCTCAACTCTTCCCATATAAGTACGTCCTAACCCAGCCTCAGCGGCAAAGCCTTCCTGAGAGTAGCCCTTTTGTTTTCGGGCTTCCCTTATAAGTTTACCGATTTTTACTAAATTAGGATGTCTTTGAGTCATCCTCTAAGTAAATAATTTAACACCCAATCAGGCCACACCTAATAAGTGGCGTTTTAATGCAAAATATGTCAATATATTGTTTATAAAAGGCAGGAAATGATGGATTTTAATCTATATTCAGAGAATTAGCTGCGGGGAAAAGTGAGCCAACTTCAACTTTTAATGTTTTAGCAATTCGAATCAAATTCAATGCTGCAATGTTGCGTTCACCTCTTTCTACACTACCCATATAGGTTCTATCAAGCCCCACTTCGTAAGCAAAGCTTTCCTGAGAGAATCCTTTTTCTTTTCGAAGGTCTCTAATTCTTTCGCCTAGTTTAATGAGTGCTGGATGTTTTTTGCGCATATAAGTAGAATATGCGCCCTATACTCATAAAACCACGGACTATGAGTATCAATATAAGGAGGATATATTAATTACAAACTGAGGTTAATAAATGAAAAAATCTATATTATTAAGTTGGTTATTGCCAATAAGCATACATGCCAATGCTTATTCCACAAGTTCTGGACCCTTTTATTTTTCTGGGGGCACGGTCTTTCCCAAAACGACTTTATCTATTCCCTTGAGACAGTTGTTACCAATTGAAGAAGAGACCCCGATTGTCATAACTTGTGACATCGAGAATCCAAATTACAATAATCCGTATCCCGTTGTTATTAAACTTTCAACATATAAAACAGAGAGCAATGTATGCAGCCTTAATGGGGTAACCTCTTCAACGAAACTCTATCTTCTCAACAATAAAATCAATAAATATCGAGTACACACTACATACTCATATTGGGAAACATTAAATTTTCAGAATTATGATGAAACGAATTTAGTTTCTGTCACCAACTGCATGGCAACCTATGATTTTAGTTACCAATAACTTGATCATCATCAATACGGAAATCCTTTCATATAAGGCTCACGTTTCAAATCACAATGAGGTTTAAAGTACAATGTCCCCCAATTTCAGGAAAGTTGTCGCCTCTGAATTAAATTAATTATTGGAGGCGGAACTGGAGTTCCTGATGAGACAAGTTACAAAATATACAGAGTCAATAAAAGCTAGTGTATTATCTAAAGCATTAGCGCCAAATGTAATAGAATTGGCTAAAGAATTTAATATACCCAAGGCCACTATTTACACATGGGTTATCCATATGAAAAATAATAAAAAAGAGAGCACTCAACAGCGGCCTAAAGATCGTTCGCCCGCATTTAAATTACAAGCTGTTATGGATACCCTTGGCAAAACAGAAGAAGAGCGAAGTGCTTACTGTAGAGCTCATGGCATTTATTATGATCATATAGAAGCCTGGAGGCAGCAGATTATGGAAAGTCTTGGTGCTTCGGCTAGTACTATGGATAACGCCAAAGAAAAGAAAAATAAGGCGGAACTTCAGCGTACACACAATGAAATGAAGGCATTAAAAAGCAATTTAAAGCGTAAAGATAAGGCATTAGCAGAATTAACCGCACTATTAGTACTGAAAAAAAAGCCGATTTACTTTGGGGGGAAAGCGAGGACGATTAATAAGTGAACAAGATAAACTGAATGCGATTGCATTGATAAAAGAAGCCTGCGCTGCTGGAAGCAGGCTAAAACCAGCCTGCGAACTCCTTGAGTTTGATGCGCGTACTTTTCAGCGATGGAATAAAGAAGGTACTGTTCAAGATAAACGTCGTGGCCCACTGACGGTACCTCACAATAAACTCAGCGATGCTGAACGCGCGCGCATACTTACGGTAGTCAATTTGCCTGAATATCGTAATCAGCCACCAAGTCAAATTGTACCTAATCTTGCTGATAAAGGTGAGTATATTGGGTCAGAATCAACGATATATCGCGTGTTTCATGCACATAAGATGATGCAGCATCGTAGTGCCGCGCGACCTAGGACGCATCGAAAACCAGATGAGCTGACAGCCACCAAACCCAACCAGCTGTGGTCTTGGGATATAACCTACATGACGAGCAACATCCGTGGTAAATATTTTTATCTTTATCTCTTTTTAGATGTGTTCAGTAGAAAAATTGTTGGTTTTAATGTGTTTGATGAGCAATCTGCTGCACATGCCTCAGAAGTAGTCTCTGCCGCGTATATAACAGAAAATATAAGTGCTGGTGAAGTAACACTACATGCAGATAACGGCGGTCCGATGAAAGGTTCAATGATGCTGGCAACCTTGCAAAATCTTGGCATCGCTTCATCTTTTAGTAGGCCATCCGTCAGCAATGATAATCCCTATTCAGAATCCATGTTTAGAACACTAAAATATTGCCCCCAGTATCCTAATAAACCATTCGAGTCTACGGAAGCTGCATTAGAATGGGTAAGGAAATTTGTTGATTGACCCCAGTTCGGAGTTTTTAAGTAAGAAAAATGGAGTTCCAAAGGCTTGTAATTT
>NZ_JASGFU010000122.1:0-4115 GCF_047605385.1 Legionella sp. | reverse complement strand
AGGACTCTGCTTTACTCTCTGAAAATTAGACTAAAAAACTCCGAACTGGGGTTAATGAAAACATCTTTCATATTATTTATTACTCCAGTAATTATGAGTTGTCGCAATTTTTATCTTTTAAGGAAGCAAGATAAAGGGTTTCAATTTCCTTTCTTGCCCATGGTGTTTTGCGCAGAAATTTAAGGCTGGATTTGATACTGGGGTTGGAAGAAAAGCAGTTAACTTTGACTCTTTTCGCTAGGCCTTCCCAACCATAACAAATCAACAAACTATTCAAGATAGCCTCTAGGGTAATGCCGTGCAGTGGATCATTAGAAGTTCTGTCCATCAACTATACCTTTTTGGTGCACATTGGGGTGTTTAGTCTATACTTCGCTAAACTCTTTATCATAATAATATAATATGACCATTAAAATTGCTCTGAGATTTAATAATGAATTACAGTTGTGAGTCTAAGATTAATCAGACCTAATATCTTTTGAGAAGTTGCGTATCTGGCCAACCTATTATCTTGCGATATTTATTCAGCGATGATATCCCTTTTATGTTGAAATTTTTGCATATGCTCGTCTAATGATAGGAGATAAGAAATGCTACTTTCTCTTCTCAACGCACGTGCTGCAAAATAATTATCCACTGCTGCCTTCAAAACATATCGGCTAGAGGCTCCCACCAGAGCCACAATTTGCAGCCATGTGATATCGGCGAAGATATGAATTCCACTAAACACAGCAGCCCCTTCTATGCCCCCTTTCAAGAGAGAACTTGTAAATCCCTCATTAATAGTTTCAAGCCTCTTCCTAAAATTTGTTACCGCTGGGGTGATTTCAGTTTTAATTAATGTAGTGATTCCTTGTAAATAATTCTCATGTGTAAGAAGACTTGCTTGTTTCACTTGAATTGAGGCAAGATATTCCAAGAACTCCTCTCGTGCATTTTCAGATTTTTTTCTATATTCAACAACTTTTCTAATATCCATGCTCTCTATACTTTCATTGGATATGAGTTCATCAAATATTGCAAAACCAAGATCTGCGATACTAACGATAGTATCCGAATTTTCTAAGTTTTTTGCGGCACGCTTATATTGAGTATTTAATAAATTTACATAAGGAGTGGCATCTGCTAGCGGGATAAATCCACTCCTAGCCCCCTTCATTAATGAAAAATTTAATTGAGCAGAACATAGTGCTATTCGCTGCAATAAAAATGCATTAACCGCATCAGGATTTGTTATATCGAAAGGAGAAAAATTTTGTTTTAAAAACTCTACCGTATTGGAATTGTCTAACCGTGATAAATCTATATTCTCAAACAGCTTAATAAGTTCTTTTTGAGTGTTTCCAAAAGAACCATAATCTCCTTCGGGAAATTGTTGGTTCCTAAAGGTTTTCGACTTAGAAAGACCATCCCTATAATTTTCGATAAAGGAAGCATCACTTAAATCAGATACTACTTTTTCCATAATATCAGTAGAAAGCCTTCCTCCATCAACGCTATGCACATATAAAGGTACACCAGCATCTTCACGAAAGGATTGCTCGATTGCTCTTAATGGGGATTGAGCCCCAATTAAGCCGAAATTGCCAATAGTCAATGCTGGCCTATCCATAAAATGGATTTCATCAAAGAATAAAATACATTTTTTTAACGTTGTTTCTGATACTTGCATATCAGGGTAGTAAAGTACCTTTATTTTATCGCGCATATCACTCCATATAAACTAGCATCCTTATTTCAACACTAACAAACTTGCTGAAGAGAAAACTCAACATCAAATTCATCGTACAGAGCTTTAGGCATTAAGGGCGCCCTTCCTCTATGTATTTTATTTGGACTTTCTTCTAGTTTAACTAGACCATACTGTTCCATTGTTCGCAGAGTTCTAAGGATATTATTGGCCTTCCTTTTATATCCTGTTAGCGCCTCTAAATCAGAAACAGATTTAGGCTCATTTTCTATAATTAACTTCAATAGCAGTTGATTATCTTCAGATAATACATGAGCCAATGACTTCATTGACGTGAACCAAATTTTTGGTTCATCTTTTTTAGGTTTATATATCCCCTTGGCAATGGCAATTGTGCGCTGTTTATACTGCTCAAGAGACATAATGCCTATTCTTGCTTTATTCATTATTTACTCTCCTTAAGAGTTATAAGACGCTTATCTACCTCATTCCAAAAGTCTTCTAAAAGCTGTCCTGCATTAATATAATTATAAGGTCTTCCTTGATCCTTCTCATCAAAATGCCAATGATCAAAGGTTCTTTCCGGGCTAACCCCTTTCTTTGCCCCATATTTAATTTCATGGCTATTATCAAAACCCAATATTCGATTATTGGATTTATCATGTAGAGTTAACGAATATTTAATACCCTGTTGTCGGCTTTGTGTTTTAATAACCTCGAACTTAACCCATAGGCCAAGAGACTCATCAATAATGATTCTTTCACCATTGAGCTCTAATAAATTTTCTAATGTATGGTCAATTGCATTCATAATTAATTATATCACATGATGATATATTTGCAATTTTAAACGGGCGTTTAATGAAACATGTTGATATATCAATAAGGTGTACTTCAATAGCAAATAATTGTACTAAACAAATCCGCTGAGAAATCATCGTCATAAATATTAATCAAATGATTGATATTAAAATCAATTAGATATAATGTAATCACTTTGATTTAAAAGGATTTAAACATGAAAACAGCCCTACCTCAACTCTATCAAGAAAGCTCTAGTGGATTACACCAAATATTAAACCATAGAACTCGAACACCTTGCGCAAAAAACTTAGTTTGAGTACATATTCACCAATGCATGGAAATGCTTTAGTGGACATAGAATTAGACAACCAAGCTTTATTTAGTGTAAGGCTTGCGGAACAGTTTGTTCTATTTAACTCAACAAAAGGGGTATGTGTTCATTACCCTAGCAACCAACTGCCTCATGAAAGTACATTAGACTCATTAGGTTTGTTTACCCCCAGCATTCAATTTTTGGGTCCTTCATGCTGCATCGAGGATTTTTCACAAAAAACTAATGAGATCCGCCAGAAGTTAATGATATCAGGATTCAAGCTTCACTTAAAATCATCTAAAGCGGATTCTTTGCCCCCTCTATCCAATAACAGCAAGTTAATGTTTAGTTCAGTAATTGATGATGAAATAACAAGAGTCATCGCAAAAATTGGTTTTAATTATTTTGCATATAACTTTAAGCATCTTGCATTAAGTGAGCATTTAGATCCTACATAGAAACTATGTACGCTATGGATTAAAAACTGATCACACTATTGTTAGCATGAAACATCAGCCAATCAATGCACATGTCCTCAGTTTAAATAAAGAAAGATTTGGATATCATACCATTTTTATCGGGCATCAAGGGAGACGAATAATGGCAAGAATTGTCTTATTTAACCATAATATTTTTGATGTTACTATTTCAAATAATTACCCCTTTGTTCTGAGTAATGCATTTAATATAGGCCATCGATTCTATATTCATGAAAAACGAGTAGAAAAAATCACTTAAAATTATTGGACTGTCAATTATTAATAGGATATACCAATAAGCATAAGCAATCAGTTTAATAAAACGTCCTTTGGTAATTATTTAAATCAAGATTAATTAAAACAGTTTTTTGAACTCATTGAGCCTAATGAAATCGTCTCTCGCAACAAAATAATAGGAGTTCACAAAAACGGTGGTTTTTTTGAACGAATCAGATTAGAGCTCCAAAAATCAAACTTACTTGACTACACATGTCCATTTGATGATAAAATTCAATAATGGTTAGCTACCTGTCTTGTCAGTAGGTAAATAGCTTTTTAATAGTATAGGACTTGTGGTTAGCGTTTGAAGGAAAACTCATACTCCTGCATTAATTGTGATCTTAATTGATAACTCTTATAGGCCGACTTTTCTTTCAATATTTCACTTCTTATATCGAGCTGAGGTTAAAATACTTAGAGGTTATAGAAGTCGAGGGCAGAGCTGTTCTCTACCCTGGGAGATGGGATAGTTAATTAAGGATCAACAATAACATTAGGGTTAAGCCCCATAATCCAAGGCCAATAATAAACCCAGTACAAAATTGAATAA
>NZ_JASGFU010000121.1:0-4388 GCF_047605385.1 Legionella sp. | reverse complement strand
TCATACAAAAGTAAGTTATCAACACTATTAGGAGAGCCATTTTGTTCACATAATTCGGTTAAGAAAGAATTTGCGTGTGGTCTAGTGTAAAAAGCGGGTGTTACAAGTTGCTGATATTCTTCAAAATTACGATCGGCCACTTTATTAAGAATAAACTGTGCGGATTGTGCGGGTGAGGAAGTCACCGACTTGATATTCTGAAACCAATGGTAACCCGCAAAAATCTCGTCTGCACCTTGCCCTGAAAGAACTACCTTTACATGCTTTGCAACCTCATGAGAAAGCAAATAAAATCCGATATTATCGTGGCTGAGCATTGGCTCAGACATTGCAGAAACACATTCCCCTAGAGAGTAGGCGAGTTGTTTATTGGAAATAAGCATCTGTTGATGTCTGGTACCGAATTGTGAGGCAACAAGATCGGAATATACAAATTCATTTCCTAATTCTCCATGGGAGCTCTCAAAGCCAATGGAGAAGGTTTGTATTTCTTCCTTTTTCAGTTGCGAGGCAAGTGCTACAAGTAAAGAAGAATCCAACCCACCTGAAAGTAGTATACCAACTGGAACATCGGCAGCTAATTGACGTTTAGTTGCTAACAATAATGCTTCATGAGTGCTTTTCAACCAATCTTTTTCACTATGCGAGTGATGGGTTTTTGTGTCATCTATTTTTAATTGCCAGTACATTTCTCGCGTAACTTCTCCACTGGGATATACCGTCATAATCGAGCCTGGAGGTAATTTTTTTACACCGGAAATAATGGTATATGGATCGGGAACTGCATGAAAGGTCAGATAAAATTGTAGTGCAATTTTATCAATGGAGGTGTCGATGTCTTCAAATTCAAGAAGCGCTGGCAATGTAGATGCAAATTTGAATCCGCAAGAATAATTAGTATTATGATAAAGTGGTTTGATGCCTAAACGATCACGAGCCAGTATTAATTTACCTGTATTTTGCTCCCAAATAGCAAAAGCAAACATACCCTGAAGCTTGGGAATACACTGCGATCCCCATGCGTGATAGCCTTTAAGCAGTACTTCGGTATCGCTATCAGAAATGAAGGAGTAACCTTTAGCTTCGAGCTCTTTTCGTAACTCCAAAAAATTATAAATAGCGCCATTGAATACCAGTGCTAATCCGAGATCAGAGTCAACCATAGGTTGCGCGGCGCGATTGGAAAGGTCAAAGACCTTCAATCTTCTATGCCCAAGGGCAAGTCCATCAACTTGATAAATTTGTCCATCATCAGGCCCACGATTGTATTGTTTTAGAATGGCCTTTTCTAAACTAAACAGAGGGATATTTTTCTTATTGAACTGGTATTCTCCTGCGATTCCACACATACTGTTTCACCTTTTTTATTTTTATACCTACAGGGCTATGATGAGTTAACCAATATTGATAACAGTTATTCCATTACTTAATACAAAATTCAATCCAAATTACTGTCTGCTACAGTTTAATTGTTTGTCTAATCATTAAATTTAATGAGTTCTTCAGCTTCTTGATGCTTAAGGGTTTTCTGTAAAATTTTTTTCGATCCTATATTCATCGGATGAACCGTAGCAACAATTTGCTGAAGTTGACTTCCAAGAGAATTGACTTCACCTTCGGCAATAATATGTTTTATATATTTCTTCCCAAGAATTGCAATTTCAGTACCATATCCTTTTCCCCAAAAGGATTTGTCAAGAATATAAGCAATTTCAGCGACATTCTCATGACCGCTTCCTATATTTTTATAATCTTGTTTGGCATGAATAATATGTAAACTACCCATAAAATGACCTGTTTTAGCATCATGAATTGAAAACATACAAAATCGATGATCCTTATTCCATTTTTGTATTTCACTTTTAACTAATTCCTCTACTTTTTTCTTACTCCATGACTCACCTTCAGCAAATAATGCGACATTTTCTGAGTCTCCTAGAAGGAGATTATAATTTTCTATTAAAGAGTGTTCTTCATTTTGATTTGATGACCTTAATTCCAATCTTTCTGTTTTGGATGTGTAATGTACTGTTCTCATAAAAAACCTTGATTATTTATAAATATAAGTTGTCTTGCCTCTCCAAGTTTATTGAAGCATTTTTATTAGTTCATTTAACAATCTGTTCGTGCCTATAAAGAGGTACTTGTAGTAAAAATTCACTGACATTGTGTTTCACTACATCGTTGAAGCAACCAGTACGTTCAAATACTTTTTGTTGTCGCTCAGAACTTGTGCCACAATCAATAATGGTTTGGAGAGTAGAAAAATAGGTTTGATAATTTAGTTTTTCGATGTAGGGTTGTAATTTCTCAAACCATTCCTGAATATCTTCACGCATTAATTTTATTTTACCATCTGTATTCATGACTAATTCAGCATTTAAACCATAACGCATCGCTCTCCATTTGTTTTCTCGAGAAAGCCAATAGGGCGGGCAAGCTACCGATTCAAGCCAGCTGCCATTGTCACTAAACCAATGGGCAAGCGTATGAATAAGAGCAACAATGGCCACGGTTTCGGATAATGTTGCAGCACCATCACAAACCCGAATTTCTAAAGTTCCAAAACCAGGACTCGGTCTCAAATCCCACCACAAATCTTTAAGTGATTTAATCGACCCACATAATTTTAATGTTTTATATAAATGCTCAAAGTCTTGCCATTTACGTACATGATAAGGCTGGCCAGCAGTCGGTAATGATTCATATGTAGTCGGACGGCAGGAGGAAAGACCTGTATCTATTCCTTGCCAAAAAGGCGAGCTTGCAGACAGCGCTAATAAATGCGGTAAAAAATACATGAAAAAATTATTAAACCGAATGCATTCTTCACCACTGGACATACCTAGATGAACATGTAATCCATAAACACTCATACGACGAGTAAGCCATTGATTACGGTCGATTAGCTCTTGATAGCGTTCTGTAGGAGAAATAATCCAATCGGAATATCTGGAAAAAGGGTGGGAGCCAGTAGTTGCAAACTGGATACCCATATTTTTTGTAGCAAGCTGTAACGCACTTAGCGTTTGATAGAGATCATCCTCGGCATTGTGTACCGTATTACATTTATCAGTATTAATTTCTATCGTACTTAAATAAAACTCTGGCTTAATTTTTCCAATATGAGTCGTCTCTTTTAATACTTCTTCTGCCCGAGAACATAAATTATAATTTGAAGCGTCAATCAATTGCAGTTCGATTTCTACTCCTAAGGTAAGAACACCATTGCTTCGAAAATAAATTTCTTTCTCATCTGTCAATGCAGTCAATAAAGGTGTATCAGGATAATTATTGGATATTAATGTGGATTCATTGAGTTGATTCTGCATCACTTAATTCCTCATTTTATTCTTATTGGTAGTCCATTTGCTATAAATCTGATATTTCAAAAATTCTCCTCTCTAGTATAAATAGTCATTTCATAATTATTTAAAAGAGCTTCTACAATTATATTGAAATATCTATAAAAAAATTATATCTACTGATATAATTTGTACGCGAACTAATTTTGTCATATTAATAGCAATGGCTGTCAATTTCAACCCTAAACTAATATAAGACTTTATTCATGAACTCTAATGCTCCAAGCCAATTTGAAAAAAATGTTGATATGCAATCCGAAAAACCAGCCAAACGGATTATTCTTGCTCTGCGTAAAATAATGCAGCAAATGGATAATCACTCAAGACGCTTAAATAAATGCTACGGACTTACCGTACCGCAAATTATATGTTTATATGAAATTTATGAAAAAGGAGCCATGTCCCTTTCTCTTTTATCCAAGAGTGTTCATTTATCAATGAGTACTTTAGTTGGAGTCATTGATCGACTTGAGGAAAAAGGATTTGTTCAACGTATTCGAGACATTAAAGATAGGCGTATTATTTTTATTAATATAACAGATAAGGGTATAGAGTTTGTTTGTTCCTCACCCTATCTTCTGCACAATCGTCTTAATGATAACCTTCAAGATTTAGCTGAAATTGAGCAAATAAATCTCGCTAATTCTGTTGATATATTGGTTAATATGTTGAAAGAGCTATGATTAAAACAAACCTATATCAGATTTATAAACGTATCGTATTAGGAGCAAAAAATAATCCTCTATTTACAGGAAGAGCAGGAAAATTTTTTCATGGATTTAGTAGAAAGATGTACAAAGGGTCTCTGGATAGTATGCCATATGTTGTATATTCCAATTTACATGATGGAGAAAAAAGCCATTTATTATTCACCTTATTGCCTATAGATTCACATTATATTAATGACATTACCGCTTTTACGATACCTCCTAATTTTTTAAAACGCCTAGAATATTTAATATATAAGGAGGCCTAGCGCTCCGGAACTTGCGCCCTAATGTAATGAACCATCTCACCCACTGA
>NZ_JASGFU010000120.1:0-4433 GCF_047605385.1 Legionella sp. | reverse complement strand
ATTTAAAATTTAAACACCCTCATCCCCAACCCTTCTCCCGCAAGCGGGAGAAGGGTGCCTCAAAAATTAAAATGGGACAACCCTGGGTAATGAAGATATCCAACAAATATTGTTGAGTGAGGTCATTGCTTTTCTGCAAGGCCATCGCTCAAATCAAACTCTGGCTCTCGATGTTCCTTTCAGAATAATGTTTAATCAAGAATTAAATAATAGCTGGTTCGGTGGTGTGATGGAGCTCATCAATAGTATAACCATGCTTTCGATTGTTTTAACAGGCGCAGCTTTAATCAGAGAAAGGGAACATGGGACTGTTGAGCATTGATGGTGATGCCAGCTACTCCTTTTCGCCACTACCTCTTTTGGCATCTTTCTTGGAACTTTCGCTCGCTCTATGCCCCAGTTTGCATTACTGATGATACTAACACTTTTACCAACGCCATATAATGTGTGCCCTTGTTCACTATCCCCGTCTTCGCGTAGATTTGTCCATTTCGCTCTCCTTAACCCTCATCCTGCGAGAAACATCACCATACTGGTCCGATCCGTGCGACTTGCTATTTCAAGCACGCAAATGATATATTTGTGTGCTAATTAATTCATTTAAAAGCATTTATTGATTAAATAAAATTCATACTATCGAATAAAAAAACCAAATGAACCTATTTTCACCTGCACGCCAGTCACCTGGCTTACTATCCCTCACTGCGGGAATCATTGTCTGCTTAACTTTATTAATCAATGTTGCATTCAAGATCATTTCCCTCAAAGGCATGATGCTATCAGTAAATAGTCTAATTTGTCCCCTCACTACTTGTTTATATCTATTAGCCTTGCGTATTTATACGCCTAAGGAGCAGCGGCATTTACTGAACATTTCACTGATTACCTTATATACCTTCTGCATTGGTGTGTATGTTTTAGTGAACTTACCTGCGGCAGAATATATGCATGGTAACCCAGTTTATCAGATCATTTTTGATGATATTCCGAAAAAATTTTTTGCGGTAACAATGGCATTTGCCTTAAGTTTTTATCTACCACATCTTTTATTTTGCAATCCCAAAAATAGATTTCTACCTTCTCCTATCCAGAAGCTCTTTCTTGCACTACTTGGTGGTGCAAGCTTTTTTTTACTCACCTTCCTTCTCTTATTCTCAGGGACTCATGTGCATAATTTCTCAAAAGTAACGCTTGATTCCCTAATCATTGCCTCTTTATTATTCTTTATTATCACGCTGCTTTATTTAATGAGCTTATTAAAATACAAAACTGCCGTGCGCACGGATAACCGGGAGAAAGAAGCAATACCTTTTTGTTATTATCTCATTTGCGAAGCCTTGGTTATTACCTTAATTTGTTCAGCCTGTGAATACAGAATCATTGCATTTATCAGTTATAATGGCATTCTTGCGGCAAGTGCTGTGTTTTTCCCAATCTCCTTGATTATAAGCACCCTCATCGGAGAATTGTGGGGCTATCGTACTGGCATCAAATTAAGTTTAATGCTTAGCACCACGCAAATTATTTTTGACATGATTTTGATGAGTATTGTTGCCTTACCCTCGCCAGAATTTTTCAACTTAAATCCATTTTATAGTTATATTATGCTGCGCAGATTGCCTGCTGACTCCTTAACCTTATTTGCAACTTTTACCAGTAATACAATGCTTTTGCATTATTTAGAACAAAAAAACATGCAACGCCCTTTGCGTATTTTATTTGCCAACGTCTGCGCTAATTCTCTTTTATGCTTGATTGATTATAGCCTGTTATACGGTGGGATTTATCCTTACGATCAAATCATTAAATTAGTCGTGGACGTTTGGCAATATAAAATATTCATGACTATATTCTCCATACCCATCATTTGTAAGTTATGCACTATGTTTGAAAAAAAGAATGTCTGAACTTTACAAATGTCATCATAGCTTAATTTGTTGAGCCTATGCCTTAGAGTCGCCTTTTTTCTTAACTGGGCGCTTCCAGCCATAAACCGTTTTTTGTTGTGATACGGTTAAAGTAAGCTCTTCAGACGGAACATTTTTACGAATAGTACTGCCAGCACCAATCGTTGCCCTTGCTCCCACAGTAACTGGAGCGACTAATTGCGTATCAGAACCAATAAATACCTCGTCTTCAATCACGGTCTTATGCTTATTCACACCATCATAATTACAGGTAATTGTGCCCGCACCTATATTGACTTTTTTGCCTAAGATTACATCCCCTAAATAGCTTAAATGACTCGCTTTTGAACCCTCATCAAAGATTGCATTTTTGGTTTCCACAAAATTGCCAATCTTACAGTGTGCTGCTAATTGGGTACCCTTACGTAAACGCGCAAAAGGACCAATGGTGCATGCCTCACCAATGTGACAACCTTCTAAAAAGCTATTGGCAAAAATTTCTGTATTTGCACCAACACTCACATCACTAAGCACACAATTTGGCCCAATAATGCACCCATCACCAAGCACCACCTTGCCTTGAAATACACAGTTCACATCAATAAACACATCTTTGCCACAAAGCAATTCGCCACGAACATCAATACGCTGAGCATCTGCAATACCTATACCTTGCAACATCAGCCGTTTGGCTTCGCGTACTTGCCATACACGCTCTAATTCATGTAACTGTAAACGATTATTGACACCGCACGTTTCCATAACATCTTGAGTCAACAGGGTTTTAATCGCTGTCTTACCCGATACTGCTTTTGCAATAATATCTGTCAAGTAATATTCATTTTGTGCATTTTCATTGCTCAATAATGGCAGCCATTTCGCTAAATCTGCTGTTTCTGCGCAACAAATGCCCGTATAAATTTCTTTTACATTCTTTTCTTGCTCATTTGCATCTTTTTCTTCTACAATGGCAGAAACTTCGCCTTGATTATTTCTAATAATCCGACCAAGACCAGTTGGATCGTCAAGGCAGGCAACTAAAAGTGCCAAAACAGATTGATGAGTATCGGTTGTTTTGCTACATTCAACTAAAGCCTTAAGGGTGTTTACTTGAATAAGTGGCACATCAGCGGATAAAACCAGAACCTGTGCTTGAAGCGGAATATGAGGTAAAGCTTGCATTACGGCATGCCCAGTGCCCAATTGTTCTGCTTGATGAACCCAATGGACAGGCAAGTCAGGGAGTGATTGCTTTATTTGCTCACCCCCATGACCATAAATAACATGAATTGCCGTAGGATTTAGTTGCTGTGCAGTTTCTACAACCCTGGCTAACATTGGCTTTCCAGCAATTTGATGAAGCACCTTAGGGGCATTGGAATACATTCTTTTTCCCTGCCCTGCAGCTAAAATAATAATGTGTAAATTCATGAGTATTACTATTTCCTAAATGATAAATAAAAATATGTATGAATATTCATACTACCACAATCAATAAATTCCAATACACAGGAGTGGAGCAATGGAGACAATATTTGTTAAGGTATTAAAAAATTTAATTAATGAGCAATTAACCCCTATAAGTGCCGAAGAACAAAAAAAATCAGAGAGCTATGGCTATAATAAGGCATTGTCTTTAGTCCAACAAACTCTTATTAACAAATTAATAACCCAGATTGCTCGCTACGATAAACCAGTATCCGATGAAAGTGCTGTTAACGACATGACCGACTTGATCAATACCATACTTGATCAAGTCAAGACAAGCCGTGAAGAATTTAAAGAACCTAAAAATAAAGGTTCAACCGTTGAATGTCTTAATAATTTAGGACATCAAATCAAAGAGCTCTATACTAAGATCATAACCCGAAAACTAAAAAACAACACACTTTATTCCTATACAGTAATTGACATCCCAGTTAAAAAAAACCCATTACATCTCGTTTATGAGTTAGATATTTATTATATTGGCAATGAAATATTTCATCCCAACTCTAAGATTGACTTAGCAACCAGAGCTGCAAAAGAAACTTCCGTTGCTGAGCGCGTTAGAACATTAAGCGAACAAATACAAAATAGTTATGATTTAGAGGCACAACGCTGTCGGGCATTAAAAACATTAACCGATTTAAAAAGAGATAATGAAGATATTGTTAGTAAAGAACCTTCGATATTTTCTTCATTCCTTTCTAGTCTTTCATACAAGGGTATCTCACCAGATATACAAACAACAGGAGAGGGACGTCTAGGTCGCTTCATTGACAAAACAATAGTACTCATTAAAGCGATAACTCCAGAAGAATTTGAGCCCTTACTCCCTTTAGAATCTACCTCACCTAAAATAGTTCCGAAAAAAGAGACTACTGTTTCTGGAGACAGCACGGCCATGCTCCTTGAGAGTTTGTCAATGCAAAAAGCTAGCCCATCAACTTCATCAACTCCACCAACTCCACCAACTCCACCAACTTCATCAACTTCATCAACTTCATCAACTTCATCAACTTCATCAACTTCATCAACTTCATC
>NZ_JASGFU010000119.1:0-4448 GCF_047605385.1 Legionella sp. | reverse complement strand
CTTGTTTGTCAGTCGATGCGCGCAAATAAGCAACAATTTTCCCCATAAATCTAGCCCGTTTACTCTTAACCTATTTTTGTAATTAAAATAATACAAATTGATATTGCAATTCATTATATTTCAATTGTATATTTAAAACCACTCATAACGCTCGTTATTTAATAATCAAAGTATAATGTCATATGCGTGCCAGTAACGAAAGACTTACCATTCTCTCAGAGGCCGAACAAGCCGCCCTCTATGAACTGCCAAACTTTGATGATGAACAACGTTTGAACTATTTGAATCTTACACCAGAAGAACAGGCACTAATGCGCAGTCGATCTGATTTGTCATCACAAATCCATTGTGCTTTACAAATTGGATATTTTAAAGCAGTCCACTTCTTTTTTCGTTTTGAATGGGACGAGGTTACTGAAGATGTAGCATTTGTTCTGGAGCAATATTTTCCTGAGCAAGTCTGTAAAACATCCCCCATAACCAAACATCAATACTATGCCCAATGCCAAATCATTGCCAGGCATTTTGGATATCAAATGTGGTCCAATGAGTTTGATCTTATACTACTTCAGCAAATTGAACAGATACTTCGTAAAGATATAAGTCCTCAGTTTATTATTATGGAATTATTGGCTTTTCTTCGAGAAAAGAAGATTATGCGACCCGGTTATAGCACGTTACAAAAAATAATTAGTCGTGCACTGTTGGATGAAAAAGCGAGGTTTACCGCACTAATCCAGACTTCGCTATCCGATCAAAATAAACGATTGCTAAAAAATTTACTGCAAGAAGAAGAAACCTTATCTGGGCTAGCTGAACTAAAACGAGACGCCAAAGATTTTAAAGCGCGCATGATGGATGCGGAACGGGAAAAACTTGAAGTAATCAAACCACTATACATGATGGCTAAATCGTTCTTGCCAACGCTCAAGTTGTCTCATCAAAACATTTCATATTACGCTAGCCTTGTCCATTACTATACTATTCATGATTTACGTCAACGTATTAAACCAGAACAATCATACCTTTATTTGTTATGCTATATCTGGGAACGTTATCGTCAATTAAGTAATAACCTAATGGATGCTTTTTGTATCCACCTTAAGCAATTTGAAGACTCTCTCAAAATAAAAGCGAAAGAGGCACATGCCCAACATGTCATGAGCCAGCAAACAGAATTGAGATCCATGCGCCGCATGGCCAAGTATTTTGTTGCCGATGAAGTTCCAGATGAAACATGTTTTGGTGATATACGACAAGAAGTTTTTATAACGGTCATCTCCAAAGAAAAATTACAAGAACAAGTGGGTAACATTGATGAAAAGGACCTTGCAGAAATTGATTTCTACTGGAAAACAACCGATCAAGAGTTTCATCGCTATAAACTACATCTGCGCCCCTTGTTGATGACGTTGGATTTCTCAAGTGTCATTGAAGATAGCCCTTGGCTCGCTGCTATAAATTGGTTAAAGACAATATTTAATTCTTCGAAACAATTGAACCAATGGCCGATAATTGATTGTCCTGAAAAAACGCTACCTAAACGATTGAAAACTTACCTCATTAACACCAACAAAGGAAAACAGCGACTAAATGCAGATCGTTATGAATTTTGGATTTACCGTCAACTTAAAAAACGCATAAAATCTGGTAATCTTCATCTTGAAGACAGTATACATTACCGCTCATTACAACAGGAATTGCAAGAGGCTTTTGATAAAGGCGCATTAACAGCACCCTTAAACATTCCAACTTTAAAACAACCAATCCAGCAATTATTGGATTTGCGTTTTGCTGAACTCCACCAGCAGTGGGTGAGCTTCAATGATGCTTTCACACAAGGCAAGCTGAAACATCTACCTTATGATGAAAAAGCCAAAACCCTGCATTTCAAAAAAAACAATGATCGTCAAGATGAGGCGCTTCAGCATCAATTTTATGAGCAACTCCCCTTGTGTGATATTGCTGATGTACTCCGATTTGTTAATAGCTCAAGTAGTTATTCATCAGCATTTACGCATATTCAACCACGCTACAGCAAAATACATGTTGTTGAAAACAATTTAATTGCAACCGTTATCGCGCAAGCATTAAATAGCGGTAATCTAAACATGGCCGATATCTCGGACATCCCATATGATACGTTGCTTGATACTTACCAATCACGTCTGCGTTTGCAAACACTGAAACAAGCCAATGACATCATTAGTAATGATATTTCTACAATGCCAATATTTCCCTTATATTCATTAGATATGTTTTTGCTCTATGCCGCATTGGACGGTCAAAAATATGAAGTAACAAGACCCAGCATTAAAGCAAGATATTCGAAAAAATATTATGGAAAAGGTAAGGGTGTTGTCGCTTACACCATGCTTTATAACCACATTCCACTGCAAAGCGATTTAATTGGCGCACACGATCACGAAAGCTACTATGCCTTTGATATTTGGTACAACAATACAAGCGGCATTACACCAAATGTACTGACTGGTGATATGCATGTTATCAATAAAGGCAATTTTGCTATTATGGATTGGTTTGGTGGTAATCTTTATCCACGATTCACCAATCTTCAGACTCAAACAAAACATTTATATTGTGGTGACAATCCAAAACAATATAGCGAGCGGACCATCCCCCCTGTAGGGCAAATTAATCGTCAACTTATTGAGGATGAATGGCCTAATATCATGCGTATTATTGCGGCTCTTGGTTTAAAAGAAATCAGTCAAAGTCTCTTGATCAAAAAATTATGCACCTACACGACTGATAATCGAACTCGCAAAGCAATTTTTGAATATGATAAACTGATTCGTAGCATTTACACACTCAAATATTTGCAAGATAGAAAAATGCAGCGCGATGTCCACCGTTCACAGAATAGATTGGAATCATATCATCAATTACGCGCAGTGATTGCGGCAACGTATGGAAAAAAACAGCTGATTGGTAGAAACGATCGTGAACTTGAAATCAGTAACCAATGTGGTCGACTGATTGCCAACGCAATTATTCATTACAATTCAGCTATTTTATCCAAGTTAAAAATCAAATATGAAGCAGAAGGTAATTTCAAGGCATTAGCTATTTTAAAGAAAATATCACCTGTGGCTTGGCGACATATTCATTTTCGGGGACATTTTATCTTTTCAAATAATGCCAAGATCATTGATCTGGATTCGATAGTGCGAAATTTAGTTTTGCTACGCAAAAAAGACAAAATAATGAACAAAGATAATCAGGATGTGTATGAGTTTACAGTATAGAAATCAACCAAAAATTACGATGTGGGTAATTTTATGAGTAAAAAAATAACAAAATCAGTGAACCATGAACCTTTATTAATGGATATTCAGAGTCTTATTAATAGTTCCAGGCAGAAAGTAGCCTTGGCTGTGAATGCCGAGTTAACATCGTTGTATTGGAGGATAGGTCATCGTATTAACCTTGAAATATTAAAGGATAATCGAGCAGAATATGGACAGGGTATCATTGAAAATTTATCACATAGCTTAATGGCTGAATATGGCCGCTCATTCGAGGAAAAAAACTTAAGGCGCATGATCCAATTTGCAGAAACATTTCCTGATGACAAGATTGTCGCCGCACTGCGACGACAATTGAGCTGGACTCACTTCAGAGCATTAATTCCAATAAAGGATCCACTGAAACGTGATTTTTATGTAGAGATGTGTCGCATTGAGCATTGGAGTACACGTACATTAGATAAACAGATCCAGTCCATGCTCTATGAGCGTACGGTGCTTTCCAGAAAACCAGAAGAATTAATTCGCCATGAACTTGAAAACTTGCGTGATTCCGATAAAGTTAGCACCGATTTAATTTTGAAAGATCCCTATGTTCTGGATTTTCTTGGCATGAAAGATCGTTATCTTGAAAAAGATTTGGAAGATGCCATATTACGTGAAATTGAGCGCTTTTTATTAGAGTTGGGCACAGGGTTCAGCTTTATAGCCCGTCAGAAACGTATACAAATCGATCATCGCGATTATTATATTGATCTATTATTTTATAACAGACGGCTTCGGAGAATATGCGCTCTGGACTTGAAATTAGGTGAGTTCGACGCAGCGTACAAAGGTCAAATGGAACTTTATTTACGTTGGTTGGCAAAATATGAACAAGAGCCCGGTGAAAATCCGCCATTAGGTATCATATTATGTACTGGAAAAACCCATGAGCAAATTGAGTTGCTGGAATTGGATAAAAGCGGCATTCATGTTGCTGAGTATATTACAACATTACCGCCTAAAGCAGAATTACAGAAAAAGTTACATCAAACGATTGAATTTGCTCGGCAGAGATTTGTAAATAAGGATGAGTGAGCAATATTTGTCCGGAAATTTGGACGGTTTACGCCCAGAGCCCCATTCCGCTCAAATAATGGACTTTCGAAATGCGCTCTACAAACCCTGCTGCTTTTA
>NZ_JASGFU010000118.1:0-4561 GCF_047605385.1 Legionella sp. | reverse complement strand
GAAACTCTCACTTTTTCAAGTAGTTGTGTCAGAGCAAGTCAAAACTAATTCAATTGATTTCTCTCCATTCAAGTTCCATGCCCTTAATTTTGGAAGTACTTGTAACTCACGTATCCAAACTCGAACTTGTTCAAATTTTACGCTTAACTCAACAGAAGAAGGTACTCTTAATGGGATTCTCCAGGGAAATAAATCCGTAGGAGCTAAGGTTTCTGCTAATAAGCGACCTGAATCCCAATAGCCAGTTACTTTGTTGCGTATCTCTGGAAGGGTAGTCCATGAGTTATTGCTCGGCAAGATATGCCTCGCGTTCTTTTTGATATTCTTCAATTGCCAAATTACGAAGCATGGATTCACCTCCCTCACGATTGTGTACAAAACCCACAGAGGAGACATAAGGTTCGATAATGTGAATTTTTTGCAAAGGCGTTACAATCAATAACTGTAGGTTCATTTTTTTAAATAAATCCAAACCAAAACGTGCCGATTCATCAGAACCTCGTCCAAAAGCCTCATCAATAACTACAAAACGAAAACTACGATTTCGGGAATTATCCGCTTGCAAACCAAATTGATAAGCAAGACTTGCTGCAAGTACTGTGTAAGCGAGTTTTTCTTTTTGACCTCCAGATTTTCCACCTGAATCAGTATAATGTTCGTGCTCACTTTGATCTTCTAACCAACGTTCTGATGCGGCAAAAACAAACCAGTTTCTCACATCAGTCACTTTACGAGTCCAGCGTTTGTCAAGCTCTGTACTCCCTTCACGCCCACGAAAACGTTCAATAATTGCTTTAACTTGCAAAAATTTATTTTCAGCATAATGTTCAGTTTCTTGGCTGTTAAGCGTACCTTCAGTACACTGACGTAAATCAAAACGAAATGTACGTAACTCAATGTCATTATTGTCTTGGATCTCTAAGCAAATATAGCGCCTGGGATTATACTCAATTTCGGCAAGGGACTGATTAATTTGTTCGATACGTTCTCTAATTTCCTGTACTTCACGGTTCAGTTGCGATTGAAAATTGGCAATCTCACGGATGGTATTTTCATTAAGCAAAGCCTTAAATCGCTGTTCAAATTGTGGCAAGCCATCTGCCTCCAAATTAGCCAACATGGCTTTAAACTCTGGACCCGTTTCGATTCGTGCATCAACCTCTTGTGTTTCTGCTGGATAATCACGTCGATATCCTTCCATGGCTTTAATAAGACGCTCTTCAAGAGTTTTAAGTTTACTGTCTTGGCCATCAATTTTCTTTTGCAGCCATACTCGCAGTTCTTGCTGGCGATTGTCACAAGATTCTACAGTAAGTTGATGCTCACCTAAAGCTTCTGCGCGATAAGTATCTAAATGTGTAATAAGTGAAGCTGGATCATTAATTTCTGAAGAAATAAGCTCTTGCTCACACGCTTGTAATTGTTGATAAGCGAGCTCCTTCCGTGCTTTTTAGATTTAGCATCTTTTTGGTGATCTAATTGCTGTTCCAATTCCTTAATACTTAGAGTTATTTGCGATAAAGAATCATTTAATAGTTTGAGCACATCCGAAGTTGCTTCGAGTCGTGCTCGTTCTTGTTCTAACTTGGCAATAGAAACAGTCAATGCGTGCCAATTTAATTCTTCAAACTCCTTAAATGATTCAAGACGCACAATGTGCGTCTTTTCTTGAGCCAATTTTTTTTGCCAAATCTGCTGTTGATGAATCGCATGTCCAAGCCCTTGTAATTTTTCTTCTTGATAATTTTTTTGCGTCACTAAAGCTTTAATTTTCGCCTGATTACTCCATCCTAAAATATAGCGACTTCGATCATCGATGCGATAACGATCATCTTTTTCATGTCGGTGGCCAGAGGATTTAATTTGACCCGCTTTGGTTACTGCCTGCTGAACTTTACGAAAATTGTCTATAGTATCACAACAAAGGTAATCAAAACGCTTGGTCAGTTCAATTTCAAGCCAGGAATAAAACTCAGAATCTGGCTTAATCTGTATTTTCTCTACTAATGAACCAGATTGTGGCGCTTTTTCATATTTTTTTTCAACACCAGCAGGTACACGATAATAGACAAATCTACCGTGCAAATGAGTTCGCTCTACCCATTCACTGACTTTACTATAATGTCGATCAGGTACGAGCAATGATAAACCAAAATGATGTAATAGACGTTCAGCAACGCCTTCCCACGCAGTTTCTCGCTCATGTACTTGCAATAATTCCCCAATATAAGGCATTTCTTCTATTTTAATATTTAATGCCTGACAAAGCTGAGCACGTAAAGCAATTTGTTGCGATCCAATATTACTGTGTCTTTGCTTTAATGAATTAATTTCATCTAAAAGCAGATGATGTTGCTGTTGGAGTGTTTTAAATTCAACAGTAAACTCGGTTAATTGGTTCTGAAGGTTGCTTTCTTCAGTTTCAAAAGATGCCAGACGTTCTTGTAGTGTTGAATGATTGTTCAAAAAATGCTCTAAACTATCCGGCAAATGCAAATCTAATTCTTTTGCAATGAGTTGATATTCATTAGCTTTTTGTTTTCGTTTCCCTTGCTCACGTGAACGCTCTTCAATTTCTAAGCGCAAGCGCTCCAAACGATCACCACCATTAGCTGCGATTTCTAGAGTAATATGATCTCGTTCTGTTATTGCTTGGGCACGTTTTACATCTAACTGGGTAATTTTTTCCGATAGCTTTTGATGCTCTTCATGTAAATGAGTAAGGCGTTTTTGTAATAAGCCGATTTTTAATTGTGAAAAATAATAGCGCAGTCCCTCTCGACAAGTGAGCCAATGCTCTTTAAAGAGTAGAGCTTGAGTATGATTATCCAAATCTTGCGTTAAAGGAGTTAGTTTTTCAATTTGTTTTTTTGCTTTAACTACTGCATCATGCGCTCTATTGAGATCATCAAAATGCTGGATTAAAAATTCGATACGTGGCGCTACATCAAAAGCTTCAAGCATGTGTTCACGCACAAATTCGGTCAAGTTGCCTACGGACTTCATGGAAACTGTTTGATGAAACAATTCCAATGCTTGTTCGTTATGAATACCAAAACGTCGTTTGAATGCAGCAGCATATGGTGGAAAGCTTTCAAAAATGGATTCAATTGAAATAAATTGACGCAATCTTTTTTTCAATTGATTTATATCATGGCCAAAATTGGCAAAATGATTGGCAATATCTAAAATTTGATCCGCTACAACAAAAAAGCGTGCTGGTTGTCCTGTAGGTTCTTTAAGCCAAAAAACTTGAGCTAATGTCACTGTTTGCTCTGTAATTTCATTATAAAAAACTCCCAGAATCACCGAGTAATTATTTGTAGTGCGTAAAGCAACAGGTTTGGCAGCATGCCCCAAGTCACTGCGTTCCGATTTATAATATCCCAAAACATAAGAACGAAGACTGCGTTCCTTAGATTCTGCCCCAGCTGCTTTGTTATAAGCAATACGGTGTGCAGGAACAAGCAACGTGGTAATGGCATCGACTAAAGTGGATTTTCCCGATCCAATATCGCCCGTAAGTAAGCCATTTTTTCCATTAAGAATCAAACGCCAAACACGTTGATTAAAAGTTCCCCAATTGAATACTTCAACGTGTCTTAAGCGAAAACCTGACAGTACATCAGTTTTTTCTAATTGATAAAGTAATTCTTGCATGCTTAATCTTCCGCAGGATTCAAGCCAGCATATACAGCATAAGCTTTAAGTCGTTCTTCAAAATCATGGAGCCATTGCGCGTCAATGAAGGCTTTAATGATCCGTTTGACTTCTATTTTATTGGCATCATTTTGTAAACGACGCACAAAACCTAATTCAACGATTTTATTGATGTAAGTATCTACTTGATCTATCATTCTCGCTTCATTGCTCCCCCTCGGCAAAAATAAGCGCAACTGTTCAACAATTTCTTCTTTTTCTAAAATTAAACGCTGCTCACCACTCATTGCATCATGTTCCACTAATTTGCGGCGAAATAGAGCCAACAGCAAACTCACTGGATAAGAAAGTTGGCGTTTATTGACTAGGGAAGGAAGCTCTATCGTTCCATGTTCTGTGTGGCGAGTATTTAACCAAGCAATTCCCTCGTCTTCCAATAATGATAAATCCAGGCCAATAAGATGCACGTAATCACGTACCTGCGCTTGTGAATGAAGTAAATGTTGCCATAAGGCAGGATCATCATCTAAATAGAATACACCTTTCATCAATTTGATCAGTATTAAAGATAAGGTATTACCATGTTCTTTTATTTCACTCACGTTAGCCTCGTGTAAAAATAATACGTGGAAGACTTGCCTCACGAATAATGCCCACATTATCAAACCAAGAAATTGGTTCAATTTGCTGCTCATCAAACACCGCGTGTTTATCATTTGCTGCAATAGACAAATAAACTACTAATTCAGCCAATCCTTGTTGTAAAGGATAATGTTGGAGTACTTGTGATAAAGTAACTTGCAACTCCATACCTCTAGCTCGTTTGATGTTTGATGTTTGATGTTTGATGTTAGATGTTAGATGTTAGATGTTAGATGTTAGATGTTAGATGTTAGATGTT
>NZ_JASGFU010000117.1:0-4594 GCF_047605385.1 Legionella sp. | reverse complement strand
GCGGTGGAGAGGGGAAGCCCGGTGAGCTCAATTAAATACCTGGGGAGTTACTTTTATTTTAATAGCCAAATTATTCTATTCACATGTATAATGGCCACTTTTTAAATCCGCTTGCATAAGTCATGACCATAAATACACTACTTTACCAAGCAACTCATGCCAAACAAATTTGGGGACAACTACATGGAAGCAGTCTTGCACTGGCTTTGGCAGAACATTGCCAACAAACTCCAGGCATTAAGTTATTAATTGCCCAAGACAATCTCCGTGCCAACCAATTACAAGCTGAGCTCGAGTTCTTTTTAGATCCAAACCATTCGCCTGAAGAACTATTGTTTTTTCCTGATTGGGAAACTCTGCCTTATGATCAATTTTCACCCCACCAAGACATTATTTCCGAAAGACTATACACTCTAAGCCGCATACAACAGGCCACTAACGCCATAATAATTACTTCAGCCAATACGTTAATGCATAGGCTTTGCCCTCCTGAATTTTTAAACCAATATGCCCTTATGCTTAAAGAAGGACAAAAACTGGATTTAACGGCTTTTAGAAATCAACTCCAACAAGCTGGTTACCACAGTGTCAATAAGGTTTTGGAGCACGGTGAATTTGCACTCAGAGGCTCGATTATCGATGTATATCCCATGGGTTCAGGCATGCCCTTTCGCATTGAATTATTTGATGACGAAATCGAAAGTTTAAGAGAGTTTGATACCGAAACGCAGCGCACTATTGAAAAAATAAAAGAAATTAATGTACTTCCTGCACGCGAATTTCCGCTTAATGAACAAAGTCAACTTTTATTTCGTCGCACTTTTCGTGAATTATTTCCAGGTAATCCCAGCCAATGCCCAATTTATGAAGCGGTTAGTGAAAGCCAATATCCAGCAGGTATTGAATATTATCTTCCTCTATTTTTTGAAAAAACAGCCACCTTTTTTGATTATCTCCCCAATAATGCCAAGGTCTGCCTGATTGAAAATATTCAAAGTAATGCGGAACAATTTTGGTATGAGTTAAGTGAACGTTATGAACAAAGACGCTATGACGTCAGCCGCCCAATTCTACCTCCCAAGGCATGCTTTATTAATCCTAATGAGCTTTTAACCAAAGCCAATCAATACGAACAGCTGCGCTTATTCCATAGTACATCAGAGAAAAAAGGTACTGTAGTTAATTTCGATATTACCCTTGGCCCACAATTACAGATTGATAGAAAAAACCAGGAACCACTAATTCACTTACGTGAATATTGCACAGACACCTCACGCCGCTATTTAATCGTAGTTGAAAGCGCTGGGCGTCGAGAGGTCATGTTTGATTTACTAAAACCAAGTGGCATACTCCCTAAAAGCTACCCATCCTGGCATGATTTTGTTAACGATTCTTTCCCTATAGGCATCACCACTGGTGAATTAATCCAGGGATGTGAGTTAACTGCAAAAAAAACGGTGCTTATTGTTGAGTCACAAATTTTTGGTGAACAAAGCACGCCACAACAACGTCGCAGCAGTCAAAAATCAGTAGATCCCGACTTAATCTTTCGTGATATGGCTGAATTACGTCTTGGCGCTCCGGTAGTTCATCTGCAATTTGGTGTGGGACGTTATCAAGGATTACAATACATTGAAAATAATGGTACTGCCAGTGAATTTTTAGTATTAAGTTATGCTGGTGACGACAAAATTTATGTCCCCATCACTTCGTTACATATGATAAGCCGCTATACTGGCGTAGACAGTGAACATGCCCCCTTGCATAGATTAGGCACAGATCAATGGCAAAAAGAAAAGAAAAAGGCAGCAGAAAAAATTCATGATGTCGCTATTGAACTATTAGATCTCTATGCCAAAAGAGAAGCGCAACCTGGCCATAGCTACACATTAGACCAGAGCGAATACGCACGCTTTGCCAGTGCATTTCCATTTACTGAAACCCCAGATCAATTACAGGCAATTGCACAAATTATCCAGGACATGGAATCGCAAAAACCTATGGATCGTTTGATTTGTGGTGATGTAGGTTTTGGTAAAACAGAAGTTGCCATGCGCGCGGCCTTTGTTGCGGTACAAAATAATAAACAGGTGTGTATTCTGGTACCCACAACCTTATTGGCTGGGCAGCATTTTGAGTCATTTCGCGATCGTTTTGCTGATTTTGCAGTCAACATTGAACTCTTATCACGTTTTCGTTCTGCTAAAGAAGCTGAAGCCGTCATGGCCTCTTTGCAATCAGGAAAAGTAGACATCGTCATCGGCACTCATAAATTATTCCAAAGCAACATCGCTTTTAAAAACCTTGGCTTACTCATTATTGATGAAGAACATCGCTTCGGAGTCAAACAAAAAGAACATATTAAAGCTTTACGTACTCATGTCGATATTTTATCAATGACGGCCACCCCAATTCCTCGAACATTAAATATGGCCATGGCCGGCATCCGTGATATTTCCCTCATGACCACACCTCCTGCCAAGCGTTTAGCAATAAAAACCTTCTGGCAAGAGAAAAAAGACTCTGTAGTTCGTGAAGCCATTTTGCGCGAAATTTTAAGAGGAGGTCAGGTTTTTTTCCTACATAATAATGTAGAAACCATAGAGCGTATTAATCAAGATTTACAGACCTTAGTCCCGGAAGCAAAAATTCGCAGTGCTCATGGGCAAATGCGCGAACGCGAATTAGAGCGAGTCATGTCAGAATTTTATCACCACCGTTTTAATGTCCTGGTGTGTACAACCATTATTGAAACTGGAATTGACATTCCCACCGCTAATACCATCATCATCGACCGTGCAGATAAATTTGGTTTGGCACAGTTGCATCAATTACGTGGTCGTGTAGGACGATCACATCACCAGGCTTATGCCTATTTGCTCACGCCAGATAAAAAGCTATTGACTGCAGACGCTGTAAAACGTTTGGAAGCTATTGTTTCTCTCGAAGATCTGGGTGCAGGCTTTACGTTGGCCACCCATGATTTAGAAATTCGCGGTGCTGGTGAGCTTTTAGGTGAAGAACAAAGTGGAAATATGCATGCAGTAGGTTTTAATTTATTTATGGAAATGCTCGACCGTGCTGTAAGTGATTTAAAAGCTGGAAAAATCCCTGAGCTATCAGCACCAATGCATCAAGGGCCAGAAATTGATTTACGCACCAGCGCGATTATTCCTGAAGATTATATTGGCGACATCCATAACCGCTTAATCATGTATAAACGCATTTCCAATGCCAAAGATAAAGAGCAATTACATGATCTGCAAATTGAATTAATTGATCGCTTTGGCTTGTTACCACAGCCAGTCAAAAATTTATTATTGATTACTGAATTAAAATTGCAAGCAGCGAAAATGGGGATTATAAAAATCAGTGCCGGCGCACAACAAGGAAAACTGGAATTCAGTGAACAACCTGATATCAATCCAGCAACCTTAATCAGTCTCATCCAGCTTCATACCGCACGTTACCAAATGGAAGGACCTCAACGTCTACGTTTTAACATAGACAGTACCACACCCGAAGAACGTATCTTCGAAATTAGTTCGCTGCTTAATAAGCTCGCCACACCTAAAAACTGACAGGTTGGGGGATGCACTTTATCGTCGTCTCCACGAAAGTGAGGACTATTTAAAGGAATTGGTAGATTAAATTAATATTTTTGCGGATACTTCTATAGTTATATTTAATATTTAGATACAATAGCGTGGATCCATGAATATTTATATCTGTTGATACGATTTGTATACGAACCATTTATCAATACGATAAATCGGTTCATTTCAACATGTGGACGATCCGGGACGCACTGCCATTAAGTGAAGCAAATCTTTCACTGCCTACGTTCTGCGACTTGTTCGCGGAATCCAGAAATCTGGTTCCGTAGATGGATCCCGCGAACAAGTCGCGAGACGTAGGCAAACAACTATGTTCCTTAACTTAATGGCGGTAGGTCCCGGATGGACCAAAAAATTAATTAAAAGATTGTCTATGAGCACAACTGATAAAGAGTTACCTAAAGAAAACGCTATCCCTGAGTTACTATCCGATAAGCGCTCTAAAAACATTATCTTCGCCTTAAGAAAAATGATACAACAAATGGATTTTCACTCACGGCGATTAAATAAATGTTGTGGATTAACTGTTCCGCAGATTGTCTGTCTGTATGAAATTTATGAAAATGACATGACCACTTTATCTGCCTTATCCAAAAAAGTATTTTTATCCATGAGCACTCTCGTGGGCGTAATCGACCGCTTAGAAGAAAAAAAATTAGTCCATCGCACACGAGATGATAAAGATCGCAGAAACATTTACATTAGCATTACCAACAAAGGCAAAGATTTTGTGCATACTTCGCCTTATTTACTTCACAATAGACTGAGTAAAAATTTGCGCCTCTTATCTGAGAAAGATCAAATGATGCTCGAAAACTCGGTTAATTTATTGGTTAATCTATTAAATGATCTTTAGAATTTGACAGAACTCATATCAGAATCACATAGACATTAGTTCTGCTCTCAGCAGTAAGAGGTCACGTAATGGCGTCAACTTAAGGCTATTTCCTCTTTCTCTCTGTCATTAAGTTAAGGAA
>NZ_JASGFU010000116.1:0-4631 GCF_047605385.1 Legionella sp. | reverse complement strand
TGTGTATTTCGGTCGGAACGAACAGTGATTTCAGCCTAGAAGCGAACGTTAATTTCAGTTTTATCCGAACATTGATTTCGGATTTATTCGAACGGTTAACAGGTTTGATTATTTCTACTTTTTTTCTTTTTGTAAATCTTTTTGATACTTTCTCATGGATTCTCCCATTAATTCCAGCTTAATTGAGTTGTGTATCAAGCGATCTAAAATGGCGTCAGCCAGTGTTGCATCGTTTAGATACTCATGCCAGTGTGTAGTCGGTAGTTGACTAGTAATAATTGTGGATTTCTGTTGATAGCGATCATCTAAAATTTCCAGTATGTCTCGTCGTTGCTCAATATCAGGAGAGATAAGACCCCAATCATCGAGGATAAGCAAATCGATTTTGGCAAGCTGAGACAGCAAGTTGTTATATGTACCACTTGCACGAGCGATTTTCAGTTCTTCCCAAAGTCGAGGGAGACGATAATAACGACTGGTAAACCCTTCTAAGCAGGCGCGATGAGCAATCGCACAAGCAAGATAAGTTTTTCCACAGCCTGTAGGACCTGTGATTAATAAGTTTAAATGCTGAGTTATCCATTGATTCTGGGATAGTTCGATAATTTTAGCTTTAACTAATCCACGTGATTTTTCATAGTTGATATCTTCAATACAAGCAGGTTGTTGCAGTTTTGCTTGTTGTAGCCTTCTTGCAACACGACGATTTTCTCGAAGCAGCCATTCACGGTCCACTAAAAAACCGACACGTGATTCAAAATCTAAATCGATGAGTGGTTTTTCAATTTGGTCCTGTAGTGCATCGGCCATGCCATTTAAACGTAATAAACGTAGTTTTTGTAAAGTATGATTATTCAGCATAAAATTCTCCTGTTGTTATTGATAATAATGAGGGCCACGGATATTTTTGTGTGCACTCATTTGAGTTGACTCAGATTCTTGTACGGGAAGATCTTCAAGATGATTTTTTAAAATATCATGCACTTGTTGATAACGTTTAGCACCGATTTTAAGTGCTTTTTCGCAGGCTTTTTCGAGTCTTGCTTCACCAAATTTCTCACCAAGACGTAAAACGCCCAGACAGGCACGATACGCTTGCTGTGGGAAAGGCCTGGCACTTATCATGTAATCAATAAATGCTAACGTTTCAGGACCGGTTTTTTCTGCCCACCGTTTCATCCGTTCGGGCGTCCATTTTGCATAAGCTTTGTGGGAGGCAGACATATGCTCTTCAATAGTAGAATAACCGTATTGCCTATAGCTACGTACATGCACTGCAATGCGCCTCCCTTTATAAAAACATTCAATCAGTTTTGAGGTGGCACGTATTTCAACAGGCTGATGGATATATTGACAAGGAACACTGTAATGGTGATCATCAAAAGTCACGTGATAATCGATATGCACTTTTGCTTTTTTCCAGTAAGCATACGCATATTTTTCAGCAGGTAATGATTTAAGCGCAGGTTGATCAATTAACTCAAATAATTCACGCCGTGATGTTTGCATTTTCTGAAATAGCTGGCTATTAAAATCAGTTAAACGCTTCTGAATAGCTTGGTTAATTTCAGCAATGCTTGTAAACGTGCAATGTCGCAAGGATGCTAAAATTATTCGTTCAACACAACCTACCGCATTTTCAACTTTTCCTTTGTCTTTAGGCTCTCGTGCTCTGGCAGGCACAATAGCAACACGGTAATGTTCACCTAAAAGTTGATAATTCGCATTAATATCGGGATCATAACGATGTGCTTTACTGACGCCGGATTTTAAATTATCAGGGACCACTATTTCAGTGACACCGCCAAAAAAATCGAACATATTTACATGAGAGGAAATCCAATCAGGTAAACGTTGTGTTTTTGTTGCTTCCACAAAAGTATACTGGGAAGCGCCTAAACAACCGACAAAAACCTCTGCCTCCTGTAGTTCACCTGTACTGACGTCAATCCAAGGCATTTTCATCCCTGCGTAATCAACAAAACATTTTTCGCCAGCTTGGTGGATTTGTCGCATAACGGGGGTAATTGTTTTTTTATAATCACCATAATAATGACAAAATTGTGTGTAACCTACGCCTGTGGGGTGTGTATCACGGTACTCACGCCACAATAATCGCAAGGTAACACCTTTTTTGCGCAGTTCTTTATGTACGTGTTCCCATTCAGGTAGAGGGCGATTTTTGATTTGCACAGTGGGTAAAAAAAGCTTTTCATAGAGTGTTTCTTCAGATAGCCCTTCAGGAAAAGGCCATGAATAACCGGCGGTCTTTCCTCTGGCTAGATAATCGTTAACCGTGCTAATACTAATATTCAGGCTTCTAGCAATGTCGCGATAACTGCGCTTCAGTTCAAAACGCATTCTAAAAACTTCACTTATTTTACGCATAGATAATTTTCTCACTCTTCTTTACTCCTCTCAGCTAATGTGAAAGGAATAGGTTAACAAACAATTATTTAGTGCTAGTTAACCGTTCGGATAGACCGAAATGAGTGTTCGAATACGCCGAAATGAGCGTTCGAATGAAACCGGAATTAATGTTCGGGAAAAAATGAATTCAGTGTTCGGATCGGACCGAAATCAGTGTTCGAATGTAACCGAAATACACATCTTATGCTTGGAGTTACCCCTCATGATTATTAATAGTGATAATTTGATAAATGATGGTCAAAATGTGCCTAAAGTTCTGTCCACGTTTGCCTCCTTCGACGAGCTATCTAGGTGTGTTCAACTTAAAAGAGATTGTGCATTTTTAGCAACGAGTTGGTTTGCATGCTATTATCATAGGAATGAAAAAATCTCGAAAAACTTCATCGATCAATTTGAAGCTATCCTAAAACGAAGTAGTGCAAGTTTCATTACCGCGCATCAAAAAATTTTTCTGCATGTATTATCCTGGTTAGCTAATATTAATCTCCTTTGCGACTCCAAGTATCTTTTGAAAATTGAAGCGTCATTTCTAAATAGTTACCGGGGTTTTTCTCTTAAAAGTAGGGAGCAAGCATCCATCATTCAAGCGGGAAATGATTTTGCCAAACGGTTATTAACATTAATTTTTGATATTGAATTCAATGAGTTTCAACGTTATATAAAGGATCGTAAGCAGGTTCAGAATTTTCCAAGAGCGCAATTGTTAGAAGCAATGAATCAATATTTTCAAAAAAAACCGACGGCTAAAGAACTAGTATACTTAGCTAACCAACCCTTAGTGAGCATTTTTTTGATTACTGGTTCTGGTTTGTTTTTAGAAAGATTATTGCAGAGAAACTGTCTCCATGCAATTTTTTATCTTTTTGAATTTCACTCAACAGGCCCCCAAGCAGAGAATTTTTTGACTTTATTCAAACGACAAACCAAGATGCTCTCCGTTGAATTTTTGAATCAAAACGTAGAAAAATATCTTTATTTAATTAAAAATTATTTTAATGAATTGAAGCAGAAAAATATTACTAAAGCCGAGCCGTTTGTTGAGAACTTTGCCGACATAATATTTAACCGATGGTTAGTGTTACAAGTAGAATTAGAAAAAAAATCACTTCTTATAGGTAGCTATTGGCTTATGGATATCACTAGATTATTCGAACAATTATTTATTATGAAAATTGTAACTCTTCATACGTTACAAAATAAATCATTTGCTAATCAATATCCCGGTCACGTATCCTTATTACAGCAAAAATTACTGGGTCTAGACAAGCCTGACGAGTTACTTGCGTTAGGAAGAGCGGTCATAGATGGTACGTTTAATAATTTATCGATCAATGATTATGGTGTTTCGCCACAGCTTATTGAGTCTTTATTGCAATCAGAATACTTTGCAAGAAATGAATCAAGAGAGTATATGTCTGCATTGTTGCGTCCAGTCACTTCTTTTTGGCCACGGCTCAGCCAATACTTTTTTGGTAGTCAGAGCTATGATGAATTATACCAAAGATATATTATTTTGCCGGCGCGACCAGTGCGACCGCTGGGGCAGCTGCCGATTCAAAGAAATAAAGTTAATCCCAGACAGAAACTCGTTGACGATGTTGTTGAAGGGCCACAGCATGAGAGCGTTTTACCCAGTATTCAGTTGAATGGGGTACGCCAATCGATGTTAGTTTCTGCGCTATTACCAACACCTGGCAGGAAGCGCTCTTTATCGATAGAGAAGGCAGATCAGATAGTACAAGCTGAGGAGGAGTTAAAGCGAGACGAGGACATATTCAATAACTGGTTATTGAACCGTAGCCATTACAAATTAACCCCTAATGGATACAAACACTTGAAGGAGTTTAATCATCGATTAAAAAGCCGTATGACCTCATTGCTGGCTGCTATCAGTAGTATTCATAGTGGCAAGGTAGCTATCAGAACCCATGGATATATTGATCTTATTATGGAAAAACCAATTTCAATGATTCCGGTATTTGGGCACATTTTGGAAAATATGTGTAAAGTAACGTCGCCCTTGGACAGATTATTCATTTTTATCGCAGAAAAAAAGATTGAAAACTTTAAATACCTATTGAGTACATTTTTGGCTATGGATCAATTAAATAACCACTTTTCGGCATTATTGACAGCTTATCATTATGCAGAAATTAGCGACCCTAGCCATAACGACGCGTTTTTTGAATCTTTATATAACA
>NZ_JASGFU010000115.1:0-4730 GCF_047605385.1 Legionella sp. | reverse complement strand
AAAACAAAAAACAAATATATGAGGAATAAAATTGTCCCTGCGGGCAACCGCAGGGTTTTGCTTTTTTCTTAAGTTGACGGCTATGGTGTCATCGCAAACCATATAGTATCTATTTAATAAAATTATACCGGCTTATTATTACAAGAGTTATTATTTGAGCACATAAAGATTCAGAGGGACTCTTTAAAAGAGGGTATGCTTATTAGCTGATTTGTATTGTAATAATGATTGGGGGTATATGAATAATTTACGATATTTGAGTGATGCTTAATTATAAAAAAACACTTCTTCTTTTACTTTTGATCGTTTTTACTGCAACGACATTTGGACAATTAAATCAATATTCAAAAGGCTTTGAAAAAGGCTTTAAAGAAGGCTACTGTTACAATGACGGCGTAACCTGTGTACCTCCTTCAACTCCTTTAACGCCATTACCCAAACTTGGAGAGACCTATGGGGATTATCAAGCTGGGTATAATAGAGGATTCCAAATCGGACTTGATCTGTATAGACTACAAAAGGGAAAGTCGGCAATAGTAATAAATTCTCAATCATATAGTCAAAAAATCCCCGATTACACACCTTCGGAATACGTACCCCCTGTGGATTTAGATTTGTTACGAACAGTAATAGAGAGAAAACAAAGAACTTATAATACTCGTACAGACTGGATTCAAGAACGATTAGATAAAATTGGCGATTTAGCTACCACTCTACTAAAAGACTATGCTCCCGATGAGTATGTACGAATTAGTAATTCCTATCATAAATTCATCAATGAACAACTTAATGGGCAAGCACTTGATTTGACAAATAACTCATTGTTTAATCAAATAGTTGGTATTCTAAATAAATTTGAAGAGGATATATATGATTCTTACAAAAAAGGTACCAGTGAATTGAATACAGTGCTTATTCCAAATCGTTATTCTTTTAATTATGCTAATACTAAGTGCGAGTTTAAAAGCGTAAACGGTAAAATACAATTCTATTTAGTAACAGATAAATTAAAAAAAAAGGTTTCTGTATCTCAGCAAGTAACGTTTAGTTTAATAACAGAAGATTTTAAAGAACTACCATCCATAAAAATCTACTATATGTACTCTTTGGCGGACAATAGTTATTTTTATACAGTACAAAAGAAAGTTGAAGGAACATCAGCAAAACTGGAAACGATGAAATATATATTTTCAGCAAAGGCTTTTATTATGTTTTCAAATCCAGCCCGTGATTTTTGGTTATTTGATGAGGGGAGATCACAAACAGGAAACTTGGTGGATTTAGGTTACAAGTCCTGCAAAAAAGAAAATGGAACAATTGGTATATTTCAGGTTTATCAAAATAGCGGGACTAATAAAAAGTATTACATTCCCAGAGATACTTTTAAAAACGGAGTACTCAACTTGGAATATCCGATATATGTTAAGTGATAATATATTATAGTTAAAAACACACAGCATCTAACGTAAATCAGGTTAAAGAAGCAGTAAGCATTGATAAAAGAGAAGTAAAATAGCCATGTAATCTGTTATTGAAAAGTATAAATCTGCAATCGTAAACATATTACTATATTATTTTTTATAAGGTGCTATGAGGTCTGGAAGTCAGAGGTAGGGCAAGCTTAGCCAGGAAGACTCTAGGATACTTAGAAAGTACAGTGCGATAGCTTCTTGGGTAGAAGTATCGTAAGTAAACGAATATATATCAAATTTCTCATCTACTAAAAATGAAATGAACCATTATTTATATATCATATGGTTTATCAATAGAAGAGGAAATGCTGTCACATCACTAAATCATCAACATTAATTATTATGATAAATAACAAGATTGATAGTAGGGCAGGAGAAGTTCTTGCAAAATGGTATTTAAGATTCAATGGCTATTTCGTTGTCGATAATTTTATTGTTCACGCAGCAGATGACATACATCGTGTTTCAAAGAATATGGTTGGTAATCACACAGAGACGGATATACTTGCGATTTGACACAAATTCAGCAAGGAAATTACGGGGCCTTTGCATATTGAAAATGATACAAGAATTATCAAGCCAGACAGTTTAATAGATTTTGTTATTACTGAAGTCAAAAACAGGAGAACAACATAAACCTAATAAACTTTGGACGGAAAAGAAAATATCAGTAATAGAGTATATTCTTCGTTTCGCAGGCTTTATTGACACTGAAAATCAATTTCGTTTATTGCAAAAGAATTGCCCTAAAAGAGCTTTTATCATGACCCAAATAGCAAGTTCTCAGTCAGACTTGTTCTTATTAGCGAAACGAAAGCAAATAAAAATTGGCACCATTTGACTAATATTCTTTTTGACGACATTATAGACTTTTTCGTTGATATCAGAGGACCGTGTTGGATAGAAAAAAATATTGGTACAGCTTCGATTCACGTTCAGTCGGATACTTTGATTAAAAATATTTTTGATATAGCAAATGATCTTTCTATGGACATTTACAGTCGAAAACAAAACATAAAGAAACTGCTACAGCAACCGATAAACAAGTAAACTTTTATTTCACCTAAAAGACAACCTATCTGAGCTAACATTGCAGCTACATGGTAAAATGAAACTCCATATCTTTATTTTCAAATTGAAAAATATTATCAATTAGTGGTATTTTTGCATTAGATATGACAACATTAACAATACATATTCCTGATAAAAAAACCAGCCTTGTAAAGCAACTTTTGAAAGAGCTGGACGTTACAATAGAGCCTGTTGTTACTAAAAAAAATAACCATAGTTCCTTGCCTCATCTGCCTAACTCCGAAACAGTAAAGGCTATTGAAGATGCCAGGAAAGGGAAAACAAAACAAATTACGGATTTCAAGGCTTTTTTTGGAAGCATCTGATGTACAAGGTTGAATATACTAACAAGTTTCTGAAAGATTTAAAGCTGATAAAGAAGCGGTCGGCAAAGGATTTTGCCTTAGTCGCTGATTTTATAGAAAATGAGCTTGCGGTTAAGGGTGCTAACGGCTTGGACAAAAAATATAAAACCCATAAACTCTCCGGAAATTATTCAGACAATTGGGAATGTCATATCAAGAGCGACTTGCTTATTATTTGGATAGAAGTTACTCCGAATATGAAAATACTACTGGTCCGCCTGGGTTCACATTCAGATTTATTTTAAAAACTAAATGGCTTTAAATTCATTCGGTAATTAGAAAACCGCATCTGTGCATCCGTGGCAATTAACTTTTACCCCGATCATTAATGGCTATTCTCAATATACAAAATCTCTTTATTCAATACGGCCTCAAAACTGTTATAGAGAACTTCTCTCTAACAGTAAATACGAACGAGGGCTGGATTATACGCGGCGAAAGCGGAAGTGGTAAAACCACTCTGGCAAGGGCTATTGCAGGCCTGGTGAAGCACTCGGGGAATATTGAAATAAATTTTGACAATAAAAGTGCATTGCCGGCCAGAACGCTTTTTGTAGAAAACTGGTATCGCTTTACCAATCTCGAGGGAGACAGGAATTTTTATTACCAGCAGCGGTACAATCACCAGCAAAGAAGAGATACAGTAACTGTAGGCCGCGAGCTGGAACTGTATGGGAAGGAAAATTCACTGGACATCGACACGTTAAATGCTCTGGTAACAACATTTCAATATAACAAAGTTCTGGATGAGCAGCTTTTTGAAATATCAAGCGGGGAGCATAAAAAATTGCAATTAATAAAAGCCTTGTGGCTCAGTCCGCAGCTGCTTATCATTGATCAGCCTTATACGGGATTGGATAAAGACTCACGCGCGCATCTTAATCAATTGCTGAATGAATATATATTTAAAGGAGGTACGCTCATCATCATTAGCAACGATATAGAGTTACCCGGATGTGTTCATCATCTTATAGAATTAAAAAATGGGAAAATTGTAAATCGTGATTACAATGTAAATGCTCAGTCTCCTATTTCTCCTTTCGGGGAAAACGCAAAGGGGGCTGGGGTAGAGGCTCTTCCCGCTTTCCTTACAAAACCACCTGAATATACATCGCAGGAACTCGTGTATATGAAAAATGTTCATGTGCGATATGATGAAAAATATGTGCTGACTGGTATAAACTGGCAGGTAAATGCCGGCGAAAGATGGCTGTTGCAAGGTCATAATGGTTCTGGGAAATCCACGTTGCTAAGCCTCATCACAGCAGATCATCCCCAGGCCTATGCCAATGATATAAGGTTGTTTGGCGTACGGCGTGGTGGTGGTGAAAGTATATGGGATATTAAAAAGCGCATCGGTTTAATATCACCGGAGCTGCATTGGTACTTTGATGCTAATGCTACCGTTTCACAAAGCCTGGCTTCCGGTTTCTTTGATGCTAATGGACAGTACCAGCGACTGCGTTATGCTCAAAAACAACAGTTAGACGAGCTGCTGCATTTTTTAAACCTATACGATGTAAGGGATGAGCTGCTGGTTACACAGCCTTTGGGCAAGCAGCGTTTAGCGTTATTGGGCCGCACTATTATTAAAAATCCGCAATTATTGGTATTGGATGAACCATGCCAGGGATTGGATCAGCAACAAACACAATACTTCAATAACCTGGTAGATGAGATCAGCAAAAACGGTGTAACCATTATTTATGTTGGGCATTTTGAAACGCAATTGCCTTCATGCCTTACGCATAAGCTGGTTTTGGAAGATGGGAAAGTTATACAGTATACTACATTTGTTTAGATCTTATATTTTACTCAATAC
>NZ_JASGFU010000114.1:0-4987 GCF_047605385.1 Legionella sp. | reverse complement strand
ATTACAAGCCTTTGGAACTCCATTTTTCTTACTTAAAAACTCCGAACTGGGGTTATTCTAAGGCATGTATCTTTTTATAAAATACGAAAAAAACAACTGATAGATGCTTTTTCATCTATCAGTAATTATGTCTTAGACTGGGAAAATTATGATTGTGCAAAAATTTGACGGGATCGTTCAGGGTCAAGCCTTTTTGCCTAGGTTCTGTGAACGCAGCAAGAACTGCGCATACTCGTTTGTTTCTCTTGAGCAAAAAGCAAAGCTTGACCCTAATGCTTGCTTAAGTTTTCTTTTTACCTGGTTTCTTAGGCTTTTGATCAGAGATTGGCAACTGTCTTAATAACCGTACTGCCACCTTACGATGATAACCATGCGTTTCGCAAAATTCATCCATCATTCGTTTTTTTACAGCACAGCAACAGTGATATTGAGGCAACGATGTAATTTACATGCTTATTTAGGTAGGCCTTCGGCAACAGGTAATTTGAGGCAATTCACCATATAGGTCCACTTTAACCCTTGGGTCAGTTGTAAAAAAAGTGTATAATTGCCGCTTTTGTTACCAATATACGATAAGACTTATGAATCTTGAAAAAATATACGACGTCATTGTTGTTGGTGGAGGTCATGCAGGAACTGAAGCAGCACTTGCCGCAGCACGCCTAGGAGCACAAACCTTACTATTAACGCATAATATGGATTTATTAGGTCAAATGTCCTGTAATCCAGCTATTGGTGGTATTGGTAAAGGCCATTTGGTTAAGGAAATCGATGCTCTAGACGGTGCCATGGCTAAAGCTGCTGATAAAGCAGGCATTCAATTTCGGACATTGAACGCGTCTAAAGGCCCTGCTGTGCGCGCTACTCGTGCTCAGGCCGATCGTGTGCTTTATCGCCAAGCCATTAGGGAACAACTCCAAACGCAACCCAATCTGACCTTGTTCCAACAAGCAGTAGATGATCTAGTCATTGAAGGTGAACGCATTACTGGAGTAATCACCCAGATGGGTTACACTTTACATGCCCGTGCTGTAGTTCTTACTGTAGGTACCTTCTTAGGCGGCAAGATTCATGTTGGAATGAGCCAATATGCCGGTGGACGAGCAGGAGATCCACCAGCAATTGCTTTAGCACACAGCTTACGCGACTTAAACTTACCTGTTGGCCGTTTAAAAACCGGTACACCACCTCGTATTGACCGTCGATCTTTAGATTACCATCAAATGACTCCACAACCTGGTGATACGCCAATGCCAGTATTTTCGTATATGGGAAGCATTAATGATCATCCAGAACAAGTTTCCTGTCATATCACGCACACCACAGAAGCAACTCATGAGATTATTCGTAATAATCTACACCAATCGCCAATGTATGCCGGGGTTATTGAAGGTATTGGGCCACGTTATTGTCCATCCATTGAAGATAAGATTGTACGTTTTGCGGATAAATTATCGCACCAAATTTTTGTTGAACCCGAAGGATTAACGACCGAAGAAATCTATCCCAATGGTATTTCCACTAGCTTGCCTTTTGATGTGCAGGTACAGTTTGTACGTACCATTAAAGGCTTTGAAAATGCACATATTACGCGTCCTGGTTATGCCATTGAGTATGATTATTTTGACCCTCGTGGCCTTACTTCGTTTTTACAAACGAAGCCAATTCCTAATTTATTTTTTGCAGGCCAAATTAATGGCACCACAGGTTATGAAGAGGCTGCTGCACAAGGAATTATTGCGGGTATGAATGCGGCGTTACAAGTTCAAGATAAAGAACTCTGGTGCCCACGTCGCGATGAAGCCTATATTGGCGTTTTAATCGATGATTTGATTACCTTAGGTACTCAAGAACCTTACCGCATGTTCACCTCACGCGCAGAATATCGCTTATTATTGCGCGAAGACAATGCCGACTTGCGCTTAACTGCTAAAGGACGTGAATTAGGTATGGTAAATGAGGAGCGTTGGCAGCATTTTTCACAAAAACGCGAAGCCATTGAATCAACACAAAATTTATTACACAATTCATGGATTCGTGTAAATCATAATGAGCTGTTTAAAGAAGTGTTAACAAACCCCATGCAGCATGACAATAGAGCCTGTGAATTTTTAAAACGCCCAGAAATTAACTACCAACATTTATTAATGGTAGAAGAACTAGAGTTACCGAAGCTGGCTCCAGAAGTTAGTGAGCAAATTGAAATTCAAAATAAATATGCAGGCTATATTGAGCGACAACAACACGACATTGAAAAAATGCGTAAACATGAAAATACACCGCTACCTGAATCTCTGGATTACCAAGAAGTGACTGGATTATCTAATGAAGTGATTCAAAAACTTTCAAAGATCAAACCAACAACATTGGCACAAGCAGGTCGTATTTCTGGCGTCACTCCTGCCGCTTTATCTTTGCTCCTGGTTCACTTAAAAAAACAACGGCTTGACGCATGAATGACAGATTAGAAGCAAAATGTTTGCTGGAGCAAGGCTTAACTCAATATGGTTTAAATGCATTGCTTGAGCCTTTATGCAGTTATTTACTCTTACTTAAGAAATGGAATTTAGCTTATAATTTGACGGCGATTCGCGACATAAAATCCATGGTGAGCAAGCATCTACTCGACAGTCTGGCTATTTTACCATGGCTCAAAGGCACACGAATCATTGACGTAGGCACTGGCGCAGGGCTACCAGGAATTCCTCTCGCAATCGCGCAACCTGAAAAAAATTTTGTCTTATTAGATGCAAATGGTAAAAAAATCCGCTTTCTTAATGAGATAAAACGACAACTCCATTTAAGCAACTTGGAAATCGTACATTTTCGCGTCGAAAACTACCACCCGGCTCAAGGTTTTGATACAGTTGTAAGTCGAGCTTTTAGTAGCCTTACGCAAATGATTCAGTGGACTGAACACCTTATTGCTAAAGATGGAATTTGGTTAGCAATGAAAGGCCGTCACCCTGATACCGAGCTGCGCGAAATAAAGCACAACTGCAAAGTAGAACACTATACTGTTGAAGGTGTTGATGGTGAACGCTGCTGCGTCCTTATAGAAAACACACAACCAAGGAATTAATCATGGCAAAAGTCATAGCCATTGCCAATCAAAAAGGTGGGGTAGGCAAAACGACTACCGCTATTAATTTATCGACCTCCTTAGCGGCAAATGGTCAACACGTCTTGTTGATTGATTTGGATCCACAAGGAAATGCGACTATGGGCAGCGGTGTTGATAAAAATCAATTGGTCCATACGACAAATGATGTATTATTACATGATTGCCTGGCAGAACAAGCTTGTTTGAGTACTGTCTGCGGTTATGATTTAATTCCAGGTAACGATGATTTAACCGTTGCTGAAGTCAGTTTAATGGAACGAAATCACCGCGAAACCTTTTTATATAAATCCTTGCAGCCTTTACAAAGCAGATATGATTACATATTGATCGATTGCCCGCCGGCATTAAATACCTTAACTATTAATGCCTTTGTTGCCGCAGATTCTGTACTTATTCCCATGCAGTGTGAATATTATGCACTAGAGGGTTTAGCGGCTTTGTTATCAACCATTGAGCAGGTCAAAACCTCAGTAAATCCGCGCCTACATCTAGAAGGCGTATTACGTACTATGTATGATGCGCGTAACCGCTTGTGTTCTGACGTATCAAAACAGTTGCTTGAACACTTTCCAACTAAGGTCTATCGAACGGTAGTACCACGCAACGTCCGCTTAGCAGAAGCTCCCAGCCATGGCATGCCCGCATTACATTATGATAAAACCTCACCTGGCGCAGCAGCTTATATGGTATTGGCATCTGAAATGCTCAACAAACAAACGGTAACAAATTAAACGGGGTAATTTATGACAGTAAAACGTAGTGGTTTAGGACGTAATTTATCCGCATTATTAAGCCAACCAGGTGGTATTTTGCTATCCGAAAAACCAGCCACTGAAAATCTTAAGCTGGCAGTCAGTTGTTTACAACCTGGAAAATATCAGCCACGGGGAGAAATGGAAGATGCACCACTTCATGAGTTGGCTGAATCAATAAAAAAACAAGGTTTATTGCAACCCTTGTTAGTACGTGAACTAAGCGATGGTCGTTATGAAATTATTGCTGGTGAGCGACGCTGGCGTGCCAGCCAAATTGCTGGTTTAACTGAAGTACCAGTAATTTTAAAACAGGTTGATGATGAAACAGCAATGGCTATGGCTTTGGTGGAAAATTTACAACGTGAAGATTTAAACGCCATGGATCAAGCTCGAGCGATGCATCGATTAACTGATGAATTTTCACTTACTCATCAACAAGTAGCTGATTTATTGTGTAAATCTCGTGCTGCAGTGAGTAATTATTTGCGTTTGTTGTCTTTATCAGCTGCAGTAAAAAAACTGCTTGAGCATGGTGATATTGATATGGGACACGCACGAGCACTATTAATGCTTGCAGAAGAACAGCAAAACCAAGTAGCACAATTAATCATTGCGAAAAATTTATCTGTTCGTGAAACCGAGAAATTGGTTGAACGGATTAAAACGGGAAAAAATGAGACCGATGAAATACCCAAAGAAATGCCCGACATACACACACACTATCAGGAACAAGTTAATCGTCTTGCCAAACAATTGCAAACAGCAATTAAATTAAAACCTGGAAAAGCAGGTAAGGGATCTTTAATGATCCACTATGATAGTGCTTATAGATTACAAAAAATTATTGAACAATTAACTGACTGATTATTACAGCCAAATTTATTACTCAAGATCAGTAATAGTCAGTATGATTGGATTGGCATTTTAATTATGGAAGAAAAAAATGGTAACAGGTCAGCAAAGTTACCGCCCCACAAAGGCGGTAACTTTGCTGAACGTTTACTATTGCGCAAAATTTGTTTATCTGGCACCATATAGGTTTTATAAAATTTCAAGACAAGACATGCTACTAACTGATATTGAAGACGCTCTTAAAATCTATGATGCA
>NZ_JASGFU010000113.1:0-5046 GCF_047605385.1 Legionella sp. | reverse complement strand
TTGGGCCAAGGCCCAACCTACGATTTTCCTTAACTTAATGACAGAGAGAAAGAGGGAATAGCCTTAAGTTGACGCCATTAAATGTTCACGTATGAATCTGTATTTAATAATCGAGAATTTAGTACCAATTTCCAGTGTAACTGTTTGAGCCAGAGCAATCACAAGGAACACAGGTGCCTGCACAAGGGTTACAAGAACAGTTACTGAGCATCGTTGCTGCAGTGACTATTGCTAAAACTACGATTATTTTTCTCATGACTTATCCTTGTTTTGGTATGTACTTTAACTATAATCTATGATTCATAATTAAACCAATTATAATTTTAGTGCAATTTTGCTTAAAGCGCATATCTAAGTAATTTGTAACCATTGTAATCGCCATAAATCATAGAGAAAAGCCTGGTTACATTCGTTATCTAAAAAATCACGCACACTGCGATAAGCGAGAAAGCGATTATTAGCCAATTTACTCAAAAGCTCAGGCGAAACTCCCTCCACATTCCATTCACATCCATTTATAAATAATTGAGAGGCAGAGCCCTTATCTTGAGCATAATACGCAAAACGGCATGCGGGTTCACGAATAAGTTCCAAACTTGTTTGCAAATTGGCAAGGAAGGTTTGCTTATCGATTGATTTGTCCTCCTCCAACGGTATTGGTAATAACTGCTCGGCTTGTTGATCCAGACGGGTTATAAAGCAGCCAAACCACGTTTTCATAGTGCGTTCATCATTGATTAATTGTTGTAGTAATTTTTGGGCATTTTTCCAAGCTTCGGTGGGGATTTCGGAGGGATGTTTTAGTGATGACCAATTTGGATCTTGATATAAATCCTTAAAAATCCCTTGTGCAGAGACAAAATCCCCTAAACTGTCCCAGGCTTCTTGCCCTTGATAACTGCGATAACCAAAAGAATAGGTCATGCATTCTTCAGAGAGGGAAATACCATAATGGCCAATATGCGGGGGCAAATAAAGCATGTCCCCCTCATCAAGAATGATTTTTTCCTCAACTTCAAAGCGGTTCATAATCCGTAATTCAAGATCTGGAAGATAATTGTCATGAGTACATTCTTTAGTTGTTAACCGCCATTCTCGAGAGCCTTGAGCTTGGTATAAAAATACATCGTAATTATCATAATGTGGGCCAACACTGCCATGCAATGCAGCAAAGCTAATCATTATATCATCCACACGCCATTGCGGAAGAAAATCAAAATGTTCCAAAAGATTGCCTACTTCCGGCACTAAGAGGTTGACCCCTTGTACTAATAAAGTCCAATGGGTTTTGGGTAGCGCGATAAAATCATTTTCGGTGAATGGCCCACGCTTTAAATGCCAAAAAGGTTTTTTTTGCGGTGTTTCATAAACTATACGGCTTTCTACTTCTTCTTCTAAGGCAAGCCCAGCTAATTCATCAGGAGAGAGGGGATTAACGAATCCGTGGATGGCATTACGAATAACTAACGGTTTTTTCTGCCAATATTCGCTAAGAAAAGTTTTGGCAGAAACCTCCTGAAAATTGATCATTTTTAAAGTGCTCCATAAAGCAGTTATTAATTTGAACGGAGGATGCGCTCTAACTCGCCTTTTGCTTGACGTGTAAAGTTAATCAGTTCACGCTCTTTTTCGAAGAATTCAAAGGACTGTAATAGGGTGGTTTCATCATGTCTTTTAAATGCAGTTGCTTTTTTCTCAATGTCATCATGTTTGTAGCCTAAGAACTTAAGAATTTCTTTAGTCATGGTTAATGAAGAATCAAAGACCTCGCGAATAAAATAATCAACACCTAATTTATGTAGTTCATAAGCATGTTGGCGGTTACGTGCTCGGGCAAATATTTTTAAATGCGGAAATTCTTGTTTGGCAAGCTCGATAATTTTCAGGTTAACATCCACATTCCCTATGGTAACAATCAATAACTTGGCATGCTCAGCCCCAGCATTTTTTAAAAGATCAAGACGGCTGGCATCACCAAAATAGCCTACATAGCCAAACTTTCTAATTAATTCAACTTGCTCGGCATTATTTTCAAGAACAGTAATTTTGATGTGCTCACCAGTTAGAAAACGACCAATAATTTGACCAAAACGACCGTATCCCGCAAGAATGATGCCATTTTTTTCACTAATGGCATCGTATTCTCTTTCAGGCAAAAAGCTCATAAAGTGCGGTAGAATAACTCGATAATAAAAAACCATTAAAAAGGGTGTTGCTAACATTGATAGGGCAACAACCAGAGTAAAAAAGTTCATTGTGGTTTCGTTAATTACCTTCGTTGATTCGGCATATTGAAACAGAACAAAGGCAAACTCACTGCCTTGGGCTAAAGCAAAAGCCAAACCTAGAGTTTGGAAGCTGGTTAAATCAAAGAAACGTCCCAATACAATCAATACTATGGCTTTAATGATGATAAAGGTAAATACAGCAGCGATAATCATTCCTGTTTGGCCTGAAAAAAGCGAAAAATTCATGCCCATACCGACAGAAATAAAAAATAATCCCAGTAACAAACCTTTAAACGGCTGTATGTCTGCTTCAATGGCGTGTTTGTACTGTGAGTTGGCTAAGACCACCCCTGAAATAAAAGCACCTAGCGCAGGGGACACGCCAATGTATTCCATAAGCAAAGTGGTTCCTATAACCAAAGCAAGGGAAAATGCAGTAAACACCTCGCGTAAATTAGTTTTCGCAATAATGAAAAATAAATAGCGCGATAAATAATGACCAATAAGAATAATAGTGCCTATAACCCCAGTAACTAAAAGTGCATGCAGCCATTTAGGAAGGTGCAGAATCGCAGCACTTTCATGAGAAGCGCTAAGTTGAATATTTCCGTTGAGTTCTAACAAAGGAATAATAATTAAAATTGGGATTACGGCAATATCCTGGAACAGTAACACTGCAAAAGAAGCCTCTCCCTCAGCAGTTTTCAGTAAATTTTTTTCCTGAAGCATTTGCAATACGAGGGCAGTTGATGATAAGGCCAATGCCATACTTACAGCTATTGTTGAACGCCATTCATAGCCTAAGGTTAGACCAATAGTAATTAGTGCTCCAGTGGTGATTACGACTTGTAAACTACCCAAACCGACAATTAGTTTGCGCAATTTCCACAGCATGGAAGGCTCTAATTCCAGACCAATAAGAAACAGCATCATGATGACACCAAATTCTGCAAAATGCATGATTTGTTGCGCATTACCAATAAGCTTAAAACCAAAAGGACCAATCAAGATACCTACAAGAAGGTAACCGAGTACAGAACCTAGTTTAAAGCGGCTTGCCAGCGGCACCATAATACTCGCTGCTGCAAGAAAGATAAACACATTAAGTAGAACGTTTCCATTCATAATAATTAATACCTTGGTTGTATGAATTAATTTGCATGACAATTCTTAAATTTTTTCCCACTACCACAAGGACAGGGACTGTTGCGTGCAACGTGTGGTTTTCTGGTTTTGAGTGGCGTTTTTTTTAGCTCCCCATCCACATAAAACCAACGTCCTTCCTGTTTGTGAAACTCGCTGCGCTCATGAATAGTTTTTACTTGGCCACTTTCTTTAAAACGAGCAATAAACTCAACAAAACCCACATCTGAAGTTGTAGGCTCAGCGTGAATCACTTTTAATCCAAGCCAGATGACGCTTTGTGCCCATTTTTGTGCTTCGATTGGGTTAAAACCAAAGAGCGCTTTACCTGCCATCGTGTCTTTGATGTAGTCAATCTTTGCCATACTATAAGCGGTATAGCGTGAGCGCATCAATTGTTCAGGTGTTTGTGGTAGTTGCTTTTTTTCTATGAAGCAAGCGCAACATTGAATGTAGGGATTAGTGGATCCACAAGGACAAAGAGACATAAGCAATAACTATGGTAAAAATTGATTTTTAGATTATACGTTATGTTGTTTTAAATTTTTAGGACTTACATGATTTTATTTGCTGGGAAATGTTAAGCTATGGGATTGAATTTGATCTATTTCCATCAAGATTTTAAAATATGAAAAAAAACTGGAAGATTACTCTTAATCCATGCACAATTGCTACTAGCCAAAAATATGGATAAGGTAAAAAAATGAACTCTTATTTATTGACCCAACAAATTGATCACATCAATCAACAAGAAAGTGTTAATTCATTAGAAGAAGGTAAAGTTTTATTTTTTCCTGAATATTATTTTTCAGATATGGAAGCAAGCTTAATGTCTGAAGCAATTTTAGATGGTAGTCGCAAAAACATCAGTTATGATCCGCAGCGCAAAACCATCAATGCCTATAAAAAAGAAGTTTCTGGCTTAGACATAAAATTAAAGCAGATGATGCACGGATATGCTGATTTTGCGCATCAATTAATTCGAGTGACTTTGCCTTCTTATATACCGCATTTAAAATGGGGACGAACCAGTTTTAGACCAGCACAGATTAGTGGCCGTGCTAGTTCAAAACGCAAAGATGATACTCGCCTTCATGTTGACTCCTTTTCGGCAAGTCCCGTACATGGATTAAGAATTTTACGAGTCTTTTGTAATGTAAATCCACATAACGAACCACGCGTGTGGAGTCTTGGTGAACCATTTCCGCAAGTGCTTGAACGTTTCGCCCCGCAAATCATTAGTTACAGCAAATTTAGAGCAAAGATTTTGCAGTGGGTGAAGACTACAAAAACCTTACGCTCCGCATATGATCATTATATGCTGCACTTACATGACACCATGAAATTAGATGATGTATACCAAGCAGAAGTCAGTAAGGTTCGAGTTGATTTTCCAGCGCAAAGTACCTGGATAGTATTTACCGACCATGTATCGCATGCCGCATTAAGTGGACAACATTTGCTTGAACAGACATTTTATCTCCCGGTAGATATGATGGCTAATCCTGAATACTCACCCTTAAGACAATGGCAAAAAATTCGCTCTGAGGTGAGGACTGTAGTTGCTTGAGGTCATCAGAATATTTATCGATCTGAAACAACGATCAGATAACTCCACCCGGCTGTCCCATTAAAAAAACATTGACATTTTGTTAAAAAAGAGATTTTCTGCATC
>NZ_JASGFU010000112.1:0-5066 GCF_047605385.1 Legionella sp. | reverse complement strand
CTATAACATCTTATAATTAACTTGCAAAACGAGATGGTTCATATATGATGCAAAAATTTAAAAACAACATTTCATAGAAAGACTCGATAATCTACTCCAAAAAGATCAGCAATTCGTTTTGCAAGTTCTTTCCCGATAGTACGCCGGCCATTCTCCATAGCAGAAAGATTGGTTTGACTAATATTTAATTTCTTAGCAAATTCAATTTGGCTTAATCCTTCTCTATACCTTAAACCTTTCAATAATACCCCCGGTTCACCAGATTTTTGAGTCAAGTCGTTAAATAGATCATCAATCGAGATGTATGAATCATCAGAATTAACTTTATAACGCTCCATCACGTCAACTGGAACAACATAAAGTCCACCATGCCAAGATATTTTGGCAACATCATCAGTATGGTGCTTTTTCGTGAGTGCCGACATAATATATCTCCGTAATTTTCAGTTTTTTATCTATAACTTCCCAGCAACATACATAGGTTGGTCGACCTTTACTCAGATGGCAGTGGCGTTTATCACCAGGCACGCCTTGTAACTTGCCGTAATTTTTCCAACTACCACCAGTCGCTGGGCCATGTCGTTCAAGATCTCGAACCAATAATAACACTGCAGCCTGAACTGATTTTGGAAGTTTTAATATTCTTTTTCCAACTTTGGTTGGTATTATTATTTTCCAGCTCATGATGCTATTTTATATCATTTATTGATATATGTCAATTTTTGATAATTTAATTATCTAAGCTGTCGTTTTGCTTGCGGGAATATAAGGAATGATCCCCGCTCTATATGCGTGCTCCTGGATTTCATAGGTAGCTCTTCTGGCATCAATAATAAAACCATTCACCATGATCATCCATACCATCGGGTTATTATCCAAATTACTGCGTAAGGTCCATGCTGGATCCATTTGTCTCATTTTAAACATATCACGTATGGATTTGCTTTTAGCGCTTATCGTATTTTGTGATAACCTAAACCAATCAGCCAATTCTTTGGATGAAATATATGGATCTTGAGATTTATCGAATAAAAAATTTACCATGCCCAACGCATGAATGATTCCTGCCGCCCATGTATTGCTTCGTCCAGATAATAATGGCGACGGTCTCTTCCTGGCTAACTTGGCTGCTAGCTCTTGAGCTAGTTCATGATATTCCTCATTTAAGTGTTCTTTGCACAAGTTTTTAACGATACCCATTATTTTAGCAAATTCATCTTGAGTAACCTCAGGGATGTTTTGTATTTTTTTATTATTCACACCGTGTTCCTATTTGAGATTTGTGGTTGATATTATCACCGTATTTCGGTAGATTACAATCACAAATTTAGAGGAAAATAGCCCATTGAGTTCCGACTCTGGCTATTCTAGGAACTGGTGAAATGAGTACTATGAATTTAACAATAAATGAATTTGATTTAAGCCAAGAAGAAATTGGCTTTATTAGAACAAGACATACAAGTAAACAATTAGCATTTGCTTTACTATTGAAGTACTACCAAAAAAGTCATCAATTCATTAACGATCTGACAAAGCTACCTGCTCACCTTATAAACCGGATTGCCAGCCAACTTAATATTCCACCTGTCATTAGTGAGGTATCATCAAGAACTTATGACAATTATATGTCGTTGATTAGAAGGTATTTTAAAACTTCATTCTCTAAGAAAACACATTATAAAGAACTTGAAGCATGGATAAAAGATGAGCTTTTACCCAATCATCACCTTGCTGATGAGGAAATTAAAAATCGAGCAATACAATATCTGAAAGAAAAAGGGATTGAGTCATTTAAAGAAAAAACAATGGCACGAGTTATTCTTGATGCCACTAATGCGTTTGAGAATGAATTATTTGAAAAACTAAAAAATACTTTATCTACAGAAAATGAAGCACAGTTAAATGGTTTATTATTGCCTTACAAAGAGAGCTTGTCATATTTAGGCTGGATAAACAAGGAAATTAATCATCCATCACTTGATTCAATATTGAGTTTAGTGGAACAACTGTCCATTTTGAATCGATTTAACTTTGATCTAGCTGCGATTCAAGAAATTCCAAGAAAAAGAACCGTTCATTATTCAGAAGCATTTACACGCCTAAATCCGAGTGATTTAAAACACATGACTGATAACAAGCGATGTGCTCATTTATTTATTCATTGCCATGCAAGAAAAGAAGAAGTTATCGATAAAACAATCGATATGTTTAACCGTATTATCCGCAATGTGATTCATAAGTCGGAAAAGCGTGTAGTTAGAAAGCTTATCAATGATGTAAAAAAAGTCTATGGCAAAGATACTATCCTGTTTAATATAGCTGAAGTGTGCCTAGGGCAGCCAGACGGAACTATCCGAGATAATATTTTTCCTATTGTTGGCCAGGACAAGTTAAAAACCATCATCGAAGAATATAAGAAAAAAGGACCGAAATACCAGAGCTTACTGCACCGACAGATTAGAAGCTCTTATGCTACTTATTATCGACGCATGGTTCAACCCTTATTAGAAAATGTGGTTTTTCGTTCAAACAACTCTGAACATCAACCGATACTCGATGCATTGGCACTGATCAAAAAATATTTTGATAGAAACAAAGTTTATTTTCCAGACAATGAAGATATACCGATGGATTGCTTGCCAGGCAAATGGAAAAAACGAATTGTTGATCCAACTACTGGTAAAATTAAACGCATTTGTTATGAAGTCTATGTGCTAAAAAAGCTTGCAGACAAGATTAGATGCCGTGAAATATGGATTGAAGGATCATTTAAACACCGAAATCCAGATGAAGACTTGCCGAATAATTTTGAAGAAAGTAAAGAAGTGTATTTTGATGATCTTTCTTTACCTCTCGATAGTGATGTATTTATTGAACAGTTAAAGCAGAAATTAACAAGTACATTAGCTTCTTTAAATGATAATATTCCCCAAAATAAAAAAGTTCGAATCAGTTCTCAAAATGGTGGTCGTATTATTGTAACGCCACTTACACCTCAGGCAGAGTCCAGTAGCATTGGCATTATAAAAAAACATTTACAGGAAAAATGGGCAGGAACCAATCTCCTTGACATGATGAAAGAAGTCGATTTAGAAAACGACTTTACACGTGATTTTGTTTCCTATGGCGAAAAAATTTATTTAAAGCCGAATGAAATTTCAGAAAGGATTTTGCTTGCTATCTATGGGATGGGAACAAATGTTGGGTTAAAACACATGTGCGCCGGAAACACCTATGTGAGTGAACATCAGCTTCGACACATTAAAAACTACTTTTTATCGACCGACAATTTAAAAAATGCGCTAAGCAAAGTGGCGAATGCATTATTTAAAATCAGATTAGATGAAATATGGGGTGGTATGCCCATCGCTATTGCCGGGGATTCAACTCAATTTTCTGCTTATTTTCAAAATTTAATTTCTGAGTACCATAATCGATATGGGGGAAGAGGTGTTATGATTTACTGGCATGTGGAAAAAAATGCTTGTTGTATCCATTCACAATTAAAAAGCGTATCGAGCTCAGAAGTATCTGCCATGATTGAAGGAGTATTAAGACATTGCACGGAAATGTCAGTTCAAAAAAGCTATGTTGATACTCATGGTCAAAGTGAAGTTGGTTTTGCTTTTTCACATCTTCTAGGATTTTCTTTAATGCCGCGACTGGCTAATTTAAATAAACAAAAACTGGCACAATGTGAACTTGGCGACTATCAAAAGTATAAAAATCTTCAGGCAGTTCTGACAGACACCATTAATTGGCAATTAATTAAAGAGCAATATAGCCAGATTGTAAAGTATACTGCTGCAATGAAGGCAGGCCATGCCGATCCAGAATCTATTCTCTGGCGTTTTAATCAAAACAACCTGAAACATCCAACATATTTGGCGTTATCACAATTAGGTAAGGTATTAAAAACCATCTTCATCTGTAATTACTTAATGCACAAATCCATCAGACAGGAAATTCAAGAAGGATTAAATGTGGTTGAGCTTTGGAATGGTGTAGCTAAATTCATTTTTTATGGTCGATCTGGTGAAATTTCTTCTAATCATGAGAAAGCACAAACCCTATCTGTATTGTCTTTACATCTTTTACAACTATCAATGGTATATATCAATACCTTAATGATTCAACAAATAATAGAAGAGCATGGGTTACAAAATAAATTAACAAAGGAGGATAAAAGGGCATTAACCCCCCTTATTTATGAGCATGTTAACCCATATGGTCTATTTCCGTTAGATTTATCAACGCGGTTGCCCCATCTTAACTACAAGGTGACTGTATAATGGAACGAATATCTGCTAAAAAAATGGCGCAAAAGGTTTCAAATTTGCTTAAATCTCAGAATCCTAACTATGATTATCTTCGAGACGTGTTCCGGTTTGTAAGAGAAAATCTTAATATCGAGGTCACTACAACGCCCAAACGGTTACCCTATGTACCCAATGAAGATGAAATCAGGCTTTTTTACAAGGCAGTTTGGGAGTCTCACGATATTGTTCCTATGCTCATCGTTAAAGTACTACTTTATACAGGAACAAGGGTTAGTGAATTAATTAATATACAATTATCTGATGTTGATTTAACTAATTGCAGGATTAAAATTAATCAGGGTAAAGGAAAAAAAGATAGAGTCGTCCCTTTTTCACCAGCGTTTAAAGAAATTTTGGCACTTCATATAAAGCAATATAAAAATGAAAACAGGCTTTTTTTATTTGAGTCAGGATTTCGCCGCCATTATACGGATCGTGGAATTAGGAAAATCCTGATGAGATACACAAAACTTGCTGGTATTGAGCGATCAATCTCACCTCATAAGCTAAGACATTTTTTATTTACCTGGCTTAAGAAGAAAAATATCGATGATGCTTTTATTCAACCCTACTCAGGACATGCTAAAAGAGATTCTCTGGAAATCTATTCCAAACTAAGCTTGGCCGATGCACAAGATAAATATAATGATGTTATCGGGGACTTTCCGATTTGATATTTTAAATTTTTGCGCCATATATGAACCATCTCGTTTTGCAAGTTAATTATAAGATGTTATAGGTTTAAGT
>NZ_JASGFU010000111.1:0-5198 GCF_047605385.1 Legionella sp. | reverse complement strand
AAAGATATTTTAAATCTCCCTGAACAGCTCATGCGGCAGTTACGCGGACGCCGTATTGCTTTAATTTTTCAAGAACCAATGACTGCTTTAAATCCCGTTATGACTGTTGGTGAACAATTAGCCGAGGTTTTATTGCGGCATAAATCTTATCATAAACAAGCGTTAAATGAAGCCATTTTAGCCTCGTTAAATGAAGTGGAAATGGCATTGCCGCATGTAAAAATTCATCAATACCCGCATCAATTATCTGGGGGACAAAAACAAAGAGTTGTGATTGCAATGGCTTTAGCGGGTAATCCCGAACTATTGATTGCCGATGAACCCACAACTGCCTTAGATGTCACGATTCAAGCGCAGATCTTGGCTTTGTTGAAGAAACTACAAAAAAATCATCAAATGAGTATGCTGTTGATTACTCATGATTTAGGCGTAGTCAAAGTCATGGCCGATAGGGTTTGTGTGATGTATGCCGGACAAGTTGTGGAGCAATCGACAGTTGCTGATTTTTTTCGCAACGTTAAACATCCTTATGTGCAGCAACTGCTCGCGTCCTTACCTTCTTTTGCCAATCGTCAAGAGCGTTTATCAGTAATTCGTGGATTTGTTCCTGCTTTGGAAGAAATGCCATTAGGATGTCGTTTTCATCCACGTTGCCTTTATGCATTTGAGCGTTGCCACAAAGAAGAGCCACAATTACAAGAACAGGATAGACGTGTGGTGCGTTGTCATTTATATCCTGAACTGGAACACTTACCTCCTTTAAATACGAAAAAGGTCTTATGGGCTGCTCAACCTGCACAGGCAGAAACAATTTTAACCGTCAATGAGCTGTCCGTTTATTTTACTCAGAAAAAAAGCTTATTCAGACGAAATAGCTCCCCATTTATCGCGGTTGATAAACTTTCTTTTCATCTGCAACGAGGAAAAACCTTGGCATTAGTTGGTGAATCTGGTTGCGGTAAAACAACAACCAGTCGCGCTTTATTGCGTTTATTACCTGCTGCTTGTGGTGAAATTATTTATCTTGGCCATAATGTGCTTGGTTTTAACGGTAAAACATTGCGAGAATATCGAAAAAAAGTACAAATCATTTTTCAAGATCCTTTTTCATCAATGAATCCACGAATGACTATCGGTGATATTATTGCCGAAGGGATGCAAGCACAAAGAATGAGTAAAGCAATCATCAATCGGCGACAAAAAGAATTGCTAGATCAAGTCCATTTACCTATCAGTAGCCTACATCGTTATCCGCATCAATTTTCTGGTGGCCAAAGGCAACGAATTTGTATTGCCAGAGCGTTAGCGACTGAACCTGATATTTTAATTTGTGACGAACCAACCAGCGCTTTAGACGTTTCAGTACAGGCACAAATTTTAAATTTATTAAAAGAGCTACAGTTAGAAACAAAAATTTCTTATTTATTTATTACCCATAACATGGGCGTTGTTTCTTACATTGCGGATGATGTTTTAGTAATGAAAGAGGGCAAGGTAGTGGAGTTCGACACTTGTGAGTCTATTTTCAAACATCCTATGGAACCTTACACCAAGCAATTATTGAATGCTGTTTTGAATGTTGATTAGCGGCCAATCAAACCATTTTTGAACAGCTCTTTGGACTGGCTCCATAAACTTGCCTGGAATAAATAGGTCCTGATCTAAAAATATTTTTGCGACAAGACCTTTTATTGGCAGTGTGCTTATTACAAATTTTGCTTATAATCTAAAGACTCTTTTGGCTGCAGAGCATCCTGCGTATCATTGGCTAAAACAGGCAAGCTCCAAAACCAGGGTTTTGATGGTTTTTTATTTGAAGGCACAGTAGTAATAGTTCCCGTTGGTTTCTCTTCATCTTTTTTTAATGTGTTTTTTGATATTTCCTTATAGATTATCACGCCAATAATTAAACTTAAAAGGAGAGCTAAACCGGTACCTATGGTAATAACACCTGCATCGTAAGGACGTAACTCGTTATTTAGCCCATTTTTATCTTGGCAATAATCAATAAGGCTTTCGATGCAAGTTTTTAAATTAGCAGGTTCCATATTTGGATTAAGTGGATAGCGGCAGGATAACAACTCACTTCCTTTGAATGCGTCGCCACAGGTTTCAATAGGGATGCCATTCTCAAAAACAAACGTCAGATTAAAAGCTGCCAAACTCGCCTCTATTGATAATTGGTAAAGATCTTTCGCGACACTTTTTTGACTAATTAATTTATTTATTGCAACAAGGCCAATAGCAAGAGCGGGTAGATAACCAAGAACCAATTTTAGATAGAAATACTTATTTGAATTCTTTGTATTTTTTTCTTTATTATTCAATGAGCCATCATGAGTATAATATGAATTATTGCTTTGATTTATTAAAAGAGCCTCATGCTCTTGTCTCTCTGGTATTGTTGATAATTCTTTGTTACGTCCACTCACAATGTTACTCCTTTATAAAAGGATAAATTCTACCACGTAGAAAAAAAATAGTCATTGTTATCTGCTTTTAAATTTTGAAAAGAGCGGAGCTTAATAACCCTATTTTGAAGTCTCAGTTTTTTATGATGAAACGGACACAAACTAAGAAATATATTTTAGGTCATGCGAAATTTCATGAAAAGGAAAATAACCAGTTTGTTCTATTATTAAATAGTGCTAACAGATTTCAACTTGTTTATAGAAGAGAGATAATTGGCTTCTAGATTTTTTTGACTAAACTAAATTGCTTGTGTATAATATTTGCTCATTAAGGGTATTGCAGATAATAATACGTATGATGGCTTTGAATCTAACACGACTAATAAACAAAGTAAATGAAATGGATGTTGACGAAAGAATCTGCACTCAATCGCTTCTTAAAGAATGGAAAGATACTGCTCCTCTCTTTCAAAAAAACATACTTATCAACTGTCACTTAACTACAGCGACACTCATTTTGGTCGAATTATTTCTATTCTCCGGAGCAAAAATTAAATTGACTTGCACTGAGGGTCTTGTATGTCACGATTCAATAAAGAACATTATTTCTGAATTAGGTATTTATCTCGATCCCAATGAGGTGCTCTTGGAACAATATAAAGAGCAATTTGATGTAATATTAGATTGTGGTGCTCATTTAGCTAATTCAATGAAGCCAAACAAAGGATTTGTTGAGCTAACTTATGTAGAGCCTAAAAAATACAAGTTAACTAAATGTCCTATTATTTCTGTAGACCGCGGATTGATTAAAAAAATTGAAACTGCTTATGGAACCGGTGATGGGTTTGTAAGAGCGATTAAACAGATTTATTCAAAAGACGACATCGATTTTAAAGTTAAAACTTATATGATTTTTGGTTATGGAAAAGTAGGGCAGGGTATTGCTTCCTGCTTAGTTGAAGCGGGTGTGTTACCTAAAAATATTATCATCATTGAAGCAAATAAGTTACGTAAAAACAGGGCAGCCAAAGAAGGGTTTTATTCACTTTTTATCCCTAATGACTTGGATGTGGTTAAAGAATTAATTTGCAGAACTCATTGTATTGTCACTGCAACCGGACGTAAAAACAGCATTTCCCGTATTCTAAATTATAAGGATTTTAAACAAGTTGAATATCTTGCAAATATGGGCACCTATGATGAATGGGGAGATGCGTTCCCTGTTGATTCAATCTTACATCAAAAGCGCCCATTAAATTTTATGTTGGATTATCCTACCAGAATTTGCTATCTCGATCCCATTTTTGCTGTGCTTGCTTGTGCTACACTTGATATACTTGATCAAGCGAATGCACAAGAATTTATGGTTAATAAACCGTGTCTTCATACTGAAAAAAAGGTACTGAATACATGGCTTCATAATAGTAGGGTGCATCCAAATATGAAGAAACTATGTCTAAACGAATTGATGACTCACGTTTAAAGCAATTTGCAAAAGAATATTTGGCTAATATCATACGTTATTTGCCTGGTTATATTTACCTTAAAGACCCTCAATTTCGATATATTCTGTGTAATGAATATTTTGCACGCGCGGCAGGACTGTCAACACCGGAAGAAATTGAAGGAAAAACTGATTTTGATTTGGTTTGGGCAAAAACGCAAGCACATATGTTTAGACAAGGGGATATAGAGGCGTTATCAGGAAAAAGTAAAATTAATTTTGAAGAGTCTCAATTACAGGCAGACGGCTCCACTAAAATTGTTTTAGCCAATAAAGTGCCTTTATATGACTCTAAAAAGAACATTATTGGTATTCTAGGAAACTATCTCGATATTAGTAAACAAAAAAAACTCGAACAAGAGCTACTTTTAGCCAAAGAGCAAGCTGAAGCAGCAAACATAGCTAAAACAGAATTTATCGCCAATATGAGCCATGACATACGAACGCCTCTCACCGGCGTGATTGGTTTATCAGAAATACTTGAACATACTCTGCACGACCCAAAAGATAAAGAAAAAGCCCACATGCTGCATGACAGCGGTGAAGAATTACTCCACATGCTCAACAGTATTTTAGATGATGTGCGCGTTGAGCATTTAAGTGAACAAGACATTAAGCATGAATCGTTTGATTTACATCAATGCATCCATGATTTAATCCGTCTGGAATCTCCAGCCACATCATTAAAGCACCTCACGCTTAAAGCAAATATTGCACCGGATGTTCCGCAGTATATTTGCAGTGACCGCAATAAAATTCATCGTATCTTGCTTAATCTTTTAGGTAATGCCATTAAATTCACTCAATCAGGAAGCATTGTCCTGAGCATTGAGTGTTTGCATCAAGATGCTGCGACGGCGCACATTAAATTTACAGTATCAGATACCGGCATAGGGATTCCCGAAGAAGCGCAATCTCAGGTATTTAACCGATTTTTTAAGGTCAGTTCCTCCTACAAAGGAATTTACGCGGGGCATGGTTTGGGTCTACATATTGCGCAATCGTATGTGACGCTCTTGGGCGGTCATATCACCCTAACCAGCAAGGTAGGTGAAGGTTCCACCTTTCATTTTGATTTGGAATGCCCTATTAGCGAAGCACCTTCAAATGCTACTGAAACAAGCTCATATAATAACACTAAGCACTCAATACGACCGCTCCATTTTCTCCTGGTTGAAGACAACATTATTGCCTTAAAAACTCTTGAAATGATGTTAAAGAAAAAAGAACATACCTTTATTTCAGCCACTACAGGAGAAGAAGCTTGGACTTTATTGCAAACT
>NZ_JASGFU010000110.1:0-5256 GCF_047605385.1 Legionella sp. | reverse complement strand
CCATTGAAAATCGATGCGCTTAAGTTCCTCTTCATTTTCTTCAGGTATTTTATTACGCAACTCTTCTTCAGGGATAATGGTTTCAAATGCCTTTTTGCGGACGTCACCAAAGCTGAGCTGATCGTGAAGCTCTTGGTTGATGAATAGCCGAGCAAATTTACGCATAACAAAAGAGTCAATTTGTTTACTTACCGCATAGTCTGTATAGGCTTCTTTTGTTTTTTCTTTAAGGTCAGCTTCAAATTGTTTGAGATTCAAGCAAAAAGCGTCCATTAAGTTATCATTCAATTGAAGGTATCACTGTGAGAGATAGCACAAAAGATAAAGATAGGTCTGCTCAGACTTCAACTCTTTTCGTAAATCATAAATGTCGTAATAATCCACAAGACTTGCGTAATAGTGAACATTTTGCTGAGAAATATTGAGTTTCGGCAAGAGTGATTTGGCGAGCTGATACAATCGTTTTATCGAAAGCAATTTTTCCCGCTCAGCACTTATCATGCGCGCATTAAAATCTTTGGTATCCTGTTTGAGATCCGCTAATTCAGAAAGCGTTTCTGTTTCTTTTTCAAGCAACAGTTTTTGCAAAGCGGATTTATTATCCGCTGTTAGGGATTCTCGAATAATCTTTCCTAACCGATTACGTTCAGCATTCAAAACATTGCTCACGATCGCTTGCAAAGTGGTTATCCAGGACGCACGATTTTCTTTTCCTGCATAAACGCTAATAATTCGATGACGATAAATTGTGGGCTAACATCACGGCGCAGGATTTGCTCCGCCTGAGCACTCAATAGTGGCTCAAATTCTTTTGACCAAATCTTATAGCCATAATGTGAGGCAATGGCCTGGCATTGCGCATAATATTGATGTTTTGTGATGATAGTTGGGTGAAAGAGTTGTCCAGGAAAATATTCTTGCATAATAAAATCAATGTCATCCTGAACCTCGTCCCATTTAAATGAAAAGAACCGATGTTTGGCTTTGAAGTAACCTATTTGAATGGCGCAATGGACCTGTGTTGATAAATTACTTCGGCTACGCATTAAGACTTGTTCGTCAGGGGTTAGGTTAAGATAGTTCAAACGCTGAATGTCATCAAAATCAGGGATCTCATATAAAGCAGCTCTCTCCGCTTCGGATAGTATCGTTAATTGCTTATTACTTGCTCGCATCGGATAAAAAACACCACAAAAAAAGTGGCGATTCTACTAAAAAACACTCCGTAAATCACCTATTTATCGGAAAGATAGAAAATATAGATCCGCCAAAAAGAATTAAAAACAGCCTTTACAGGGCTCGCGAATATTTAACGCCAACAGAAATTGATAGGCTAATAGCTGCTGCAAAACGCACTGGGCGACACGGCCAACGTGATGCGACTATGATATTACTCGCCTACAGGCACGGGCTTCGAGTTTCTGAATTAATCTCACTTTGCTGGTCACAGCTTGATTTAGATCAAGGCTTATTTTATGTTATTCGTCGCAAAAATGGCTTATCCACTCACCACCCACTCTTTGGTGCTGAATTGAGAGCTCTTCGCCAGTTAAAACGTGATTATCCAGAAACTGATTATGTTTTTATGACGGAGAGAAAAGCACCCATAACAGGAAACACTGTTCGGAAAATAATTTCCAGGGCTGGTGAAGTTGCTCAACTTGGGTTTTCAGTTCATCCACACATGCTCAGACATTCCACGGGATTTAAACTGGCTAATGATGGACAAGATACACGAAGCATTCAGCATTACTTGGGGCATAAAAATATTCAAAATACGGTACGATATACGGAAATGGCTGCAACTCGATTCAAAGGCTTCTTGAATGATTAAAAACTGTCCGGAAATTTCTGAGGTTCCCGGCTAGAACCCCAATAAGCCTATTTTTAATAATCATACTTGGATTTTGCTTATATTTAGTTTGTAAAATGGAAGATGATTGGAATAAAAAATTTAGTCGAATAATAGAGATCGAATCAGACGTTATGCGTGCTGAGAGCAATAATTTTGATAAATTTTATTATCATTTAACAGAACTCAATAATGTGATTTATTTTGAAAAACGAGAAGATTTTATATGGGGATGCGATTTCTTAATAAAATCCAAAATTGAAAAAAAGAATATGATGAAACATCATTTACAACCTTTATACGATGAAATAAACCATATTTTGCAAAAAAAACCAAACCCCCATGTTTTTGAAAACGAACAATTATTTAATATTATTCAACAATTCGACGCATTAGGAATTAAATCTGTTAGCACTCGATATCATGAAGACCAAAATCAGGATATATATGAATTATATAATGACCAACTCAATATTAGAGTGTTAAAATTACATCAAGACATTGAAGAGGTAACAAACAAATTTATGGAATTTTGGAGTGATATGGCTTCTTGAAAATCTCGGTATAGGTCATTAACTTTAGTCCCAGCTTCATGGGATTTGGTAGCCCTAATAATTTGTTCTTCTGTATAACGTTTTTTCATCTTGAGATCTCCAAGCTGATTGGAACTCCACACCGCAATGCTTATAAGCTCCATTGGATAACGGTATCGTTTATACTTCTTTTTTAACATGCTATTCTGCCTGTAAATAATATTAGTGTAGTTCAGAGTTTAATTGACGATGTCTGCATGGGAGAGTAATTATAAATTTATAGTGTATAATTTGGGTTTGAAATTTAACAAATGCATTTTATGAAGAATCAATCCCTTGACAATGATATAGAAATCTACATTAATTCCCAAAGAATAATAAATGAAAATAAGCGCTTTGCCAGCGTTCTTGGAAGCAACGTTATAGAAAACATCGAAAATGAAAAGTTGAGAGCACAGCTACTTCATTGTGAATTAAGTCTAACACAATACCAAAAAACATTAATTTATAATATCTGCGCAATTAATGATGAGGAAAGTGAAGAAGTTAAAAAAATAAGAATGCAATTAGCAAAATTAGGGGCTCTACTTTCGGAAATTTACGACTTAAAAACAATAAATGCATTAAAAGATATAGCCCATGGTCTTCATGAATCTAAATTTATTAAAAAACAAATTAATACTCGATCAATTAATTCGAAAATTTTTAATCAAATCGGTTGGAAAATATTATTGCACCCCATTTCGGTCGGCCCTTTTCAAGGAATGAGTTTATTAGGGTTACTGTTATTACATGGATATGGATGCCGAGATGGATATAAAAAAAACGAACTGGAAAAAGGTTATGTATGGATTCTGGCATTTCCGCAATATTGTCCTGAGTCTATGGAGGTACAAGAATCACAAAAGAGTTATAATCAATTCTGCTTTGCGCAAGCTGCAGATGCCATACAGTTCATAAGCAATCTAACACAAGAACAACAATTTATATTGTTAACATCTCAATTTCTTAATCCAACCTGCGCTGAACATGGAAAATCGTTGGCTTGGTTCATCCTTAATAAAAAAAGTAGTGCATTTCACAAAACACTATGGCCATGGCACTCTTATGCTCCTCTTCTAACATTGATAGATAACTTCACAGAATTACAGCACCTGGCTCTCCTAAAACAAACACCTCTTCATCCTAATGACACGAAATATGGTCAGCCTTTACTCATTACTTTATTTGATACTCAAGCTAATGAAAAATATTTATCAAAAAACGAAATAAAAAGAGAGGAATTACTTAAGATATTAAAAGAAAGTTACAACCCTCTAAATGTTAACTATGTGTTTATGAGAATAGCTAAATTTTTATCTGACAGAGAAAATAATGCTTTGCTAGGTTTTGCCTCCTTGTTCATCCCAGCTATGAATTTCAGGCAAATTATGGAGGGACTGAAAAGTTGTTACACTAAAGATTTGACCGGCCTTTTTAATTTTTTAAAAAATAATTATTCTTTTTTTGAATATAACTATCAAGAAGTGCAGGATTATTTTAATCAGTTAGATGATGATAGACTGTTACCTTTTTTCTATTACTTAAGTTTTAAAAAGCTTTACTTAAATCTTACTCAGATGATTGAACCTTTTAGAAAAGAGGATATTAAAGATATTTACTCTCACTTGCTATTTTATTATGGCGAACTATTATCTACGTCATGGTCTAACCTTACCTTTACCTCCCCTATGCCTGAAATTAATATTTTATTGGGAATGGCATTAAGCAATATAGATGAGTCCGTCTATGCAAAAATTTGTAGCTGCTTTGAAGAAGATCAACATCCTCTTTTTTTAGATATACAGCGCATTGCTCCTTCTGCTGTCCTAGAAGACTATAGTCATTATTTACAAATCAAAGGTGCTGGTGCCAATGACGAGGGGCAAATGCGCATCTTAGCTATTAGTTATGCCGAAAAAATTGCTCATATAAAAAGAATAAAGAAAACTATAGCTGAATCAACAGAAGAAGAAAATCAACATGAATTGTCTTCTTTTTCTCTTTTTAAAAGAAAAAGACAAAAGCAAATTCCAGTTACATTGGACTTAAATATGGCATCGTGAATATTTACATATAAAGAAAAAGGTTCCGCCCTTAGAGGAGCTGATCTTCGTAACAAGAGCAGCTCCCGCCACTAAAAGAAATAGCACTACTTGATCATGCCATTTAAATTTTGAATATTTGAAGTGAGCTATTGAAAATAATTGAGCCTTATCTTAATTATTCCGATGGTAGCCTTTATCATTATACAAAGGATGTTGATTTAATATTTCACTCAAAATATTTAAAACTTTCTCCTCATAAAAAATTGATTGAAAAAGGTAATAGGGGTTCTAGGCCGGAACCGTCGAAATTTCCGGAGTGTTTTTAGTCGCACTGATCTTTTTTGAGTCATCAAGGGTGACTTGGTTTATTATTGTATCAAGGTCAATGATTTTATCACCAGCAAAAATAAAGTGCCCCTGAAAATGGATGTGTTGCCAAGCCACCGGTGAAATTTTCTTCAATCTAGCCAACGCCTTCTGATTATCCTCTGCTTCATATTTTAATTTGAGCTTGGATAGTATCGCTGAATTATAATGGATAATGGCGTTGGCAATAAGCCTTGCACATTGATTGCTGATTTCAATTTCACGATCACCTCTGCCTGATAGCTGTTTTTTTTCCATAAGCAGTTGCAATAGCAGCTCGTAGTTGATGGTACGATTCGACACGGTTCTGGGAGCGGTGTACATCTCGTTGTAGTTTCCTGTCTTGAAGGTATTTTAGGGGGCTTTGTCGCAAAAATAGTTTTGGACGCGAAACGGAGAAACTGCGGACGAGTTTATG
>NZ_JASGFU010000109.1:0-5350 GCF_047605385.1 Legionella sp. | reverse complement strand
TACTTGCGCTATTTTATTCACATGCCGTACAGTGCAACCAAGATAAGCAAACAAATGAGTTTATACCTTACAAATTTTTACTGAAAATTCAAGAATATTAAATGGATATAAGTTCAAAATCCTAGCCTTACTAGTCACCGCGCGGGCCAATGTATGGGCAATAAAACTTTTTTTACTTTCTTCATTTCCTTTATATGAAACAATTAAATGGATAGAAAACCATATAAACGCATTCATGCAACAATAATTTGTTGCGATGTTTTGTTATATTTCAATCATTCCTATATTACAATGTAATAATCGAACAACGTAACTCTTGAGGTTATTTTAGTTTATACTTATAATAACCTTAAAGGTTATAATTTGGGCAATTCCATGAGCGAATCAAAACGACCAAGTTATAATTTAAACGACATTAAAAAAGCGTTTAACAACGAACATAAATTAAGAATGACGGTATCAGCCAAACAAGGACAATTAGCTCTCGGCTTTTCCAATCAAGATGTAGTAGAAGCCATACAAAGCTTAACAAGTAATGATTTTTATAAATCAATAGAACCAATTGCCCCAGGCTTTACCGCTTGGCAAGATGTATATAAATCAAATTTCAAGTAAACACCTATGGCGAACTTATTCTCTCATTTAAGGAGAAATAACATGACAAAAGAACGATGTCCCATTTGTGGTGAACTGGCAGCGATACATGAAGGACGTAAAACAACGTATCATTATAAAAAGCACTCCTTCGACATCATTCAACCCGCCCTTTGGTGCGACTCATGTGGCGAAGGAGTGATAAGTCCTGAGGATAACAAAGCCATTGCCTTAGAAATTCAAGAGCATCGCTCACGAATTGATGGAATATTAACGCCTGGTGAAATTACCAAAATACGAAAACATTTAAATTTGAATCAAAAAGATGCCAGTCGTCTCTTTGGTGGTGGTATTAACTCGTTTAACCGATATGAGCGAGGAACAAACCCAATCCCCAAACCTTTAAGCATACTTTTAGTGCTTTTAGATAAACACCCAGAGCAACTAAACGAACTATTGATGTCTCAAGTAGCAAATCCATCTGAATCTTGCGCTAAGGCACTATAAAATGAAAGAAACCTTACAAATTACTTTAAGAAAAAACAGGGATCACCAGTAATGTTTTAAAGAATATTAACTTTAAAGATCTGGCAGAGAATACGGATAGGCATAATTCCTCAACCTTATTGCTATTCAAAAAGTTTATTGAGATTCCTGATTTTTATAATCAATTTAAACAAATTGCTACGAGTGAATATAAGAAAAACCCCAATATAAAAATGGGCCATTTTAAGGGGTATGCTCAAGGCCATGCATTACCCTCAAAATGGATCTGTGCATGTGCCATAGATGTAATTGCAAAAAAGTCATTGATTCACATTCGTCTAATTGAAATCTGCTCACTGGCTTAGTGATTGTCTAAGCATTCTCTACTACTCCACATCACGCCATAAAATGTAGTTATAGCTGAGCCCTCATAAAATGCCTATGATACATAGCATTGAAAAAGTTCAGTGACTGAACAACGTTACTTTCTTCGAATAGCTCTAGCTTGAGCCCACTTATGCTCTATTGGATTAAGATCAGGGGAATAAGGAGGCAAAAATTGCGATTTAGTCTTAGGTTCCGTTAAGTCGCAGCACATCAATCCGTTTGGCAATGTCTGCAATGCTTGGTTCTGAGAGAACGCTGTAAGCAGGTAAATTTACCAAAAAACGCTCTCGTATTTCGGAAGTTATTTGCATAGCTAACAAGGAATTTCCTCCTATGAAAAGGAAACTATGATTAACCCCGATTTTAATCTTGAAAATATTTTCCATAATCCCCACAAGTGCTTTCTCAGTCTCTGACTCTGGCTCAACAACATTGCTTATGGAAAACACAACATCTCCCTCATATTGTTCCAACGCAATGCGATCTACTTTACCACTATTGGTTAACGGAATTTTTTCAACCATATTAAATACGGAGGGTAAAAGATGAGGAGGTACGTGTTCTTGCAAAAAAGTGTACAGCTCACTCACCAAATTATCGTTTATGCTTCCTTCCATGATAAGAAATGCTTCCAGATGTTTATCTGCAAAGCTGCTCTTTTTAGCGATAACTACAGCTTCCTTTACTCCTGGATATTTCATTAAATGCCATTCAATTTCCTGTGGCTCAATCCTGTATCCACGTATTTTCAATTGCTCATCTTTTCGTCCGGTATACACTATGGTTCCATCGCTCAGGTATTTACCACAATCACCTGATCGATAAAGTAAACTATCTGGTTGGTTACTAAAGGGATCGGGAACAAATTTTCCCTGTGTCAATTCAGCCCTGTTGATATACCCTTTAGCAAGACAAGCTCCACCTATATAAATTTCACCAATGCTACCTGGCGGTACCAGTTGCATATGATCATCCAAAATCAGGATTTTTGAATTTGAAATTGGTTTCCCGATGGGAGGATAATCAGGCCAATCGCTGTGTTGTTGTGGAAATAAATAAGAGGTCACCACATGTGTTTCAGCTGGGCCATAATAATTGTATAATTGACACGCACCTAAATCTTTAAAAAAGCCGGTAATAATATCGGTAATAACCAGTTGCTCTCCGGCAATAATAATTTCTTTCACATCTTTGAAGCAGGATCTATCAAGTGAAGTAGCCACCATATTCTTTAAAAAAGGCACTGACAGGACTAATTGATCTACCGCGTTTTTCTTCACTATATGGGAGAACTTTTGCACGTCGAGGCGATCATGTTCTGAAATAAGCGTTAGTGCTCCACCAGAACCAAGGGCAGAAAAAATCTCAATAAAACTCATATCAAAATTCAGCGTTGTAAACTGTAATACATTGCGTTTTCCAGGGATTATTTCTCTATGCCAATACATTAAATTACTCAATGCTTTGTGAGGCAGCATCACGCCTTTGGGCTGACCGGTTGATCCTGAAGTATAAATAACATAGCCAGCACTATCCAAAGAGCAGGAAATATTAATATCATTTTCCCAATCGGTAGATGCCCTCTCTAAAATATCCTCTATCCCGATTAGCTTGATGGATTCAAAGGGGCAATCTGCTAATAAATAGTTTTGAGATAAAACAAGGGATGCACCAGAATCTTCCAACATAAATGCCAAACTTTTTTCAGGATAATTGTAATCCAGCGGTAAATAAGCCGCTCCGGACTTGAGTACTCCCAATACTCCTATAATCATTTCAATGGAGCGCTCAAAATAAAGTGCGACCAGTTTATCAGGGCCTATTCCTACATCATGCAGGTAATGTGCTACCTTGTTCGCCTGTTTATTTAATTCCATGTAAGAAATAGCGCAATCATTAAACACAACTGCAGATGCCTGGCCATTTTTCAAAGCTTGCTCTTCAAATAAATGATGAACACAACGCTCAGGATAATTTGTACCATGCTCTACATTATTCCAAGTATGAAGCAATTGAAAACGATCATGCTCACTAAGGGTTAACGAATGTGAAGAGATCTTGTCAGCTAAAGCTGTCTTTTTCGTAAATAATTCATGAGGACTGTTATCATGTAAATCCATGGATGGGCAAGCTTGAAGCAAGGGATCTATTGCAACATTGTTGTAATTTCTATTTTGATCAATATTACCGATAGTTAACTCATAATCAGAAATTGAATTGCCCAGCTGATTAGCTGTCATCAAGACCTGTTCGCCTGATGAAAAACTCAAGATCTTTTTCACAGTGTCATCGTATTTACTTCTTACCCACAAAATTGAACGATGCTCATTGTCTGATTTGGTTGTATTGGATGTGGATTGAAGACAAGACAATAATACAGCATAACTGGACACTTCTCCTGCTTGTGCTTGAGACCAATAGTAAGTGCTTAACGGTTTGACAAATAATTCGGCTTTTTTAGATTGTGTCTGTTCCCTTATCTGTGACAGCACTTGTTGTATTTCTTTGAACAATTGGGGTTGCTTCAATATATGACAAATAAATTGCTCAAAAGCAGGATTATCCGCAAGCAAACGAGAACCAAGATACATATTCAACGCTTCTGTCGGCCCTTCAAAAATCCGAAAGACACGCGCATCACGAAATATTTTCGAAACATCACATGTTGCTTCATAACCTCTTGCTCCAAGCAATTGAAGTGCTTGATCAGCCACCCAACTCAAAAGTTCCGAGCCTAAAATCTTTGCAACAACAAACGTTTCTTCTGGAACTTCGGAAGGTTTTTCATCGTACAAGGCAGCAATACGGTACACATAGGAATCCAGGGCATCAATAGCTGCCGTTATCTCGCTTAATTTCACCAGAGTAACCGGGTTATCAAGCAAGACTCCTGTCGCAATAACTCTGCGTTGTGCATAGCGATACATCAGCTGTGCACAACGTTTCATTGCCCCAATCGCCGCCGCCGCAAGACACAATCGAATATACATCATATTGTCTTGCGCTATTTCCATGCCTTCGCCTATGCGACCCAGCAATTGTTCTGATGTGACTTTGACATTATCCAGTGTAATTTTGTTTTTTGAAAAGCCACGAATTCCCATAGAGACATCATCGAGCCCTACGTGCATACCCGTTGTGCCTTGGGGCACCAGGAAACCACTCATACCAACCCAATGATTATTCTCATCGTATTGTTGCACATAAACGGCAGTCAATGCAGCCGAAGAGCCCATTCCTATCCAACGCTTACTGCCTTTTAATAACCATTCGCCTTCACCGACTGCTTTCGCAACAGATTTCATGGCTCGAGGGTTTGAACCAGCATCTGATTCAGTCATGGCTCCGGCTGTAAAAATACGACCTGTCGCCATCTGATTCAGGTATCTATTTTTCATGGATTCCGATGCGTAATTTTCCAACGTGTGCGCACCTTGAATACTTTCAATGAGAATAACGCTTAACGTCAAATCAATCGAAGCAACTTGCTCAATGACACGCAACATATCATAAGTGGTTAATTCCAAACCACCGTATTTTTGAGAGATGTGAATCCCAAAAAATCCTTGATTGCCAAGCTCAAGGAAAACATGCGGAGGGAAGCCTCGTTGCTCATCAGCAGCATGTGAGTCTATGTGCATTGAGGAAAAATCACGTATCCAATGGATAAGTCTGTCCGCTGTCTTTTTGCTTTGATTAGCAGGGTTCAATTTCACATCCTCGCGTCGTTATTCAGGGTTCATAGTTCTGGTACTATTATATACTGTAACAAAAAACATTTAGGTAAACAAATATCCAAAAAGCGCTTTTTCATCACAAAAAAGGTCAGACCCTGAACGATCCCGTCAAATTTTTGCACAATCATAATTTTCCCAGTCTAAGA
>NZ_JASGFU010000108.1:0-5379 GCF_047605385.1 Legionella sp. | reverse complement strand
TTCCTTGTTGTAAAATAGGAACGAATTTTAGGGAATGAGGTAGTAATGAGTCTAATCGGTGATGAAAAAGCAGGGATAATTCAATGGCGCGTTGATACAGGGTCAAATCATTATGAAGATTGGCCTGGCTATTGTGAAAAACCGATGCCCCGTAATGACATGCTATTTGCTTGGAAGAATGCCACACCAGATGGCCTCACTATGAATTTCGTGGACATATATTCATGCATCTACCCTGCGCCATAAAAAAGATGATGAATACCCCCAACCTTCTATTAATAAGGATTAATTTATAATGTCTTTGGAAATGTTTCATTGGACTCTTGCGATTTATATAGCTGGATTGTTTATTAGTGTTCTCGGTTCTATTCAATTTCTACTTAACCGCGATGCGGTTAAAAAAAATATGGGTATGGATTTATTTCAAGCTTTTCCTGATTTGAGTGCTTACCATCTTATTTATTGGGTTATTATTCTAAAACCTATTTTTTGGCCTTATTTTTTTGTAACTCAAAAAAGCCCCATAGAGAGAATTTCCGAATTATTTTTTAAACATTATGGTGATGAGGGCCATACCTATTTTGGTGATCCTGGGATTAAGAATTTTTTTAGAGATGTAGTTAAGGGGAAAAATCGATATAAAAGCTACCAAAAGGGTCGTCTCATTTGGTTTGCTGATAAAGACGGCTCGGATTACCAAGAGTATAAGAAATACTTTAGTGGTAAATCAGAATATGTCGAGATTATTTATGCATATTACCAAGATCAATATCTTCTTGGGGTGATGTGGGGAAGTAAGGAGTGCTTGAGTGCTGATAAGCCAATTAGTCGATTTGAATTAGATCAATGTGAATCGATGAATGCTTCACAATTTAAACAACGATTGTTGCAAATTAATCACGTCAAGGCAGCTGAGCTTTTTAGTCAGTTCAAAGAAATGAAAGGCGTGTAAAAATACGCGATTACTTGCTTTATATTTGAGCATAAAAAGTGTGGCAGTCAAAACACAATCAAGAAATTTTTTCTGTATAACCTTATGTATTTATTGCATTTAAATTATTTTAGGTTGATATAAAGCAACATAAATCAAAGATTGATAAAGAACTATACTTTGCTACCATCCAGTATGATTTAGCCATAGTTCTGAGAATATAGTTAAGGATTCCTCATCAAGAACTGCTCGGGCTTGGATAAAATTGGGGGTTTGTGCTCTTTCTAATAGTTCTTGACCACATTCAGCGTCAAAAAAAAGAATACATTAGTCCTAAAAGCACTTGTTCACCGTGACTATACCCTCTAGTATGACTTTTTATGAATTCATAATTAGGTTCTAATTGCCATTTCTTTTGTGCTGCATCAAGCGAGGATGCCTTTATATTAAAGCATTCAGACCCAACTTTTTGTATCCTTTTTTCCAGGCTATTACAAATAGCTCCTCGCTCATTGAATTTACTCCAGTAACAGATTTTTTAAAAATTTATTTCAGTGTTTTTGTAACGTCTTGATTTTATCAAGTGATAATCCGGTAACTTTAGCAACAAAAGCAGGATCAGAACCTTCATCAAGCATGCGTTTGGCAATTTCTCTTTCTTTATTAAGTTCGCCCTCAATTCGGCCTTTTTCACGGCCTTCTTCTTTTAGCTGTTCTGCAAGACTCATAATTTTTTCTCCAACTTCGTGTGATATTTGGGTATCGATTAGCTTAAAAAAAGCATCTTTGTCACTTAATTCACCTCGCTCTAATAAGTATTGTAACACAATTGCAACAAAATCACGTCCACCTGCATTGTCAAGCTGGTGAAGAGTTTCCGCTATTTCTTTTAGCCATGGCATAATATCTCGGGCAAAGATATGTTTTAAAGCAAACTCCATTACGCCAGCCCAAGCATGTTGCTTTATTTTTTCGTCATCGATTTGTCCTAGATCAATGAGTTGAAAGGGCTTTAAAAAGTAACGGTCAATAAGCGCTTGAGGGGCGTCAATTAAATCACCAAGATTGGTAGAAAATGGGTATTTACGTTTCCCATGATAAATGACTAGAGGATATATCAGAGGAATTCTTTTATCATCATTCGTATTTAGTGTCTTTAAGTGGTGATCAATAATATTGCAAATGTATTTGAGTAGTCGAAATGGCATTAATTGATCGGGTGTGGATTGATGTTCTAAGAGCAAATAGAGGTATGCTTCATGCCCTTCAATTTCAGTTTTAAATAGCACATCCACTGCGGATTCTTTTCGGACATCATTAATGTATGAGCGAGGTTGGATTTCTAGTTTTTCAAGATCTACAGATTGATAGATATCTTTGGGAAGCCAAGACTGTAAGAAATCACGAGCAACACGCTTGTCTGCCATTGCGGTTCGGAAAAACTGATCATGAGCGTTAGTGATTTGTTTATTATTGTCATTTTTCATAAGTAGGTATTATCCCTTATTTATTGATGCGGTTTTAATGCGTTTATAAAAAATTATGGAATGTATTTTCTACAATTTTAATAAATTTTGGGGATGCTTGTATCTCTTTCAACCTGGATAATAGCTGTGACAACTCAAACCCTGAGCGTAATTTTGGTTTAATCCAAAGATCAATGAGTTCTTCTGAATTGAGAATATTGAAAGGACTTTCACTTTGTGCAATTACATCTATGGCACAGGCGCAAATCCATTTTGATGGTAATGCGTGGCCTTGTGCATACCCTTTAAAATGTCCCATTTTTATATTGGGGTTTTTCTTATATTCATTCGTAGCAATTCGTTTAAATTGATTATAAAACTCAGGGAGTTCAATAAATTTTTTGAATAGCAATAAGGTTGAGGAATTATGTTTATCTGAGTATTCTGCCAGATCTTTAAAATTAATATCACTTAAAACATTACTTGTGATCCCCGTTTTTTCATACAAATTTTTTTCTGTAACTTTAATTTTATTAATTATGGACTTAAGTAATGAGTCTACGGGTCTATAGTCAATTTTATGTTTTTGGCATTTTTTGTGTAATTCATAGATGGCTTGATAAAAATTTTCTGGCAGAAAGAGCCTGTAGCGCTCTAAGTCGGTTGCAGTAGTATCTTGATGCTCGTGAAAAAACTTAACCATTTGGTCGAACCATGAAATTTCAAATAGTTCGGCCTCTGAAAAAATCGCTTCTTCTGGCAATGGGGGATTAGACTGCCCATAACTGTATGAAATGTTTTCACCTTTGGTCTTTCGAGCGATTTGAATCAAATCCTCAGATCTCCTGTTTTTTCTTAATGTGATTTGCAATGTTTCTTTCATTTTATAGTGGCCTATCGCAATGTTCAGATGGATTTGCTACTTGAGGTATCAATAGCTTTTTTAGTTGTTCTTGTGATAACAATACATTGTCCTTTGTTCTTTATGTTGTGCTGCCATTTCGCCACAAATGGGGCATAGTTCGTTTGTCATATTATTTCCCCTTAAATGAGCGAATAAGTTCCCCATAGGCGTTTACCTGAAACTTTATATAAAGTTGAACGCCCTTAAAATTAGATTTACATACATCTTGCCAAGAGGTAAAGCTTGGCTCCATGGACTTATAAAAATCACTAATTATTAAACTTTGTATGGCTGATACTGTCATACGTATTTATGGTTTAATAGTTACGTTATTCGTTTAAGTACATTATAATATATGGGTTAATAATTTGCAACATAAAAACGCTACAAAAATTTGTTGCAAATTTATGATTATATGTTATTCTATAAATGTCTGAACTAAGACACACGTTTAAAACACAAATAAGGATTAATAATGAGCAGTGATAGAATCATTCATAAGCAACTCGTTTTAGAGAAAAATCGCTTAAAATTCCTCCCTAAGCATGTAAAAAGATACTTCATTCAGTTTGAAAATATCATTTATTACCTTGCAAAATCCATGTGCCATCAATACAACGGAGGGTATTGGAATTTCTACGAGTTAAGCAACGATGGATTTTTTCTTGCCCCTGCATTGCAACAGCAATTTGAGATTGATGTTGATGGAAGTGGCTTTAATGGGATTGTTAGCTCAGAGGCATTAGGGGTAATTCTCACTTTATTTTCGATTAACGGAATTTCTGGGCAAGGCGATGATTATTTAATAAATAAATATTATGCCTTGCGTGATTTTGCACTTCAGCACGAAGAGCAGGACTTGATTTTACTTGCAATTGATTAACTTACTGGCTCCCAATTTTGGGAGCATATCAAAGAATAATTGAACATAAGGATAACTAGAAATGGCTAAAAAAATAATTCGAAAGCTCGGCGCACCGCTTCAAAAAACTTTTGATACCTTGAAAAGAAAACGAACTCAACGACTAATGATGTCTTATGTTTTAAAAATTAACACCAAATAAAAGTACTGGTGTAGGCGATGAAATTATTAGAATATAAGGCATTATTAAAACAAGCGAATTAAAACAATATTTTGTAACAAAAATTTGTTGACGTATGCGCACATTATGTTATTATATAAATGTCTACTACAGACACACGTTTAAAACACAAAAGGATAAAATCATGACTTACGTAAAAAACATTGAAAATGAACTCATTCAACGTATTCCTCACGCAACAGATCTTCTAAATGATATTAGCCAATCCATAGCAGAGCGTGCCTTCTATAATACGTCGTTCTCACCTGATAAAAGAGCAGTAAATGTACGCATAGAATACGTAGAAGCTTTATTAGAGGACAAAAGTATAGTACTGAATGAAATTAGTAACGCCTCCAAAAGAGGGGCGGAGGTAAGGCAGGATTTTGATGTTATGGTTAACGAATGGTTTAAGTCACATCGTGAAAAATTATGTAACGGCTACAATTCATGGTTACATGCTCATGCCAAAGTTGCATCGAGCTTTGTTGTTGGACCCGCAAACTTTCCTGTTGCAAAAAATCAAAAACTTTCTAATTATGCGGATGCCAAATTTACCGCAATAACTGAATTTAGAAAAAAATCCATTAAAAATATTTTAAAGTTTGTTTTGCCTTATGGTGATGGTTCATCAATCCAAACTGACGATCCAAATGCAGGTGAGAAAATTGAAAATAAAATAGCAAGTTTAGAAAAACAACGAGATGAAATGAAGACGATCAACAAGCTGATTAGAAAGTACTTTAAAAATGGTAGCCCTGAGATTTCACTCGATAACTTAGCAGAATTTAAAAATATATTACGCACCGAATTTAAAATGAGTGAAAAGCAAATAGTTTATTTAATGGGGTTTCGGCCAGCAAATTACCATTTTAGCCGGTGGCATATTATGTGAATAATCAACCCTGCCGTTATTTCTTGATAAAAAATACCCCATTACACAGATTGCTCTTTTATTAAATTGATGATCAAATCAACCATAATTTCTTTTTGAGC
>NZ_JASGFU010000107.1:0-5465 GCF_047605385.1 Legionella sp. | reverse complement strand
GCTTCTGCTGCTCTTGCTTCTGCTGCTCTTGCTTCTGCTGCTCTTGCTTCTGCTGCTCTTGCTGCTGTTGCTCTTTATTTTTCTTTAAAAGTGCTTCAACCAACTTTCGATTGTCAATTGCATCTTGATTCGCAGGATTAATTGTCAAGGCTTTATCATAAGATTTAATCGCTTCCTCATACTTTCCTAAATGAGCTAAGGCATTGCCTTCATTGTAATAGCCTTGCTCGTTTTTTTCATTTTGATACAAGTCTGCTGCTCTTTGATAATCGCCGTCACGGTAGGCGGCAGCTGCTGACCAATCATTCCGAGTAAAGGTTTCTTTCGCTTTTTTATATTGTTTCTTAGCCATTAATCTCTGACCTTGCTGATCAGAGGTTGACCATAGATCTTGCCATTGAAACGCTTGTGCTGAGAAAGAGGCTAGTGATGAGAATAAAACAACAAACCAATAATGCATCATACGGCAATCCTCTGTAACCAGTCCCGACGAAATGCGGGTAAGAGTAAAAGAAGGGCAGGTATTAAAAACCAACGGCCTTCATCACGCCATAAAGGAATGTTCTCGTCTTTAATTAACGCAAATTCTTTGTTGGCACTGGCGTTAATCCATTGCGCTAAATTGCTGGAGTCTGAAGTGTATTTTAATACCCAACCACTTCCTGCATCGGCAAAACGTTGGAAAAGTGGATTTAAATTTTTATCTATAGTCACAGGCATAATCGAGGAGGTAATACCTGTTGCTGCTAATTTTTTTGCCAATGCGATGGCATTAGCAGATGGTGAATCGGCAGTTAATACTAAAATTTGTCCTTGATTATAACCGGCTTGGTCAATGAGCTTACCTGCCTCTTCCAGTGCACTCGCTAGATTTTGTCCGCCAACTGGCATGATGTTTGCTGTTAAAGAAGGTAATAGTGCAGAGATGGTTTGTCCATCATCAGTCAAAGGAGAAACAATAAAAGGCTCTCCAGTATAAGCAATCAAACCAAATTGACCGATGTCCTTATGGGCAAATAAATCACTTAACTTAAATTTGGCACGTGCCAAGCGATTTGGGCTTAAATCAGACTCCATCATATTGTCAGACATATCTAATAATAAAACTCGTGGTTGCACAGGTTTATAAGTTGATACTGGCAGCTTATACCAAACAGGCCCAGCAATACTGAGAATCATAAAACAGATACTAAAGAGCAAACACATGACGGCCCCCATGCGTTGTCCTTGGCTTTTTTTCTGCAGTAAATGATCAAGAAGATAAGGATCGCAAATTTCCGACCAGGCATGTAGTTGCGGTTTTTGTCGCCACATAAAGATAGCCAATCCAAGCAGGGGCAATAATAGGAGTAACCACCAAGGTCTTAAAAAATGAAAATCAGCGATCATGATTTTAACACCTCCTGATTTCTTGACCATGAGTTTATGTGTACACGCAAATCTGCTTTATGAGCAAGCCAGAAAAAAGCGAATAATAAGGCAAGACTAACACACCAAGGATAATATTCTACCTGGGGGCGCACAGTTGTTTGTTCTTGATTTACTCGTTCTAACTGATTGATTGTGTTGTAGATTGAATGCAAGGTTTCTGTGTCAGTGGCGCGAAAATAACGACCGCCAGTGAGATTAGCGATTTGTTTTAAGGTGTCTTCATCTAAATCGGCCGCACCATTGGGTACTATAAACCCATTGACCATCGCGCTTGCTTCGGCATCTGCACCTAAACCAATAGTGTAGATTTTAATACCTTCCTCTTTGGCCAATTCCGTAGCTTTTATTGGTGTTAATACTCCTGAGTTATTGGCACCGTCAGTAAGTAAAATGAGGACACGGCCTTGTTTGGGGGTTGCATTTAAGCGTTTGACTGCCAAGCCAATTGCATCGCCAATGGATGTTGTTTGTCCTGCCAGTCTAACAGACGCATCTTCAAGGCGAGTGAGAATAGTTTGCTTGTCATAGGTTAATGGTGTTTGCAAATAGGCACGTGTACCAAAAAGAATTAAGCCTATTTTATCGCCAGTACGTTCTTTTACAAATTGCTCTGCAGCGGTTTTTACCACCGCTAACCGGCTGGTTGGGCGCCCATGCAGCAGCATATCCGGGATTTCCATACTGCCCGATAGATCCAGTGCCATCATGATGTTATAACCTTCGCGTTCAATGGGTTGAGGCTCACCTATCCAACGAGGCCCAGCTAAAGCCACGACTAATAATACCCAGATCAATGCAGGAGCCACTAATGAGGATTGCGAGGTTAATGAGTGTCGTTCTTGGTTAACAATACTTGCCATTGCTGTAAAAAATGGAATTTTTAAGGCCGTAGGTAATTGGGTATATGCTTTGGGCATCATCAACCAATAAATAATGGGAAGTGGTAATAATAATAAAAGCCAGGAATTTGCTAATTCGAACATGGGATGCTCCTTTGCTTAATCCAAAGCTTTGCTTGCTGAAAGAGCGGTTCAAGATTCATGGTTGGATCATTTTTAAAAGGTGCATCTAACAGCATTTCACGCACCGAATTAAAATCGCTACCTTTACCTGTTTGTTGTAAAAACTGCAACCAGGCTTCACCATGTAAGCTGGCGACTTGTTCTCTGGGAAAATACACTAAAGCTACGCGACGTAGCAATTCAGAGATATAAGCACTGGTTATTGCGACGTTATGCTCTTGCTCATAGCGTTGTTGATAAGTATCTAATAGAGCTAAAGCCTTCTTTTTTGCCAAGGCATGGCGATGACGTTGATGTACTTGGTACATTAAATAAAACAGCAGTAATAAAATCAAGGTCATTACCATATACCAGCCTGGTGCTAATGGCCAGAAGCTTACGGATTCTGGAAGATGAATGTCTTTTAGCTGTGCTAAAGGATCTGGCTTATCCATGAGACTTCCTCGGAAAGGTACGATGAACCAACCGCGTTAAATCAGTTTCTGAAGTTACTTGCATGTATTGAATTTGTAAGCGTTGAAATTGCTCCTCTAATTGCGCCATTCGTTGTTGACAGTAGTGCTCATAGGCAGTATTTACTGAACGTACTCGCGTATCCAAGAGGATTTCTTGCTGCCCATTAGTGATCGCATATTGTTGCGGCTTTGGTGGTGCCAGTTCGATGCGATCGCAAATATGATAAGCCAAAATATCATTATGATAACGTAAGCGGCTTAAGTGCTTTTCACATTCCGTATCCATAGAATAAAAATCACTAATTAACACTAAGATACTTCCTGGCTTAGCCACACGACGCAAACGAATTAAAGCATCGCTTAGAGCGCGTGGTACTGCTTCGCGCTGTGCTTCGCTTTGATGGGTGTAATTACTTAAAGCAGCAAGAAGAGGCAGCACCCCTAAGTCACGCCCACGCGGAGTAAATTCACTGTGTTCGGCTGCTGAAAATAACAAGCCACCCACTCTATCTCCTTGTTTGATTACGGTCCATGCTAAAATAGCTGCTAGGCGTGCAGCTACTACTGATTTGAATGCGACTCGTGTTCCAAAGATCATGGAAGGATTAAAGTCAACCAGTAAAACGACAGGGCGTTCTCGTTCTTCCTGATAAATTTTGACATGAGGCTTGCCTGTGCGTGCAGTAACTCGCCATTCCATATGGCGAATTTCATCTCCTGCCTGATAATTGCGTGCTTCTGAAAAATCCATACCGCGGCCACGTAATTTAGAGAGGTGATTTCCTGCTCGTAATACTTTGCCTTCGGGTTGATAATGAACTGAGTGTGCATGACGCCGTAAATCAATCAGTTCACTTAATTCTGCAACAACACCATCTGTCATAAAAACCTCTAAAAAGACTTATCGTTGCTAGGGAATCGCAACTAAGCGTAATAGGGAATCAATAAAATCATCACTGCTTATCCCTTCAGCTTCTGCCTCAAAGCTAAGAAGAATGCGATGCCGTAATACATCATGGGCGATGACATGAATGTCTTCAGGAGTTACATAATTACGACCCGCGAGCCAAGCATGGGCTTTGGCACAACGATCTAAGGCAATGGTTGCGCGAGGGCTTGCGCCAAAACGTACCCAGCGACCAAGTTCTTCACTAAACACTCCTGGATTTCTGGTGGCAACAACCAGTTGTACTAAATAATTTTCTAATGCGTCACTGGTATGCACATCAAGTACCTGTTTGCGTGCTTCAAATAATATTTTTTGTGATAATTTATTAATGGTTGTTTTAGGCACTGCCGCTGCCGCACCTAAAGCTTCTTTTTGCGATAGGGCAAGAATGTCGCGTTCCACTTTGGCATCAGGATAGCCAATTTTTACATACATCAAGAATCGATCTAATTGTGCCTCAGGTAATGGGTAAGTTCCTTCTTGCTCAATGGGATTTTGCGTGGCCATGACCAAGAATAATTCGGGTAAAGGATAGGTTTTTCCTCCAATCGTTACTTGGCGTTCAGCCATTGCTTCAAGCAAGGCTGATTGTACTTTGGCGGGGGCACGGTTAATTTCATCCGCAAGTAATAAATGATGAAATATGGGGCCTGGTTGAAATATAAAAGAACTCGTTTGAGGATGATAGACATCGGTACCCGTTAAGTCACCAGGCAATAAGTCTGGTGTGAATTGGATGCGGTGAAAATCACCTTCGACACTGCCAGAAAGCTCCTTGACTGCTCGCGTTTTAGCTAAGCCAGGCGCACCTTCTACGAGTAAATGACCATCGGCAAGCAAGGCAATTAATAAACGAGAAATTAAATCTTGTTGTCCCAAAATTTGTGAATTTAGATATTGACTTAATTGTAGTATCTGTTGTTGTACCGAGTTTATAGCTTTTTTGTCTTCAACTTGCTCCATAACACATTACCTACCACGGTTTAAAAAAACTTATCCTAGCGTGAAATTGTAGCAATGCCAAGAGGGTTCATAGACACAGTTATAAGTTAGGTGTCCCAACGAAGGTCTAAACGAAGTAGTTTTTCTTTAAGCTTAGTTTTTGCGAGATCATTACCCACTTTAATTTATTGATAAACTTAAGTTTGCAGGTCCGACATTGTAGCTTCCTCTTGAGCCTAATCTAGAATTAGAATTCCAGTATTCTACAATTGGCAAAAAATCTCTGTTGAATTTCGCATCACGTCTTGGTGCATGAAGCACGCCATATTTTGCAACAGAATAACTGCTTGTATTAACAATGTATACTTTTGCAGAATCAACATCAGATCGTGCAGCGTCTACTCGTCAAGGTAATGGGAGCACTCCAGTTCATCATGACCGTTATAAAAAAACACTGAGAATATTTTAGCTATGAAACCTCTTTACGAAGCACTGACTTATAAATGAAGAATACAGTATTTAATTTTGTCGTTTAAGCCACTGGTTTAATTCATTCATGGTGTGTTGATTAACGCAAAGAAGCTGTTGATAAAGAGGCTCCAGTAAGGAGTGATGGCCTGCTTTGAAATAGCGTTCGAGGTATTGGCAGGCATAGCGCATTTTTGC
>NZ_JASGFU010000106.1:0-5661 GCF_047605385.1 Legionella sp. | reverse complement strand
ATAGAACTATTTATGACGTTAACGTATCTTTTAATTCCAATGATTGTCACACCCCAAGGTCTATTTTGATCATGTGAAATTCATAAAAAATATCGATAATCAACACCAAATTTCTCAGCAATAAGCTTAGCTTTGGTTTTTCCGATAAGACGGGTTCCATTTTCCATTGAAGATAAATTAGCCTGTGTTGTACCTATTAATCTTGCGAATTCAATTTGAGTTAATCCTTCACGAATGCGGATCCCTTTCAATAAAGCACCAGCCTTACCGTGACTATCTGTCAAATCTTTAAAAGCTTCATCTGCTGCAATAACCTCTGAATTTGTGTGATGCAATAATCCTTCAAATTCATCCTGCAGTTCTTTAATAAAAGATAAATCGTCTATATCAAAAGTTTTTAAGTAGATTTTTTTGAATACAGAAAAATCCTCTTTAATTTTAGCTTTTATAGCATCTTTTTCAGTAAGGTGCATTTTCGTGTGTTCCAACATAATATACCTCTATTATTTGAAGATCTTCAAAAACTTTCCAACAACACACATAGGTTGGATTTCCTTTTTGAAGATGACAATGACGCCAATCATCATTTTTTCTTTGGCCTTTCAATCCCTTAAACTTTTTATAGTTAGGCCACTGGCTTCCTGGATTTCCACCCTTATTTTTTAAGTCCTCTGTCAATAAGAGCAAAACAAACTGCAGATCTTCAGGTAGTTTATTTTTTTGTTTAAGGGCTTTAGTGCTCAGACAAACGTCCCATTTCATATTAGTATATCTCTAATTTTGAAATATTTCAATTAACGAAATATATTATTCTCGATCTTGCAAACGATATATCGTTGCCTTATGTACATTAAATGTTTTCGCTATTTCACTTACTGATTTGTTCTCTTCTAATAATCGCTTCGCTAATAATTTTTGCTCTTCATTCATTTTCTTAGGTCTACCAAATCGTATTCCACGTTGTTTAGCAGCAAAACGTCCAGCAGAGGTGCGCTCACGGATTAGATCGCGCTCAAACTCAGCAATACCCGCAAATACAGTCATGATCATTTTTCCTGCATGAGAAGTCGTATCGGCCCAAGGCTCAGAAAGTGAGCAAAATGAAGCATCGGCTGATCGAATTCTCTCAACTAATTCCAATAGATGATGTGTAGAGCGAGCTAGTCTATCCAATTTCCAAACAACCACAACATCACCCTGACGAAGTTGATCCATTAAACGTTGTAATTCAGGACGGTCTTTTTTTGCTCCAGAAATTTTTTCTTGAAAAATACGACTGCATCCAGCTTCTTTTAAAGCGGCTAATTGCAACTCTAAATTTTGATCAGTGGTCGAAACTCGAGCATACCCAATTTTCATATTTAGACTCCCAAAATTTGTTGCAAATTATATCGCAAAACAATAGATTTTTGCGACATATATGATCCAGTGAATATGGTCATTAAAAGAATATAAGCGAAGATAAATTTGTCTTAGGTATTTATGACCACAATATTTTAATCGGTATTTTGGATATAATTCGCGATTATCCTAAAAAAGACATCTGGACAATTGGTTATTTGTTGATTCATCCAAATTATCGTAATCAAAGTATTGGTTCTCGCTTAATTAAAGACCTTCAGCATTCTCTCCAGAAAACTACATTAAGATGTATTGTGCAAGAACAAAATGTGAAGGCTTTAAATTTTTGGAAAGAGAATGAATTCACGATTGTAAATCAAATAGAAGAAAAATTAGGCTAAATAATTAATACCATTTATATCTTAGAAAGCAGAGAAATTTGATTGAGATAGTGAATGGCATAAAATTACGCAGAAAATGGTCCTTTTCGTCAGGATCCCGGCCGAACCTCCATATTTATTAATACGCTTACTTATCGCTTCATTTATTGTGCTTGATTGACCAAGATACTTCAATTCCATATAGATATTAAAATTTTTATTTTTCCATAGAAAATCAATATCCCCTGTACAACCTTGCTTGACCGCACAATCTAAAATAATTTGTTTTTGAAGGAATCGATACGCAACATTTATTTCAAAAACGCGACCTCTAAAATCGCCAGCATTACTGGCACAAGTGAACTGCTTTAAAAGCTTTTCCTTATAGTGTTCCTTTTTTAAAAGTAGATTAATTTTCTTTAATAGTCGATGTCCTTTTTCTTGGGCTATTTTTTGGCCGCCACACTTTGCTATTAATTTTTTTAACTCATTAAGTTTCATATTCCGTTACCTAAAATATTTTTCCCAAAAGACAAACTCTTGTTATTTAGTCTAGCTAATTTTGAATCACTATGAATTACATCCTATAATACACAAAAGAGGATGTCCTCAGTATCCATAAGGGTTATCAGCGATGCAAATTTTTAGGTTTTGCAAATACACCCTTATTTATATAAAATAGTGATAAATAGGGGTGTATTATAGGAAAAACATGGCACGCGAAGGCAAAGCAAAGGTGTTAACGGAAAATGAGTTTAAATTGCTCATTCTAGTTGCTAAAGAGGGAAAATTAGGTATTCGCAATATGGCGATGATTTATTGCTCCTTCGGATTGGGATTACGTGCTAAAGAAATGGCCTCCCTTACCATTGGCGATGTGGCCAATGCTCAATACCAAGTGCTCGATGAAATCAGCTTAAAGCGCACGATGACCAAAGGCGACAAACAACGCCATGTTTATCTGACTCATAAAAAAATTCGAGAAATCCTGCAAGCCCATTTAAATACATTAAAAGGGGTGCCCTTTACTAAATCTCTATTTCAAACGCAACGAAAAAGTCGGTTCACGGCGAATACGTTGCAAAAATGGTTTCGAGCAATGTATGATAAAGCAGGGTTGGTTGGCGCAAGCTCTCATTCGGGACGACGCACTTTTATTACCCGCCTTATTGAACAGGGCGCGGACATTAAAGCGGTATCTCGCCTGGCAGGACATGCCAATATAGTCACTACCGCCATTTATGTAGAAGACAACCCAGAGCGCTTAAAGCGGATCTCCTCATTAGCATTATTTTAATGATGCCTTGGTTCCTTCATCCTCGTTTATTTCATCTTCTTAACTTGAATAGAAAAGAATGCTACCACGAGCTGCGTTTTGAAAAAGACTCACGCTATTATGTGATTCGCCTGAGTAAGGATTTATTAGACGACTGGGTGCTAACCCTGATTAATGGCCGCATCAAATCAAAACTTGGGCAGATAAGGACATTAGTCTTTTATCGGGGTCATTTAAAAATAAAGATGGCTTATTAACATGAATAATAGTACTATGGCCCGAGCTAGAAAAATGTCATTTTTACACTCTCCAAAGCGTCGTTTTATTCATTTAATCCCTCGTACTGTAGTTTTTAATTGCTGACCGTTTCAGCTAATTTCGCCTATTAAAGGTATTTAAATAAAAACTTAAGGATACACACTATGTCTAAAGCAGTAAATGGGATTGTCAAATGGTTTAACGAAGCAAAGGGGTTTGGTTTTATAGAGCAAGAATCTGGGCCTGATGTATTTGCCCACTTTAAAGAAATTGTAAGCTCTGGTTTTAAAACCCTTACAGAAGGTCAGCGAGTGCAATTCGTTGTAACACAAGGTGCTAAAGGCCCTCAAGCACAGAGTATAACCGCGCTTTAAATTAAAAATGTTTTATTGGCTTTTGTACTACTCTTTCTCAAAGAGACTTGGTAGTACAAAGCGCAATAAAATGTATCAGATAATGATCACATAAAAAAATATCGCGAAGAAATGGCAAATACTTCCTGATAAGACGAATAAGTGCCACAGCACGTGACTAAATCTCAACCGCTCCCAAATGTAGAAAATGACACCAACGGTATAGAATAAACCTCCTGCTACGATATAGGTCAAGCCACCTGGTGGCAATAATTGATAAAGAGGCTTTACAATGAGTAACGCCATCCATCCCATCAAAAGATAAATTAGTGTGGAAAGTAGGTCAAACTTATGGACAAAAAACCATTTGAATAACACTCCGACAAAAGCTAAAGACCAAATAATAGTAAATATGGTCCATCCTAAAGAGCCGTTAATCGTAACCAACACAAATGGCGTATAACTTCCCGCTATTAGTAAATAAATTGACGCATGATCCAAGATACGAAATAGATGTTTTAGTTTTGGGTTCGTCATACTGTGATAAACAGTAGAACATACATACATCAAGAGCAAAGTACATCCAAAAACAATACTTGAAAGCAATTTCAAGCTATCGTTTTGATATCCTGCAAATAAAGTTAATAAAACAAGGGCGACTAAACTTAGTAATGCTCCAAGTGCATGAGTAGAGGCATTACCGATTTCTTCAGCCCTGGTTTGTAAACTATCTGGTTTAATCCATGCCATATGAGTATTTAATAAAATAAAGCGACTATATGTGTACAGCCGCAATTTTGCCCATATAAGCATACTATTTTAATCATAGTAGGGCTATAGTTTAGCCTGGGTAAATTGAATTTTAACTTGAGGGTTATTGCATATTAGAATTTAAGAGTCAATTTTCTACGCGAAGCTGACGAAATCTATGCTGCAATAGATTAATAAATAAGCCCCTGGTAACAGGGACAAAGCATTTCTTTTACAAAATACCAGATTATTATTGCCGATCTGGGCAATAATTTGCTATAATTAACATGACGGGTAACACCTAGTTATGTGCCTGCAATGCTCCCCGCAATCGCGGGATATGAGTTGTAGGACTAAGACATAGCGGGCACCGTCTTTTTTTTACTTAAATTTGGGCTTCCATCGCACTTCTTCTATTATCTTGTCTGAGAATTTTGAATACCAACTTACATCACTTTGCGCATGCTTTCGCACAATACCATGACAAAATAAATCCACTGCTTGTAAGCCTGCATTATTGTGTGAAAGCTCATGCAAAATATTTAAAGAAACATTAATGGGTAATTTGGATTCCAAATTTGTTTTTAAAAAATAATCGAAGATTGCCCTTTCGCGTTTACCTTTACATTTATCAACGATTAGTTGCACGTGATCATTTAAAACAGAAAAATCTACTCTCTCTATAATTTCACGAGACAATAGATTATATAGTCGATGTGGTTCTAGGAATTCATTTATTTGTTTGAAGAGAGCTAACTTATCTACAATGATACTGTAAACTTCCCAATCTTGATCGGGATATTTAGACAGCTGTTTATAGAAATATTGTTTAACGCTTATTGTTGTACTCGCTCCTTTTAATTCGGAGGTTATATTTTTCGTGTTTTTCTGATTGAATTTTGAAAGCAGTGTTCTTTTGATGGCAGATTTAAATGAAAACAAAGTATTTCTGTTATAGCAAACAAGCAATGTAATGCAAAAAAAATTTGATGAATTTTTGTTATTAAAGTCAAATCCTAAATCACCCGATTCATCTAAAAAAATATACATTAACAATTCCTGACTGTGCGTCTTAATTAAGTAAGTTTCTTATACGTCATTATATCATGCAGCTAGTTATAGGGGTATTTTAAGGATGCCCACGATTAAAAATAGTTTTTAAGGCTAGAAATAACCATAGATCAATATATCTTGTTGTTTATTAGTTTCAGGTCAAGCCCTGAACGATCCCGTCATATTTTTGCACAGTCATAATTTTCCCAGTCTAAGACATAATTACTGATAGATGAAAAAGCATCTATCA
>NZ_JASGFU010000105.1:0-5745 GCF_047605385.1 Legionella sp. | reverse complement strand
ATGTTAGATGTTAGATGTTAGATGTTAGATGTTAGATGTTAGATGTTAGATGTTAGATGTTAATTGATTTTTATCAATAATAAATTGATTAAATAATGCTTCAGGAACAACTTCTTCTATTGCATCCGTAAGTAGGTTCATTTGGATTTTTATTTTGGCAGGTGGTGTAAATAAGGGACGAATCATTGGCAAATTAATGCTCGGAGCAGGCTCATCGAGTGTCATAAAGTGACCCGTAGGAATTTGAGAGTTGATATTTAGGGCATGGATGTTAATGTTATCCAGTATTTGCATGATTCTTTTGTTTTCCAGATAGGTTTGATCATCTAGAAAGCGTCTTAGCTGTTGTGATAGCTTTGCTACAGTTCGTTGAGTATATTCACCAGCTTCCAGCCAATCGAAATGAATACGTTGTAAGCGTTTGTCTTGGATAAATTCTTTTAGTGTTTCTTGTTTAAAAACTTCATCCAATAAAAAACTTAATTCTTCTTGACTTGCAGGGGACATTAAAAAATCCCAAAAGGCTTTAAAACTACACCCTTGATCAGAGTCTGTAATGGCGTCTCGTTCGCCAAAAATGTGCTGCAATAATTGCCCCTTGCGACCGTCCCATGAGGCGATTTGTTCGCGAACGGCTCGATCCAGTTCACGAAAATTGTGTTCTACGGTACGAAAATCGCTTAAAAGCTCACGGGCTATAGAGTTGACTTGAAAAAAACGATCTTTAAGTGCTGAATCATCCATCAGAGCCAGTTCTCCTGATTGAAGAGCTGCTATTTCTTTATCAATTCCTTGTTTTCGTTTTTCAAGCTCAGCAATACGGACGGTGACATCTTTTTCTACACCATGCACCATTTGCCTAAGTAATTCAAAGACGATTAGTAAACGAGATTCCGTACCAACGAAACGTTTTTCTGCCAAACCATCAAGCCAAACCAAGGCTTTTTCAGTCGCTGGAGTTAAATCATAATGGGGTTTATCAGAACCTTGAGAATAAAATTTTCTCAGCCAGCCTTTGCTGTTTTGAGACCATTCATCCAGGTAGTGCTGCGCACTACAAGGAAAAAGAGAATCTCCCTCCTCATTTTGCAATTGGAATAAAGTATCTTCTAACTTTGCTACCAAGCTTGATTGGCATAAAACACGCTCATTAGTTTGAATAAAAGCTTGATCTAAAAAACTAGCAATAAGTGGCGCATGATCGGCTTGCAATAATCGCCAGGCAGGGTGATTTTTTTTCAGTTGTGTCAAATAGTGAAAATCAAGAGCCACTTAAAAATACATCTCAAATTAAATGGGTTGAAATTCTATCATGGTTGGCTCCAAATCAGGAATAATTTTCTATGTTATTATGAATTCTAACCAGAAGACACTCACATGAAAATACCATTAAAATTAATGATTTTCTAACTTAAAACCATACTTTAGTTAATTTTACAGTCACCACTCCTTCTGGAGTTTTCTCAAGCATGCTCCATACATTTTTACAACGCTGTAAATAACCAAAGAGTACATTATGATTAGCACAACGATACCTAATAGGCATTTGCTCATAGAATTCTTCCAAATGAATTGCCAGGCAACGTTCACCAGTTGTCAGTTCAATCCCCCAAGGATAAGCTCTCGACATATCTAATGTTTTATTCTGTTCATTATTTATTGGCGATGACATCTTAATCAACACACTATCACCAACCCATGGTGAATGCGGGCATAAAGCTTCGGTGCGTTTATTGCCAGTCTTCACAAAACAAGGATCATAGATTGTTCCATCCGCCTCGCAACGCCATGCATCTTCACGTACAATCAGCCTAGATTGTCCCAAACAATGTCCTTGCACAGTTTTTTTTATCACCGGCGCTGCTTGCTCTATAACATCCCCATAAGGTCGATATAATTTTAATAGAGTACCATTTGCTGCAACCACAAAAGAACAGCACCATAATAATAGAAATAAAACTTTTTGCGGCATAGCTCTCCTTTAGCAAGTTTCATAAACAGCAGCCAATATTTCGGCTTAAGATTGTGGAAATGTCAATAGTCCCTAGTGTATCATCGCACTTTAGATCACTTACATGCAATTACAGGAATAAAGAAATGTCCGAAGTTTTTACCATCAAAGAATGTTTGAATGGAGCAATCGCTGTTGATGAACGCGTTACTGTACGTGGTTGGGTAAAAACCCGTCGTGATTCCAAAGTCGGTTTATCCTTTATAAGCATACACGATGGTTCATGTTTTTCTCCAATCCAAGTTGTAGCTACTGATGGTTTAGCGAATTATCATGAAGAAGTTGCAAAGCTTAATGCAGGTTGTTCCGTTATAGCTAGCGGTAAATTAGTTGTATCGCAAGGTAAAGGTCAATCATTTGAAATTCAGGCGGATAACATTAAAGTAGTTGGTTGGGTAGAAAATCCTGACACCTACCCTATTCAAGCAAAACGCCATTCATTAGAATTTTTACGGGAAGTAGCTCATTTACGCCCACGCACCAATACCATCAGTGCCGTAACCCGTATTCGCCATTGCTTGGCTCAAGCGGTTCATCGCTTCTTTCATGAGCAAGGGTTTTTCTGGATCCATACACCGATCATTACTTCCAGTGATTGTGAAGGTGCAGGTGAAATGTTTCGTGTATCGACCCTGGATATATTAAACATTCCCAAAACTCCTCAAGGACAAATCGATTACAGCAAAGATTTTTTTGGCAAGGAAGCTTTTCTTACTGTATCTGGTCAATTGAATCTTGAGTCTTATTGCATGGCAATGTCTAAAGTGTATACTTTTGGTCCAACATTCCGTGCGGAAAATTCAAATACCAGTCGTCACCTGGCTGAATTCTGGATGATTGAACCTGAAGTAGCCTTTGCTACCTTAAATGATATTTGTGATTTAAGCCAAAAAATGCTGCGTTTCATCTGCAAAGCAGTGTTAGATGAATGTACTGATGATATGGAATTTTTCAATCAATTTGTTGCTTCAGGATGCATTGAACGTATTAAGCACATCATTAATTCTGATTTTGAAGTCATGACTTATACAGATGCTATTCGTATTTTGGAACAATCAAATCATCAGTTTGAGTTTCCAGTCAGTTGGGGAGCAGATTTACAATCAGAGCATGAACGTTATCTGGCAGAAATACATTGTAAAAAGCCTGTAATTCTAACTAATTATCCACAAGAAATTAAAGGATTCTACATGCGCCTTAATGATGATGGAAAAACCGTTGCGGCAATGGATGTATTAGCCCCTGGAATCGGTGAAATTATTGGTGGTAGCCAACGTGAAGAACGTATAGATGTTTTAGATCGACGTATTGAAGAATGTAATCTGAACAAAGAAAGTTATCAATGGTACCGTGATCTGCGCCGTTACGGCACCGTACCCCATGCAGGATTTGGATTGGGATTTGAGCGTCTTGTTAGCTATGTTACTGGCTTGGCCAATGTGCGTGATGTTATCCCCTTTCCACGCACACCAGGTCACGCAGACTATTAATTAAAAAAGCGACGAACCTTTATAAGAAATAAGCTCTGTCTGGGCGTAAGAGGTCACGGGGGATGGAGAATCTTGGCTGATCTTACGTCTGGGCTTCTGGAGTAATCTTGATCAAGTAGTTAAAGTATCCTCATTTAAAGCAGATAATCTCCCTTCGCCTAAAACCAGTACTCTATCCATACGTTGAGCCAATTGTTGATCATGGGTAACAATCACCAATGCGGTATTCATTTTACGATTAAGCTCAAGCATTAAATCAAAAACTTTGGATGCAGTTGTTTGATCTAAATTTCCGGTTGGTTCATCCGCAAGTACACAATAGGGCTGATGAACTAAAGCACGCGCGATGGCCACTCGTTGCCTCTCGCCACCTGAAAGTTGAGCAGGCTTATGCTCCTTTCTTGCCTGTAGACCTACGGCATCCAGCAGGTTACTCGCCTCATCTTCTGCTGCCTTAATTGATGCATTGGCTAATAATAAAGGCATACTTACATTCTCTAATGCGGTAAATTCAGGCAATAAATGATGAAATTGATAAATAAAGCCTAAGCCCCGATTACGTAATTTGCAGCGTTGCTTTTCGCTGATTTTATGCCAATTAACATCTTTAATCGTAACCTCTCCACTAGTAGGTTGGTCAAGACCACCAAGTAAATGCAGCAAAGTACTTTTTCCGGAACCTGAAGGTCCAATAATTGCGACTCGCTCTCCTTGAGCAATGGATAAATCAATGCCACGCAATACTTCGATTTTCGAATTACCGTCGCTATAAGATTTATTTAATTGTTTACTATTTAAAATAATATCACTCATAATGCAATGCCTCCGCAATCACAATTTTTGAGGCGCGCCATGCGGGATATATTGTGGCTACAAAGCTCATCAATAAAGCCATCACACAGACTTTCCAAATATCACTCCACATAATCTTGGAAGGCAAGTAATCCACGAAATAAACGCTAGAAGACAATACTTTAATGTGGAGCCAGGTTTGCAGATGATTGACGATTGCTGTCGCATTAGTTGCTAAAATTAAGCCACCTATTAAACCAAATAAAGTACCTACAATTCCAACCATCATCCCTTGTACAATGAAGGTCCATAATATCGTCGATGGAGTAGCACCAATTGTTCTCAAAATAGCAATTTCAGCTTGTTTATCATTAACCACCATCACCAGGGAAGACACTAAATTAAAGGCAGCTACTGCAATAATCAATAGCAGGATCATGAACATCATCGTTTTTTCCATTTTCACTGCTTCAAAAAAGGAACCATACTGCTGGGTCCAATCACCCACTTGGTATTCGTCACCTAACATATGCGAAATGCGCGTTGCTAATTCAGGAGCCTGATACACATTATCAATTTTCATTTTCAGACCAGAAACATCATTACCTAACTGCAATAATTTCTGAGCATCTTCCATATTAATAAATGCCATTTTGGTATCAAAATTAAATCCAGTCCCTGCAGAAAAAATCCCCATCACCGTAAAGCGTTTGAACCGTGGCACCATCCCTGCAGGAGTGACAGTAGCCTGAGGAATCATCACCGTAACTTTATCACCAATCATTACACCTAATGTATCTGCCAAGCCTTTACCCAAAATCATGCCAAAATGATTTAAATTATTGATATTACCCGCAAGTAATTTTTCTTTTATATGAGAAATTTTTTCTTCTTGGTCAGGCAATATTCCGGTTAATATAATTGGCAAAACCTGGCCTTCATGCACTAATAACCCCTGTCCTCCCACAAAAGGTGAAATAGCCTTTATTTCCGGAACAGTTTGAATTTTTTTAGCGAGTGCAGGCCAATCACTAACTCTTTCTCCTGGCCCATTCAAGGTAATTTCAGGAGCCATACCAAAAAAACGATTATGGATTTGCTGATCGAAACCATTCATGACCGACAATACGGTAATCAAAACAGTAACGCCTAAGCCAATACCCAGCATTGAGCTTAATGAAATAAAAGACACAAAATGATTTTTCTTTCGAGATCGCGTATAGCGCAACCCCATAAATAGGGCTAATGGTTTGTACATGATCGTTTTAATTTAAGTTAAAACCATATTGTAGATAAAAATACGCCTAAGTAATATAGCTAGAGCTTGTTCCACACTTATATTTATTCATTATCAGTTGTTAACTCACAAACCTATACACAAAATCCGTGGACAGGTTGTCGCTGTCGCGAAATGATTTGCTCACAAAACAATCGATAAATCCTAATTTAACG
>NZ_JASGFU010000104.1:0-5857 GCF_047605385.1 Legionella sp. | reverse complement strand
CCAGTGCAGCCGAAATTGAGGGCAGTGCCAAGACTTTAATTGATTCTAAAAATGTTCCTCAGGCCTATTCATTTTATTTGGCACAACCACAATTCTTAAAAGAACATCCACAAGATGCAGAGAAAATTCTTGCAGGATTAAACAAAGCCGATGAATGGATAAACAGCCATCCAGATGAAACAGCGCAAATTCTGGCAGACAGCACAGGTTTAGACCTTAACATTGCCAAACGTGTGCTTGAGAAACAACCAAAACCGTCACCAGTCAATCATGTCACGGCCGATGTGGTCACAGCACAACAAAACATTGCCGACTTCTTTGCCAAAGAAAAATTAATTCCTCAAGCAGTTAAAATTCAAGATGCGGTTTGGCAAGAAAAATAACGCCTTGTTTTTCTAATCTTGCTTAGAAATTCATAAGAAAGCGTTTGATGCCAATTATCAAACGCTTTTTTCATTCGATCATTGGATGACGACATTTCTTAAATACAAATGGCACAGATCGCCAGATACACAGCACACTGCCCTAGACAAATCAGTGAGCTGATTAACCAATATATTCAGCTCAAATAATGAGTTGAATGTGTGTTATATTTGACTCATCTTAAATTTTTAGCGAAAAATTAAAAATGCAGGAATGGATTTGGCCAGCAGAAAATTAGACAAATTTCACATGGCAAGATTCACTTATCTTACCTAAAACCAGACAAATACATCAAAAAATAGGAATTCTACTTGGGCAAAGTCAGCATGATTTAGCTAAAGAACAATTCACTTTGGATACGCTACTTGCCAATCTTATTGCTTCATCAGCAATTGAAAATGAAACCCTCAATGCTTTTTCATTACGCTCATCTTTAGCCCGACGTCTGGGTGTAACACTAGAACAACCTTATCCAAGCTCAGATCGTTCGGAGGGTTTAGCGAATATCATGTTGGATGCACTGAATGATGTTAAGCAACCACTAACATTTAAACGGCTCATCCAATGGCATCAGTGGCTTTTCAATGATCCTGATTGGACAATGCAACGCTTACGGATCGGTCAACTGAGGGGATCAGAGCCAATGCAGGTCGTTTCAGGTCGATTAGATTATCCTACTGTACATTTTGAAGCCCCTCCAAGAGAAGGCTTAAAAAATCGCTTAAATGCCTTCATCGCATGGTTTAATCAAAGTCTGAATGATTCATTGCTCGACCCTTTGTTACGTGCAGGGATTACCCATTTATGGTTTGTGACTTTACATCCTTTTGATGATGGTAATGGTCGTATTACACGTATACTGACAGATCTAGCTTTGGCTCAAATGGATGAGCAAAGCATCCGTTTGTATGCTATGTCCACGACGATATTAAATAAGCGCAAAAGTTACTATGAGATATTAGAAAAAACGCAAAAAAATGATTCTGATATTACAGAGTGGTTAGTTTGGTTTCTTGATACTTTAGACGATAGCCTTGAAAATACCTTAACCAAGATTGGTCGAACACTGTTGAAGAGTCAATTTTGGCATAAATATTCAAATGTAACCTTGAGTACAGAACAGCGTAAAGTTCTAAATCGTTTACTAGATGGTGGAGAAAATGGCTTTGAGCATAGTATTAGTGCTTCACAATATCAAAAGGTTGCGAAAGTCAGTAAAGCAACAGCTACTCGTCACTTGTCAGACTTACTGGAAAAAGAATGTATCGTTAAATTAGAAGGTGGTGGACGTAATACACGCTATCAGATTAATACTCAGTTATCGATATTCTAAGTAATAAAAAAGCTCAACATCCTGTTGAGCTTTTTCGTATTGGTTGCTTAGGTCTGATTCCTGTCATTCCTCACGATCCTGATGCATGAACGTTATAATGATTGTTTTATGTTCCGAAACATCCTGTTCCTGTATGAGTTCATAATAAGAAAAAATGAACTGTCTGACTATTGGAAAATTCCTTAAAAAGTTGTGCGATATGACGTACAAATTTGTACTTTTTTATCCCAAAAGTTGTCTGCAGAAAATAGGGATAATTTTGGAAATAAGAGGATTGAGCAAACTGGGTGTTTTTCAACCACACTTATTGGTAAGACGTATCAAAATTGCATAGAACAGAGCCGACAGCTGTCAAAGTCGGTTCTTTTTATTTTTCAAGGTGGATAGAATATTTTATAAAATATTGATTTTAAATAAATTTTATGTTAAATAATTTAGAAGCCTTATTCGATACAGGCTATTTCTCTTGTCGGCAAGCAGTTGTTACCAATTCCGAAAAATTGAGGAGCAGTATCTATGAGCTTAGTAAATGTAGACATTTACTCCATTCTTCTCAAAATATACTTCACTCTATTGGATATTAATTTTTTCCAAAAATCCTTATTAATTAATGGCTCTGGATACTTAAGTCTAGCAACTAATGCAAGTACTTCATCACTAACTAGGTCTTCTTTTTTTTGATTTTTTCTTTTTAAATAGCATTCTAAGCCATCCTGTTGAGATCCATAAAACGCTATTGTTAAATAAGTTTTTGCGATTTCCACTTTATTTATTCTATTTGTAAGAATAATGGCTAGTAACTGTTCACGCAGTTTTCTCCATAATGTTCTTTCATATCTAGAAGTAACAACTCTTACATACTGCTGTTGAATAGTACTCGCACCTTGATAAGTTTTTTTAAGTTTAGTGCTATGTATCGCTCTAACTATAGAATAAAAATCTATACCATAATGAATATTAAATCTGTGATCTTCTGCAAATATTAAATAATCTATCCAAAAATAAGGTACATCTAGCTTTTTGCTATGGATAACATCAATGCATTTATCTAGATCATCTTTGATACCATCAAAATTATTTGTATAAAAAAAATTACCTATATGTAAGAGAGGAAGCGTCAATACTTTATATATGAGCTTTATCATTTCATTTCTCTAATGAATTTTAAAAATTTCAAATAAAATGATTTCCCATCCTCTTTTACTTCTTTTTTAAGAAACTTTTTATCAACAGAATGTACTTTCATAGCGAATTTTTCCTTGCTTAAAACTACATATCCCTTTTGACTAGATACCATAGAATAAAAAAGCCCTTTTCTACTAAAATCATAATCACCAATAAGAAATTTTCTTTTTAATTCAATACGGCAATAAATTGTAGATTGACGTTTTTCACCATGTTCAATTGCATGTAAAATTAAAATATCGGGACTGAAATAATTTTTCTGAATCGTTCCTTCTATATAAGCACGTCTGCGATTTCCTGCACTATAGTGCAAAACATGAGTTCCTTTTTGACCAATAGAAGAATCTTCATAATATTTTTCTGCAGTACCTTTTATTTGCGATTTATCTTGAACTAAGAATAATTGATGGTGAAGCTCCATACCTTTATAAGGGTTGTACGCACTTTCTTGTGTCACTGACTTTAAATACCATTGGTTATTCAAATCTGGATATCCAAAAAATCTCTCCCTAAGTAGAAAAAATAATATAGCTAAAAAAATACCTGAATATATAGATTCAAAAGTATCACCTAATGAGAAATTACTTTTATAACTATTTGATATAACACTTAAAAATGGATATACAACTCCAAATATGATTAATAAAACCATAAAAATATAAAATATTCTTTCGAAAATCATAGAATGATTATTTAATCTTTCAACATAGCTCTTTATTGGAGGTTTTTCCCATAGTTTTGGTAAGGTATCGGTAAACAAGCATCCCATAATAAAAAACCCAAATGATAAGAATAGATAACTACCCCAGTCCAATAGATAAGAAAACCAACTAGGATAAATTGCTAATAATGATTTTTTAATCTCAACTAATTTCAACGATCTATTTACTAATTCTGTAGCTGCTATTGAAAACAGAAATGCTGGAAGATATAAGCGAAAAAGATATTTATTTGGATGGCTCATACAATTTATTGAAATAATTTGATCTCTAAATTATATATAAATACATAAAAAAATAAAGAATTTTTACTATTAAATTTTATTTCATATTTGATTACATTAAATGAAAGATAGTTTAACTCTTATAAAATAAATATAATACGTCTTACACGAAAATATCTCTATTAAAACAATATAATTCATATTCTTATGAAAAAATAATATTGGCAGAAAAAGGTCACAAAGTTAGTTTTCTCTTGTGAAATTATATAAGAGATCTATTATCAATATTTTATGATAGATTCACTATGAAAATGTCGATTTCAAATCTAAAAATTTATCCTGCAACGTCTCATGATGCACTCATGTTGGCAGACATACGTGTTAACGCAATGCGACCAAGCCTTGAAGCAATTAATAGATTCGACCCGATAAGAGCACGTAATCGATTCCTTTCATCTTTTGAAGAAAAAGATACCTTTGTTTTGACCATAAACGATACAGTTGCTGGGTTCTATGTTTTGCGCACACATGCCGAATACCTTTACCTAGATCATCTTTATCTTAAAGAGGAATTTCAAAGAAAAGGATTGGGGCGGACTATTTTGCAGAATCTAAAAACTCAGGCAAGTGCACTCGGTATACCGATTCGGTTAATGGCGTTGGATCAGAGTCCTGCAAATGCATTCTATCTTTCTTTAGGGTTCACATTTGAACGAATTGAAGGCGTTGATAATTACTATTTTTGGGAACCCACTCATTCATTAAAATAGTGCCATTACAGTAGCAGTGTAGCTTTTTTACTGATTAAAGTTGCATGTCGGATTCACATGGAATTACAAGATCGCATGCTGGATTTTTTACTTTATGAAAATGTAGCCATGTGGTGGCAGATGTTATTGCTTAAGTCCGAATAAACCGATATTCAGAAGGCAACTCAAAAACTAAGAAATTCTTGTCTAACTTAGGTTATTCAAGACCCTAAGGCCAGATGCTGATTTTTTAACTTTTTCTTATTAATTAATCATAATAATTTATTTAAAAAAATATTGTTGGCATGAGATTCTTTAGTCACTTATATATTCTTTTAGATTGTATTGATATGGCTAAACATCATTTTGCGGTGTCTTCTTTTAAAAATATTATACTCTCTGCCTTATCACTGGTAGCCACATCATCGGCTATTGCTGCCATCCCGAGCACCTTGAAGTTGGATTATGCTTATTATGCACCAACAAGTCTGGTGGTCAGAGAACAAAAACTGCTCGAAAAATCATTGCCGAATACCAAAATCACATGGGTGTTTAGTCAAGGCAGCAATCGTTCGCTTGAATATTTAAATAGCAATAGCATTGATTTTGCATCGACAGCAGGTTTGGCGGCAGTCTTAAGCCGAGCAAATGGCAGCCAGATTAAAACAGTGTATGTACAAAGTCAGCCTGAATGGACTGCACTGGTGGTCGGGAAAAACTCTCCAATTAAAAAACTACAAGATTTAAAAGGGAAAAAAATTGCCGCAACCAAAGGTACAGACCCTTATTTGTTTACTTTACTGGCTTTAGATACGGTGGGTTTAAGTAAAAATGATGTTGAATTGGTACATTTACAACATCCAGATGGCAAGAATGCCTTGCAAAGAGATCAGGTCGATGCTTGGGCTGGCTTAGATCCTTTAATGGCTTCTGCACAAATTCAATCTGGTGCAAGACTGTTGTATAGAAACATTAACTTTAATAGTTATAGTGTACTCAGCGTAAAAGAGGCGTTTGCCAAACAAAATCCTGAAGCGATCGAAGCGGTCATCAAAGCGTATGAACAAGCAAGACTTTGGGCCAAAGCCAATCCAGACAAACTTGCTGCGCTATTGGCGAAAGAGTCTAAACTGCCGCTTGCCGTCGCCAAGTTACAATTACAAAGAACAAATTTTGAGCAAAACGTACCGTCAGCGGTTCAATCACAAGCACTGAAAAAATCAG
>NZ_JASGFU010000103.1:0-5969 GCF_047605385.1 Legionella sp. | reverse complement strand
TTATTCTTAACAAAATCAACTGGCATCTTTAAAATACTATAACTCGTATTTGCCCAGTTTCTGTAAATCAACCCAAAATATTATCTTCAGCTCAGAAGCATCTGCTAGTAGTGAGATGAGCCAAGATCCAACAAAGCATCGTTTCTTTAAAAGAGAAAAGTCTCTACAACCACCATACCCTGAACTAGGCCTGGAACTAAAGCCTGTCGATTTTTCTCTTATCTGAAGTTAATTTTAAAAATTTTAGCTTAATCATTATTGGGTTGAATTACAGATCTGTGATTTAACCAAATTCAGCAAAAAAGTATTGCATTTGGCAGGATGGTTGCCAATGCTATTGGAGTTTAGTATTTACAGGGATTAAAAATTGAACATGACCCTTTTTTACCAAGATCCCGGCCGGAGGTCAAGAATCGTGCGGTTTTGCTCAAACCTATTGACGCATTTTGATGCTTTATGGACTTTTATTTTTAATGAAAATATAGAGCCAACTAATAATCATGCGGAGCAATGCTTACGGCCTGCGGTCATTTGGCGAAAAAATTATTTTGGGACACGTTCTGATTATGGCTCTGACTTCGTAGCCAGAACCATGTCTCTTATTACTTCCTGCAGATTACAAGCTAAAAGTGCCTTTGATATCTGCTCGCAGATTTTGGTGGATCATTTCTCTGGACAAAAATCTTTGGTCTTTGCTAATCACCCGTGACCTTTTACCAATCTTTTGCACAAAAGCCATAACGTATATATTTTACTTTATTTATCCTCTTCTTTAGGCTCTTTATCCAGTACTAAAGCAAGAATCGCAATAAGAGGTAAGGTAACTAAAATCACTAATAATACTATCGAAAATGCGTATGACCAATACAATGCTAGCTGACTATTTTTAATATAGCTTCCAAAAAACATATCTGTATACAGGTCTACTGAAGAATAAGCGATAGGACCCCATATTAAAATGTATATTTAGATAATTGCCGTACCCAAAGTAATTTTTTTAAAACTCATGACTTTACCTTTCTAATAAATTTGAATGCAACACTTGCCAAGTATTCTTAACTATCGCCAAATGGTTCCTAAATTAGCTTCTAGGCATAAAATACACCAAGCAGCATAAGGTATATTTAACTCATCGCCTATCCAGCGTCTCACTGTTCGATCATTGGTATTAATTCGTCCAGCAAACTCAACACCAGAACAATTGGCCATTGCCAACGCAATTTTAATCTCATCTCCAGTTGGTGCTGTCCATTCTTTGGCTATTTTAAGGCATTCTGGACGTATACTACCCTGAACATTATATGGTTTGTATGATTCCATGGCTCACCTTTTAAACCGCAGCTATAAGCTGCGGTATTTTGTTATATTAAATTTAGTTCACTTAATGAACTTATTTCATTGTGACCAATTACAAAATGATCAACTAAATTTATATCAAATAATTTTAATGCCTGTTTAATTTTGAGAGTGGATTCTATGTCTGCTTGACTGGGCGTTGAATTGCCAGATGGGTGATTGTGTGCAAGAACTATTGCTGTTGCATTTAATTCTAAAGCGTCTTTAACAAATTCTCTTGCACTGATTGTACAACTGTTAATACAACCAGAAAAAACCACTCTGTATTCTATTAGCTGCAATTGTGTATCAAGATATAATGCTGCTAAATGCTCTCTTTGACATTTCTCAAGTTGTAATCTCAAATAATTTTTGATTAAAAACGAGCTGTTGCAAGGCTCTTTGTTAACTTTTAGTTTACGGTCTAAAATTAAAATTGCTTGATCAATAGTTTTCTGTTCTTCCTGTGTAAAATAACCCATTTATATATTCCTTACCTCTCATGCCCTGAGCAAAATGCCCGTGCTTCAATGACATAATAGGGCATTATGCCCTATTATGTCAAGTGTTTTTTACAGATTTAAAAATATATAAACTCCCATTGTGTGGTTGATTGCTTAGGTTTGATTATCCCAATAGGTGCGCCAACATGATAAATTATCGCCATAAAAACACTCATAGCTGTAACGGCTCGCGTTTATAAACACATCGGCTCGTAATCATCGTATTTTTTTGGCCCACATTAATTGCAACTTGGCCCACTTTATTTGCAACTGAACTTTTCTCCTACCACCAGAAAAACGCACGTTTTCTTGGCGATATAATTATTCGTGAATAATGATTGAAAATAAACAAAATAACTCATAGAGAAAATCAACATAAGCTGATAGACTAATTTTGTAGTTTCTTTGCTATGGAATGATTATGTTAATTGGATATATGCGCATTTCTAAATCAGATGGCAGCCAACTGCTTGATTTGCAAAAAGACGCTTTATTAAAAGCCGGTGTTGATCCCAAATATATTTATCAAGATCTTGCTTCTGGGCGAAAAGATGACCGACCGGGATTAAATGCTTGCATTAAGGCATTACAGCCTGGAAACACCTTAGTGGTGTGGAAGTTGGATAGGCTTGGTCGTGACATGAAGCACCTCGTTAATCTTATTGATGAGCTCAATCACAAAAAAGTTGACTTTAAAGTATTGTCTGGCGCTGACATTGATACAACCACCGCAAATGGCCGACTTGTATTTGGTATTTTTGCTTCTCTCGCTGAATTTGAACGAGAACTGATCCGTGAACGAACCCAAGCTGGATTGTTAGCTGCTAGGGCGAGGGGTCGCAATGGGGGTAGACCAAGAAAGATGGATGAACACACCATCAAAATGGCAATGGTAGCAATGAGTGATCGTAATTCGATTGCACATGAAGTTGCCAAACGGCTAAATATCACCACTACGACGCTTTATACGTATGTTAATGGGGATGGTTCTCTGAAAGAGGCCGGTAGTAAACTACTTAATCAATCAAACCGAGACCAAAGCTAACATGGGAAAGCAAATACCAGTCGAGCAGTTAATTATTTTGCACAATAAATTGGGTGTCTACCCACCAAAGCATTCTGCACGAAAAGGCTTGATTGAAGAGTTTGCCCATAGCTTTGGCGTAACATCCAGTACTGTTTATCGCCAATTGCGCCAATGTATCGATTTTTCTTCCTATAGACGAAAAGACTTTAATCAGCCTAGAACAATTTCATCCGATGATATGTTAATGTACTGCCGTCTTATTGCAGCACTTAAAATCCGTACCAGCAATAAAAATAATCGTCATCTTTCTACACCTAAATGTATTGAGATACTTGAGTTACATGGTATTGAAACAGCTCAGGGGTTAATTAAAGCACCAATTGGTATTTTAAAGAAAAGTACGGTGAATCGTTACATGACGCAATGGGGATTTAATCATCACGCTTTGTTGTCTGTTGAACCCATTGTCGTTCATTTCGAGGCGGAAGAAAGTAATGAATGTTGGCAATTTGACTTTACACCGTCAGACTTAAAAAAACTAACTAAAAGCAGTGACTATAAATTATTTCTTGCAAGCGTTACTGACGACAAAAGTGGTGTACTTTATTCGGAATATATTGAGACAGCGGGTGAAGATGTATTAACGACTTTAAAATTTTTGTTTAATGCGATGTCTGCTAAAAAAATATCAGGATTTCCTTTTCAAGGGATCCCTCGGACACTTTACACCGATAATGGAGCGCTTCGCACGAAGCGCATTATTTCGAAGGGTTTTAGCAGGTCTTGGCATCGATCTCAAAACTCATATGCCTAGAGGATCGGACGGAAGGCGAACCACTGCACGTAGCAAGGGTAAAGTTGAGCGAACAAATCGAACCACAAAAGAATCTTTTGAGACCTTGTTTCACTTTCATCAACCTGCCTCACTAGATCAGGCAAATGAGTGGTTAATAAATTATTTATTTCAATATGCTGAAATGCCCCATCGCTCTGGAAAATTAACACGTTTACAAACTTGGACGAAATTTCTACCAACGAACGGTTATCGACAAATGTGTTCTTGGGAAAAGTTTTGTCAATTTGTTCGCGATCCAGAAACACGCCTTGTGGCTTCAGATGCCTGCGTTAGCATAGACGGCATCTCTTATCAACTAACTCCAGATATGGCAGGGCATGAGGTAATTTTGCTACATGGACTGTTAGACAACGAAGTGTATGTTGAGTTTAATAGGCAAAAAACGGGGCCATTTTATCCATCTAGCGGCCCCATCCCTCTGCATATATTTCGACGCCATTCTCAAACAAAAACAGAAAAATTAGCAAATGACATTTCCAATTTAGCACAATCAATTTCTGTTCCATTATCGGTTATGACTGGACATGACACTCAAACTATCGCCCAGCTAGAAAAGGCGCGAGCAATTACAAAAAACCAACCCTGCGTTCCATTTGATGAAGAAAAAGAATCAGTATTTACTGATAAGCTTGAGGCCAAGAAGGCTATCGCTCGTTTATTAAATAAGCCACTTGCTGCATTACTTCCTCAGCAAATCGATGTCATTAATCATATCGTTAGAGAAACTTTAAACAAAGAAGAAGTCGAATCGAGGATAAGACAATATTTTACGTTGTCTTTATGCCAGGCAATAAATAAGGAGTAATGCGTGTATACAGAGGTTATGGAGTACTTTAATTTAAAACAACCACTTATTTGTGCTAGCTATTATGATACAGAGCAGCGGAAGAAGTTATACAAAGAATTAAAATTTCTGATTCAAGCGGGAGGGATTTATGCTTTAACGGGGATGGTTGGATCAGGAAAAACCACGTTATTAAACCAAATTCAACAAGAATTGGAAATTGAAAATAGAATCATAGTATCTCGGTCGTTGTCTACTGAAAAAAATCGATTAAATGTAAGCACCATTTATCTGGCGTTATTTTATGACCTTACTAAAACAGATAAAAATTTTAAGGTTCCAACGCAAGGTGAAAAGCAAGAACGTCAATTAATTGATTTAATTAAAAAGCAAAAAAAGCCGGTGGCTTTATTTATTGATGAAGCCCATGATGTACATGGACAAACATTAACCGCTTTAACGCGCATCGTGGAAATAGTTGCGCATAGTGGTTGTCAATTATCTATTATTCTGGCAGGTCATCCTAAATTGGGTAATTCCCTATCAACCTCCAGTATTGAGGAAATAGGGGCTAGAACTAAGATATTTAGCATTGACAATGCAATGGGCAACATGGAGAAGTATGTTGAGTTTCTGTTTAAGCAATGCCTAAAGGAAAAGGTGAACGTCAGTGATGTGATTACAAATGAGGCCGCATTACGACTCGCCCAAGCATTAATTACACCATTACAAATTCACAAGTATTTGGCTACAGCTATGGAAATTGCCTACTCTGCAGCGATAAAACCAATTACTGAAGAGGTTATAAATAAAGCACTTGCCCCCGATCTTCATTCATTAGAAGCACAACTAGCCAGGATTGGATATTAACTTCCTGCTATTTGTATTTGTGAATTTCTTCACGCCACACCTAAAGAAGTTAAAGATTTTCTATATGGTAGGAACTCAACGAGAAAAACAGAATTTTTAAGTGCAATTCGCTCCATTGGGATTACTGTATGAACGAAATAACGACTAATGATTTGCCAGCATATAAAGACTTTCTTGAAAAAGCCAAAGCTCAAATTCACGGGACAAGAGTTCGTGCCTCTCATGCAGCTAATCGGGAATTAATCTCCCTATACTGGTGGCTTGGTGAGCACATTGTAAAAAGCCAAAAAAAACATGGCTGGGGAAAATCCGTTGTTGAGCGTTTATCTAGAGATTTAAAAGTTGAATTTAATGCTAAATCAGGATTTTCACCCCAGAATCTTTGGTATATGCGCCAATTTTATTTGGAATACCAACACAAGCCAAATCTCCAACAGCTCGTTGGAGAAATACCATGGGGTCATAACCTGTTGATTTTAAGCAAAGTAAAAAATGACGATGCTAAATTATATTATATAAAATCGACACTTGAATGTGCAGGTTTTGTCGCAAAAAGTTATCGGTGCAGGTAAGCTCTTGATTTTTTTATATAGG
>NZ_JASGFU010000102.1:0-6241 GCF_047605385.1 Legionella sp. | reverse complement strand
GCCTTAGACTGGGAAAATTATGATTGTGCAAAAATTTGACGGGATCGTTCAGGACCTATACCCTTCATTACCATATCCAAACGAAGTTGCCGCCAATTTTTTTGAAATTGGAGAAAATACCATTTCACCAATTGTCGCTAATAATATAGATAATATGCTAAATATGAAGTAAGTTGATATCCCAAATAAAGCATATCCAATTCCTAATAAAAGTGAACTTGATAATAAAAGAAAAATACTTCCCTTACTTTTTAACTTACTAATAAGTAAAGGTTGGAAAAAGATTATCATTAAAGGATTTATAGATAGAATTAACCATGAATAAAAAGAGTTATTAAATCGAGATATTGTTTCTACAGGAAAAAAAATTTTGACTAAAGAATATATTATTCCATAGAAAAATATCATAAATATGATCATACTTGTACTTGGAAGATTGCTTTTAATTTGAAAAAATGATACTTTTTTACCCGTAGTTGGTTCATGCACAGAATCTGTTTTAAAATTCAATACAAAGACACCCGAAATCAATAGCGTAAATCCCAATGTTAAAAATATACTTCTAAGAGATTGGGCATAAAAGTAACTCATAAAAAAACTACTGACTGAGAAGGATAAGTTATATACGACAGATTGTAAAACAATAATACGATTTTTCATGGCATCATCATCAGCTAGTTTAATTAATGCCGTTAAATTACCGATCATCATAAAAATGCCACTAATTCCACATAAAAATAGTGTTATTAATAAATAAGAATAAGACGTTACAAAAGATAATAAAAAAACCTACAGCATACATAAACAAGCCAAATGAAGACACTTTTATTACTGAAATTCTTGTAGTTAAATAACCACTTAATAACGAACCTATGCAAGCACCTAAAGAAAGCATGGAAATTAATTTACCAACTTCAAGCGATGTGAAATGTAATAAATTAACCAAGTAAATCGATATTAAATAAGACATACTCATTGCTATGGATTCAATAATTACTAAAGAAATAATTTTTCCTGTACCTTCAGGTACATCTATGTAATTAATAAGGTAATTATTAAATAAAAATTTTTTTACATTATTAATCATTAAGTCTCCATAAAATTTTATATTACCAGACAATTTTAAAGTAACCTGAGAAATGCATCGGCGATAACCACTGTTTGATAATTAAAAATATAAAAGGAGCAATTATGTTAGTAACTATGTTAAAAGCCAAAATCTACAGAGCAACCATTACAGAGGCTAATCTAAACTATATAGGAAGTATTACTATTGATGAGAATCTCTTACTAGAAACAGGAATTCGAGAAAATGAAAAAGTACAAATTGTGAATATCAATAATGGTTCTCGGTTTGAAACCTATGTGATTAAAGGATTTCGTGGAAGTGGTGATATATGTGTAAACGGAGCTGCAGCACGACTGGTTCATGAAGGAGACAAAATCATTATTATTTGTTATTGCGTGCTTGAAGAACACAACGCTCAGGAGCATGTTCCTAAAGTGATCTTTATGAATGAAAACAATAGTATTCGTAGTCATTCTCATCAAGAAACAGCAGAAACACTATTTATCCATTAAGCCAGATTTAATTATTAATAAAGGATTATGATGAACAATTTATCAAAGCAAAAAATTAGTTTGGTATTTGGTGGAGTTTCTGCTGAGCGAGATCTTTCACTAAGAACTTTTCATATATTTATGATCAAGAGATAGTTGTTAAACCTAATGAGTTGGGTATGAGTATGATGACAGAGCGTTTTTTACTCAATGAAGATTCCATACGTGATGTTTCCAATTTGATTGCCCTGATATTGGAATATGATGATCTTGCTTTAGTGCAACAATATATTGCTGGTGAAGAATATTCTTGTGGTTGCATTGAAAATTTAAACACGATTGAGACATTACCTTTAATCTTGGTACGAACTAAAGAAAATTTTTTCGGTCGCAAGGAAAAATTATGTAAGTTTGGAGTTAGCGAACGACTTGTTCCTTGTTATTATAATCCCTACACAAAGCAAATTGCGGATGTCTCCAAACGAATATTCACTGATTTAATGTTTGAAAATATGTTCTGTCTGGATTTTATTATCTCTGAAGGTAAAATTTATTTTCTGGAAATTAATTCCTTACCTGGCTTAAGCAGCGCCAGTTTTTTCCCAAGAATGCTTCGAGAAGTTGGTATTTCAATGGCTGATTTTATTCAATTAACCTCTCAAGCCTAAAGAGAAAAACTAAGGAAATTCAATTTAATTACGAAATGGATGGGGGCGATTTAGCATGCACAGCTGATATTCATAAAATAGCATTGAGTGTATTATTGAATAAAAGCAAGGTATTACGAAGTATACCCAGAGAAACTACGAATTTATTTAGAGATGAGTATTAATCAATAAGCCGGGTTGAAATTGAATTTCTTCAATATTCATTTGATAGATAAAATGTAATTTAGAAAAGCTTATGTCTTCAATCACGGCTCGCCCACGGAAGTATTTTCCCAGGAAAGAGACTTGGCTTTCTTTTTCAAAATAAGTACTGCATTTTAATTGGAGTTGATTGTCAGAAAGGCTTATCATCTGGCACATGTGATCATTGTGGTCAACCTTGACGACTACAAATATGGGTTGTACAGGTTCGATCAACACATCCTTCTCCATTATTCTGGTTGAACTATCACCACCTTCCCTTATTTATATTTTAGTTCATATATTGCGCAATATGTAATCATCCATAAAGAAATGATACCTTGGAATATCCAGAATCATTGAAAATGATCAGCATTTAAAGAATAGAAAAGAAATGGACTGTCTCTGCTATAATGCAGTTAAGAGGGAAATTTCTTTTTTTCCTATGTTAGGATCATTGTTGCCAATATAAGCGAGCATTGATTTTTAAATAATAATGCTTATAGATTGGGAGATATCTATGACTTTTGTCCCACGGATCCTTGAGCCACAAGTGAATTGGAATGCCGATACCGTTGCTGATCCTGCTTCATGGACAATTAAATTAACACGCAGTGATCATCTAGAACTTGATCATGCATTAAAAACTGCAAAGGCTAGCTCGAAGAATTTGTATGATATCTCTCGTAATGACTTTCCTCTGGACAATTTAGCTGCCAAACTTAGGAAGATCGAGATTGAATTAATTGATGGACGTGGTTTTGTTCTTATTTCCTCTCTAAATACACACTCATACTCTGATGATGAGCTAACCATGCTTTATTGGGGAATTGGCACGTATTTAGGGAATCCTATGTCTCAGGACAAATATGGCTTGTTCATGGGCGATATTATTGCGCGGTATGATCCTCACGATCCACTTGCTCGCCTTAATTCATATGGTCCTATTGCATATGAATACCATAGTGACTCTGCTGATTTAGTTGGTCTTATGTGTTTACAAAACGCAAAATCTGGTGGAATTTCTTGTATTGCCAATGCGGTTGCTATTCATAATGAGTTAGTGCGTACTCGTCCCGACCTTTTGGTAGCGCTCTATGAAGCATTACCTTATGATCTTCGTGATCAACAAAAACCTGGTTTTAAACCTTATGGCATGGTCCCTTGTTTTACTGAGTATCAAGGACGTCTTTTTTCTCACTTTTTTTCGATTCTCATTTATAAATCACAGCGTCATGCACAGGCGCCTCGCTTATCGCCAAAAACACTTGAAGCACTTGACGAACTTCTTAAAATGGCTCGCGATCCACGATTTAACGTCTATATGAATTTACAACCGGGTGATATACAATTTCTTAATAACTACCACATTTTTCATGCACGAACTGCTTATGTCGATGAGCCAGAAATTGGGCACAGACGTCATCTCAAACGCCTCTGGCTTACATCACGTTATCTAGAAAGCGCTCCAGAATATTTTTATCGTACTATTTAATTCACCAGACCTTAGAAATTAACTATAAAATGTTAATTGAGTTTCATAGAATTGTTTACCGTATAGAAAAAGAAGAACATTCTGTAATAATTGTTGCCATAAAGCATCAGTAAAGAGGTTTACTGCTCTCTTTTTAAATCATTTAAAAACGATTTAATTCCTGCCCTAGTATTATCACATATTCATACATCTTGTTCTATTATTAGAAATAAAAGATAGAGTAAATGAGGTATCTTTATGGAAAACAAATCAGAGAAAACCATAACTCCTGGAAAAAAAATCTTAGCCATATCCATCGACTTTGATGGTTGTCTGGCAAGTAAGAAATTTATCGAACTCTATCAAGAATTACTAAAAAAATATCAGATTGCTCCTGCCAAGATGACTTATGAAGAGTATGCAAAAGCTATTAATAAAATTCCCGCTAAAGAGTATGAAGAAGCTATTGTAACAGGAAATATCGTGCTTTTTGAGCACATAAAAGAAATGGTGGCCGAAGAAAAATACGATGAAGTAGTCATTATGGTTGGCTCTAATAGAACCTCTGCAGCAAAAGATCAAGAAGATGGTATAAAAAATAGTAGTGGCTCTGCTTTTCGCGCTATGAAGCATTTTGCTAATGCATTAAATCACGCTATTTCAATACCGGTTACCATGAATGAAAGGCTTCTCTACGATAGCGTTTTAAGCAAAGAAGGTGGATATAATTTTAATTATGAACAGCATTATGAAAAAAAACAGGAATTAGCGGAGCAGATGGTAAGTGATTATGCAATGTCAGGAGATAATAAATATCGATTGTCCTTTTTTCAAATTCACGATATATGTGCCAATTACTCCGATTGTGATGTTACCTATGTGCATGCAGATGATAAAGATGACATTGTGACCGTTTCGACCAATACTTATACTGATCCTCAAATCGCTCTGATGCTTCCCGCCAATTTAGCAAAAGCTTCATTCTTGAATTATGAAGAATATAACCCCATTGCAGAGCTATTAAGGGTTCAACGTGAACTGGCTATTCTTAATCAGAGCAATACTACAATTAATAATTTAGAAGAGCTGCTTGCCAGGAAAAAAGAACAAATTGAAACTGCGATTAAAATTTTACGTCAAGACATGAATATGTTAGTAAGCCTAACTAAAGAGAAGCAATTAGATGAGCGAACTCAAGCAGAAGTTGAAAAAGCGCAAAAGATTATCGCAAACTTACCTACAGAATCATTAGACAAGTTAAAAAATATCACAACTATTAAAGAACTAGATGGTTTTCTGCAACAAATAAATAAGGTGTTGAATAAGAATGTCAGAAGTGAAAATATGTCTACAGGCATCAAGAAAATATATGAAGTTAACAAAAAAGAAATCTATTATCAAAGAATAACAGAATTTGGAAAATTTGAGAGAAAGTCAGGAAGTCCTGGCTATACAATTCCTCAGGAACACTATGATGAGCTTGCAACAAAGTGCTTTAAAGACATTTATGCACGAACTGCTCATAGTGTAGAAACTCTTCAACAAATAATAATAGATTCACGATGCCATAAATTTGACACATTAGTTGCGAAATTAAAAATCGAACTAATAATTGAAAAAAAGGATAATAGTCATAAATGGAGCAAAATGATTCAAGATCATTATCAAGAAATAAAAGCAATCGATAAAGATAAAGAAAGAGCAATAAAGGGCTTAAGTAATACCATTGTTACTCTAAGAGAACATATTGCAAGCGGAAAACTTACATACAGTGAAGCCCTTTCAACACTTCAACATGCAGTTAATAATGCCATTGAAAAATCGCAACAGAAAACAGTTTTGGGCAGATTTGGAGTGACTCACAGTAATGTTGCCTTGCAATTGAAAAATTTTGAAAAAAACAATTTAGTAGTTGATAGTAATTCTGAGAAATCAAGAGAATTTCAACATAGAGCAAAGAAAGAACTACAAGAACTAACTAAAAACGAAGAAGAAACGAAAAAAACGATGGGTCATCAAACTTAGTTGTAGCGGCTTGCTTTCATAAACTGCATTTGTTGCCGTACTTGATGCAAGAGATTCAATAATTAATAATTTGTGTGATTCATAGAGATCCTTTCAATTTTTTCATAATTAAATCTGTATAATAATTGGCTATTTGGATGCGTTCATTGTCTATTTTATAGTTATTACTAACCTCTTCGGTTAAAGGGGTTATTTCACTTAATTCAGCGACAATAGCCGAGGGAGGTTTGCCCCACTGCCATTGACTTAAGGAATAATTTACTGATTTTATCACCTAGGCTAGAACTTAGAATGAGACCATTGTAGAATTGAATTTCTTTCTTGCGCACTTTCT
>NZ_JASGFU010000101.1:0-6450 GCF_047605385.1 Legionella sp. | reverse complement strand
AGACACTTCTGAAAAACTGGCAACTGTCAGATCAAGTTTGAACTACTACACATAATATCTTGGGTTTAACATGCTCTTTGTCTTAAACAAGTCTGTCTTAAACAAGTCAAACATTTTATCTATTTTGAAAGATGTTAGCATGAGGATATGATGACGTTTGAAATTATTCCCATTCAAGAAAAGCATATTGAGTCTTTTTATATAGTTATATTTGTCAGTAAGCTTCGTTCTTAAAAAAGAATTTTTAATCATCAACATTTTGGAAATGTGGTATACTTACAGGTATGAAAACAATATCAGAAGTAAATCCTTATTTGCAGGATAAGGAACAGGCTAAACGTTCAAATGCTCGCTCTGTTAGAACATCTTGCGGCGTGGAAGGTATTGTTGTGAAAAATAAAGCCTCATCTGTTACGATTGATCATTCTCGGTCAAATGTTGTTTTAGCAGAAATGAAAAAAAGACTTCATCTAAGTGACCCTTAAAATTTCTGAGAACAATTCTTGAATTGGTTCGTAGTTCCCCATTACCCCGTGATGTATAGCAAGAATATAATTATGATAACCCTGTGGATTAATCGTTTTATCAATGGGTTCAAAATTTAACTGAGGAAAACCTGCCTGCATAGCCATTAAATTTGCCAGTAACCTTGATACTCTTCCATTCCCTTCTCGAAATGGGTGAATGACAATTAATTCAATATGTACAATTCCCAGAGCTTCTGTGAGTTTATTACTTAAACCTTGGCAAGGTGTATACTGTTTTAGAAATTTTCTTTCTAGTTCTTGCATGGATTTATCAATATATTTTGAAGCAGCAAATTGAAAACCATCTTTACTCATATTCACTGTCCTGTATTTTCCAGCAAAAGGATAAATGTCAGCTAACCAAAGTTTATGAATCTGTCGTATATCAAGTTGTGTAAATTGATAATCTGCACTATATATGCTGGGAAGTTCATTTCCAGTTCTTTCCAATTCTATTTCTTCTACTTGCTCCATTGTTTCTTTATCTTTAATACCTAAAAGATTTTTTAAAACTTCATTATTTGAGCCAGGCTCATAATCTTCATCTTCTGGGACAGAATATCGATTGTTATTATCCATTTTATTTATCCAAAAACTAAAAAACTTATACTTGTAATTCTCAGGATATATTATTCGATATATTATATGTTAATCGTGTCATATGTGCTGATACAGAGGCTCGTCTCATACTAATTAAGTGGTGTAGTGGCCCGTTTTTATAATTAGGGATAAATTGTCACATAAATAGCATGTGTTTGTAACAGGGAATCTGTAATTCTATTTGCATTTGAGCATGGAGTGGAATATGCATCCCATGTTGACGGTGCCAGTAGATGTAAATACACACGTAGTTTTAAGCCAATAAAAATCGTCCAATCCTGGAAAATCAACGATAAATTAACTGCAATGAACGACTTTATAACCAATTAAAATGTCACGTGCCGTAATACGTACAAACGTTGCTCAAGAACTTCAAATCTGTGTAACCCAAGAACGTTAATTTCCATCCAGACAGTATTGTATTTGAAGCGTGTAAAGTGACGTTACCATCCTTAGCTGTAACGGCTCACAATTAAAAGAGTCACCTTGCCATGTAATATTTAGCCAATAGATTGGCCAAAGACCAGTTATTTGGAACTAAGTCGCTCAGTATCTTAGAGACACTTCAGACAAAGAATCAGGAATTTTTATGTTTTAATTATCGGTTGCAATTCTGCTACAATATTGCTGCCACGGTTTTTCAATTGAATGGAACTCGAAGAAACGTTTAGGATACATACTGTACATAAATTAGGTTTATGTTATAGAACATAAAATAATAGAGGTTGTTGACTATGGATAAATCTTTTGTCTCTTTTTTAGACCAATTAGTCCCTCAATCAAAAGCTGAAAACATTAATTTTGTTGATGCTCCAGAGCTTTCCATTCAAGAGCAATTAGCACTACGAAAAAAGATGGATTTAATCAAACAGCGATTGGAACAGAGATCTTATGATGAAATGAGTGCGATATTATCAACCTTGTGCTAAGAAGATAGAGCTTTGTAAACTTTCATCTGTATAATTGAGTTTTTAAACGGTAGGGCATTAATTGCTATTTATCAATCCAGATTTGCGTTCAAAAGATATGATCTTCTTTACTAGTAAGAGATCAACCTTTAATGCTTTCGAAATCTCCTGAGCATTCATATTATCAAGGAAGTGCATTTTTAAAATTTCATTTTTACTAATTCCATGACGTTTTTTTAAATAATCGGTGTTTATCATCTAACTCACCTTAATTTTGAACTTGATGCATTGAAGGTATGGAAAGTATCATTTTCTAATAAAGCAGCAGGTTCTCCATTTGTAGTTACAGAAAAATCAGTAATAGTCTATTTCTCATCAGTATGATGCTTAGAAATTTTAACTGTATCACCAATCTTAAAATCAGTGGTATTAGTTATTGTATTAATAATGAGTCGATTCAACACATCTTCATTATCCGGAAAATAATTTTTAATATGAGACATGTAATTTTAATAATTGTAAATCAAAGCAATTTTAAAACATTTTTTTTTGGATGTACATTCTGCAGGGATTTTTTAGTTGGATACCTATTTGGGGTAGATAACGTACCTTATCTACCCTAAATAGGGTATAATGAGGAAAAAACAAAAAAGTGACCCTATGAATTTCCTGGATGCGCAAAATGACAAAAATCAAAAGTTTGGGGTAGATAAGGTTTTCCATCCGTTGGATGTTCATTTTGACACCAACTCCTTATCGGCTTGGTTGTCATTTTATTTTCAAGTTCATGTGAAGGGTGCACCGCTAAAAACCGAGCAAGCCAAGCAAAAAGACTTAACCAAGTTTATCAATTTCTTTCAAAAGGAAGTAGGGCACGATTTTGTTGACAATTGGACACCAGCAGTCAGTAAACAATTTCAACGCTCTTTAAGTAACACCATTTCTGAGAAAACCGGGAAACCCTACAAGGCCACTTCAATTAACCGAACTATGGCAACTGTTCGTCATGCCGGTCGATGGCTTCATCATCAAAGACCATTAATTGCAGGCGATCCATTATCCGGGGTGAAAGATTTGCAAACCGATGCACCCGAATGGAATGGTCTTTCCTCCAAGCAGCTCATGCGCTTAAAATCAGCCTGTGAACAACGTGCAAAAATATGTACCCGAAAAAATCAAAACGCATTGCTTGAAACAGCCATTTTTTATGTGTTATTAGGAACAGGTTTACGTGAGTCAGAATTAGTATCACTAAACGTTTCTCAATATCACTCGAAAGGGCTTCATTCAGTGGTTCGCCATAAGAGTAAGCGTGTGACGAATAAAGTACCGTTGCCTCAAGAAACAAGAGAGCATCTGGACAACTATTTAAAAACCAGAACCACTGAACTCGATGAACCATTATTTGTTAACAGGGCAGGTAATCGCATTAATACGCGTAACATTTACCGACTTTGTCAGCGCGTTTTGAGGCAAGTATCAGCCCTTGCGTCTGGGAATGAAGCTTTTGAATTTACGCCTCATAAACTCCGGCATACTTTCTTGAAAAAAGTGACTGATAAGCACGGAGTGCATTTTGCTCAAGAACTTAGCGGCAATGTATCAATTAAAGAAATATTTCGTTACGCTAAACCGAGCCAGGATGAGATGCAGGAAACAATAGAAGAATTATTTCATTAGACACTATTAATGAATGTTATAATTTGAAGTTTTTTGATCGGGTGTAAGTCTGGAGCGCTAGATCTAAAGGACAATGCCTGTAGGAATTCTGTCGAAAATCTTTGTAAAATATCTTCATTAAGATTAAATATTGAAAATAGTGAAATTTAATTATACAATGCACTATAGATTGTTCTTTCATGCACTCGTATGGCCTATAATTATAATCCTCATAAACACGTAAAAGTTTGGTTAAGTAAAGACTCTAACTCTTTTATGCCTCTTAAAAATCAATTACGTCTTGTAGAAATGAGAGCAATTAATCTCACAGACAAGATCTTTTTAATTTATGATGGTACATTGCTATCTCCAAAGGCATTAGAAGATCTTACTGTTTTTTGCGCGGATCAAAATATTGTTGCCAAGGACGTACAAACTAGCATTTTTCCTTTATGTACAACCAGTGAAGAAATAAAATTGATCCATCTTTATCGAAATGAAATCTATCATTTAGATAAGGGAGGTAATTTAGCTGTTGCCAGCGATATTTTACGATGGCTACATCCTGTTTATACTTTGGGTACCTATACTGACCTCGATGTCTATGTTAATACAAGTGAACTTCCATCAATCATTAATGTAAGTAAACCTTTTTTATTTTCTTATAAACAGAATCTAGATTCTTATATAGATGAATTTTATAATAATGACATGATAGCTGTTGTGCATCACGAAGATGCTTTACCTTATATTATCCGCATACAACAAGATATTTATGATAGTTGTTGTATTCCTAAAAATTGGGCGAATTGCTTAGCACAAGCTTGTTTTTCATTACCTTTTGTTACTCCAGAAGAAAAAAATGCTCGCGAAGTTCGTTACGAAATTTTAAAAAACTCATCAAGCAAAATTAAAGATTTTTGCTTTACTGTATTATATTCAGTCAGTGACATTCATGTATTTATAGAAAACTATAATGCTCCAGACAACTTAGCAGAAACTGATTTAATAAAAAAAGCCGCAAAATGTCTAAGAGATGAATTAACTTCGTATGTAAATTTTTTTCCGGATCCCGCCATTATAGACCTACTTTTAGAAAAGAATGAGCAAAACCTGCTAATGAGTTTTCGCGATCTCGTGCGTTGCAATATGATTATGAACACCGTGGTCTCTACATCTGGACCATTAAAAATGGAAAATATTATGAAGAAAGAACACCCTGATGAGCGAAGGTTTTTTTCTTTCATGAGCTATGGATTAGATAAAGCATTTAATGCCGACAGCCATGACTTCTCTTGGACAGAAACAGGAGAAAAAGTAATGTTGGCAGAAAATAAAGAAATGGAAATTGCTGCAACAACACTTCAGACTTTTTATAGATTCTTTCGTGCTCCACAATTTCAATCAACAAAATCAGTCAATAGTAATAAGCAAAAGGATGATCCACCGTGCCTAGCTATTGGAGAAATCACTGAATCATCAATAGATCCTAATATTGATGCAGATAGTATTAAATCAGATAGTAATTTGAAAAAAAGACAATTAAGTAGTAATGAAGCAACCGATTTAAGTAATAAAAGATGCCATTATAAATAATTGATATTCCTAATGAGAATAAAATAGATAATAAATTATCAATTGAGGATTTCCAAAATTTCAGAAAAGATAGAGCTATCTCTAAATGTAGGTGTTGCAGACGAGCTTCTTTAGTATTCATTAGAGACGATGCTGTCAAAGAATTTTGTATAGGCAGGTTTAGAATGGAAAGGAGGAGATATTTTTGATGACTACTGCTGATAAGTAGCTTAAACATTATGGAATATGACGAGTCCTGAGTATGTTCATAACCCCTCATTTATTTGATGTTGTATTTATCATGTGATCAAGGTAAATCAGCTTATTCCATTGCAGATAGTGTAAAAAAGTCTTTTAAAAAAAATTGCATTGCTGCAACTATTCAGGCAAAAAAAAGTATTGTATTAATTAAACAAAATACAGAAGAAGAACGGAATAAAATAAGCTCTTTTTTTAAAAGCGAGATTATTCAAAGAGCTTTGTGTATCAATAATTACATATTTTCTGAGGAATTTAATTTTGAAAACGATTTGTTGCTTAACGAAGAAGAAGGCGATTGTTTAGAGAATATTCTTAATTCAAATTCAATGACTTTCTTTGGTGAAAAGTCTAATAAAAATAAGAAAGAACATCAACGTTTACCAATATACCAACAAAGCAAAGCTTGAGTAAAATTGTATTCAACCGCAATATGGTTTCTTGCCTCATCAATGAGGGCACTGATATCTTTTATGGCCTAGTGTGTACGTCGGGGCGATTTTGTGACAACTTTGTCCCCACTTCAATTTTGTAGTTGTCATTCTAGGCCAAGACTAATCTTTACCTAAAAAAAGCCCATCAGGGGGCTGCGGGTGAACATCCAAACTTGGGTATTCTCCTTATTAAACCGGCATGTGCTCTCTCTACTATGTTTATTTAATAATCTGTTTGTCGATAAGTTTGAAGAGTTCAGGACACGCCAAATTTTTTGCTTTGGCTAATAGTTTTTTGTCATTGATATTGGGATTTAATAGCGGTCTTGCCCATAAAGGGGTTTCGGCCAGCAATTTACCATTTTAGCCGGTGGCATATTATGTGAATAATCAACCCTGACGTTATTCCTCGATAAAAATACCCCATTATGCCCCAGATTGCTCTTTTATTAAATTGATGATCAAATCAACCATAATTTCTTTTTGAGC
>NZ_JASGFU010000100.1:0-6670 GCF_047605385.1 Legionella sp. | reverse complement strand
GCGCGGTGGAGAGGGGAAGCCCGGTGAGCTCAATTAAATACCTGGGGAGTTACCTTAAATAGCCTAGGACTAAAAATCGCAGACGGTCAAAACACCGCTAGCGCTAATCTGTCATTTTTCATGTCCAATGATATCGTCATCACTATACCTACATTGTTTTTCTATTGACAGGATAAAACTTAAGCATTAACATTGCAATAATGTTATATCACACTAATACATTAATATGAAAACAACTAATACCTTAAAACATGCAGCCTTACCTGATTTGATGAACGCAATAAGCTTGCTGAACTCCCACGAAGAAGCTTTGCAATTTTTTACTGATCTCTGTACACCTACAGAGCTGGAAGCCATGGCTGATCGTTGGCAAGTTGTTCCATTACTGCGGCAAGGGATTCCCTATCGCACCATTCATGAACAAACTGGCGTCAGTGTTACTACCATTACCCGCGTTGCGCGTAGTTTAAGCTTTGGCACCGGTGGTTATGAATTAATCGCCAATCGTTTGGAGTTAGCATGAAAAATCGTTTACGTTTAGCTTTACAAAAAAAGGGACGTCTGTCTGAAGAGTCCTTAATCTTACTACAAAAATGTGGCCTTAAATTTCGCATCAAACCCAATACCTTACTGACTCATGTCGACAATTTTCCAATTGATTTACTCTTTGTCCGCGACGACGATATTCCTGTTTTAGTATTTGATGGTCTTTGCGATGGTGGTATCGTGGGAGAGAATGTACTTTATGAGGCCGCGCTTGCTAATCCAGATAAATCTTACAAAACCATAGGCACTCTAGGCAGTTGTACCTGTCGCTTATCCATCGCCATTCCTGAATCTTTTGATTATCAAGGCCCCGGTAGTTTAGATGGAAAACGCATTGCAACGAGCTATCCCTATTTACTCAATCGCTATTTGCACGAACGAAAAATATGTGCTGAAACCCTGGTTTTATCAGGTTCAGTAGAAGTAGCCCCTCGCATGGGCATGGCCGATGCGATTTGCGATCTGGTATCTAGTGGCCAAACGCTTGAAGACAATAAACTTTGTGAGGTCGATACCGTATTACAAAGCCAAGCAGTCTTAATTCAAGCTGAAAAAAATTCTTCATCAATGTTTCAAGAATTATTCAACATGCTGGCCCGCCGTATTCAATCAGTACAGCAAGCCCAAGAACGAAAATACATTGTATTTCACGCTCCAAAATCCGCGCTCGCACGCATTGCCAAAAAACTTCCTGGTGCAGAGTCACCAACAATTCTCCCCTTACCAGGAAGTATCGACAAAGTTGCAGTACATGTTGTTTCCAGTGAACGTGTGTTTTGGAATACTTTGGAAACCATCCAAGAATTAGGTGCCAGTTCCATATTGGTATTGCCTATAGAAAAAATGCTGGAGTAATCATCATGTTAGTCATAAAAAATTGGCAATCTCTTTCTACCGTGGAGAAAAAAAAATGTTTAGCACGCCCAATAAGTGCATTCACGAACAAAGATAAAGTTCTAGAAATCATCGAACAAGTACGTACCTCAGGTGATAAGGCATTATTGGCATTCACCAAAAAATTTGATGGTGCCTCATTAAAATCCTTACAAATTGAGAAGGAAAAAATTGCCAAGGCTCAAGTAAGCCAAACGGCTTTAACGGCTATGAAAAAAGCCATTAGTACAATTAGTCAATACCACCAATCACTCTTACCTGAGAATAAAATCATCAGTACAGCTAATGGCGTCACCATACAAACCGTTTATCGACCAATCAAGCGTGTCGGTTTATATGTTCCAGGAGGTAATAAAACACCTTTAGTGTCTTCGCTTTTGATGCAAGCCATTCCTGCGTTAGTCGCGGGTTGCCCCATTAAAGTATTATGCACACCTCCAGATGCTGATGGTACGATTAACACGCATTTACTGGTTGCAGCACGTCTTTGTGGTATCGATACCATCTACAGTATAGGCGGTGCCCAAGCCATTGCAGCAATGGCTTATGGTACAGAAAGTATTACTAAAGTAGATAAGTTATTTGGCCCAGGAAATAACTACGTTACTGAAGCCAAAACCATAGTCGCCAGCGACCCAAAAGGCGCCGCAATTGATATGCCTGCAGGTCCGTCTGAAGTGATGATTCTTGCTGACAATCAAGCAAATCCAGCGTTTGTTGCCGCAGACTTACTCGCACAAGCAGAACACGGAGTAGACTCTCAAGTGATCTTAATTTGTGAACAGCAAGAATTTGCAGATAAAGTCAATCAAGAACTCTCGACTCAATTAAGCAAACTGCCACGAACCAGCATTATCAACGAATCATTAACACACAGTAGGATTCTCTTATGTAGTGATCCCCAAGAACAATTAACTATCATCAATGACTATGCGCCTGAGCATTTAATTATTAATCGTAGGGATGCAGAAATTTGGGTGGATCAAATTAATGCCACTGGCACTATATTTCTGGGTTCCTGGGCAGCAGAAACTTTAGGCGATTACGTTACTGGTTCCAATCACGTGTTACCTACCAGTGGCTTTGCCAAAAATCACAATGGCCTGGGTACACTCGATTTTTTAACCCGATTTAGTGTGCAATCAATTAGCAAAGCAGGAATTAAAAATTTAGGGCCTACGGCAATTACTTTAGCGCAAATCGAAGGATTGAATGCTCATGCGAACGCGGTGGCAATTAGACTGAATTCTTTGGAGGCTTAACTCATGTCCATACTTAACTTAGTACGATCAGAATTATTAGATATCCCAGTGTATATAAGCAGCCCCGAGCAAGATGCTCTAAGATTGCATGCTAATGAATTACCCTGGTCTGCCGTCAATGTAGATGCCATTAATTTAAACCATTACCCAGAAACAGAACTTAAAAATCAAGTGCAAAAACAATTAGCCAAACGCTATCAAATTAGCAGCGATCAAATAACCATTACTCGTGGTTCAGATGATGGCATTGATTTGATCATGCGCTTATTTTTAAAACCACTCCAAGATGCATTCATGCAATTTCCTCCAACCTTCTTCATGTATGCTTTTTATGCACGCTTACAGCAAGCGCAAATCATCCAATGCCCTCTAGATGCTATAGATAATTTCAGCATAAGCCTGGAGCGCATTAAAAGTTGTTGGCAAGAACAATGTAAACTCATCATGCTTTGTAATCCCAATAATCCAACAGCAAGTCTTATCGATTTACAATTAATTACTAGCCTTTGTGAATATTATAAAAATCGTTCAGTCATTGTTGTTGATGAAGCGTATATGGAATTTGCCAATGCAGAAAGTGCTATTTCTCTACTTTCTCAATACGACAATCTGATTGTATTGCGTACCCTTTCTAAAGCTTACGGACTTGCCGGTCTACGGCTTGGAGCGGTGATTGCACAACCACAAATTATTCAAACCATCAATAAAATTATGGCGCCCTACCCGTTATCCAGTGTAGTAATGCACTTGGCCTTACAAGCTTTGGCCAATGAGGATTGGTTTACTGTTGCCATCGAAAAAATTAAAGCAGAGCGTGTCAAGCTTCTCTCACGCCTTGTGCAAAATCCATTAATTGAAAAAATCTATCCCTCAGAAGCTAATTTTATTCTGATAAAAACAGCCTATGCCAATGAAATCGCTACCTGGTTTAGCAAACAAGGAATAAGTATCCGCAGTTTTCTCGCTAAATCATCATTACAAAATCATCTACGTATTACCGTGGGTGATGAACAGCAAAATCTGTTGATGATGACTGCTTTATCTTCTTTTCAAAATAGTATTTGTGGATCATAAACATGCAAAAAATTTTATTTATCGACCGTGACGGTACCTTAGTTGAAGAACCATTTGATTTCCAGGTTGACTCACTGGATAAAATTAAATTAATCCCAGGTGTAATTTCTGCTTTGTTGCAATTACAAAAAGCCGATTTTCGCTTTATTATGGTCAGCAATCAAAATGGCATTGGTACCCCTGCTTTTCCTGAAGAAGAATTCGACATCTGCCATGAATTCATCTTGGATCTCTTTTCGTCTCAAGGTATTGTCTTTGATGAAATTTTTATCTGCCCACACATGCCTGAAGATAATTGCTCCTGCCGCAAACCCAAACCAGGATTACTGGAGCAATTCATGCAAGAAACTTCTATTGATAAAACCTGTTCTTGGGTTATTGGCGATCGCCAAACCGACAAAGAATTGGCTGATAATTTAGAGATTAAATTTTTGCCAGTATCTGCTGAACATGGCTGGCAACAAATTTGCGCAACCATTCTCAATCAAAAACGCGGTGCTATGGTTAAGCGTAAAACGCAAGAAACTGACATTAATTTGACAGTAGTTCTGGATGCCGATCAAAACGGATGTATTAATACCCCATTGCCATTTTTCAATCACATGCTGGAGCAAATCGCTAAACACGGTGGTTTTAATTTGGAAATACAAGCAACTGGTGATGTTGAGGTCGATGACCATCACTTGATTGAGGACATTGCGATTGCCTTAGGTGAAGCCTTAAAAAAAGCTTTGGGTGATAAATGGGGAATTAATCGCTATGGATTTACTTTACCCATGGATGAATCCTTAGCTTCGATTGCTATAGATCTTAGTGGACGTAGTTTTTGTGAGTTTAATGGACAATTTACTCGTGAGTTTGTTGGCGGCATGGCTACAGAAATGGTTCCACACTTCTTTTACTCATTTGCTCATGCTTTAGAGGCAACTATTCACCTGCAAGTCAGTGGCCAAAATCATCACCATATGATTGAGGCCTGTTTTAAAGTTTTAGGTCGAGCATTACGTCAAGCTTGCGCAAAAACCAATGATGCTTTGCCATCAACCAAAGGGCTCTTATGATTGCAGTAATTGATGTAAGTGGAAATAACCTGGCCTCTTTAGGCCATGCTTTAATCAGCAAGATCTTAAGGTATTAAAAAAATTAAGAGTGACTGCTGCAATTTTAGGCTTGTCCTTATATCAAGGAACTTTAGATTTAGTCTCCTGCATAAATGATTTTGGAGGAGAACCTGATGCTGACTAAAAGGATAATCCCCTACGTGATAATCAAGTAGTTAAAGGTGTCAAATTTCGTAACCACCGCATTGTTGGCGATATTTTAGAATTAGCGGCTTGTTATTCAGACTCAGGCGCTGATGAGCTGGTTTTTTATGACATCATGGCTAGCTCTGATCAACGCTCAGTTTGCCCTACCTGGGTAAATCAAGTCGCGGCAACAATTAATATTCCTTTTACTGTTGCTGGCGGGATTCGCTCACCTCTTCAGGCAAAATCAGTATTGAATGCAGGAGCAGATAAAGTATCAATTAATAGCCCAGCATTAGAAAATCCTGAGTTAATTGATGAACTAAGCAAGCAATTTGGTAGCCAGTGTGTGGTCATTGGTATTGATAGCCAATGGATTATTGATGATTATTATGTATATCAATATACTGGTGATGAACGCAAAACGCTAAACTCCAAACGTAAAACCACAGAATGGATCAACGAAGTTCAAGACCGAGGTGCAGGTGAAATTGTGCTTAATTGCATGCAAGCAGATGGTGTGCGTAAAGGTTATGATATTCAACAATTGCAACAAATGCGTCGCTTGTGCCAAGTTCCGCTCATCGCTTCCGGAGGTGCAGGTTGTATCCATGATTTTGCCGAAGTTTTTATCCAAACAAAAGTCAATGGCGCTTTAGCTGCCAATATATTTCACGACAAAATAGCAACAATCGCTGAAATTAAGTCGACACTGAAACAACAAAATATTGAGGTACGATGATGAATCATTTAGAAATTGGAGCCTTAGATTGGAAAAAAATGGATGGATTAATCCCCGCCATCATTCAAAACGCAGAAAATGATAACGTACTCATGTTAGGTTATATGAATCAGGAATCACTAATTGCCACCGTCACTACAGGTCAGCTTACCTTATATAGCCGCAGCCATAAACGTTTATGGCGCAAGGGAGAAACCTCAGGAAATACCATGTCGGTGCAACATATTAGCACCAATTGCGACAACGATAGCTTATTGATTATGGTGATTCCTAAAGGCCCTGCTTGTCATTTAGGATATAAAAGTTGTTACCAACTGTCAGGCAATAGTGCAATTAGCTTTATGAGTGAGTTGGTTAATATTATTAATGACCGCGCTGAAGCTAAAGATAAAAACAGTTACACCGCACAATTGCTGGCAAGTGGTGTGAATCGTTGTGCACAAAAAGTAGGTGAAGAAGCGGTTGAAACAGTGATCGCGGCAATGAGTAATAATAGTGAGGAATTTATTAATGAATGTGCAGACTTAATATTCCACTTGCTCGTTTTGCTTAAAGCGTGTGAATTGAGTTTTTATGATGTGTTAGAATGTTTACAAAGTAGAGATAGAAAGATCCATACGTAATGGAAATAGTGTAAAACAATGGGAACAGATCCAGATCTGCCCCTCTTTTATCTTTATCTATAGGCTCCTCATGGCAATCGCAGTTTATTGAGTATAGATGGTTAAAATTTAAGTGCGATTGCCATAATAGGCTCAAATTTTGTCTTATAATCAGCTAAAATCTTTAACCAATCATCAGCCGTATCAAAATTGGCATTTTTTTGACTTTCTTCTGATACGTTAAGCCCGAGTTATTTAGCTTACATTTAGTTTTTAAATTGTTGGACTAGCTCTTGAAGCTCA
>NZ_JASGFU010000099.1:0-6870 GCF_047605385.1 Legionella sp. | reverse complement strand
ACTCCACCAACTCCACCAACTCCACCAACTTCATCAACTTCATCAACTTCATCAAGTCCAATAGGTTCGAGTCTCGTAAGCTCACTACATATGCACACCTCTTCACCTATTTCTTCCCCCCAAAAGCAATTAGCAGAGGAGGAAAAAGAAGAAGAATGGAATACCTTTCAACAAAATACTTCTTCACTATAAATCACACGAAGGTGGGCTCTTCCAATTAGCCTTAAGTTTTCCTTGACTAGAGAACAATCCGACGTACCGCGGCTTGTCCCTGAGGGCTCCCCTCAGGGCCGTAAATAGAATTAAAGTAACTCACCACACAAATTGGCTTCCATCTGTATCTTAATTTGTGCACTATTTAATTTCTTACTTAATAAATACAAGAGCTTGCAATGCGCAGCCTCAGGCGTCATATCATGACCACTAATCAATCCAGCTTGTTTTAAAGTATATCCAGTCGCATATTGGCTCATTTCCACTCGTCCTTGTAGGCATTGTGTACAATTAATAACAATCACGCCACGTGCACAAGCGTCTTTCAGCAAAGTTAAAAATCGTGGATCATTGTTTTGCGCATTACCAGCCCCATAAGTTTCCAAAATCAATCCACATAACGGTTGATTTAAAATATAAGCCAATACCTCCGTTGCAAAACCAGGGAACAATCTAAAGTTAGCAATAAATTGTGGCTGAATCATTTGTAGGTTAAACGATTTTTGTGGTTGTTTTAATAACAGATGCTGATGCATATTAATTTTTATGCCGATTGAAGCCAAATGCGGATAATTAGGTGAATCAAAGGCATCAAAACCTTGGGCATTGACTTTTTGTGTACGATTACCACGCAATAATCGCTGATTAAAATAAATACATACTTCCTGTATGGATTGATGCGCACAAAGCCATAGCGAAGTCACAATATTATCCAATGCATCATTACGCACCTCAGATAATGGAATTTGTGACCCCGTAATAATTACCGGCTTCGCCAGATTTTCTAACATAAATGACAATGCAGAAGCAGTATAAGCCATGGTATCGGTACCATGAAAAACGATAAATCCATCAAATTGTTCATAATGATCAGCAATGTCTTTAGCGATCCGATTCCATTCGGTAACCGTCATATTCGAAGAATCCAATAATGGCTGGTATTCTTTAATTGTAAACGCAGGAAGATCCGGATGCTGTAATAAGGGCAATTTCTGCAACGTTGCCGCCACATAGCCAAGTACAGGCTCATAGCCCTGCTCTGTTTTCATGGAACTAATCGTACCACCAGTATTAATAATCAGAACACGTTTCTTCATAGGATCTTAAATTAAAATATTTGTGTTAATTATATATACATAGGAACAAAGGCGAAAGCTCTTGCTTTTATCTGTTTTTTGATGATTTTGGCGTTTAAAAATCAATTACTCCCAATTCATCGATTTTTTTTAAGTAATAATGACGATTTAAATTGCCAAGGTCTTGCACTTTATGGAAAAATCTAGATATTAGCGGTTTAATCTAAACAGTGACATCATGGTGATTGATCGTGCCGGTTATCGGTTGAATGTAGGTATTATCCTAGTCAACGAGCAAAACAGAGTATTCTGGGGAAGAAGAAGCGGGCATGATGCTTGGCAGTTCCCTCAAGGTGGAATCGCAGCAGGTGAAACATCCATACAAGCTATGTTTCGTGAGCTGCATGAAGAAGTAGGATTAGATAAAGAAGATGTTGAGGTTATTGGCTCTACCAAGCGTTGGCTAAAATATAGACTACCTAAACAATATTTGCGTCATGGTAGTGAGCCTTTAGTTATTGGCCAAAAACAAAAATGGTTTTTACTCAAGCTTGTTGCTAGTGAACAAAAAGTAAAACTGGACTTAAGCGATTCGCCAGAATTTGACAGTTGGCGTTGGATCGATTTTCATGAGCCAGAAGGTCAGGTCATCTTTTTTAAGCGCCAGGTGTATACTCAGGCATTAAAAGAGCTGGAACCTTTACTACAAAAAAATCGCCGTACGCCTTACGGCTTAAAACGAAAAAAGAGGTAATCATAGGCATCGATGCTCAAGGTACTTAAACGAATCGTTCAAGAAGTCACCGCAGCCCAACATCTCTCAGAGGCGCTAGGCATTTTGGTGCAACAAATTAATAAAGCCATTAATGCTGAGGCTGTCTCCGTTTACCTTATCGATACCAAACACGCAGAATACGTCCTCATAGCGACTGAAGGCTTAAATAAGCAAGCGGAGTTCCACGTACGTATTTCTCTTGATAGTGGGCTTATTGGCCAAGTGGGGCGACGTGAAGAGCCTATTAACATTGAAAATGCTCCTTCCCACCCTGACTTTTACCATCAATCGCTTTTAGGTGAAGAGCGGTTTAATGCTTTTCTTGGTGTTCCTATCATCCAACATCGTAAACTCTATGGCGTATTGATTGCCCAACAAACTGAGCAGCGTTGTTTTGACGATACAGAAGAATCATTCCTAATTACCTTAGCCGCACAATTAGGTGGTATTATTGCCCATGCGGAAGCGACTGGTGAATTGACTGAACTGACACAACCGAAAAAACATCAAAGTAGTGCGGATAAAACAGAAAATTTCCCAATTGCTCTAACCGGCATTGGCTCAGTTCCGGGTGTGGGAATTGGAACAGCTGTTGTTGTTTATCCTCCAGCGGATATTGATGCGGTCCCCAGGCACCCAGTAGAAACTTTAGATGAAGAAATCTGCACTTTTTATAAAGCACTTGAAGCAACTCGCGAAGACATGTTACGTTTAAGCAAGCGGATGAAAGCTGTTGTTGCTAACGAAGAACATGCTTTATTTGACGTCTATCTACGCATCTTGGATAAAGACAGCCTAGGTGTAGAAGTTGAAGAAGTCATACGTGAAGAAAAAATCAGTGCACAAGCAGCTTTGGCAACAGTGATTAAAAAGCACGTTTCCCAATTTGAGAGCATGGAAGATTCCTACCTGCGTGAGCGAGCCAGTGATTTTCGTGATCTGGGGCGTCGTGTTCTTGCCGCACTGCAATGGTCACAACATGAAGAATTAGTTTATCCCAAACGTACAATTTTAATCGGTGAAGAAGTCACCGCTGCAGCTCTTGCTGAAGTTCCTGAAGGCTGTTTAGCCGGTGTGGTTTCTGCCAAGGGCTCAAACAATTCACACGTAGCAATTTTAGCCCGCGCATTAGGCGTGCCTACGGTAATGGGAATTAGAGGCTTAAAGCTGGAATTAATTCCGCGACGTGCAATTATTGTGGATGGTTATTATGGCCATGTTTATATTTCCCCCTCGAAAACTGTCTTGGCGGAATTCAAACAATTAGAACAAGAAGAACAGGCATTAAATCAAAGCTTGATTAGCTTACGTGATAAACCTGCAGAGACCACCGATTGCTATAAAATTTCATTACAAGTCAATACAGGATTAGCCATGGACGCCGGGTTATCCATGAGCGTAGGTGCAGAAGGCGTGGGTTTATACCGCTCTGAAGTTCCCTTCATGAGTCGCGATCAATTCCCTTCAGAAGATGAACAGACCATTATCTATCGCCAAACACTTAAAGCTTTTGCCCCACACCCAGTAACGATGCGCACCTTAGATATTGGCGGTGATAAAGTATTGCCTTATTTTCCCGTAGAAGAAGATAACCCTTATTTAGGCTGGCGTGGAATTCGGGTAACCTTAGACCACCCCGATGTATTCCTTATTCAAGTTCGCGCCATGATGCGCGCCAGTGAAGAATTAAATAATCTGCGTATTATGTTACCGATGATTACTACTCTTAGTGAAGTAGAAGAAGCAGCCTACCTCATTGATCAGGCTTTTGCAGAATTACTTGAAGAAGGCTGTCAAATTGAAAAACCTAAATTAGGCGTTATGATTGAAGTCCCTGCAGCAGCTTATTTAGCACGTGAAATTGCCAAGCGTATCGATTTTATTTCCGTAGGTTCTAATGACCTAACCCAATATTTCTTGGCAGTAGATCGTAACAATGCTCGAGTAGCTGGTCTTTATGATTCCCTACATCCTGCCATGCTACGTGTACTGCTTAAAATAGTTGAAGGCGGGCATGCAGCAGGCGTTGAAGTGAGTATCTGTGGGGAAATGGCCAGTGACCCACTAGCAGTAATTTTATTAATCGCAATGGGCTTTGATACCTTAAGTATGAACTCTGCAAGTTTACCCAGAGTGAAATGGGTGATCCGTAATTTTGCCATTGCTAATGCACGTAAAATTCTTGCTGAAGTTTTGGAGTTTGAGCATCCCGCAGAAATTCGACTTCATCTACAAAAAGCACTCGAAGACGAAGGGTTAGGAAGCCTCATCCGAGCAGGAAAATCTCTATGATCACTATGCTTATTCTGCATAGTCTGGTTTATTTAGGTGTGGGCTCTTTTGCAGGCTTTATGGCAGGATTATTTGGTGTTGGTGGTGGGCTTATTGTAGTGCCAGGCCTCATTTTTATCTTCCAACAATTGCAACTCTTTCCTCAGCATATCCTCATGTATGTAGCTATTGGCAGTTCCTTGGCAACCATGATCATCACCTCTCAAGCAGCAATTAGAGCTCATTATAAATTAGGTACCATTCTTTGGTGGGTATTCAATAAACTTTGGCCAGGCCTTATCATTGGCACAATTATTGGCGCGATTGCCGCATCGCAAATTCCTACCAATGATTTGAAAATATTCTTTGCCCTATTTCTCTTGTTTGTTGCGGCCAAAATGTTTTTTGATAAAGAAGTTGAGCGCCCAGAAAAATTTCCTCCTAATTGGATGACTTTTCTCATTAGTTTTTTGGTAGGTGTTAATTCGGGATTGTTAGGAATTGGTGGCGGCATCCTCATTGTGCCTTTTAGTGCTTATTGTGGTATTCCTACACGCAAAATTGCAGCCATTTCTAATTTAAGTGCATTATCTATTGCCATCACCGGTACGGTAATCTTTATGATTACTGGCTTTAATGAAACATGCAACATCCCATTAACTACTGGCTATATTTACTGGCCAGCGGTCTTTCTCGTAGGTATTACCAGCAGTATAATGGCTCCCATTGGGACAAAATTAAATTACTCATTACCAGTAAAGCAATTAAAATATAGTTTTATGATTTTATTAGTGATTATTGGTTTAAAAATGCTCTTCTAAAGGGACACTCATGTTTATCTATCCTTACATCAACCCCGTTGCTTTTTCCATAGGTCCAGTGCAAGTACACTGGTATGGCTTAATGTATTTAATCGGCTTTATCAGTGCCTGGTTATTAGCGCATTGGCGAATGAAGCATTATCAATTAAATTGGACTTCCGAGCAGATAAGTGATCTCATCTTCTACGCAGCGCTAGGAGTAATTATAGGCGGCCGTGTCGGCTATATGTTTTTTTATAATTTTACTGAATTTCTTCATGCACCATGGAATTTATTTAAAGTCTGGGAAGGAGGCATGTCCTTTCATGGTGGATTATTGGGCGTGCTCATAGCCTTATGGAGCTTTGCTCGTCGCTACAAGAAACCATTTTGGGAAGTTGGCGATTTTATCGCTCCTTTAGTACCTATTGGTTTGGGTGCTGGACGCATTGGCAACTTTATTAATGGCGAATTGTGGGGCAGAGTTACAGACATGCCCTGGGGCATGATTTACTATCATGTAGATGATCAACCCCGTCATCCCTCTGAGTTGTATGAATTTGGTTTGGAAGGGATATGTTTATTTATTATCATTTGGTGCTATGCCAGTAAACCACGTCCTCTTGGGCGTGTCTCTGCGGTTTTTTTAATCGGTTATGCCATTTGCCGCATTATTGCTGAATGTTTTCGGCAGCCTGATCCACAATTAGGATATATTGCCTTTAACTGGTTGACTATGGGACAAATTTTATCAATTCCTATGTTATTATTAGGGTTTTGGTTATGGTGGGCAAAACAATGAAAATTTATTTGCACTTATTAGAACATATTTTACATAACGGTACTGAAAAAACTGATCGAACTGGAACCGGTACACTTTCAGTTTTTGGCTATCAAATGCGTTTTAATTTGCGTCAGGGTTTTCCTTTATTAACCACTAAAAAATTACACACTCGTAGCATCATTCATGAGTTATTGTGGTTTTTAAAAGGTGACACCAATATTGCTTATTTAAAAGAAAATGATGTTTCCATTTGGGATGAATGGGCAGACAGTAATGGCGATTTAGGCCCAGTTTATGGAAAGCAATGGCGTAGTTGGCCTACTGCTGATGGCCAGACCATTGATCAAATCAGTGATGTTATTAAGCAAATAAAAACGAATCCTGATTCGCGCCGCTTGCTCGTTAGCGCTTGGAATGTAGGTGAGTTAGAACAAATGGCGTTAATGCCTTGCCATGCCTTGTTTCAATTTTACGTTGCCAATGGCACGCTTTCTTGTCAATTATATCAACGCTCAGCAGATGTATTTTTAGGTGTGCCTTTCAATATTGCCTCATATTCTTTATTGACGCATATGGTGGCACAACAATGCAATTTACAGATTGGTGATTTTATCTGGACCGGTGGTGATTGCCATTTATACTTAAATCACTTAGAGCAGGCACGCACGCAATTAACGCGTGAGCCTTTAACATTAGCTACTTTAAATATCAAGCGCAAACCGGTTTCTATTTTTGACTATGCTTATGATGATTTTGAGTTTATAAATTATCAATCCCATCCAGCAATCAAAGCACCAATTGCGGTATAATCATTGAGGGTAATAGATACTGAGAAATAGTTACTGGAGACAACATTATTTCGGGAACGCAAGCGCTCATTCATGTGAACGTTCAACGGATTTTTAAATAGAGTTGTAGGTTGGGCCTTGGCCCAACCTACGATTTTCCTTA
>NZ_JASGFU010000098.1:0-7418 GCF_047605385.1 Legionella sp. | reverse complement strand
AGATCCGTTCCAAAATTTAAGATTTTTTATGTTAATTCGTTTTTGCAACGGAGCCAGCTAAAAGTGCCTTTGATGTCTGCTCGCTGATTTTGAGTGATCATTTCTCAGAGAGAAAATCTTTGGTCTTTGATAACCCCCAGTGACCTATTACGTCAAGGCCCTCTCTGCTTCCCAGGATCGTGCATAAAGGCGGCAACTTCGCACATTGTCTTCTGCCAATCTGAATATGAACTGCTTATTTGCTGAATCGCATTATAACGAATGTGCTTGTAGTCACTCCATCCCTCTAGCGCACGGATAAGTGTATCGGCCAAACATGATGCTGTTGGTTCTGATAGCAAGCAGTTTTCGTCGTCCTTGAGAAACCAACTGTTAGCAGGATTTTGATTAGCAACCACTAAAGTACCACAGCCCATCATTTCAAACGGTAAATAGGATGGGTGACGAGTCATCATCATTGCTAAACCAACATGGCAACTACGATATAAATCTCCAGTTGATCTATATGGAAGCATCCCGATAGCATTGACTACATTATGAAGTCCATAGTCAGATGGACTCCAATCTTGTCCGGCACATATAATCTCAACTCGATCGCCCATATGTTTTTTAACTAAAATAAGGGCTGAAGCAGCTAATTCAAAACAGTTACGTGGAACGGCTGGCCTTGCATAGTAAAAAAGTCGTAATTGTCCATTTGTCGATAGTTCAGGGCCAGGATAAAATATGTCAGTATCAATACATGGTTTAAGAATTACTGAACGTCCACCATATTCATTTTGATAGATATCGCTTAAAGATTTTGTATTAGCAATCCCATAAAAACCAAATCTGTAGGTTAATTCTGCTTGTGCATAAGTGCTTCCGGCTGGATAAAACAACGGCTCGAAATCCTGTATCATATAGAATTTGTAGCCAGTATTGCAGACTTTAAGCAGTGTATACGCGGTAGTCCAAAGTGTTGCTACCGAATAATCTGAGGCCGGAATGGCCTTAATGGCTTTAGGTGAGTCAAGAGATATTACATCAACACCAGTTAACGTCGGAAATGCCTGTTCTATTTTTTTAGCAATAAATATTGGATCACAGGCACCGCAGATTAGAACTCGTTGACGCACTCCTTGAGAGTCTTGAAGGTAAGCAGCCAGGCGCAGTATCGTCATTATTCCACCATAAAACGGATTATCAAATGGTGGTAAGTACCAATTACAGCTACGATGAGCAATTGAATCTTCCAGTCTATCTGCGTGCTGCTGGACACTTGCTAGTGCTGCACTGTCACAATCTACCCACTGCGCCAACGCAAGAGCATCGGAAGAGTACTGACCGACAGCAGACCGTATTGCAGAGGAACGTGGAACAAGCCCTACCTTGTGCAACATACTTTTAACCTGATTTTTAATTATACGCTTCATCGATTCGATTCCTCTCATCAAAATCTAAAGGTACTACTGAGCCAAATGCTGGGATGAAAGTAAGGATCATGGCGCATGGATTCATTCCAGTTTGAGTTGTTCGATAATAGCATCTCATCAACTTGAATTCGCGCATGCGGCGATACCAATCCACGGAAACCTTTAGTAAGTATTTCTGCGCAACAAGCGACTACGGCTTCGTCTATTGGTAATGATGCGTATAACCCTAAATTGCACTCAGTACGCTTAAATGCTATTGCTCTTGCCGAGCCTGCAGAAACATTACGATACCAAAGAGGTCCCCCAATAGGTCCCCATTGACGTAAAGGCATCCCCTGAAACAGCGGTTGGCTTTGGTAGCCATCGCCAACAACACGACCAGCTTCAACAACAGTTTCATTGTTCAACAAAATCAATGGCGTTGTAAACCCTATCTCTGGATGTTTAAGCACCCATCCCGTCAAATCTTGCAGCGAATCAGGTGATAAACCTGAAACGCAATAATCCATTAAAAGTACGGCCGGAGCAGTTCCAATTAAAATAGCCTCAGCAACTGACAAACTGTGATTAGATTGAGCTTGTAACACGTGTAGCGGGATTCCACCAGGGAGTGTGGTGGGAAGCGACTTGCTTTTTTCACAACTGATCAAAACCGTTACGCTAGCGAGCTCCACACCTAATTGCAGTACTGCCTCGTTGATTAAAATCATTGGGTCGCTATCAAATTCGCTATACAAAATTAGATCTACGGAAGGTTGCAAACTCCTATGGAAAATAAGTTTAAAGCCAGAATCTGGATGGGGCATAACAGTGGCATTCAAGCCAAGACGCGTTATTTTCCTTTCTAACGCTCGTAATTGACCTGCAGGCGCATAAGGCTTAGCATCACTGCCTGTTGCAGTTGACCCTGGTATGATGCGCCAATGATAATGGATGGCCGGCACATGCTCAACACGCCGACTTAACTCAGCAACACGCAAGAATATGTCCCAGTCTTGTGCTCCGTCTGTGTCTGGATTCCAGCCACCAATCGTATTGATGATCGTCCTACGCATCACATTAAAATGCGTAAGATAATTAACTGAATACATCATCTCGGGACTCCACTGCGGCTTAAACAGAGGATTCAAACGAAGAGAACCATTTGCATTGATGAGGTCTTTATCAGAGTAAAGAAAGTCTATTTCTGGATGTTGTTCAATGGCAACAGCCATATCATGTAAAGCCCACAAAGTCAGCTCATCATCGTGATCAAGCAATGCAATAAATTCACCTCGCGCAAACTCAAGTGCTGCATTCGAATTTCGAGATATACCGCCATTTGTAGTTAATCGTTTAATACGTAAGCGAGGATCGCAGGAGGCAAGCTGTTTAATCATTGTCCAATTTTCTTCATTTTCTTGGTCAGCATAAGTAATGCATAATTCCCAGTTAAGCCAAGTCTGTTGCTGAACTGAACTTATAGCTGCAGCGAGTATTTCACCCGGAATCTTATAAACAGGAAGAATCACACTAAACAATGGTGACTCTGGTTGGTATTGTTGGGATGCTTCACGTTGGTACTGGAGTTTTTCTAATGTAGGCTCGTTTGCGTTGATCCAAGCCGCAAACTCAGGCGGTTCAGCAATGCTTGTTGCCTCACATACCGTACTCCGGGTAGAACTCCGGCCTTTAGACTTTCGGTATCTAGTGTTACGAATGACTCGGAGCGCACCTAAAGTTCCATGTCGATGAAATAATTTTACGATTGCCAACCCTCGAACAGATATCCTACGACGAAATGAGTCTTTAGGTAAAAGCCTATTAGCAACTCGAGCTATTATTCTCGCTAGTTGTGCCACTGAAGTGCTTTGAGCAGCCATGAGTGCAGTAATTTGATTATCACGAAGGCTAATTATTTTTTGAAGTGTCGTTATCTGCTCAGAATTAACTTCGGCCTCTGCATGTGCAGCATTTTTTTTCTTCTCCATGCTAGTCAAATTATCTTTAAGCTCGTTGATGCAGTGCTCAAGCTCAACAATACGCAGAGAATTAGCTTCTGCGCGTGCATATGCATCATTTGCTCTTAGCTCACTTGCACAGAATCTGACAGCATACTTATCTATGTCTGTCACATTAAAGAGCCGACTCTCAGACCAAGGCCGTCCAGTTTGATCCAAGGGTGTAATCACGGTTTTATTATATTGTAATAAACCACTTGTCACTGACTCATGCAAACCTACCACAACTCTCGTTCCCAGTATGTTCTCTTTCAATGCTCGTTTGCGTACAATGCACTGAGAATTAACAAACTCTACAGAATGCACTTGCTCCAAAGCGCTTTCATCAATACTGCTGCAACCATAATAAGCTTGAAAGGCAGAAAGATATGTTTTACGGTCAAGTGTTGTCCCCCAATGCTCAAAGTTAACAAGATCGGCTAAACGTTTAAAAAAAGCCATCGACGAATATGGATCGGCAAGACCACCTTCAAACTCCTGCCAATAACTACAATGTAAATCTTCAGCAATATATAGTCCTCCGTCCGAGATCTTTGGGAAAAACCGTGCAAAAGAATCGATGATATGACGAGAAAGATGTGAACCGTCATCTATAACAATATCCCATACATTGGATATTTTATCTATTTTCAGCTCTGTTTCCTTCGTAGAAGCATCTCCTATAAGAACTTTTATCCGGGGGTCTTCATATTGTAAGTTAAGACACTGAGGATTAATATCACAGCCAACAAGATGACTCGCGTGGGAGAAATACTTACCCCAAATATCCAGTGAGCCACCATTTTGTATACCAATTTCTAACAGACAAATCGAATGACTACGTAGTGGGCTAAAAAGTCGCTCATATTGGTTTATATAAGACATCCAGCGATCAGTTAGTTTGCCTTTGTGGTTTTGATAAAAATAGTTAAGTTGATTCATAAACACACCTTCATTTCAACTTGCTCGAATGGAATGCCAACAAGTCCCCAGCGAACCTTACTTGAAGAAACTTTGACAGTAAGGGCGTCATGTAATAAATGATGTTGAGTATTTTCATATAGCTCGCCCTCCGCAACAGAACTAAAAACAACATACTCACCATTAGGCAGCATCGGTAAGCGAAAAGTAAAATCAGCCCAAAAGGATTGGCCTGCTGCAACTTGCATGGGAAATTTGTCTGTAAAAGGAAGTGTATTTTCTCCAAAAAGAGCTTGTCCTAAGCGATCATGAAAAACAAAACCAAGGATTGGCCTGTCAAGTGATTGATTAGCGCGAGCTCGAACTGAAACGCGCACACGTTCACCTCCCTTTAATAATGTTTCACCTGGATTAGTTAAATTTTCAATTTCAATACTAGTTAATTCTGATTTACCTGTTTTAAATCCTTTTGCGGTTTCGAGGTTATTTGTGATGGTATAAGTGGAGCTGTAGTCGAACATAGATTTAGCTTCTGGATCAGATAGTGTTAACTCGCCACAATCACCTGAAATGCTATTTATAGTCGATGAATTATCAAGTGTTTGTAAGTCCACTTCATTACCATAAACACTTTGCAAAGTATCCTGAAGATAGTTTTGTGCAACAATTGTCGACTTATTAATCATCTTAATTTTCCCTTTATCAAGCCAAGCTGCATTTTGGCAAAGGTTTGAAACAGATGACATATCGTGACTTACAAGTACTAGAGTACCTTTTTCCTTGAAGCGACGAATAAAGTGCATACACTTCTGTGTAAAAACAGCATCACCTACAGCAAGGGCTTCATCGATAACTAAAATATCGGCATCAACATGAGCAATCACTGCAAAAGCAAGCCTCACAAACATCCCGTTTGAATATATCTTTACAGGCTGTTCAATGAATTCGCCTATATCTGCAAATGCCACTATATCATCAAAACGATTATCGATTTCTTCAGTTTTCAATCCTAGGATAGATGCATTCATGTAGATATTTTCGCGTCCTGTAAACTCTGGATTAAAACCAGAACCCAACTCAAGAAGTGCTGCAATTCGACCATGGGTAGTAACTTTGCCACTTGTTGGATTTAAAACACCGCAAATCATTTGTAAGAGCGTAGATTTCCCACTTCCATTTCGGCCAATAATGCCGAATGTCTCACCTTTTTTAATTTCAAATGAAACGTCATCCACTGCCCAAAACTCACGGCCAAATTGTTTTCGTCCACGCCATAACATTTGTAATAATCTATGTTGTGGCCGTTCATATATATGAAAACATTTGCTTATATTTTTTACTGTAATCGAAGTTTCAGAGGACATCAGCAAACCCCTTACGTGTTTTTTGAAACCAAGCAAAACCTAACCATGCTAATAGTATTGAAAATAAAGTGTAAATAAAATAAATCTTAATTTGTGGTACGGTCCCCCAATATAAAATGTCTCTTACGTTTTCTATAATTGGAGTTAATGGATTAAATCTTAAAACTGATCGATACTCAACTGGAAGTGAGGTAACTGGATAAAAAATAGGGGAAAGAAACAATAGTATAGTAATAATTATTCCAATCAGTTGACCTACATCTCGCAAATAAACACCAAGTGATGCTAATGCCCAACTCAATCCCATGTTGATTAAAACAATAGGTAATATAATTAAAGGGAAAAGCAATAATGTCGTATGTGGTAACCCAAAAAATATCATATAAAATAAACACCAGACAAACAAACTCATTAGCATTTGAAATAAAGCGCTTCCAAGAGAAACCCATGGTAAAATCTCTAAAGGAAACACGACTTTTTTAACATAATTAGCATGAGAGATAATCAATGTTGGCGAGCGAGAAATACACTCTGAGAATAAATTAAAGACAATAAGGCCTGAAAATAAAACAAGGGCAAATTCTGTTTTAGAATCGCTGCCAACATTCCATCGGGCTTTAAATACAACGCTAAAAACAAAAGTGTAAATAGCCAGCATTAAAATAGGCTGAAAAAACGACCAAAGCAGCCCTAACATAGATCCACGATAACGGCTGAGCACATCTCGTTTAATTAATGTTGTAATTAATACGCGATTTCGCCAAAAACTTGCAATCATCTCACATGGAGTAGAACTAAAGTCGTTCATGATGTAAATACTCTAGCCTGATTAAAGGGCAGACCTTTCTTATCTTTTAATGATAAGAAAGGCGAACTCTTAGTTGGCCAATCAATGCCTAAAACTGGATCATCCCAAATGATGCATTGTTCATCGTCTGGGGACCAAAAATCAGTTGTTTTGTAAAGCAGTTCAGCTGTCTCTGACAACACAAAAAATCCGTGCGCGAAGCCTTCTGGAATCCAAAGTTGTTTAAAGTTATCAGAGGATAAATTTTCGCCTACCCATTGACCAAATGTAGGAGAATTTTGGCGTAGATCAACAGCCATATCAAAAACAGCACCAGAGACAACACGTATTAGTTTACCTTGAGGCTGTTTAATTTGATAATGTAATCCGCGCACTACGTTTTTCAATGAACGAGAATGATTGTCCTGTACAAAACATACCGAACGGCCTATTGCTTCTTCAAAATGTCGTTGATTGAAACTTTCTAAAAAAAGCCTCTGTCATCACCAACCACTTTGGGTTCAAGTACAATTACATCAGGAATAGTTAGTTGGGTTATGTTCATGCTAATACTAATGCCTCTTCGTTCAATAAGCTCATTAGATGGGGTAGTGCCCCCATTCGTGTCAAAATTTACGGATAGAGTTTAAATCTTCTCTCATAGCTTGCAGTAATCTTTTTTGTATTGTTGGTGAACTGTTTGGTTCTTTATCATAAAATTCTTTACTAATAGCAACAACATTTTCACTTCCTATAAGTTCTGCTTGCTCCTGTGATGCAACATATTCTTGTCTATATGTCTCGCTACTGGTTCTGTCGCAAAAATAAATTTAGACCACGAACGGAGTTATTTTGGGCGAGTTTATGCCGCAAGTCCATAGAACTGTTCAAAAATAGTTGGGGTGTGACAATCATTGGAATTAAAAGATACTCTAAGAAATTAACCCATTGA
>NZ_JASGFU010000097.1:0-7558 GCF_047605385.1 Legionella sp. | reverse complement strand
GCGCAGCACGCCTTAAGCATTAGTTTAGGATTCTTTCTACTTAAAAGTCAACTAAATATCATAAGCCTATTGGCATGGCATAATAGGTAGGTTGGTGCTAAGCGTAGCGCAGCCCAACATTCTGGGCTATTTTGTTGAGCTACGCTTAGCACCAACCTGCTTTATCAAGTCGCAGGACGTAGGCAGTGAAAAATTTGCTTAATGGCAATGACCCCAAAGGGATGTGAAGTAAAATCTTTATGTGGTTGTTAAGTCATTGGTGTCGGTGAACACTCTGCTCGTTCAGAACAATGATCAAAAAAATAACTCAATCTTTAATTAGAATTTTGATAATACAATAACATTTTGTCTAAAAAATGACACATAAAGTCTTGTCAAAATAAAGAGCAAATGATAATGTAGTAGAAATAAAACTTTATGCTCTTTTTTTGTGAGGTGTGGTGATGACGGATTATGCAGGACAACAAAATGCAGCCTTCTTAGAAAATAAAAGTTTATTTTTCAATCGCATTAAAGAGCAACACACCGTAAAAACTGCAGAAAGTAAAGACGTTATTAATGTGGATGAAAATGTAATTTCCGCGGTCGAAGGTTTAGCCTTAACCAAGAGCAATGATTATAAATTTTTGTTGACCAATTTTCATAGTCTCGAAGCGGAATTTTCACAAATGTTTGTGGTTTTAGAGAAGCAAAGAGCGCAACATAATGAAATTTTCTGGCTATACTGCTATTATAATGCTTCTCTTTTAGAAGCATTTTACGATGCTTATTCGCAATCTGCTCAAAAAGCACATTACACAGAATTAAAGCAACAAATTAAAGATCAATTGTTCAAAGAGAAAAAAGATAAAGAGCAAGAAGACAGCTTTATCCAATCATTAGAACAAAGTTTTATTAAGGGATTACGTAATTTAATCAATGCGCCATTTCATGCATCCAAAATCCGTGACTATGTGGGATTTTCTAACTTATGCCGCCTGTATTGGATTTTCTGCCGCTTAACCTTGACCAATGGTTTGATCCTAGCTAAGGAGTTGAAAATTCTCGAGCAGTTGGATGCGATTTTGGGTACTCATACTGATGTGGATAAAATCATATCGGTAATTCAGGCTCCCAATGGTATATTGAATTATTTTAGCGTTGGCCTATTTCTAGCTCGTTTTATAATTGACGCGGGTATGCTAGTAAAACATACTTGGTTTCCTAACAAAACGGAGCTTAGTGGTGATACAACATGTTATGATCGCTTAAAGTACGAGCTTTATAAACGTCAATTTAATTTTGGAAATGACCTTGTTTGGAGTTCAGTTAATTTTTTAACAAATTTTAATTATATTTCAAATCCAGTAGCTGCTGTAATTACTGCCATATTTTTAGGTTTTGACGTGTCTATGAATTTCTACAAGATGTATTTCGCAAGAAAAGAATATATAGAGAAAAAAAGCCAATATTCTTTTGACATTTCAGAGCATGAAAACCGAAAAAAATGTTTGAGTTCAGGTGATAAAGAGCACCAAATACATGATGCGCAAATTGCAATGTTAATTAAACAGTGTGACGAACTGGATTTACAGTTTCAAAAAAAACAAGCTACTTTATATTTTGGTGCAGGTGCCGCTGCGCTATTAATGACTGGATTTTCTGCAACAATCATTTTGACATCAACAGGTATGGTTGTTGCAAGTTTCTTTGCTTGCACCATTGCAGCGGCGATGTATTTTTCTATGAATCAATATTCACAATATAAAGAAGCGAGCTTACGTTTGAAGCAAAAACATGATATTGCCCAAAAAGAGTATGTAGCAGCACGCGATGATTTTATCTTTGTGATGGTAAAAAATACGTTAGCTCCAACTTTTTTAATTGCAACACTGGCTATTTGCTGGCCGGCGGCAATTGCATTTACTGCACTTTATATTGGGTGTGAAATGCATCATTCATACACTCAGCATAATGCAAAACAAGAAATAAAACGTATAGCTGTCGCTGAACCCAGAGAAGAAGATGTGCTTGATGTAGATGAAGATCGCTCATGTTTACCTTGTTTTTAACCATAAATAGCATAGATTGGGCTGCCAAGGACCACTAATTATGTTTTATTTCATCTTTTAATCGTAATGCCAGCTCATAAAGCTCATTTTTATTTGCATCGCAAAGTTTACACGCAATCACAACTGCTTGTTTCACTGGTAATTCCTCCAGTAATGCCCGCAACACTTTCTCATGCGCATGTCGCGATGCTTCTACTGGCAATGGTGGAATAATTAACACAAACTCTCCTTTAGTCCGTGCAGTTTCTTCGTTTAGCCACGCAATTATTTCTAAAGCCGTGCCTGAGATAAAGTGCTCAAAGGATTTAGTTAATTCTTTTGCCAATACTAAGTTGCAATGAGTACCATAAATCTCAGCTATATCTAGAAGACAATCAAGAATCCGATGTGTGGATTCATAAAAAATTAAGGTATGGGCATCCGAGCGCAAAAATTTTAATTTTTCCCTACGTGCATTTTGCTTTGCCGGAAGAAATCCTACAAATAAAAAGGAATCACAGGGAACTCCTGCAGCACAAAGAGCCGTAATTAATGCACACGCTCCCGGAATAGGAACAACCTCAATTCCTTGTTCTCGTGCAAGTTTAACCAAGACATAACCTGGATCGCTAATCAATGGTGTCCCTGCATCACTAATTACAGCTGCTGATTTCCCTGCCAAGAGTTGGTTGATAATCGCTTTGCTTTTGTCATTTTCATTATGGGCATGCAAAGATTCAAGATTGTTTTTGATGCCTAAAGAAGTTAATAATTGCAACGAATGACGCGTATCTTCCGCTAAGATAAAATCCACGGACTTCAATATATTCAATGCCCTATGTGTAATGTCTTCACGATTGCCAATCGGCGTAGCAACAATATAAAGCGTGCCTATTTCTGTTGCGAGCGTGTGTGTCATAGTTTATCCTTTGAGGTTATAACCTAATTTAGGTTTCTTAAAATATGCTAACAAAATTATATAAGATTCGTGTACTTACATTATTGACATCTACTTTATTACTTGGCCAGTGCACCAAGGCAGAGAATTCCAACTTTTCAACGCCTAAAGCATCGGCACCTCTTTCTGCACCAATTTCAGTTGTAAAGAAAAAACCAGAAAACCTCTATCCTAAATTGACTTCAGAATATCTTGCACAGGCAAAAACCTTAGCAGGAAGTGAACAGCAAAATTCTTTATTGATGGCTGCAGGCCGTGCTCTTTCCGAGGGATGGTGGCGTCAAAGTACGGCTATTTTAGCACAAACTGCTGATTTAACAGTTGCACAAAAGGATGAAAAGAATATTTTATTAGCGCAAATTGATCTGATGCGTGAGCATCCAAAAAGGGCATTAGAAAAATTAACGACGATTAACCAAATTAATTCACTTTCTAAGCCACAACAAGTGCAATTTCATGAATCTTTAGCGCAAGCCTATAATGCAACAGATAAGCCCATGGAATCGATTACTGAACGCATTAAGTTGGAACCGCTCTTAATTGATGAATACAGCCAAAAAAGCAATCATCGTAAGCTGTGGCTGACCTTAACCCATTTATCGCAAGTGGAATTGGATATGGCCATACGCGCCAATAGTCATTCTGAATTAGAGGGTTGGCTGCAGTTAGCGCAAATTTCTCGTCACTATCGTGATAATGCAAAATCTTTGCTTGCTGCTTTAGAGCAATGGCAAACACAGTATAGTACACATCCGGCAAATAATATTTTGCCTATCCCTCTGGATGCAATTGCTACGAAGATGATTAATCATCCCCAACAAGTTGCCTTACTCTTACCTTTAAGTGATGCTTTGAAAGGCCCGGGTACAGCCGTTCGCGATGGGTTTTTTGCAGCATATAAAAATGCGAAGGATGTGGTAAGCATGAACGTGAAAACCTACGATACCAGTAAAGGTGATGTTATTGCCTTATATCAAACAGCAGTTAGTGAAGGTGCTGATTATATTGTTGGCCCTTTAATCAAATCTCAGGTTGCTGCAGTGGCGGCAATTCCTCATCCTGTCCCTACGTTACTTTTGAATGATTCTGATACCATAGCACAAGAAAATTCCTATTTATTTGGACTTTCACCACTTAATGAAGCAGTACAAGTTGCCATAAAGGCGCATCGCAAAGGTTATAGCCGTGCCTTAGTCATTGCTCCTGGGAATGTTTGGGGAATGGAAGTGACCAAAGCTTTTGGTGCTCAATGGCAGAAGAAAGGGGGGACTGTAGTTGATACGTTCTTATACAGTACTCATGATGATTTAAATAAAAAAATGAGAGACTTCTTACATATTTCTCAAGGCCAACAGCGAGAAAAACGGCTTAAGGAATTATTGGGTTATCATATTCAATCAGTAATTAGTCGCCGCCAGGATTTCGATATGATCTTTTTACTGGCGTATCCATCAAAAGCACGACAAATTATGCCTTTATTAAAATATTATTTTGCTGCTGATATACCCGTATTTGCCACCGCAAGTGTCTATGGTGGCAATAAAAATGCTTTGAAAGACAAAGACTTAGATGGAATTATCTTTTGCGATATTCCGTGGGTTTTTTCACACCAAATGAGAAGGCGCAATTGGCCAGAGCAATTTAATAGCTATAATCGATTGTATTCTTTAGGTAAAGACAGTTATGCTTTAGCGACGCAACTAAATCAACTAATACTGTTTCCCGCGGATGAATCAACTACTGGAGATGGTATTTTATACTTAAAACCATCACAACATGTTGCACGTGTATTGGCGTGGGGGCAATTTCGCCAAGGTGTAGTGCATTCATTAGATGAGGCTGTATAATTGCTAACTCGTGAAAAAGGGCGCCTTGCTGAAGAGCAAGCCTTAACGTATTTAATAGCCCAAGGCATGCAGCCTATCGCGCAAAACTACTATTGCAAGATGGGAGAAATTGATTTGGTGATGCGCGATAAAGAGCACTTAGTTTTTATTGAAGTTCGTGCGCGTGCTTCGGCCAGTTTTGGTGGTGGTGTTGCCAGTATTACTTATGCTAAAAAGCAAAAAATTATAAAATCAGCATTACATTATATGTCAAAGCACAAGGTGCATAATCAATGGGCAATGCGTTTTGATGTCATTAGTGTTGATGGGCATTCAGCATCGATTACATGGATAAAAGATGCTTTTGGTATGGATTATTAAGATCATTCTCTAAATCACCGCTTCGGCCACCTTGATTACTTTAGTGTTGCGGGTAATGGTTTTTAATTTAGATGAAAATCAAAGAGTAAGGTTAAAAGAAATGGTACAATTGGAAGAAAGGGTAAGACACCTTTTCGGCATTAATATTGAAACCAAAATAGCACTTGCAGATGCCTTGTCTGATACCATTGCTAAAGCAGGTCAGCGCTTGGTTAATTGCTTATTGGGCGATGGGAAAATTTTACTATGTGGTAATGGTGGTTCTAGTGCCAATTGCATGCATTTTGCCAGTGCTATGTTTAATCACTTTGAAGTAGAGCGTCCTTCCTTACCAGTGTTTAATCTTTGCGCAGATACTGCCAGCATTAGTTCTTTTAGCAATGAACATCATTACAGCCAAGTTTTTGCCCGGCAAATTCAGGCTTTGGGGCATGAACAAGATGTATTGCTGTTATTAACTACTAGCGGAAACTCTGACAGTATGCTGCATGCTTTACAGGCAGCGAATGAACGCGGCATGGATACGATTGCTTTAAGTGGTCGTGATGGTGGTGTGTTGGCAACACATCTAGGCCCTGAAGATATTGAATTACGTGTTGCTTCAGACAGTTCCGCACGCATAAGAGAGATGCACTTGTTCATATTACATTGTTTTTGTGATTTAATTGACCAGTCTTTGTTTGGCCAGGTTCTAGGATAAAAAATGAGTTTAACTTCTAAATCAAAATCCATCACTTTAGTTTTGGCAACAGTACTACTTGCCGGTTGCGTTGCCGCAGTAGTGACTGGAGCTGCTGTTGGCATGGTTTATGACAAACGTGGTGTTATAACTATGGAGGCGGATGCACGCTTATTTCATGTGATCCATAAGGCAATTGTTACCAATCCGCAACTTAGAGATTCACGAATTTTAGTAACCAGTTTTAATCGCGTTGTTTTACTTGTTGGGCAAACGCCAGCAGCCTCATTGCGCGTTTTAGCGGAAAAAATTGCTCAAAGTACCCCAGGTGTACAGCGAGTGTATAATGAGGTGAGTGTGAAATACCCAATTCCGTTAACACAACGCACTAAAGATAGCTGGATTACTAGTCAAGTGCGCAGTAGTATGCTGACGAGAGCAGGGCTTGAATCAGGTTCTATCCGTATTGTTACTGAAAATGGAATTGTTTATCTCATGGGAATTGTTGACGCTTATCAAGCAAATTTGGCTGTTGATGTAGCCCGTCGAGTAAATGGAGTGAGGAAAGTCGTTAAAATTTTCCAATACATACATTAATATGTTGAAACAAGGATGTTTTTATTTACTAGCGACTCTGGCCATAAACTTTCTGTTTAGTTGCTCCGGCAGTAGCCTATGGACCGGAGCCACCATGGTTTATGATCGCCATGATGTGTATAAAAAAATTGATGATTATTACCTATACGTCCACATAAATAATGCCATTACCGTTGATCCTTTATTTAAAAACTGCAATTGTGCGCTTGATATTGCTGTATTTAACGGTGATATTTTGGTAACCGGCCATGTACCCACTGCAGAGATGCAAGAAGAATTACACCACAGATTGAACACAGTAAAAGGATATCGCCGAATGTTTGATGAGGTAAAAGTCAGCAATATCTCTTCTTCATCAATACAAGATGGCTGGATAACTACCAAAATTCGTAGCCAAATTTTTGCTGATGCTACTATAGATCCTAATGCCTTCAAGGTAGTTACTTCTGATGGTGTGGTCTATTTAATGGGGGATGTCCGTCCGTCTGAAGCAAAGAAAGTAATTTATATTGCACGCCATACTGTAGGTGTGGCACATGTAGTTAAGGTATTTAAGTATCTGGTTTATCAGCAGTAAATGTTGGCAATTCAGCTTGATAGCTCCACTATCAAGCTGAAGTATATATTAATGGAAGTGTCCCTTATCTGGTCTTTTTCTCATTTTTTTTAATTTAAACTCACGTAATAATCCAGTTGAACCATTTAGTTCATCCTCTTCTACATTATTATTTGAGTTAGATGGATGGGAGCGATAATGTTTGCGGTATTCTAGATGGTGCTTGTTATGTTTATGAGGTACATCCCCATAACGAGTTAACATTTTTTGTTGCAGGCTGGCTGCGGTGTGTTGAGTCTTATCAGGCATGTTATTTCCTTTATAAAGGTGATAAACATTACGTATTTATCCGAGAGAGGATAAATATGTTCCACACTTATAGTATAGACAGAACGAGCGATTGTTGTGTAAATTTTAAACAATTCATTTTAGAAAAGTAACTCCCCAGGTATTTAATTGAGCTCACCGGGCTTCCTCTCTCCACCGCGCGCAGCGTGGGGGAGAGGGATCAAGGGTGAGGGGGATTAAATA
>NZ_JASGFU010000096.1:0-7646 GCF_047605385.1 Legionella sp. | reverse complement strand
CGGAAACTCTCACTTTTTCAAGTAGTTGTGTCAGAGCAAGTCAAAACTAATTCATTTAATACATTAGCAAAAGCTTCTTTCATGGTTTTACCCAATTCATTGGCGTAAGATCTTAAATTTTTATAGCTTTCATTTTGAGATATATCCTCAAACATCTGCCAATGCTCATCAACGATTTGAAATTTTTCATTTGTATTGTCCATCTTCACTCCATTTTTTAACTGCTTAAAATTTAATACAATTCCGTTTTAACAATTTACCAGATCTAAATCCAATCATTCTAAAAATGGTTAATTTAATCTTTTATCTCCCTCATTGAAGTACTCTGAAATTTTTGTCTCATCTATATTTTTATAAACTCGTTTAATTAACTCGATGGCCATCGCCAGTGCCTTATTTCTGTTAGTATAGAAATTTGGTTCCAAATAAGGCTCTAACTTGGGTTTTGAAATTCCTGAAAATGAATCATAGGCATGACCATACTCTTGCTCGATAAACCAACGTCCATCCTCACACTCAACTAAGATAAGGCCTGAATCAGGGTATTCACCTATGACCCAATTAATTAGATCGTCTAAATGCTCGTGGCTAATTGTGTTATACATTCGGTGGGAATTTATATTACTCATTATATTTCCTAATTTCAGCTGGTAATTATTACAGCACTCATCATTGTTCTATTGACGCTATATTTAAATAATTATTTCTCCAGATCATTCACTGATTATTAACTTGTTACTCAGCAAGTGTTCTAACCCATTGCGCAAAAGCTTCGTTTTCAAATTCATAAGTATCTCGAGGAGACTTAAAAACCACATTGCTAAGTTTAGACATCGCACGCTGAACATGTGTAACCTCCAAAGATTCAACGCCGATAATTTTGCGAAGTTTTAAAACTACCGCTTTGCTGAAAGGCTTTAACGATGAATCTTCGGCAATCATGCGAACCAATGCTTTTTGCGTTGCATCAAGAGCAGCCCAAGCGCCTTCATGATTTTCAGTATGAGCAAGTTTTTCTGCCACAGCCTTCATCGCATCTTCTAATGTTATAGATGGGTTAAGCACCATGTCCACAATACCAACCAAAAAAGGTTCCGGTTGTTGCTGAAAACTAACAAACGCTTCCCAGGCAGACTGGATAGGTAATGTTCTACCAGTAGATTGTTTAAAACGCTCCGCAATATATTCAACAAAATCCCGATCTAACTTTGGAAAATCTGCTATAGCTGATCCAGTTGAATAAAGAGGTGCATTCGAATTAGAAAAAACATGTGCTAGCTGAGTTCGTGATGAACCCGTAAATACTACTCTTAAATGACTTTGATTCCTGGTTATCGCTGTGCGCAGTGCTGTTGCAATTGCTTCATGTTCTTTGGTTTTTGCTAATTCTTGTGCTTCATCAATAAGTAATAAAACAGGCTTTTTCCTGCATAACTCATCAATCAAAGCATCTATTTGCAAAGCGATTTCTGTCTGGGCTTTCTTAGAATTAACTCCGAGTTCAACTTCACCTTCAAGTTTTGCTCCAGCCAATTCGGCTCTTGCTTTAATTTTTTTAATTGGTGTATGAAGTTTTGCAACTAAACTTTGGACCGCATTTTTCGGCTCCAATGCTCGCTCTAAAGCTCGTACAATAGAAACTCCTGGCGATAACTTGGTTTGCCAAAGATCAACATAAGCTACTGTATAACCCGAATTTTCAGCTGCAGGAGTTAGATCTTTCAAAAGGAATGATGTTTTCCCCGCCCTACGTGGAGCAAAAATAGTAGTGGAAGTAACTAACCCTGCATTCAATGTGTCTAAATATATCTTAGCAAGTGCAGGTCTGTGATAATGCCAAATTTCAATTAGATTCATTTTATTATACATTTTTATATTAAATTAGTATAATTATACATGATTAAAATAATTTTGTATATGACAAACTTATTCGCTAATTGATAGGTTAATAAAAGAGGAAATTTGTTTACCATCATAGCTTAAATAATGCCAAATTTTCATCAGCCCCATAGGTGAAACTTGGAGGTTATTATTCTGGTTAATTTTTCTAAGTTAAGTTATTAGCAGATATTACGGAATAGTTAACTTTTTAAGTTAACTCATCTATCAGCTCCGAAATTTGATATATATTGGCCTACTTTTTGAATTTAAATATATCTTCGATATTGGTTTTAATTTCTCTTTTTAATAGTTTGGCTGGTCCCAGATTATCGTTTTCAGGAATTTGATAAAAAAAGTAACCCTCTCAATAAGGTCTGACTAGCTTAGAGGATTGCCGTCAAACGCAAAACATAATATGTTGTATATGATACACCAACTTTATACCATATATAGATATACTGCTATAAATAGCTATGGAGATTTCGTCTGTGTATCATAAAAAAACAATTTTTGTTCTTGGAGCGGGAGCCAGTTGTCATTATGGCTACCCATTGGGCAACCAACTAATACCTCAAATGCTTAAAAGCCTAGAAGATCAAATACCCATTCCTGTTGTCCAAGGTGAAAAAAATGGAGTTTTTTATAATTCATCAGATAAAGAAAACGGTAGACTATACCACTTTGATAGCATCAAAAAATTTCTTTTAGAGAATAGTGTTTACCACGAAAAAGAAAATCACGTATTTCACCCGTCTCGTAACGCTATAGAGAGACTTCAATTTTGCGATGGCATCAACCCCGTGGGTGGTTATTACGATAATAATTTTTATCTTATAAAAATTGGTGAGTTTGACAAATTTAATGAACTTAAAAACCGTTTAGAAAAATCTAATCCGCTTTCTATTGATGTGTTCCTGCGCAACAATCCTGATTTTGGTGAAGTAGCTAAGACTTTAATTATTTATACCTTACTAAAATGTGAAAATATGGACCATTTTAACTTAAACCATAAAGGGCACCCCGATCCATGGCTTCCTATTTTATTTAACGAACTAACCCAAGGTTGCACTTCAGATCCAAGTAGCATACTAGATAATAAAGTTCATTTCATAACCTTTAATTATGATGTCAGCTTTGAATATTACTTAGATCGAACCTTCCGAGAAACTCAATTATTTTCTAATAATACAGCAGCAATCCACGAGTTCATCAATGAAAGGATTCATCACGTTTATGGAAGTTTGCCAACCTTAGCCAACTTGGCAAAATATGGTCAATATAATGATGCCAATCAAACTAGAGATAAAATAACCAATCAATATTATAGATTTTTAAATAGCTTGCTTAACAATGAATCAATATTAACTATTGATGGTGAGCGCAGAGCTTTGAAGCACGATATAATTCCGAGCCTTATTAGAGAAGCAGAAACGATAAATATCATGGGTTTTTCTTTTGACAAAGACAACTTAAGCATCCTTGGATTTCCCATAACCGGCGAAGGCTGGCAGAAATATCACACGGATCTGAAGACATTACAAATAATCAATTATTTAAATTATAAGGGATATAATGGCCGCTTAAGAAAGGAATTCAATACCATTTCAAGAATCATTACACAAAATAAAAGTCATTTTATAATACCTAATGAGTCCACAGCAGAAAATATTTCAAATGCTTTATCTTATGACTTTAAATCTTTTCTCTTTGAAGGACCATGCGAATAATACGGTTTCAGCAATTCCCGGTAACTTTTGAACACAAACTTACGACAATACAATCAAGATGAAAAATTAATTACAATAATAAGCATAAAATAAACAATTGGTGCGCTTAACTGAGTGTGACAATTACTTGACATCAATGAGCTACTGCCTAATATGTGTGATTCATAGACATCGTTTCAATTAATTGATAGATTTACCCGTCTTATGAAACAGCAAATTAAAGCTAGATTAACTTGGGTAAATCTTTATCTGGAAACTAAAGATGCAGGATATGTTTGCCGTAAATGTGGTATTTCTCGTCCTACCCTGAGGAAGTGGTACAGACGATATTTAGAGGCTGGGATCGATGGATTGAATGATCAAAGCAAAAAGCTCCATTTATCACCAAGTAAGAAGTTAAATTCGGAGCTGATTGAACTAATTCTTGATTTGCGTATCAGCCGTAATCTTGGCGCTAGGCGTATCCAAACTGAATTGATAAGATTGCACAACTGTTCGCTTTCTTTAGCAAGCATTCATAAAGCGTTAACAAGCAACCAAACACAACCAATAAAAAAACTTAAGCGTAAAAAGAAATTTAAACGCTATAGTCGTCCTATTCCTGGCGATCGTATTCAAATGGATACCTGTAAAATAGCACCAGGGATTTATCAATATACAGCTGTCGATGATTGTTCTCGTTGGCGTGTACTAGAGATTTACAAACGCCGTACAGCCACTAATACACTACATTTTTTAGACTTGGTTCTGGAGCAGTTTCCATTCCCTATACAACGTATTCAAACGGATAGAGGGCTAGAATTTTTTGCCGAAAAAGTTCAGCTAAAAATGATGGAATTAGGTATTAAATTTAGACCCAATAAGCCAGCTTCTCCTCATTTAAATGGCAAGGTAGAACGATCGCAAAAAACAGATCTTGAAGAGTTTTACGCTATTACAGATTTATCTGACTTTGAAACTCTTAGAGAAGAGCTAGCTCAATGGCAATTTTTTTATAACTGGCAGCGTCCTCATGGTTCACTAAAAGGAAAACCTCCCTCGGCTATCGTGGCTGAATTAAGCGAAATAACCCCCTTTAGTGAAGAGGTGAGTAACAACTATAAAATAGACAATGAGAGCATCCAAATAGCTAATTATCATACTGATTTGATTATGAAAAAATTGAAAGGATCTCTATGAATCACACATTTTAGTCATTTTACATATCGACTATGATGCGTACACAAATTATTTAAACTTGATCTAATAATTGTCGTTTTTTAAATCATGCAGCTTTTAATTCAATATGAACTCGTTGCCCAATAGCTGCTGCAATATTTACTAAAGCATCTAAGGAAAATCTAGAAATACGTCCACGTAACATATCATTTAAGCGAGGTTGTGTAATTCCACAATGTTGAGCTGCCTCAACCTGTTTCCAACCGTTCTTTTTAATAATAATCACAATTTGACGCATCAACTCAGATTTCGCTTGCATATTAGCCGATTCTCCGGCTGTATCAGCAATTGCATCCCAAATATTGTCATAGCTTTCTATTTTACTCATCTCTATTTACTCCTCATCAATTCAGTAAAACGTGCCTTTGCAAGATCAATATCACGTTTTGCTGTAGCTTGAGTCTTTTTCTGGAATGCATGTAAAATATATACCGCATCCGCAAGCCTTGCTTTTTGCTTCTTAACCTCTTAAATTTACGATTATTTTTCGGTAGAAGCAAATAGTTAACTGCATGTTTTTTCTAGCTACTAAGCCCCTTCTTTAAGGCTTTAAAAAATAACTAAATTACATGGATGAAGAGCCATTTCTAATCAGCAACCTAGCAACTATATTGTAAAGATTGTTACACATCTTATGCATTAAAAAAATACTCTATCATTTTCTAGAAGCTTCCTGCAAAATGGATGGATTAATTAAGAAAATGATAAGCTCAGGAATATAGATTACATGAAAGAAGACGTGGATTACCTTCCAAAGGAAAAGCAAGTAGAGCTGAGTAAAATAACTCACATTATCAATGAAATAACTCACTCCGAGATGATTGTTTTATTTGGTAGTTATGCACGTAATGAATGGGTAGAAGACAAATATGATGAGATACATTATCGCTATCAAAGTGACTTTGATATTTTAGTGATCGTGCAAACAAACAGTGAAGCAGTACAAAGTCGATTTGAACGAGAAATTGAAGAAAAAATTGGGCGAGATGAAACGATTAATACCCCTGTATCCATCATTGTTCATGATATTAATTTTGTAAATAAACGCTTAAACAAGGCACAATATTTTTTCACAGACATTAAGAAACAAGGTATACTATTATACAACTCAGGGAAATACCAATTAAATGAAGCGAAAGAACTATCTAAAGCCGAGCGAAAAAAATTAGCACAAGAAGATTTTGATTATTGGTTTAGCAGTGCCAATGAATTTTGGATAGGATTTATGATTTTCTTTGAACGAGGTAGTTATAGCATAGCTGCTTTTCAATTACATCAAGTTACTGAAAGACTCTTGAGCGGTATTTTGTTGGTGTTTACACGTTATAAACCTAATACCCATGATTTAGGTGTTTTAAAAAAGCTAGTGAATTCAGTTGATAGTCGCCTAGCACAAATATTTCCATTGAATAATATAGAGAACCAGCGCTTATTTAAGTTATTACGAAAAGCTTATGTAGATGCTCGATATAAACCCAGTTATGTGATTACTAAAGAAGAGTTAACAAAGTTATCTCAGCATGTGGAAGAACTAAAAAAAATTGGTGAGCTAATTTGTAGAGAAGAGATTGAGAGTTTTTAATATACGATTTTAGAAGAACAGTAAAAAAGCAATAGATCAAGCCTTGCTTTTTGCTTCTTAAATGATGCAACCCATTCAGGGAGTTACCCAAATGACTACAGGGTTAGGGCTTTGTGGTAATCCTTTTGTTTTACCAGGGAAAGGATCTTGTATTTTGTCCTTACAAATAAATGGTAGTCAGTTAAGCGCGCCTATTGTTGATGAGCCAATAGTTTCCAGAGGGAGGGAATCAACCAATGCTATCGACCTTAGCATTTCTAATATCTTGCGTATTACACAGGCGCCTCCTCTCACCGATGCAGTGATAACTGTTACTGGCTCTCCTTTAACACTGACGGCGGATGGGATACCAGGCCAACTCATCATTATTAATACGTCAATAGAGGTTGCAGCTACCAACATTCTCTCCAATTTCACAGGTACAACATTGGATAGGAATGTCACAGAAACAGGAAATACCTGGCACAACCAGTGTGACTTTTGATGGATGAAATTTTATGATTTGCCATCCTCAAATTGGCTAGCACAATTTAATCTCTTAATAGCGAAAAGCAGGGCTTGCCCCCTTAAATTCCTTTGTGATTGGCAAAATTATTCGCAAATCATGAAATTGACAGTGTTAATTAATTAAACTATTTTTCGATTAGATTATAGGAATATTCTTATGTGATTAATAACGGCTTTTATCTTATTATTTTTTTTTCTCTATTTCTCATGCTGAAAACTTAACTATTGGCATACAAGCTTATGACCCGCCCTTTAGCCTTTACGCTGATAAGAGCCATTATTTTGGTTTTGAAGTAGCTTTGATGGATGCTATTTGTAAAGAGATAAATGCTCAATGCCAATATAGCCCAGGTTCTTATAATGATTTATTGACAGGAGTTAGCGCAGGTAAACTTGATTTAGCCATAGGCGCAATTACAATTGATAACAAGAATAAAGCAAAATATCTCTTCAGCCTCCCCTATCTCAATAGCAATAGCCAATTAATGACTCTCATCAATAGTCCCATTAATTCTGTTGCAGATATTAGAGGTAAACGTTTAGGCACTTGGAAAGATGAGTTATTTAAACAAATAATTGAAGAAAAATTCAGTGGTTTCTCTAAAATTAAAGAATACACTAGACTTTCTGATTTCTTCGAAGCCTTAGCTCATGGTGATGTCGATGTGATCCTTATAGGCCTAGCGCTCCGGAACTTGCGCTGTGACGCAAAAGTCTGAGTAGGAAAGACT
>NZ_JASGFU010000095.1:0-7718 GCF_047605385.1 Legionella sp. | reverse complement strand
CCACTATAAAACTGCCTTCTTTTCAATTAATTAAAATTTTGTTCACAGAACCTAGTAAAGGAAGAGGAAAGAGTGGTAGCACAAGGACCATCGTTGCTTTCAAAAAGGAAAAACATTGTTTTTTTGTGTTTGGATTTGAAAAAAATGCCAAAGACAACATTTCTTCAAGCGAAGAAAAAGCATTTAAGATTATTGCTAAATCTTTACTAACTTATTCTGATTTAAAGATAGATGAATTAATTAAAGATGGAGCGTTAATGGAGGTTCAAGATGAGTAAAATTATTGATGCAATGTTAGAAACAGCACATGATCTTCGTTTAGATCCCATTACCATAAAAGAAATTGAAGTGCTCAATTTAAGTGAAATTAAAGAGCTAGAATCAGCTGAAATAAGAAAAATGCGGATAAAAGAAAAAGTCAGTCAAACAGTAATGGCTAAAATATTGAATGTTACTCCATCTACTTATCAGAAATGGGAGAGAGGTGAAGTTCATCCTAAAGGTGCCAATTTAAAGTTATTAAGATTAGCTTATGATCATGGCTTAAATTATATTCTCTCATAATAGAGAAGGGTACTCTTAGAAATTAATTGTGTGAGAAGCCAAGATATTCCCATTCAAATTAAGAATATTAAATTTCATTTTATTACCAATTAAGATAAAATTATGCACTAACTTTGTTAGCGTTTTTGAGATTCTGGCAATGCTAGAAGTTGATTATTATCAAATGGAATTGAGCCAAGGCGTATACCTAGTCAGTAACTAGTGTTCTTGGTTCTCTGTGGGTTGTTTGTTTATTGTCATCACCTATACCATAGACTCATTTGGAAATCATAGATTAAATAAAAGGAACAAAACATACTATGAGCACTACTTTACGAGATTTAGTTTCTGCATTACCTGAGGTGTATCAAAATATTTATGGTGAAGAAGAGTGGGATGATGTCGTCTCTCGTAATTGTAACGAGCGCATGGTGGTACTGGAGCAATTGTACTATTCTTTGAGTCGCGCTTTAGGTCGGCCTTTACGCATTTTGGATTTAGGCTGCGCCCAGGGCTTTTTCAGCTTAAGCTTGGCGCGTTTGGGAGCAGAGGTCCATGGGGTTGATTTCTTAAAAGAAAACATTGATGTGTGCAATGCGTTGGCACAAAAATACGAAGAATTGAATGTTCGTTTTACAGTGGGACGCGTAGAAGAGATTGCTAGGCAAATTGAGCCTGGCCAATATGATTTAGTAATTGGTCTTAGCGTTTTTCATCATATAATACATGTTCATGGTGTAGAACAAGTTAAATCTTGGTTGCAGAAATTAGCTGATTGTGTATCAGTGATGGTGTTAGAATTGGCTTTGCGAGAAGAACCCTATTATTGGGGACCCAGTCAAGCGGCTTCTCCTCGAGAGTTATTAGAGTCTTGTGCTTTCGTCCATGAAATTTCTCGTTTTAAAACTCATTTGTCTGATATTGCTCGTCCGTTGTATATAGTTAGTAATGCCTTTGTTCTTTTTGCGGATTTTTGTGCTTCTTTTGATCATTGGACGACTCATCCATATAATGGCGTGGACAATTTGCGTGAAGGCAGTCGTCGTTATTATTTTGGTAAAGATTTTATTTGTAAACTCTATCAATTTTCTTCACCGTTACTCCAGATAAGTTTACAGACTCAGCAACTGAATATTGACGAATTGCGGCAAGAGCAATTATTTTTGTCCTCTCCACCTGATGGTTTTACCGCACCTGCATTGATGGCTGCCGGTGAAAATGCTTATGAGGGATGGTTGGTCATGGAGCGTTTTGCGGGTGAATTATTACTGTACAAATTAAGTCGTAATGTGAAGATGAATGTCGAGCGAATAGTGCAGCAATTACTGGAACAGTTGGTATCCTTGGAAAATGCTGGACTTTACCACAATGATGTTCGGAGTTGGAATATTTTAATTGATGAGCAAGAAAATGCACGTTTAATTGATTTTGGTTCAATCTCTGATAATCCTTCTGATTGTGTATGGCCAGTAAATTTATTTCAGTCATTTTTAATTTTAATAAATGAAATTATTTTGAAATACGAATCGCAAGCGGTTCTTTTCCGTTCAGTATTTTTAAGTCCTTTTCATCTACCACGGCCCTATAGCAATTGGCTTTATGCCTTTTGGCAAAAGCCGATAACTGACTGGAGTTTTGCTTTATTGTATGATTTGTTTCAAAATAAAGAACAGCTACCCTCGATTTCTTTAACCGCATCAGAACTGTGGATTTCTGCACAGGAATCAATGTTGATGCTGACCCAAAATAAAATGATGCAAATGCAGGCTGCAAGAGAATTAGTTACAAAACAAATGGAGCAACAAGCGCAAAAAATAGAGGAGCTTGGCATGAAAGTTTCTTTATTAGAACAGCGAATACAACCTCATGTAACTCGCAGAGCCTCCTTGCGCTACCTGTTGTTGCAAGTACGTTTATTAAAACAAGAAGGTATTTCTATTCGCTTAAAATACGGAGTTAAAAAAATAGGACGCAAGCTGCTTCGTGTACTCTATAAAATGCCGATATTAAGGCGTATGGGAAAATACGGAATAAAAAAACTAGGCCTTTATCCAGTAGCTGTTCGTATTTATGAACGTTTGGGTTTAGGATACAGTTCTTCTTTGGCTAATGGGCATAGTGCCAATCCTCTTGATTTAATGCCCTCAGTAGTAAAACGGATTTTTTGTGATTTAACTGGCAACCAACAGGGGAAATAATTTGCACATTCTTATTGATATACAAGGTTACCAGTTTGAGTACAGTCATCCTGAGCGAAAGGAAGCACTTTTTTTACTAATTCGTACCCTAATGAAAAATAAAAATAATCATCGCCTAAGTCTTTTAATTAATGGTATGGATTGCATTGAGAATATCAATGCCATAAAAAAGTGCTTTAAAGGGCTTTTGCCAACTCAAGAGTTATTTATTTTCTCAGCGCAAGCCCCTACACGTTATTGTGATGCGACGAATCATGCGCGATATGAGGCAGCGTTACTCAATCGTAATGTAGCCATTGCTCATATTAAACCAGATGTCATCCTTCTAACTACTCGCCCTGAGCATGGATATCATGATGAGGCTATTATCGCAGCAACAGATGAAACTTCGCCATGGCTTACTGCTAGTGTGAGTTTTGATTTATTAACTTCTGCCGCAGATAAAACGTTTTCTCAAGGACTTAAGGCGTTTTCTAAAAAACAGCAGATTATTTATCAACGCGCAGAACTTATCTTCATAAAAAAAGAAGAGGCACAATACAGGCAAGCAGATGACGCATTTTGGCAAAATGCAACAGCAACGACAATATCTGCCTTGGAAGCTATTGAGAAAAAGCAAGTTACTGCATGCGATATGGATACACGCATCCATTTTGATGCAGTAATACAGCAAATAGGGCAATTGAATACTCTGGATGTGAACGATAAATTAGGTATTGCATGGGCTCTTGCGCGTAACCGCTTCAAAGAGCATCAGCGTAAACTACTTATTGATATCTCCGTTTTAGTCCATCACGATGCAAAAACGGGTATTCAGCGCGTTTCACGAAGTATTTTATCTGAACTTTTTATCTCTGGGGTGCCTGGGTATGAGATTAGTGCGGTTTACTATGCTCCAGGCGACTGTTACCGCTATGCCAATAAATTTATAAAAAAACACTTTGCTAAAGACAATGGTAATGATGTTCCGGTATTGTTTAGTAAAGATGATATTCTTCTGGTCACTGATCTCATTGTGCACTTATTTCCCGCAATGAACAACCAGTTAGTCAATTTACGTCGTGCAGGAGCGCATGCCTATTTTATTGTCTATGATATTTTACCCTTGCTGTATCCTCAATGGTGTCGTGAAGACATGCAGCAATTATTTCCCCAATGGCTGTCTTCCATTGCAGGGCATGCGGATGGGCTTATTTGTATTTCCGCAAGTGTGGCAAATGAGGTGCAACATTGGTTGGCTAATAATAAAACGATAAAAGTCAATCCTAATTTAGAAATTAGTTATTTTCATTTGGGTGCTGATTTGGACGCGAGTATGCCTACTTTGGGCATGCCAAAGGACAGTAAGGTATTTTTAAATAAACTAAATACAGCACCTGGTTTTCTTATGGTTGGTACATTAGAACCACGAAAAGGGCATGCGCAGGTTTTAGCAGCATTTGAGCGATTATGGCAGCAAGGTAAAAACTATTGTTTATTTATTGTTGGCAAACAAGGATGGTGTGTTGACGCTTTGTGTGATCATATAAAAAAACATCCACAGTATGGAAAACATTTATTTTGGCTGTCAGATATAAGCGATGAGTTTTTAGAGCAATTATACCAAGGAGCTTGCGCTTTGATTTTTGCCTCTTTAGGTGAGGGATTTGGTTTGCCTTTAATTGAAGCAGCACAAAAGAAATTACCGTTAATTATCCGTGATATTCCGGTATTTAAAGAAATTGCCGAAGAGCATGCATTTTATTTTCATGGGGAAGCCCCTGAAAATATAGAGCAAGCGATCAATGAATGGTTTGTTCTTTTTGCACAAAATAAACATCCAAAATCTGAGGGAATGAGGTGGTTGAATTGGGGACAAAGCGTGAGCATGCTTTTACAGCAATTACCTTTGATAGAAGAAACTCATTAATCAACTTATTATTTGAAGGATCGTATGCTAGGGATAATCAGATTTTTTTTGGCAAGTTGTGTCATTCTATTTCATTTAACCGCAAAAATTCCCGTTCTGGGAAATTTTGCGGTTAATTTTTTCTATGTGATTAGTGGCTATCTAATCACCTTAATCTTGAATAAAACCTATTATTTTGATTTCAAAAGATTTTTTTTAAATCGCTTTTTACGTTTGTATCCGGTTTACTTCTTTTTCTTGATTTTTGGGTCGACCATTATTTTTCTTGCTCCTGCGACAAAGCAATTTCATCAGTCATGGACGAGTGTTTTTCAACCCGGTGATGTCTGGGGAAATCTGTTTATTTTTCCTTGGGCTTTTCTTTCGGATCATGCTGTTTTTAATCCCTTTGCGTTATTTACAAACAATTACCCGGGGGATTTTGATGGTACCCGCTTTCGTATTATTACTTCCAGCTGGTCAGTAGCAGTTGAGCTTATTTGCTATGCTTTATTATGGTTCTATACAGCAAGAGGCTGGCGACAATCAGTAATAGCAATCGTTGTTGCTGGTATTTATCATTTATATGCATTGAAGTTGTTTACGACTTTAGAAATCATTTATTTTCCATTTTTAGCAGCAATGCTGCCTTTTAGTATTGGTACATTTGGTTTTTTTGCTGTTGAATTCTTGAAAGAAAAAGGGTATTTACTTTCTTTTTCAGAAATAACTCAAATAAGTTTATGCTTCATTGCCATCGGATTATTTTTATTAAATTGGTATGTCTATTGTCTTATTCAACCTGCGCGTGGGCATTTATTTTTTTACTATTTGAACAATGTGATTGCGATAGTCATAGTGATATTATTTGCTAATTCTACGCTTACTGGGAAAATCGCACATTGGGCAAAATGGTTGGGTGATTTATCTTATCCTATGTTTTTATGCCAATATTTTGCTGGATATTTTGCCTGGTTAATCGTAGGATCAGGCTTTGCACCGCGAGGATGGAATATTTTTTTTATAGGGTATCCCATCGCGATCGTGTTAGCTTTTATTAGCGTGGTGCTTATAGATAAAAAATTGTACGTCCTTCGCAATAGAATACGCGAAGGGTATCAAATAAAAAGATTAGGGCTAGTTTTTAGTGACTAATCGATTCACCTCGGACATGTGCATTTTTGATAAACACCACAGGTTATAATAGATACAATGAAAATAATTATCAGTACAGAATCCATCAAATACCCATTAACCGGTATCGGTCGCTATACACTGGAATTGGTACAGCAATTGCAGAAAGCGACTGAAATTGATGAGTTATTATTCTTTAATCACTTAAATATTCAACGTGAATTACCGCATTTCGCTGTGGCAGCGAAGGCTAACGTAAGCGCAAAGGCTTCCTGGTTGAAAAAGCAGCCACAAGTCGTTGATCTATATCGTATTTTCGTTCCCATAGTACAAGGAAGGGCATTAAAAAAATATCGTGAGGATTATGTTTATCATGGTCCAAATTTTTATTTACCCGCAAATTTTTCACGCTCAGTAGTCACTTTTCATGATATATCTACCTTTACCTGTCCTCAATTTCATCCTGCAGAGCGGGTTCGCTTCATGCAAAAATCTTTAACAGCGAGCGTTAAGCGTTGTGCCAAAATTATTACTGACTCTGAGTTTACACGTCAGGAAGTGGCGCAATTTTTTAATTACCCATTAACGAATATCTATGCGGTTCCATTAGGTTGTGCTGAGGATTTTTATCCTAGAAATGAGGACGAAACGCATCATTTAATGGCGCGTTTAGGCTTAAAATACCAGCAGTTTACTCTGTATGTGGGAACTATTGAACCGAGGAAGAATATTGGGGCTTTGCTTGATGCTTATGCAATGCTGCCTGTGGCACTTCGCAAGCAATATCCTCTGGTACTTTGCGGGCATGAGGGTTGGCATAGTGAAGATTTACATCGTCGTTTTCAACACGCAACGCGTGAAGGTTGGCTAAAATATTTTGGTTATCTTGCCAATGAAGACTTACCCTTATTATATGCATCAGCACGTGCTTTTGCCTTCCCTTCTTTTTATGAAGGATTTGGTTTACCGGTTATTGAGGCCATGGCTTCAGGCGTTCCTGTGATTTGTTCTAATGTTTCGTCATTACCTGAGGTCGCCGGGGATGCTGCTTTGACTTGTGCCCCACAAGATGTGCAGTCATTGAGTGAACATGTACAGCGAAGCTTGGAGGATGAATCCTGGCGTAGCCATGCGATAACTTTAGGAATCAATCACGCAAAAACTTTTTCTTGGTCACAATGCGCACAAAAAACACTAGACGCTTATCGTTCCATGTAAAATCCCATTCAACATCCTATTTAACTCCTCGCCCCTTTGGGGATAAGGTTAGGGCCTCTACCATTAAACGGTCATGGTCTCAAGGTCCGTTTAATGGCAGTGAAGGTTAGGGAGAGGAGGATTTTAGATCTGTTTTCCTTTTTTATGCAGCTACCCCTACCCCAACACGAGAAGGTAATTCTTGAAGGAATTCTTGCGTTGTAGTTGCTACATCCTTACGAGCATAAAAACTATGGCGATTAACAGCTAATATCGTAGGCAATTCTTTGGCATCCGTATCGCGTATGGTTTTCTGTAACTCTTTTAAACTTTGTTTTGTCTTTTGCACATTATCCTTGTCATATATTACCTTGTTTAAATCTTTCATTTCATGTTTTTGTAACAAGGACAAAGTGTGTTCCACGCGCCATTCTTCTGAGGGATGCTCGTTTTCTTGAGCGGGTAATTGTACTTCTTGTGGTATTTTATTACCACGTTGCTTATTCCATGCTTCGTTCCAGCTTAGTATTCCTGGCGTGCCTTTTGGAGCGTCAGATTTATTGAACTTACCTGCAAGATAATCCCAGCTAGCAGCTAATGCATATAAAGGAATTGTTATCTGTTTTAAGATAAATGTAGGGATGTCATTATCATGGTTATGGCTTTCATGAACGTCCAAGCGTTCTTTTAATAATTCCTGGATATCATGATGATGGTGATGTTCTTTAGCATGATCATCATGATGATGGTGATGTTCT
>NZ_JASGFU010000094.1:0-7794 GCF_047605385.1 Legionella sp. | reverse complement strand
CGCGCGGTGGAGAGGGGAAGCCCGGTGAGCTCAATTAAATACCTGGGGAGTTACTCTTATCTTTTGAAACAATGAACCATTGTGTTAGAATCAAAACCAACCAAAAAATACCCAAAAGCTAGCTTATGAATTTTTGTACACTTGGACTTGCTGTGATTGAAACTGAAGCACAAGCTGTCTTTGAATTAACCCAAAGGATTGATGCTCGTTTTGAAAAAGCTTGTGAATTATTACTGGCTTGTAAAGGACGTATTGTCGTCACTGGTATGGGCAAGTCAGGGCATATTGCCAATAAAATCGCTGCCACCTTATCCAGCACCGGTAGCCCGTCATTTTTCATGCATCCAGGTGAAGCAAGCCACGGTGATTTAGGAATGATTACCCGACAAGATACTGTGATTGCCATTTCCAACTCAGGAAATACGGCCGAACTAGTCACCTTGCTTCCTATATTAAAACGTTTGGAAGTACCTCTTATTACCTTAACGGGTAACCAAGAATCTGTTTTAGCACGTACGGCTGATGTGAATTTGGATGTGAGTATTAAGCAAGAAGCATGCCCTATGGGCCTTGCACCAACAACCAGCACCACCGTTGCTTTGGTAATGGGTGATGCCTTAGCAATTGCCTTATTACAAGCTCGCGGCTTTAGTGAAGAAGATTTTGCCTTATCTCATCCTGGCGGCTCTTTAGGTAAACGCTTGCTGCTACGTATTGATGAACTAGGGCATCACGGCGATGGCTTGCCCATAATTAATGAACGTGCCACAGTAAGTGAAGCATTAATTGAAGTCACCAATAAAAAATTGGGAATGACTTGTGTAGTTGATAACAAAGGTTATCTCGTAGGCATTTACACCGATGGTGATATACGTCGTACCCTGACTCGCCAATACGATATAAATACCACTCAACTTAAAGAAGTTATGACCCGTAATGCACGTACGATTCCTGAGGGAATACTGGCTGCCGAAGCATTGGCTCTGATGCAAAAACACAGTATTACTTCCCTCATAGTCACAGATAATGAAAATCGCCCTACCGCAGTACTGCATCTTCATGATTTATTAAAAGCAGGCGTATTTTAAATGAATACTGTTTTCGAGTTAGCTAAAAAAATAAAATGCCTCATCTGTGATATGGACGGTGTGCTTACTGATGGGCTCTTATACATAGACAATAACTTTAATGAACTTAAAACCTTTCATATCCATGATGGAGTGGGTTTAAAACTGTTGATGGCCGCAAACATTGAAGTGGCAGTAATTACCGGCTCACGCAATGCAGTAGTGGATCATCGCATGCAGCAATTAGGTATTAAACATTACTATAAAAACCAGTTGGACAAACAAACAACCTACATGCAACTGAAACAAACTCTTAATCTTGAAGATGAAGAAATGGCTTATATTGGTGATGATCTTCCAGATTTACCTCTAATCCAAAGAGCGGGTTTAGGTGTTGCCGTAGCAAATGCGGTGCCACAAGTAAAAAAAATTGCTGATTGGCAAACTGAATATACTGGAGGTCGTGGGGCAGTACGTGAATTATGCGACCTAATTCTTAACGCGCAAAATAAAATGGATTTAGCAATCACGAGCTATTTACGATAATGAATACCATAAAAAAACTTGTCTGGCTTTTTTTTACTTTAATTATTCTGGCCTGCTCCGGCTGGTATTACAGCCATACCAATGTACTCACACGCCTGGATAGTGAAACTTTGGCCAATTCAGTGGAAACCACCGTATCGCACTTAAAATTGCGCCAGTTTGGTAGCGATGGCACGCTTGTAAATCGTTTATCTGCGCCAATCATGCAACATATTCAAAAAGGCGATGTTTATATTTTTGAACACCCCCATATTTTAGTAAGCCAAGAAGAACAACAACCCTGGGATATTCGCTCCAAAATGGCTAAAGCTTTTGCAGGTGGTGATCGTATTACTTTTACTGGCAATGTTATCGTCCATCAAAAGCATGGACGCAATGCTCAAGAAAGCACGTTAAAAACTGAGGAAGTAACGTACTTCCCCAAAGAGAAAAAAGCCAGTACTGATCTTCTTGTGACTTATGAGCAACCAGGCAACATCATCCAATCCAAAGGAATGAATGCCTATTTGGATGAAAAGCGAGTAGAATTGCTCCATCAAGCTCGAGGAAGCTATGCTCCAGAAAAAGGCTAAGCTTATTTTATTAACTCTATTCACCACAGTAGCAGGTTTAGTGCATGCCTTACCCTCTGACAATGAAAAGGTCATGCATGTCATGGCCGATTCGGCCAATCTAGACCAACAAACACATAAAGGGATCTATACTGGGAATGTTGAACTAACCCAAGGTACTTCAAATTTACAAGCAACCAAGGCGATGACTCTGGGTAATGAGAAAAACCAACTCGTCTTAGCCGTAGCTAATGGTGAGCAAGGGAAACAAGCACATTACTGGGCTATTACGGATGAGAAAAAACCCCCTTTGCATGCTTATGCAGATATTATAAAATATTACCCCATGCGTCATCTTATCGAGTTAATCGGTAATGCGCGGGTAGAGCAAGGCGATGACTCTTTTAGCGCACACAAAATTAGTTATGACACAATAAAAAAACAGGTCATTTCCCAAGGCAATGGCAAAAAAAGAATAACCATTATTTATCATCCTGAAAAGAAACCGACATGAGTTTATTAGAAGCCCGCAACCTTAAAAAATCATTTAAAGCACGTACTGTTGTTAATGGCGTAAACATTCATATCAAACAAGGCGAGTGTGTTGGCTTATTAGGCCCTAATGGTGCAGGAAAAACTACCTGCTTTTATATGATCGTCGGTTTGCAATCCTGTGATGAGGGGCAAATCATTCTTGATAGGCAAGACATTACCCACAGCGCCATGCATCAACGCGCACGGTTAGGTATCAGCTACCTCCCTCAGGAAGCTTCCGTATTTCGTAAGCTAACGGTTGCTGAAAACATTATGGCAATTTTAGAACTCCGATTCGATTTAAATGAGCAAGCTCGCCAAGAAAAATTAGATTTATTATTGCAAGAATTTCATATCACTCACATCAGCAATAGTTTAGGAATGGCCTTATCTGGAGGCGAGCGACGTCGTGTAGAAATTGCCAGAGCACTTGCGATTGAACCCTCATTTATCCTTCTTGATGAACCTTTTGCCGGTGTAGATCCTATCTCTGTAATTGACATTAAAAAAATTATTCAGCATTTATGCAACAAAGGCATCGGAGTATTAATCACCGATCATAATGTGCGTGAAACCTTGGACATCTGCGAACGTGCCTATATTGTGAGCCAAGGAAAAATACTCTGTGAAGGAACACCTCATGTAATATTAGCGAACAAGCAAGTAAGAGCTGTCTATTTAGGCGAAGACTTTATCTTGTAATACCAAAGAAGCAACCATGTTACTACTTATTGATAATTATGATTCCTTTACTTATAACCTGGTACAATATTTCCAATGCTTGCAACAAGAAGTTATAGTCTATACCCATGATCAAATAAGTCTTGGGCAAATCAAACAGTTAAACCCGGATTACTTGGTCATTTCCCCTGGTCCTAATGCTCCAGATGATGCCGGTATTTCGATGGCGGCCATCCGTGAATTTCATCGAGACCTTCCCATACTGGGCGTATGTCTGGGACATCAATGTATTGCTCAGGTATTTGGAGGGAAAATTATTACTGCTCCAGAAATCATGCATGGAAAAACATCCTTGATTGAACATCAGCATCGTGGCTTATTCTGTGGTATTCCCAATTATTTTAAAGCAACTCGTTATCATTCACTCGCTGTTGAGCCAAATAACATTCCTAAATGCTTATCTGTGGATGCCTGGACTGATAATACCATCATGGCAATTACTCATCGTCAATACCCAGTTTTTGGGCTACAATTTCACCCGGAAGCCATTTTAAGTGAATACGGCATGCAATTATTAGAGAATTTTTTAAAACATGAATCCCAAGCTGCTATTTGAACAACTCATTGCCAAACAAGAGCTCAACCCACAGCAAATGAGCGAAGTAATTCATGCGTGCATGTCTGGAAAATATAATGATCTGCAAATCGCAACTTTTTTAGCCTTAATGCGTATGAAAGGCGAAACCGCAAATGAATTAACTGCTGCAGCCAAAGTGATGCAACAATTGGCACATTCAATAGAATTAGGTGATAATTTAATTGATATTGTAGGCACAGGTGGTGATGGTAAGAATACCTTTAATGTCTCAACTGCTTGCAGCTTTGTAGTAGCCGCCACAGGAATACCTGTAGCAAAACATGGAAACCGTTCTGTATCAAGCCGCAGTGGCAGTGCGGATTTATTAGAACAAGCAGGATTTGTACTCAATCTTTCTGATCAACAGATGCAACAATGCATGCATGAATGCAATTTAGCTTTTTTGTTTGCTCCCACTTACCATCCTGCCATGCAATACGCCCGCACTGCACGCCAGCAATTAGGTATACGTACTATGTTTAATTTGCTAGGACCTTTGATTAATCCCGCACACGTCAAAAAACAAGTCGTTGGGGTATTTGCCACTGCATGGCAAATGCCTTTAGCTGCGGTATTAGCTAATTTGGGCAGCCAACGCACTCTTGTTATTAGCTCCCAAGATGGCCTGGATGAAATCAGCATCGCTGCACCCACTTTTGTAGTCGAATACAGAAACAACCAGTTTTATGAATGGTTCATTTATCCTGAAGAATATCAACTGCATCATCCTTCTTTGGATGCCATCATTGTCGATTCACCAAACCAAAGCCTACAAATGATTGAAGAGGTATTGGCAGGGAAACCTGGTGCTGCACGCGATATGATATTACTTAATTCTGCTGCAGCAATCTATTGTGCTCATGAGCAAATTAGTTTTGTCCAGGCTTTAGAGCAGGCAAAAGTAGCCATTGACAGCGGCAAGGCAGCAATCTGTTTTGCACAACTGCGTCAATTAACTCAAAACTTAAAAAAGAATTAAATTATGAATAGCGTATTAGAACGTATTACCCAACATAAGCTTGAAGAAGTAGCCTTTGCCAAAAAAAATGTTCCGTTAAGTTCTCTGCCTGCCCCCAAATTAGAACACCGTGACTTTATTACTGCTTTAGAGTATTGCGCCACTCCCGCAATTATCGCAGAAATAAAACGCGCCTCACCCAGCAAAGGCATAATCAGGCAAAATTTTGATGTTGCAGAAATTGCAAAAACTTATGAGAAACATGGGGCAAAATGCTTGTCAGTATTGACGGATAGCGAGTTTTTCCAAGGACATCCTGATTATCTGGAATGTGCAAAATCGCATTGCTCTTTGCCAGTATTACGCAAGGATTTCATTTTAGATTCTTATCAAATTTATGAAAGCCTTTCTTTAGGTGCAGACTGTATTTTATTAATTGTTGCCTTATTAGATGATACGCAATTGATTGATTACTGCCAATTAGCTCAAGAATTACAAATGGCGGTTCTCGTAGAAAGCCATACACAAGAAGAGTTAGAACGTGCTTTACGCCTCCCTACTCCTTTAATGGGCATTAATAACCGCAGCTTACATACCTTTAAAACCGACATTCAATTAAGTCTGGATTTGAAAGAACTTATCCCCAAAGACCGAATTGTGATTGCCGAAAGCGGTATTAATACTCATGCCGACATCATCTTAATGCAATCTCATGAAATTAATACGTTCCTAATTGGCGAAAGCTTAATGCGCGTTCAAGACATTGGTAGTGCCTTAAATCATTTGATTTTGGGAAATTAACCCTTTAATCAAAATCCGGCTCGGAAGGCTGCGCAGGCTCCGGTTCAGGCACTCCGGGATAATTAGGCTCTAACGGTTCAGGCTTTGTTGGGTACTCATTAGGAGTCTTTGGAAACTCATCAGGCTCAGGTAATTCACCATTACTATTCAAAATCGTTCCTTATATTTGCACTACGTTATTAAATTATAGCAAAACCAAGCTTCGTATAAGGTACAATAAACATTTAACCCAAAGGTAGACATCGATGAAAGTAGCTGTAATCACAGGAGCCGCAAATGGAATAGGCTTGGCTTTGAGCCAAATCTATCTGCAAAAAGACAATACAGTCGTCATGGTTGATAAAGACAATACTAAACTCCAGGCAGAGATTGCGCAATTAAGTACCAAATACCCACAAAAGATCTTGGCTATAACTTGTGATGTCACTCAAAAAGATGAGGTTGTGGAATTAGCGGCGCAAACACAACAAAAATTAGGACGCGTTGACTACATCTATAATAATGCTGGAATTATTGGACAATTAGCGCCGTTGTGGGAATTAAATCCTGAATATATTCAGCAACTCATAAATATTAATGTGTATGGCATGATCCATATGATCCAAGCCTTTACCCCATTTTTATTCAAACAAAACATTCGCTCACATATTATTAACATGGCAAGTTTGTATGCGCTTTGTACGAGCTCACAAACAGCCTCTTACTCTATGTCCAAACATGCTGTTTTAGCACTGTCTGAATCATTTTATTTTGACCTCATACGCTTGAATAAACCGGTGGATATTTCAATAGTATTCCCTTCATTTACGGACACCGGATTGCTTACAAATAATCCCGAAGGAAGTTCCTCATTTCATGGTGCGTTGCAAGGTTTATTATCTCATTCTCGTCCTGCGGTGGAAGTTGCAAAATATATAGTGAATGAAGTAGAACAGAAAAAATTTTATATTTTTCCTGATAAAGAAGTCAAAGGATATTGTGAAGAACGAACAAAAGCATTATTACTGCAAGAGAATCCACATATAACCAGCGTAGAAAAAATAATAAGTACCTTAGCAAAACGCCAGGAAGCCCGTGAAAAAAAAGCATGACCGCCCTTTGGTCTGAATATTCTGGTAAGCTTATTTTAGTAGTTTTTGAGAAGAAAAACCTAATCGTTTAAAAAAACTCGGAATCCACAACCTGAATATCATCTTAACTTATTGATCAGGCGAATTATTCACACTCCTTAAATATATTCGACACTCTTCTATCATTTTCTCTAAAGCTTTCAATGAAAATGTTTTAAGCCCAAAAAGAAGTGTCGTTATTCCCTGTGCCTGTTTTAAAACTTTTAGCGTGTTTCTTTATTGAGTCCAGTCTTCTATTTTTAAACCTTCAACTTGAGTAAACGCATAATCATTCGTAATGAGCACTACTCCCAATGCTAGGGCGTGGGCGGCGATCAGCAGATCCAAGTTACCTAATATTTTACCCTTTTTTTGCATGTCAGCACGAAGTGTTCCATAATAAGCTGCAACAGCGCTATCCCAAGGTAATACATCAACACGAATCAAAAATTCATGAACAACTATGCTTAATTGTTTCGCCCTAGGTTTTTTTGCTAAACCCAATAATAATTCCCCTTCAGTTATCGCTGAAATTGCAAGTTCTGACATAGGAACAGAAACACCTTTGTTACGAACATTATTTACTCCCCTGATAAAATGACTCACCGTATTAGTATCTAGCATATAGCGATTGATTACTCCGTTAGTCATTAAAGTACATCTCTTTCTTGTGGTAAAGAATCTTCACGCTCAGTCATAAAATCTTTAGAAATTTCAACTGTGTTTAAAAGATCAAAAAAATCATCCCAAGTTCCTGGTTTACGAGACAATATAACATCCCTTGTCTTTGGATCTTTTCTTATAAAAACTTCCTTGCAATTAAAACGTTAGGCTGCTGGTAAACGCACAGCTTAACTACGGCCATTTATGAAGATTTTGGCAGATTGACTCATGATAAATCCTTTCAAAT
>NZ_JASGFU010000093.1:0-7805 GCF_047605385.1 Legionella sp. | reverse complement strand
TAACCAGTCTGTTTTATATCTCTTTTTAAAAAAAATTTGACGGGATACCTCAGGGTTTATCCAAGCCTACATTAAATCCGCATAGTTGCATAAGATACTCCATTAAATGTGGGGGTTAAATTAGCATTGATAAGTTTTCAGAGTAACTGTTTAAAGAAAATTTATAAGTCCCTTCAATTGCGTTAAAAGATACTCAAAGTACCTCAGTCTTAAAATATGATAACATGAGATTGCCGATTTTTATCAAGTTGAGTTGTCAAAATTTAATTGAAACTTAAGCAGTAGTCATCATTTAGTCATAAAACATTATTAAGAATAATCTCCCTAAACGCTCAGCTTCTTCTTTTTTAAGATAGTGAGTCCCTCTATGAACTCGAATAAGCGTTTCAGCTGATAAATCAAGAATAGAGGCTAAATGCTCAATATTCGTTTTGCTGTATTTTAAAAGCACTTCAATCCAGGCTTTCTGTTTATATCTATTTTGAGTGAAATCTAATCGAATACCCTTGTTAAGCTCTACAATACATCCCATGTTACAACTCCGTGTAAATATTATGACAACATGGTGGAGTATAAAATGTTCAGCAAGATATCCTATCCCCAAATTTGGGTATTTTACGATAATAGTCCTAAACGAAATGCTTTTGAGACAGCTTCGGTAATATTAACGCAGTTCATTTTAGTTCGTATTGATTTGGCATGAGTATTTACTGTTTCACTAGATAGGTGGAGGTATTCAGAGATTTTTTTTATGGTCATACCCTTGGAAATCATACTTAAGCATTGTAGTTCTCTTGGTGTGAGTTGCGTTAGTGGTTTTTTAACTGCTTTTCGCATAATTATATTGTTTCTGAACTCTTGATCATTAAACAGCGCTAACCATTTTTGATTTGGTAGAGCCGTTTTTATTTCAGGCAACATCGCATCCAGAAAAAGGCATATAAATTGTTCAAAGGTATCTCTGACTTGGTAGTAAAGCTTTTGGGGATCTGCTATTTTTTCAGAATGATAAGCTTCTACAATTAAATCACATTCATCGCATTGGCGAATCATAGCGAATGTGGTGCTTAAACTGTAACGGGCTTCCAATATTTGAATAATGGGAATTTGCATTGCATCATACTTTATATCTCGCTGAATAAAAAACTCTTTGCCATTATAAATGCTGCGGTCATGATCAACATCTCCACGATACAATCCTTCAGTCCTATACGGAATAGCCCAAAGATATAGATTTGAAATGTAATACCGTTGACCGCCGTGAAAAAGCATTGAAATAGAAAAATTAGATATTTCTTTTGGGCAATTTAATGTCTCGGTTAAGTGATCAATTTTAGCACGAAACCGAATTGAGTCTGATAACTCATTATAGTCATTTAAGTTAACACAAATAGTTCCATCTTCATCAACGCTATGCATTGCTACACCTGTGACAGCAGTACTACTTACAGCCAATCGTCTAATATTTGGTTCATTTTTTCCGGTTGCTCCAACATAGCCATGTGGCCACATTGCTCAATATAAATAAGTTTGGAATGCTTTATATTCTTTGCCATATGCTCTGAGCGCTCAGGGGGCATGACATTATCCTCTTTACTGGCTATTAACAGTGTCGGACATTCAATTGAAGGCAATAAAGTTGAATGATCTGGCTTATTTAAAATGGCGTTGAGTTGATTTTTATAATTCTCGACCCCAACCTCCATTGCCATTTCTTGGGCTAGAAGCAATAGTTCATTGTGCTTTTGTTTATCAAAAACTGAATTTTTAAAGATGAGCTTGATTAGGAAATCAAATTTTCCTTTACTCATTAAATCAAGCGAGCGCTCACGTTCTAATCGCCCTTTTTCAGATACTAATTTAGCCGCAGAATTAATTAAAACAAGCTTCTCTATACTATTTGGAATATGCCGGTACAATTCAAGGGCGATATAACCGCCCATCGAAAATCCAATTAAAGTAAATTTTTTAGGGGCATGTGGAATGAAACGATTTGCCATTTCTTCAATCGAATCGCTGTCAAGTACATCAACGTACCTTAATTGCTTATCCCGCTGAAGAAAAAGTTCTTGTTGCTTCCAGAGCTTTGGAGTTGCCAATGCTCCAGGAATGAGTACTATATCCTTGTTCATAGTTTATGATCACATTATTTACAACCCTTATTAAGATATCCTATGGTGACAATAATTCAAGCAAAATTCGAGCATTTGAATCAAATTTATGCAATAATCCTGGAACTGGCAAAGTATGAGAACATTCTGGATAAAATTAAAATAACGGAATCACAGCTTGGTGAACTTCTTTTTTGTGATGAGCCAAATCATTTCGTTGGTGTGGCGTTGGTGGAAGAAGAAACTTGTGGTTTGGTGATGTTTAATTACACCCAAAATAACATTTGCGTCAATGTAACGCGGGGAATTTATATTGAGAATTTATATGTTTCTCCTAAGTATCGGCGCCAAGGCATTGGGTGTGCTTTATTCAAGTATGTTGCATGTAAAGCAGCTGCTCTTAGCTGTTCAAGAATAGAATGGTGGGTATCTCGAAATAATCGAGAAGCCAGGCATTTTTATAAAAAAATTGGTGGGGTCGCTTTATTAGACTGGCAAATTTTTAAGTGTGACCAAATGGGTATTAATAACTTGTTGAGCATAGGAGTTGCTGATGAACATATCCTCTTCAAGTAGAGCATTATTCGCTGGCGTTTCTGGCACTGCATTACAATGGTATGACTTTGCGCTGTTTGGCTATTTCGCGCCAATTATTGCAGCGACTTATTTTCCTAACGACAATCAATTTGCTTCGCTTTTAAGTGCTTTTGGTGTATTTGCCGTTGGGTATTTATTAGCCCCAATAGGTTCACTATTTTTTGGCTATATTGGTGATCAGTTCGGAAGAAAGCGTGCTTTAACGCTTAGTATTCTAGCCATAGCTATTCCTACAGCACTAATAAGCATCGTTCCTTCTTACCAATATATTGGAATCGCAGCCCCTCTTCTTATTACTTTGTTAAGGGTTATTCAAGGTTTTGTCGCAAGTAGTGAATTTACTGGATCTGCTATTTTTCTTGTTGAACATGCTAAGCCTGAAAACAAAGCATTTTATGGTTGTTTAACCAGCTCAGCTTACAGTACTGGTTTGATTATGGCTGGCCTGGCAGCTTCATTCTTTACGGCTTCATTTATGCCAGACTGGGGATGGCGAATTGGTTTCGGATTGGCTTTGATTGCTGGTATTTTGATTTTTTATTTAAGAACCCATGTTGCTGAAACGCCTGAATATGAACATATTGCTCAACATGATAAACGGCGCTTGCCCTTTCTGGCGGCGCTAAAAGAAGCACCTCTGGTAGTGGTTGGTATTATAGGGATAGCATGGTTGGTGAGTATCATGACTTTTGGAACTTATGTATTTACTGCCACGTACCTGCATAGTTATTTTCATATGTCACTTGGTTTAGCTACCTTAATTATTACACTAGCTCTGGCAGTTGATGCCACACTTGAACCATTTATTGCTTTGTTAGCAGACAAAATCGGGCTATTAAAAGTAGTTCGATTGGGTATGGTGGGCATGTTGCTTTTGAGTATTCCCATTTTTATTCTACTTGCCACCGGAAATGTAGTTTTGATTGCAATGGGATTGGTTTTCATGTCTATTTTGATTGCTATTACTTACGCACCACTCAACGCCTATATGGTTTCTCTATTTCCTCTTCAATATCGTTATAGTGGGTTTGGCGTTGCTTTTAATGTAGGTATTTCATTGTTTGGTGGTACAACGCCTATAGTGATGATGTGGCTGGTGAATACAACCAATAATTTTATTTCACCTGCTTGGTATTATATGTTTGGGGCAGTCATAGGATTAGGCTCTATAATGATTTGTGAACAAGGCCGAAGAAAATTGATACCTGTGGAATCTGCTTTAGCCTATTAAAATGAGGTATTTGTAATGTTATTGTTTAGTTCCGCGTTAGCAAAGCACAAACTTACTTTTACACGATTAAGTGATTGTATAGAGCATATTCCCCTTGCAGCTAAATGGGCTGAAGAGGAATGGGAATACATACGAAACAAAGGAGTTGAATATCGTGAAGGTGTAATGCATTCGTTGAGTCATGATGTCTATATTGGCACTTATGCAGGACAACCTGTGGCGATGTTTGCTCTATTGGAACATGAACTTCCCAATCCACGCGGATTAAGTGCACGTGAACTAATGTACGTTTATGTAGATAAACATTATCGAGGACTAGGGTTTGGCAAGCAGATTATTGAAGAAGCAAAACGTTTAGCAGCTGCGGCAGGATCGGATTTGGTTTTGCTAGATACGCTAAAACCTAGTTTAAATCGATTATATGAAAAGCATGGTGCGAAAGTAGTTTGTGAAGGTAGTTTGTTCTCTCATCCAACCGACGTGTTAAGTATATCAATTTAATAATTTTTAGGAATTTTATAAGTGGCCAAAGAATTAAAAGGAAACAATCAGACAGATTTTGCTAAAGTGCATCAAATGATTACTGAGGCCAAATCCAGAGTGTGGCTACAAGTCAATAAAACTCTTATTCAGTTATATTGGTCTATTGGACAATATGTATCTAATAAGATAACACATGATGGTTGGGGCAAGCGTATTGTAGAAGAACTAGCGGACTATATATCAATAGAGCTACCAACAATTAAGGGGTTTTCAGCGCGTAATATATGGAGAATGAAGCAATTTTATGAGACTTATCATGAGAATACAGAACTGTCGGCAGTGCTGACAGAAATTACGTGGACAAATCATTTACATATTTTGTCTAAAACAAAGTCTATTGAAGAAAAAGAGTTTTATCTACGTTTAGCCGCCAAACATCATTACTCTGAGCGCGATTTCTCAAGGTTAATAAACGTCGGAACATTTGAAAGAACAGTGCTTGCTGATCAAAAACTGTCAGCAGTGCTGACAGAATTACCCGAGACTAAGGGGAGGTTTAAAGACAGTTATGTTTTTGAGTTTTTAAATTTGCCTGATGATCACAAAGAAAAAGATTTAAGACGAGCCCTGGTCGCAAACCTAAAAAAATTTCTACTTGAACTTGGTCCAGATTTTAGTTTGATGGGAGAGGAATACCCTTTGCAAGTAGGAATGAAAGATTTTCGTGTGGATTTATTGCTTTTTCATCGCGCGCTTAACTGTATGATTGCAATAGAATTAAAGTGCACAGAATTTAGTCCTTCGCATTTAGGGCAATTACAATTTTATTTAGAAGTATTGGATAAAAACATAAAAAAAGCACACGAAAATCCAACGATTGGTATATTAATTTGCAAAACGAAAGATGAGGAGATTGTTCAATATGCGATGAATAGACATGCTTCTCCAACGTTAATTGCAGAGTATGAAACCAAATTAATTAGTAAAGCGGTATTGCAAAATAAGTTACACGAGTTTGCATTACAGTGGGACAATGATGAAGAGTAGTTATTCCAAATAAATTAATTTTTAAAAAATTAAAGAAAAACAATTGAACCAAAAAACACGATATGTTTAAATAAAAAAACAAATCGTGTTTTTTGGTTTTTAATATGTCTACTATCGCTTTACTACCTCGACTTATTCGTTTGAAAGATGTCCCCAAGTATATTGGCATGGACAGAAATCGATTTAATAAGTTTGTAAGACCTAATCTTATAGAAATTCCTATAGGCAAACAAGGCGTGGCGTTTGATCGACTTGACCTGGATGCTTGGGTAGATCAATATAAGCAGTGTAGTGGGCGTCCAGGCGGCAAAGAGCAAAGGAGTACAAAGCCATGGGACGTAAACAAACAACAGGACTATTTAAAAGAGGCCAAGTTTGGCATATCGAAAAGCAAGTCCTTGGACATCGCATTCGAGAAAGCACTGGCACAAAGTCGCTCCAGGAAGCGGAGCAATACTTAGCGAGGCGGATCGAAGAGATTAGACAGGCAACGATTTATGGAGTGAGGCCAAAACGCAGTTTTAAAGAAGCTGCGGTGCGATTTTTAAACGAAAATCAACATAAAGCCAGCATTGATACCGATGCAATACTCCTAAAGTCTATTTGCCCGTTTATTGGTGATTTGACCTTGGAGCAAGTGCATATTGGAACGTTGCAATCATTTATAAAAGCAAAACAGGAAGCGAAACTTAAAACGAAGTCAATTAATAATACACTGGAGTTAGTTCGGCATATTTTAAACGTTGCCGCAACTGAGTGGATTGATGAGAATAGTTTAACGTGGCTTCTGGTTGCTCCTAAGATTAAATTATTGCCAGTTAAAGATGCACGAGCACCATTTCCTTTATCTTGGTCAGAGCAATCAAGGTTCTTAGAAGCGTTGCCAGTTCATTTAAATCAAATGGCACGTTTTAAAGTTAATACAGGATGCCGAGAGCAAGAAGTATGTCAATTACGTTGGGAATGGGAAAAACGTGTTCCAAGTTTAAATACGAGCGTTTTCATTATCCCTAGCCATATTCATAGGGATGGTGAATTAAGACAGCTGGTAAAAAATGGGGAGGATCGGCTGGTTATCCTTAATGATGAAGCAAAAGCAGTCATTGAGGAGGTTAGAGGTATTCATTCTGAGTTTGTGTTTTCTTATAATGGAAAGCCAATTACACGCATGAACAACACTGCTTGGCGAAATGCGCGTAAAAAAGCAAATCTTAGTGATCTGAGAGTCCATGATTTAAAACACACTTTTGGAAGAAGACTTCGAGCAGCTGGTGTAAGTTATGAGGATAGACAGGATCTGTTGGGGCATCGTTCTGGCAGGATTACTACTCATTATTCTCAGGCTGAGTTGAGCAATTTATTGGAGGCTGCAAATTTAATTATTCAAAGCCGACGAGAAAGTAAAGAGCTTACTATTCTGAGAGTAAAACAAGGTGGAATCCACACTATCCCCACAAAATCCCCACAGTGTGAAATTAGGGCAATAGGTTAATTTAAAAAGTGCGAGCTAACTATTTGATTTTAAAACGATTAAATGGCGCGCTCGGAGGGACTCGAACCCCCGACACCTTGGTTCGAAGCCAAGTACTCTATCCAGCTGAGCTACGAGCGCAGAAGGTAATTAGGGTTTTTACTAATTGCTTTCCAGTTGAGAGAGAATAAAACTGGTGGGCCGTATAGGATTCGAACCTATGACACAGAGGTTAAAAGCCTCCTGCTCTACCACCTGAGCTAACGGCCCTTACTTAAAGGTAAATTTAAAACTGCACTTGCACTACACATTACTAAAAAACTGGTGGGCCGTATAGGATTCGAACCTATGACACAGAGGTTAAAAGCCTCCTGCTCTACCACCTGAGCTAACGGCCCTAAAGAGGCTGAAATCATACCGGATTAGCGTAGAATTTCAAGTATTTTTTACAAATTTTAAGAATTTTCTGGAATTTAATAACTCAACCCCTCATTAATTTGTTCATTTCTGGGTATAATTTATCTAACTTTTTTTCTGATTGGCCAATAAGATCAGTATTGATTCTTTATGATTTTAACTTTAATTTTATTGTTTATGAAAGAATAGAATAATTTCTAAGAAAATTCCTCTAGATAAAATTTTTTTAACCTGGAGAAAGTAAATTGAATTGATTTTAAGTTTTCATGGATTGATGTAATTAGGGTCTTCCTTATCAATATATCGATTGAGTTTGGAAGACGATATATTTTTGTTAAAAATGCTATGAGTATAGTTCTGTTGATGATTTTTTTATTTGTAAATAATCTTGTAAGGCCTAGTGCTCCGGAACTTGCGCGGTGACGCAAAAGTCTGAGTAGGAAAGACT
>NZ_JASGFU010000092.1:0-8231 GCF_047605385.1 Legionella sp. | reverse complement strand
TATCACGTATTATCATGTTTCACCCAAGAGGAACTCATTAATTGATGGAGTCACAATGAAGTCGCTTCGCGACACTATTTTAATCCCCCTCACCCTTGATCCCTCTCCCCCACGCTGCGCGCGGGGGAGAGGGGAAGCCCGGTGAGCTCAATTAAATACCTGGGGAGTTACAAATAATTAATGAAATAAAAAAATTACCCAATTATCAAAAATTTATTCGTGAATTTCGCTTTAAGAAAAATTTGAATAAAATGCCTCTTTTATTTTATGCTGCTAAGAATAATTTTCTCGAATTAGCAAATTTTTTAATTCTAGAGAAAGTTTCTCTAGAGGATACGTTTTCTTATCACTATATGGCTTATGCAAATGAATTTTCTCCCGATCTTGATGATGCAACAGCATTAGACGCTGCTTGCTACTACAACCATCCACAAATGGTACAATTATTATTAAGAAACAATGCAAATTATTTACATCCTAATACAAACTCCTGTGCACTAGGGTCTCTTTTTCTGACGAATACAGTAGAAATATGCCGTATTCTATTAAATAAAGCAGAAGAGGATAATAAAATTGCAGAACTTCTATCATTAAAAAATTATAAGAAAATTTCAGTTTATAGCTGGCATTGTTATCCGCAGAATATAGAAATATTAAAAGAATTAATGCAAATCAAAAACTATCATCAGTACATAAATATCGATGACGTATTAAGACATGCAAGAATAGTTTCCTGGAAATATCCAGATTATAGTGAGGCATTCAACCAAATATGTATTCAGTTAAGAACGTTGAAATCAGAAAATGCTAATACAAATAATACAGCCTCGATTGTAAGTAATGGTTACTATTTTTTATTTAATACTCAACAAAAGAAATGGCAGGATAAAGAGGAATTAGTTAAGAGAATCATTACCAAAATATATGAATTATTTTCTTCTCCTGAACAATGTAACGGTCATGGTCTCCACAGAAGGGAATAAAAAGCGATTGATGATCCATGTTATAAAAACCCCGGATTATGGCAAGCATCATTGCATGCGATTAATGTTTTTTCCACCTGAATCGTTACATGTTGAATGCTAAATTCATGACGTAACTGTTCAATCCACTCAGCACGTGCCTGATCTGTTAACTCCATTTCCGGCATATATAAATGCACAGAAAGCGCATTTTCTTTGGTACTTAAAGCCCAGATGTGCAAATCATGAAAGTCCTGGACTCCTGGCTTGGCTAATAAAAATTCACTAACAGCAGTCCAAGAAATATTCTCGGGTACACCATCGAGAATTAAGCGAAAACTATTAATGAATAAAGACCAAGTACCTTTTAAGATGATAAAAGCAATGATTAAACCAACAACTGGGTCAATCCATAACCAACCCGTTACATATAATAAAGCAGCAGAAAGAACCACACCTATAGAAATTAAGGCATCATAAAATAAATGCAGATAGGCAGCTTTGATATTCAAATCATTAGAACCATGCATAAAAAGCAACGCAGTGGAAAAATTAACAATAATGCCAATACCTGCAACCACCATTACTGATACTGCTTGAATTTCTGTTGGTGAAAAAAGCTTATACATCGCTTCTGTCGCAATAATACCGCAAGTAAAAACTAATAGGATCCCATTAGCCAAAGCCGAAAGAATGGAAGTTTTCTTTAATCCATATGTTGCTTTCATCGTTGGCACACGCTTCATTAAACTTGTTGCCACCCATGCCAAAACCAAACCTAACACATCACCTAAGTTATGAAAAGCATCTGCTAATAAGCTGGTTGAATTGGAAAGATAAGCATAAATAATCTGCAAAATAACAAAAAGACCATTGGCAGTAATCGCAATTAAAAATGCGCGGTCATAAGTTACCTCACCATGGTCATGATGGTGATCGTGTTTTCCATGAGAATGTGCACTCATACGCTTTCTTCACCTTGTGAGTTTTCGCTATAATAATTAATACCTATTTTAATGCGATTTCTTTCTTTTTGCCTACGCCAAACATTAGTATCACGTAAGGAATAAACACAACCACAATATTCTTGCTTGTAAAATTGTTCACGTTTGGCAATTTCATACATACGCTCAGAACCTCCATTTTTACGCCAATTATAAGTCCAATAAACAAGAGCAGGATAACGATTTGCAGCACGAATCCCACTGTTATTAATTTGGTTCATATCTTTCCAGCGAGAAATACCTAAAGAACTGCTAATCACTGGAAAGCCATGCTCATGAGCGTATAAGGCTGTGCGTTCAAAACGCATGTCAAAACACATAGTGCAACGCTTGCCACGTTCCGGTTCCCATTCAAGCCCTTTAGCACGCTCAAACCAATTGTCTTTATCATAATCAGCATCGATAAATGGAATATTATGCTTTTGTGCAAACTTCACATTTTCCTGCTTACGAATTTCATATTCCTGGACAGGATGAATATTAGGATTATAAAAAAAGATAGAAAAATTTATTTCTGAACTGATTAGCGCTTCCATGACTTCACCAGAACAAGGGGCGCAACAAGAGTGCAATAATAATTTATCTGCTCCATTGGGTAATTCTAATCGTTCTCTTTCAATCATTCTGTTACTTCCGGCAAATTGATAAAATGCTGACGATAATAAGCCAATTCAGCAATTGAATCTTTAATATCATCTAAAGCAAGATGCTTTGATTCCTTAGTAAAACCATTTAATAGTGCAGGTCTCCAACGAATAGCCAACTCTTTTAAAGTACTGACATCTAAATTGCGATAATGGAAATATGCCGCTAACTCTGGCATATATTTATATAAAAAACGTCGGTCTTGACACACACTATTACCGCACATTGGTGATTTGCCTTTATCGATAAATTGCTTAAGGAAATTAACGGTTGTTTGCTCTGCTTCGCCTTCACTTACAGTGCTTTCTAAAACACGTTTAACCAATCCAGATTGTCCATGTTGTTTGGTATTCCAAGAATCCATTCCATCAAGCAATTCTTTAGTTTGCGATACAGCAAAAACAGGACCTTCACCAATAATATTCAAATGTGGGTCCGTCACTACTGTAGCGATTTCGATAATACGATCTTCTTCCGGATTAAGCCCTGTCATCTCCAGATCAATCCAGATTAAGTTATGATTATTTTTCATTTACCTTCCAAGAATTTAAAATTAATTCAACACAAGCAACACGGCGTTGGTGCAAAGCCTGTTTAATTGCTGCCCCTTCATATCCTTGTGACATTATATCTTGTGCGCTTATTTTTGCACATTCAGCTAACAGATAGGCCCATAATTTACTTTGTCGATAATCCACTTTACGCCCAGCACCTTCTGCATCTGCTTTACAAGCAAGAAGCATATTATAGAAAAGTCCTGGACGACGAAATGCATCTACTTTTTCTAAAACACCAACGATAGTTTCTGCACGTAATTCAAATAAACGATGAATCATCAAATGATAGCGTGATACAGTTGTTGCCAATATACGGTATTCATTAGGAATGCGCAGACGAGTACATAAAGCATCAATAATCGGGACTCCTTGTTCTTCATGTCCATGATGACTTGGCCAATTCTTCATTGGTGATTTGGCCTTACCCAGATCATGCACTAAAGCAGCAAAGCGAATAACTGGATCCTCAGTCATAGCAACAGCACCTTGCAGTGCCATGAGTGTGTGTACGCCACTATCCACTTCATGATGATAGTGGTAAGGATTTGGTATACCAAATAAAGCATGTAGTTCAGGAAAAATAACACGTAACGCATCACAAGAGCGCAAAATTATAAAAAATTGCTCAGGATTTTTTTCCTCTAAACTACGTTGTAACTCTTGCCAAACACGTTCTGCTACCAAATGTAATAATTCACTTTGCTGCACCATTGAATACATCAATGAACGTGTTTCAGCGGCAACACGAAAACCTAAATAATGATAACGTGCAGCAAAACGCGCTAAGCGTAATACACGTACCGGATCTTCAACAAAAGCAGGGGAAACATGGCGTAATATTTTATGCTCTAGATCATAACAGCCATTATGCGGGTCAATAATATGACCTTGTTCATCTTGTGCTATAGCATTAATTGTTAAATCACGGCGAGCCAAATCTTCTTCTAACGTTACAGAAGTACTAAAATCACAAGAAAAACCGTAATAACCTGGAGCTGATTTTCGTTCTGTTCGAGCTAATGCATATTCTTCATTAGTTTCTGGATGCAGAAATACAGGAAAATCGCGCCCTACCTGACGGAATTTTTTTTCTAATAATTGCTCTGGACTTGCGCCAACAACGACCCAATCACGTTCTTTTATTGGAAGATTGAGTAATTGATCGCGAACAGCACCACCAACCAAGTAGACTTTCATTAAATGTAAATTACCTTCATACTGTCATAATTATGAGATTATCTGTTTATTTTCTAGCAATCTCGAGAAAACTTACTTAATTATAATATAGATCACAATCATGAGTAAAAGACGTATTAACAAGCAACAACATGCACGTATCGAAAAGATTCAGCAAGCCTATCATGAAAATAAAGATCATCATGATGACTTAGTCGATGGTTTGGTCATCACTCGCTTTAGCAGGCATGTAGAAGTCGAAGATACTCATGGAAAAATAATTCGTTGTTCAATAAGACCGAACCTGGAAACCCTGGTAGCAGGCGATCGCATTATTTGGCAACGAGAGGGAGCTAATCACGGTGTGGTCGTTAGCCTTTATCCTCGAAAAAGCGTGCTCGCAAAACCAACCAATGTTGGCACAGCAAAACCTGTTGCAGCAAATATAACTCAACTTATCATCGTAATCGCATCAAGACCCGAAATCTCCTGGCCTTTATTAGATAGTTATCTGGCTATGGCAGAATTATTACATTTGCATGCGGTAATTGTACTCAATAAAACCGATCTGCCTTGTAAGCTCCAGAAAGAACAATTACAAACTGCTTATCAAAACCTGGGTTATCCCATTCTTTTAATTAACCAGGAATCCCTTGAAAGCTCTCTTCTCTTAAAAAAAGTATTGAACCACCAAGTTAGCGTTTTTGTTGGTCAATCCGGTGTTGGAAAATCCTCCTTAATTTCCCAAATTCTTCCTCATGAAGAGAATATTTTAACCGGAGCACTTTCTGACATTTCTGAATTAGGTAAACACACGACCAGTAACTCCCGCTATTACCATTTACCTAGTGGTGGTGCCTTAATTGATTCTCCTGGGGTGAGAGAGTTTAGTTTATGGCATCTTAATGCTGCAGAAATTGCACGTGGCTATATTGAATTTAGGCCCTATTTATCGCAGTGTAAATTTAGAAATTGTACCCACAAGGATACACCGCATTGTGCTATTATCAATGCGGTGGATATAGGTTTGATTGCGCGCAGTAGATATGAAAACTTTATCAAACTATGCGCACAATATACTAAATAAATTAGGCATAAGATCTAAAAATAAGTAGCAGGATAACTAATGTCGGCTTTATCTTCTATTTGCTTTCTTTTCTCTGCACTAAAAATAGGCGAATCTAATTCATTCAAATAGTCACGAAACCGATTCTGAAGCAACTCTGGCAAATGATCCAGAGGTAAGTTTTTCTCATTATTATAATATTTAATTAAATCAGCAACATCGCACACTTCATCATTTTTCTTTGGAACAATGAACTCATCAAGATTAACAAACTTCATATTAGTACAATTATATCCTTGATCAGCTAATCGCCGATTCAAAATTAATCGACAGTTTTCAAGAAAATTTCCTCTAGCATTATCTATATCAAGTATTTGTATTAATACCGTTAAATAACGGCGCTGAGCATAATCCAAGTTAGAAAGGAGTTGAGAAAAGAAGATATTAACTCTCAATTGTTTAATGCATGGTAATTCATTTTTATGAGCATATGTAATAAGAAAATTATCTATAAAAGCATTTAAATTATTCTTAGTATTAGTTCCTATTTTTTGTGATTTAAAAATCAATAATGCCGCTAAAATCGATTCTGGTTCAAACCAATAACCATGAACTTCTGAAAGTTGTAAATTTTCAATTTTTTTTAGCCAAATAGAGGTAGTATTATTTCTAATAAATAAGGTAAGCCAATTCTTATTATTTATCATGGACTTGAAATTTACTATAATTTGGCCATAAAGCTCTTGATAATCAGGTTCATTAGATAAATTAAGCAAATTCGATATAGGGCGCAGCGAATATAGCCCATTAGGAATATTATTTTCTATATCCCACACTCTAATTTTTTTACCACAAAATAAAGATGGTTGAAATTGAGTAATATATAATGAAACCAAAATACTTTGACAAAATCGATATGCATCATATTTTGCATAGCTGTTTGCTCTTTTGCGATACTCGGATAGCATCATTTGTTGTTTATAGACGCGCTCTAATTCGGGACGCTGCACTCTTAATGTGCGATCGTATCTAAATAAAAAAATACTCAAAGCCTCCATTTCACATTCAAGCTCATAATCTCTTGCATCATTAATCGCAATAAATACATGAAGCAAGTAATAAGTTTCAGTAACTTTTGTATTGAGATTTCTTGGAAAATAACTAACTGTTTGTCCATAAAGATAATTGACATCATCCACTTTAGTTTCTTGCAATCGTTGTTCAAAGAAAGACTTGGTTATTTTTGAAAACTCACTAAAGCAACTCTTTTTTTCTTTCATTCGATAATAACTTTCAACAACGACTAGCAAACAAGGCAATAATTCAACAGGCATTTTTGCAGAATTTCTTTTCACTAACCGAGGAAAAATTTCTTGACCTAAATATGACCAAAAATTTGTATATGGGTTCTTTTTCCCATTCTCTTCGATCCAAAAACGTCCATCAACTTGCACACAGCGACGCAAACGACTCAATTCTTGGATGCTCACAGACTCAAGCTCAAGCTCATTTGGGCCAGGCTTACACGCTGTGACCAATCTAAATCCGTGCATCTCCATAAATGTAACAAAAGTACGCTTACGTAATAACTGATGATTTTTATCATTTACGTAAAAATTAGCTAAAGTAACCGTTTCTGTTAGCTTAGAACCATCTCTAGGATCTAGGTCATTAGTAAGATTATAAAAAAGTATTTTTAAATATGGAACATTGAGTTCTTTGGCAACTTGTTTTGCTAGCTGAACCCAAAGATTATTAATCGGTGATTCATGAAGTGTATAATCTAATTCTTTGCCACAAATATAGTCCCATCGTATTTTAAAGCATTCTTCTAAAAATTTTAGATCATTAACATCCAACTGCTTATTGAGGTTCTGGTTAATAAATCGGTCGGAAATAGACTTTATAAGCTGCGAATCATCATCGTTGTTGTTGAATCGTTCATCTTGAGTAAATCCTATTATTCGTTGGACAATCATTGTATTACAACCTTTCCTAAATTTTGTTAAATTAAACTATGGTCATAAAAAAATCAATATAGATATCATATTAATTTAAAGAGTTATATTGAGTACGACATTTTTCCATTCCATTCACTGTCTGTCTGATAATAGACCAATTATTTAACTAAATACTTATGTGCCTCTATGTATACAAATTTTTATCCTGCGCAAAGTTACTTCTCAATAAAATCAAATCTTAAAATTTTAATACGGGTCCAAACAAAAAAAGCGGCCTAGGCCGCTTTCTTGTATTCAAATAAAGACCTGGCGATGCCCTACGTTCACATGAGGAAGCCTCACACTATCATCGGCGCATGTTCGTTTCACTTCTGAGTTCGAGATGGAATCAGGTGGTTCCAAACCGCTATGGTCGCCAGGAAAACTCGTTTGTATGTTGATTGGTGCACATAATACACCAAACTCATACTTTGGTAAATAAAGAGAATCTATTTTTATGCTCTATGCTCGTAACACAATCTATATCATTCAAAGTAACTCAGATTATATGGTCAAGACAATCAGCCAATTAGTACACGTTAGCTTCACACATTACTGCGCTTCCACACCGTGCCTATCAACGTCGTAGTCTTCAACGGGCTTCATGGGAAAACTCATCTTGAGGGAGGCTTCCCGCTTAGATGCTTTCAGCGGTTATCCCGTCCGAACTTAGCTACCCGGCGATGCCACTGGCGTGACAACCGGTACACCAGAGGTTCGTCCACTCCGGTCCTCTCGTACTAGGAGCAGCTCCTCTCAATTTTCCTACGCCCACGGCAGATAGGGACCGAACTGTCTCACGACGTTCTAAACCCAGCTCG
>NZ_JASGFU010000091.1:0-8253 GCF_047605385.1 Legionella sp. | reverse complement strand
ATAGATCCTAATCAATTTGAAACTGCATTTAGGAATTGGGTATTTTCTTTTTATAACCCCAGTTATGCGTTTTTTATGAACAACTCGCGATTAGTTTAATAGCAGACAATTTCAAGGGTTCAATAGTATAAGCTGCCAACGCAGCAATCAAATGAGCCATCGCATTGAATATTGAGCGATGTCTTGTATGCCAAACTTGGTAATAATATTTTAAATGTCCAATGACAGTTTCAATAATTCCTCTCTGGTTGAGTAGTTGTTTTTCGTAGCGGGATAACTCAAGTTTTTCTTTCATGTTTTTGCGTTTTCTGGTGATTAGTTTCAAACCTTTTTCAAAGAGTTCATCAAACAGTTTCTTACCAAGATAACCTTTATCACCAAAAGCTAAACCCTGTAGAGATTTCAGTAATGGTGCGGCTTCTTTGCTGTCACTACGGCTACCTCTGGTCACTTTGAATGCTAGCAGCTCTCCTTTGTCATTGGTTACAATATGCAGCTTAAGGTGAGTAGACCAGAGCATTTCAGCTCTAGCCCCTCGCAAAACAGTGCTTGAACCTCTCGACTCACACTGCTTCCATTAAGCAAACACACCCCTCATTCCTACTCGCCAGTGCGCAAACAAGTTTGGCTGATTTTCTGCTATCCTTTCCATAAACCTAGACGCTCTTGTTTTGCGGTATTTAAGCGGTTTGTATTTCTTCATCGCCCACGCAACCAACGTTTTATTAAAATGACGCCATAATGGATATAATGCCGATCGATTGTATGCCCCATAGTAATTCATCCATCCTCGTAGAATAGGATTATACCATTTGGCAATATCCCCGAGACTTAAATCCGTACGATTTCTCAAGTTATGTTTCCTCGTGGCTGCCCGCATTGATTTAAGTGCTTCTCTACTCACAGCAGGAGTAAAATTCATAAACATACTATTGTCTTTGGTATTCTTACTCAGCCGTGCTCTGAAAGTGTATCCTAAAAAATTAAATGATTTATTTGGATAATCTTTCCGTCGCTTTCTATCTTTGCAGTAGATAACCTTCGTTTTATCCGGATGAAGCTCCAACCCGCATTCATTAAACCGATTCGTCAGTTCGGCCAATAATTGCTTTGCTTCTTCCTCTGTTTTGCAGTGCGCTAGTCCATCATCGGCATACCGACACCACGGCGTATGGGGATGGTTCTTCTTCATCCACATGTCAAACACATAGTGTAGAAATAAGTTGCTCAATACTGGGCTAATCACTCCACCTTGCATTACGCCCCGATTCTTCTCTTGTAGAGAACCATCGGGTAGTTGCAGTGGTGTCGTTAACCATCGTTCTACATACAGTATGACCCACTTATTGTCTGTGTGTTTCTTTACCGCTTTCATCAGGAGCTGGTGGTCTAAATTATCAAATAGCTCTTTGATATCGTATTCTAGCAACCAGTCATAACGCCAGCACCGCTGGCGTGTAACGCCTATGGCATCCAGTGCCGATTTATTCGGTCGATACCCATAGGAATCTGATAAAAAATACGGCTCTACGCAGGGCTCGAATATTAGTTTGACCACCATTTGAGCAACTCTATCAGCCACTGTGGGCACGCCTAAAATTCGTTCCCCTCCTGATTTCTTATGTTGCTTCTAGAGCACGAATGCCAAATGAAAACCAGGAAATAAATTCATATGCTTCTTCGATGGAGCTTCCTTCGATTTCACAATACAGCTCTTCAGACGAAGTACAGGCTAATCCTATTTATACTCTTCCTCAGGCATTAATAAAGAGGAGAACAAAGCGTTTATTTAATAAAGAGGCAATTGAAAATAGTAAGTTTATTGCTGGTTTAGAGTCTGCAATTTCCCATATAATGCCAAGCCTTACTGGATATCAGTTATATTTTATTGTTTATAACATCGAAAAAATAAAACCAGGCATACACTCCTATCATAAAGTTAAAAAATTAGTATTAGAAAAAGATGGTATATATTCTGAAGCAATGTCAAAAAATATTCAGGGGTTACGAACTACCAAAACAGCGGGATTTTCAATCGTTATTGTAGCTGATTTTTTAGAATTGATGAAAAAGATGCCATATGAAAAAGGACTCTGAAATACGTATATCGACGCCGGAAGAATTGCGCAAAAATTTGTCATTTCGTTTCAACAGCATGGTTTATATAGTTTAGTCACTCCAGCATTAAAGGACCGTGATGTATCTAAATTACTTAATTTAGATGAGGCAAATTACTCCCCTTTATATTCCATTACCCTAGGATATCCAGTGTTATAGGAGTATTAAATATGTATATTAGATTTCAAAACTCCTGTACTTATGATTTGTTTGACAATTACTTCGAAATTAAATCAGACGTATTTAATAAAGCTTATAGATTCCACGGAGTAGCTTATGAACAAGCGAAATATTTATGTCAAAACCTACAAAAAGGAGTTTTAAAAGAGCTTTTACTTTCAGAATTTGAATCTAGTTTAAAGAAAATTAATGAAATTATACTTTTTTTAAAACAAAACAATATGGTTATTGAATGCGATCATTTAGTATTCAAATCACCAGAGGATACCCTCTATGATAGACAAATAAGATTTTTAGATTCTTTTGAAACGAATCAATTTAACGGAGAGGTATTTAATAAAAACCTACAAAATAGGAAAGTAGTGATAGTGGGTTTGGGGGCATACGGTACATGGTTAACATTACATTGTGCGCGTTTAGGAATTAAAAATATTGTAGGTATCGATCACGATGTAGTAGAACTTAGTAATTTACATAGGCAGGTCTTATATTCGAAGGATGATGTTGGTTTAGGTAAAGCGTTATCGTGTTCAAAAAAGTTAACTGAAGTAGATCAAACCATAAAGTTTCATAGTGTCTGTAAAAAAATCGAGGATGAATTTGATTTGGTTCCTTATCTAGAAGGAGCTGATTTAATTTTTAATGCTTTTGGCTATTATCATTGAGAATGAAGCTGCTCACTCAATATCTGGTCATATAACAAAGCAGCGATTATTACAAAAACACCTATGCTTTGTTTGAGTACCAACTGGGTAGGGCCTTTCTATATACCAGGTAAATCTGCTTGTTACTTTTGTGCAGTTAAGCAAGAAAAATTAGAGTTAATACTAAAAAAGACCCCAAAAAATCAACGAGTTGATAAAAGAGCTTTTTGTCCTATTTTATCAATATCATGCTCTATAGCAGTATTGGAGGCAGCAGTGTATTTATCAGGAATTGATGAGCCTCAAACTGTACTTGGAATGTCTGCTATTAATCCATTTAACTTGAGTAAGAGTTCTTTTCTTACTATAGAAAAAAGTAAGAATTGCTTTTATTGTAATTCAGAACAGCACATTAAATCGTTATGAAAAGTTCAAAGTGTGCGTACTTAAAAGAAATTTTATCATTAGCGATCCCAATCTCTTTCTTTAATCTGATAACAATACTAATAACTATAACTAATGGATTAATGTTAGCAAAAATGAGCAGTTCTGCTCTAGCTGCCGGTGCAGTAATTGGTTCTGCTCAGTTTTTAATTATGATGACATTCGCTGCTCCATTATTTTCTTTAAGCTCCTTAATCGCAAGAATGTATTCTGAACAAAATCTAAAACAAATAGGGGCCTTTTACGACAAGGTTTTTTGTTATCATTATTGCTTTCATCAGCAGCATTATTGAGCACATTACTGTTAAATCCACTCTTTTCGTTTTTCGATCTTTCATCAGAAGTAAGAGAGTTGTGTAGGGATTATTTCGGTGCATACAGTTGGGCTATTCCTTCTGGTATATTATTAACATGCGCGCAACAGTTTCTGTTGGGCGTAAAGAAAACCAAAATTATTTTGGTTTTAAATTCAATAGGTTTGATAATTTCGGTATATTTTGGATATATGATAACCTTTGGAAATTCATTATTTTCCCCCTTGGGAATTGCTGGATTAGGTTATGCCCAGTCTATTCGCACTATGCTTATCCTTATAATGTTAATGTTATATTTTTTTTAAAAGGAGAGTATAGGGAGTACCACTTTTTTAAGAAAAGAGACCGAAATAATTTTTCTAATTTAAAGCGTATCTTTAGTTTAGGATGGCCAATTTTACTACATGCAATTTCAGATTATTTAGCAGGGTTTTGCCTCATTCTTCTTATTGGGAAGCTAGGTACAAGTGAATTGATTGCTCAACAAATTTCATCCCAATATACGCAACTTTTGACAGTTTTAATTCTTGGCATATCTCAAGCTTCGAATTTATTAATATCGGGACGAATTAGCTTAAATAAGTATGAAGAGATTAAAGACATAGGTTATATAAGTATATTCTTGGGGGTTATACTAGGATTAACGGCAATTATCTTGTTTTCGTTCTTTGCGGATTTATTTATATACCCTTATTCAAATAATATAAGCTTAGTCACTATTTCGTTATTAAAACCGTTTCTTGTGTTTACAATGTTCAATCTTCTACTAAGTGCGGTTAGATCTATTTGTATAGGTATGCTGCGGGCTTTTTATGACACAAAAATCCCTATGATAATAGGGATTTTATGTGGATAGTGTATCGCTTTGCCATTATCTTATTATTTAACCAATATTTTAAATTATGGTGTTTATGCAATCATTCTGGCTCAAGGAATAAGTTTGATAATTTGTTCGTTAGTGCTTATTAATAGGTGGATTATTTTATCTAGTTGCATTCCTCACCCCTTTAAAGATAGCAAAACTTCTTTCGCAGTTTTCAGTATCCTGACAGTAATGCAATACAAATATAAGTTGAAAGGAAACAAATAAGTTAATTATGAGATAAATATTTCGTCATTTTGATACACTCTAAATCAACACCTGAGCGCAATTTAAACGTACTCTTTTGTTCATCACCATAATCCTGTTGACGATAAAAATCTGTAGCGTTAATTGTTGAGTATAATGTCAAGCTATCAATAGGGTAGGGTGGTATTATTATCTAGGAAGGCATGATTTGTCTCAAAAACTCATGTTGCAATCAAAATATTATAAACTCATCAAAATTAATAAATGAGAAATGAGAAAACTATACCTCAATCGTAACATTCTTACGATGACCCACATGAATAATCAGAATAATAAAGTTTTCATCTTCAATTGTTGCAAGAATTCGATAATCACCGACTCGGTACCGCCATACATCATTTAAATCACCTGATAGGGGTTTACCGAATACACGAGGATCTTCCGCAGGTCTAATTTTTTCTTTAAGATAATTAATAATTCGCTTTTGCGCGGTGTGTCCAAGTTTTTTTAGGTCTTTCTCTACATCAGAATCAAATTCAATCTTCCAAGCCAAGGCGACCTTCCATTTCTTCAATCGTTATTCTTGGATTTTTTTTCTCTAACCGTGCTAAAGCAAGTAAGTGATCTTCATGATCGTCTAAAAATTCTTGTAGTGCCTGTTTTACATAAAAACTTTTTGAGCGATTAGTTTCATTGGCAAGATCAGAGAGTCTATGATCAAGTTGTTCAGGTAAACGTACTGCTAACATAGAATACTCCTTAATATATTTGTATTACAAGTATATCATGTATAACTTGTATTGCAAATATACTGCATAAGAAAGTGAGAAATTATTATATTTTTTTAATTTTTTCGTTAGCTATGATTTGAGCTAGATAACGTACCTTATCTACCCTAAATAAGATATAATAAAAAAATGCTCATGGAGAACGTCTTGAGTTTACTGGATGTGCAAAACGACAAAAATAGAAAGTTTAGGGTAGATAAGGTTTTTCACCCTTTGGATGTTTATTTTGATACCAACTCTTTATCGGCTTGGCTCTCTTTTTATTATCAGGTGCATGTCAAAGGCTCACCGCTAAAAACAGAACAAGCCAAGCAAAAAGGCTTGAGCAAATTTATCAATTTCTTTCAAACGGAAGTAGGGCATGATTTGGTAGATAATTGGACGCCAGCGGTGACCAAACAATTTCAACGCACTTTATCGAATACTATCTCAGAGAAGACAGGAAAACCTTATAAAGCTACTTCTATTAATCGCACGATGGCAACCGTTTGTCATGCAGGTCGATGGCTTCATCATCAAAGGCCATTAATTGCAGGCGATCCATTATCGGGTGTTAAAGATTTACAAACCGATGCGCCCGAAGGGAATGGTCTTACCTCCAAGCAGATCATGCGCTTAAAATCGGCTTGTGAACAACGTGCAAAAATCTGTACTCGAAAAAATCAAAACGCCTTACTTGAAACAGCCATTTTTTATGTGTTGTTAGGAACAGGTTTACGTGAGTCAGAATTAGTATCACTCAACGTCTCTCAGTATCACTCAAAAGGACTTCATTCGGTTGTACGTCACAAGAGTAAGCGTGTGACGAATAAAGTACTGTTGCCTCAAGAAACAAGAGAGTATCTGGATAACTATTTAAAAACTCGCACGACTGAACCCGATGAACCATTATTTGTAAACAGGGAATCGAATTAATACTCGCAATATTTACCGTATTTGTCAGCGGGTTTTGAGGCAAGTATCAGCCCTTGCATCAGCCTGAAAATAAAAAAATCAATGATATTGTAGCGTTACGGCCACAAAATCTAATCGCATAACGTTTTATACACGCTTAGATTTTTTATGCATTAATGTATGCTTATATTCAGAACCACGTTATGCGATTAGATTTTACGAGGTATTTCCATGATTAACCCTTTATAGAGCATGGGTTGTTTGTGGTTCGACAAGTGAAAATTAACGAGATTAATTTAGAGATATTTTTTTGATTTAGGTCGGTAAGGTTAAATTATTGGCTGTTTTAGTTGGTCTATGTCGCTTTTGCCCCAATCCTGTAATTTAACCCTAGATTATGAAACTGCATAGAGACTGGAGCTTTGTTTATTGAAAACTCATATCGAAATCAAGATCTTTAAAATCCATTAAGAAATACTCTAGATGAGAATTAGTTCTTAAAAGGTGTTTTTGATATCACGGTAAAAGTTTTCATGAGCACCTAATTTAAGTAAGGTTAATACGAGCTCACCCTCTTGATACATGTAACCTAATAATACTTCCTGATTTGAAAATTTAAATTTATGAACTCTTAAAAAATCCAAATCGCCTTTTTTACGTTCACCTATTTCTGGATTGTTAACTAATTTCCTGACTTCATCATCGAGAATTGCTTTATATTGTTTAGGCAGTTTCTTTACGGTTTTCTTAAATGAAGTAGATTGCTTAATGGTTAAATTCATAATCATCCACCAATCCATTATCTATTTCTGCTTTTGCCAGTAAACTATCTCTAATAAACTCATAAGATAAATCAGGATTTTCTTCTGCAATTTTCCCTATTTTTGCCCAATGTTCAATTTGTCCTGCCCCAGAGCGAGACATTACTTCACCAACCGCTTTGGCTTGTTTCACTAATGTATCTGATAATCTTACCGATTGAGCCATGTTTATCTCCGTCGTTAACCATATAAAGCAATTATAGCATATAGCGACAAATAATCGCAAATTGCGATTATGTAATGAAGACTTATTCAGGAGCATACACCAGGATGGATTGTTTTCTGTACGGGCTAGCAATAGTGCAGGTGGTTGTCCCAAAGTGGATACTTCAAAAATTCAAGCTGTGAAAAAAATGCATAAGGAAAATCTCTACCAAATTTGTACCGTATTAAATATTTCAAAACTAACGCTATATCGATATTTAGCTTCATAATTGGAACCATGTTGTGAACATACCAACATTTACAACAGAACGCTTGATACTTCGAGAAGTTAGGTCAAATGACATAACAACACGAGTTTCGCACTTACATAAAAATGCATTAAAATGCGCGTAATCAAGCGAACTAGCAATGGTCAAAGATGTCGCGTCATCGATGTACAAAGGAATTATATAAGGCTTTTTTACAAGCAAGCAGTATGCGTTATTCAGGTTTAGCCTTATCAGAAGTAAGCCCTATTCCATTATCCCACGATAGTATTAGTCGCTGGTTAGTGGACAAAAATTTCAGGCCAAGAGAGATATGGGAAATAGCAAGACGACATATTCGCATACCAGAACCCTGCTCGTGTACATGTTTGGTTGTAGGACACCGGTATGCCAGTTAAAGAATCATTTATCGATATTCAATAATATCCTACGTACAGAAGTTCTTCCAATATTTAACCTCCTCGCAATTTCAGATTTGCTCATTCCTTCCATATGGGGTTTTACCGCATATCCAGCCCATTCTGGTAATATAGATAAAAATTGTTAATCA
>NZ_JASGFU010000090.1:0-8304 GCF_047605385.1 Legionella sp. | reverse complement strand
CGTTAAATTAGGATTTATCGATTGTTTTGTGAGCAAATCATTTCGCGACAGCGACGTGTTATGAAAACGGTTTGTGTATATCTGGGTGCAAACTTAGGCAATAATAAGGCATTTGAACAGGCCACCATAATACTTGCGCAAGAAATTGTTGATATGGGACTCACCTTGATTTATGGAGGATCCTCTTTAGGAATGATGGGACTATTGGCAACGACAGTAAAATCTTTAGGTGGTAAAGCCATAGGAGTTATGACAACACATCTTTTAGATAAAGAAAAACCATTGGAAATTCTGGACGAGTTGCATGTGGTTGATTCAATGCAGGAACGCAAAAAAATGCTTCAAAAGTTAGCTGATGCTTTTATAGTCATGCCTGGTGGTTTAGGAACGTTAGAAGAAGCAATTGAAACTTGGAGCGCTGTAAAAATAGGTGAGCTTGATAAAAAAATTGGATTTTTGAATATTGATAATTATTTTGACAAGCTATTGGAGTTTATGAATGATTGTAAAAATGCAGGGTTTATGAATGCCAAACAATCAACAATACCAATAGTAAATAGTGATCCTTCCCTATTGCTCAGCCATTTAGTTCAAACAGCCGAAGAAATTCACATGACGGATCAGAAGTTTGCATTAGTATAAAAATAGTAGGGAATTTATGAACGGAATAAGTTTAGAAAAACATCTTTAATCAATGCTCACAATATGTCAGGCAAATATCTGAAATTATTTTTGATTGAATAGATCAGGTTTATTGAAGGTTTAAATCGTTTTTATTTTAATCAATTCATCACAAAATAAAATAATTTCTTCTTCAGTATTATAATAATGTAAGGATGCACGAACTAAACTAGGAATTTTTCTTTGTACCAGATCTAATGGGGCATATTCCTGTAATGATACTGAAACATTCATGTTTTTTGTAGCTAGATAATTTTTTAATTCTTTTGGAGACTTATTTTTGCAGGTGAAGCTAATAATTCCGCATTTATTTAAACCTAAATCCTGGATTTTTATGCCATCAATCTCGGCCAAACATTCGCGCAATAGTTTTGCTAAATGTTGAATTCTTTTCCATGTTTCTGATAAGCCTAAATGAAGAGAATATTGAATAGCTGTCTTTAGCCCCAATTTGGCTGCTATATTTTGCTCCCAAGTCTCAAAACGGGAGGCATTATTTTTCAATTCATAATAATTAGTTTTAATTAGTATTGCTGAATGAAGATCGATAAATGGAGGATTGCATTCTTGAATAACACTTTTACTCACGTATAGAAATCCAGTACCTCTAGGTCCTCGCAAGAATTTTCTTCCCGTTGCGCAAAGAAAGTCACATTTTATTTCTTCAACATCTACAGGCATTTGTCCAATCGACTGTGTAGCATCTAATAAAAATAAAATGCCATATTGTTTTGCTATTGAACCTACTTCACTCACTGGATTTATTAATCCTCCTTGAGTAGGCACATGGGTAATTGCAATGAGTTTTACTTGCACATCGATTTTTTTTCTCAACATTTCAATATCAAGTTGTCCATGATCATCATTAGGTATGATGTCAATAACAACACCTTTGTGTTTAGCTATATGTAAGAAAGCTAGATAGTTACTGGCATATTCTGACTGGCAAGTTAAGATTTTATCGTTGGCTTTAAAATCAAGGCTGCAAAAAGCCATATTCCAAGCATGAGTTGCATTATGTGCATAGGCAATTTCATCTCGGGAACAATTGATAAGGCGTGCTGCAAGATCATAAAAAAGTTCACTCTCATCTTTTACAGCCGCAGCAGCTTCATATCCTCCAATCGAAGCTTCCAAATCTATATGATGCTTTATAGCGAAAGTAACGGGTTTTGGTGGTAAAGCTGCTCCAGCATTATTAAAGTGTACAACTTGTTGACATCCAATAGTGTCTTCTCTTAGTCCACTAATATTGAGTTTGGACATATTTGCAGTTTTCGTATGTGATTATTTACTGTCTTTGTACGTGCTTTTATGACAAAATACAAGCTAGACGGAAATATTACTGAACACCTTGGTTTAGTTAGAATTTTTTAACGATGAGAAAAGCTGTGAAAATTTATGAATGGATTCTATTCGACGCTGATAATACTTTATTCCATTTTGATGATTTCTTAGGGCTTAATTGCATGTTTAAAAAACATTTTAAGATGGAGTTTTATGAGCAGGACTATCAGGCGTTTCAAGCAATAAGTAAACCACTTTGGCAGAGTTACCAAAATGGCACAGTCAATGCACAATATTTACAAGAACGGCGCTTTTACTCCTGGGCTGAAAAATTACAAATATCGACTGCCCAACTGAATAGTATTTTCATGCAAACGATGGCAGATATAAGTAAACCATTACAAGGCGTACTTAGCCTGCTTAATTTTCTTAAAAATAAAGCAAAGCTTGGCATTATCACAAATGGATTTGCCGAATTACAGCAAACTCGTCTTGAACGCACAGGGCTTAAAGATTTTTTTGAAATACATGTTATCTCTGAACAAGTTGGTATTGCCAAGCCAGATCCAAGAATTTTTGAGTATGCACTTTCTTTGGCGGGTAATCCTGCTCGTGAAAAAGTACTCATGGTCGGGGATACTTTCGAGACTGACATGTTGGGCGGGATTAATGCCAAACTCAATACGTGTTGGCTAAATCCAGAGAGAAAACCTGCCCCACAAAATTTTATAACAAGTCATCAGATTACTTCTATATCTCAGCTTCAAGATTTATTGCAAGGCAAGCTATGAGTACTAACTATTTTAAAGATAATGTGAATGCATTAGACTTTTCAAGATCCATAGTTCCAGTTATGAAAAAAATAGCAGAGCCCTTACTAATAAACACAGAGATTACAAATTTTAGTTATTTGAAGTTTTGTTCCGATGGTTCTGTTATTAATCTGACCACAGACACAAGATGGATTGATTATAGATTTTCTGAAAATATTAAGTATCGAATTTTATTCGAAAAACAATTAGAAGACGGAGTTGTTGAGAGGCCTTATATGTATTTATGGCCAAATGAAATTGACAACAAACTTTTAGGTGCTTTGCATGCAAATGGGATATGGAATGGCTGTAATATTTACATACCCAAGAATAACCAAATAGAAGTGTTTTCGTTTTCATCATCTGTTAATAGCTCAAATATACAAAATTTTTACATAAATAATTTTAATTTTCTCAATAAATTCATTATTTATTTCATGAGTAATATGAATTTATTACATGAGGCAGAGGAAAGAAAGAATCGTATTATAACGGATATACAGTTTCCATGTATGCTGGCAAGTGAAACAAAGAACAAATGCATCGAGCAGAAAAAAATTTTTGATTTAAAAAAAATCAAAATTACTAACGAATTATTTCTAACTAATAAAGAAATAGAATGTTGTTATTATTTAAGCAAAGGTTTAAGCATTAAAGGTATAGCAAATAAAATGTGTTTGTCACCAAGAACAATAGAAACTCATGTGAACCATATTAAATTAAAATCCAATTGCTATACAACCGACTTGTTAATTGAATATATCCATCAAAAAAGGTGGATTTTCGATTCACTATTCACAAGTGAATTATAGATTTAAAAGTGTAAATAAATGGAAGATCAAAATATAAATCAATCTTTGGCTAATAAAGAAGAGTTGCCAAAAACTACCCAGGTTGTTCTTTTTTCTGGGGGGCGGGATAGCACCTTAACGGCATCATTATTGATGATGAGAAATATCCCTGTATATTTATTATCCGCTAATAGTGGGGCTTCAGTTCACAGAGATGTAACTCAATATAGAATAAAGGAATTAATCAGGAAATTTGGAAAAAATTTGGTTGTTGGATACAAAACTTTAGATATTTCTGGGACTTTTAGAAGTATTGCTCTTGAAAATATTGAACAAGACATTTTAACAGATAAAAAAAATTTAGTTGTTGTCGGTGAGATGTTAGCTATTATGGCACATGTTATCGATTTTTGTCTTAGATCCCACCTTAGTGTAGTCAATTGTGGTTTTACAAAATATCAGGCAGAGTTCCCAGAACAGCGCGAATCTTCAATTGAATTTATTTCAAATTTTTTAAAAAAGTATCATATTCATTTAGAATGCCCAATATATCACGATGCCTCCACCATAGAGTACGTAAAGTACAAATTATTACAGATAGGATTAAGTAATAAACCTTTAGAAGGATCGACATTATTTTCTGATACCTTTTCAAGAGCAGATGATCAAACAATTTTAAATTATTTAGAAAGAAAGGAAATGATGGCTCACGAACATATTAAATTTTTAACTCAGAATTTATTTGAACATTCAATTTAATCAGGAGTTGGTATGGAAATTGAGAAAGTCTTGATTAGTGGATGCTTAGTTGGGCTAAAAGTTCGATATCATGGAGGTGATGCTCCGTGCCATAGCCAAATAATTGATAGATGGGCCAAAGAAGGCAGGATTGTATCTATTTGTCCAGAGGTATCAGCCGGGCTTCCTATTCCAAGGCCTTCTAGTGAAATAATCCATGGAACTGCAAACGATGTATTGAAAGGCAAAGCAAAAGTATTTACTCACACGGGTATTGATAGGACTGATTCCTTTATTAAAGGTGCATTTAATGCACTATCACTTGCAAAAAAATTTAATATAAAAATAGCTGTCCTTAAAAAGGATAGCCCATCTTGCGGGAACACTACCGTATATGATGGTAGTTTTACTGGGAAAATTATCTCAGGCTCTGGTGTTACAGCACAATTATTAAATGACAATGGAATTAGAGTATTCAATGAATTAGAGTTGCATGAAGCAGATATATATATGCGGTCTTTAGATATTAGAGGGAGCTGTTATTTCACATAGGCAACCACATACCTAATTCACCACTGAAGCAGAGCCATCAATTTGCCTTTTGATGACCATCGATTAAACTTTTGCAGAATTGAATTTCAACATTCAATTTCTCATGCGTTGGTAATGAAATGAGTTAGTAGTTTTTCATAAAAGCATCAGTAAAAATCACCGATGTTTCTTAGCGTTATTTCTATTAAAGTCCCACTATCCCAATTGAAGTATAGCAATCAGTACTAATAACTATCTAAAACTGAAATTTGAGGACGGATCATTATGTTTTTAAACACATCAAAAAAATTACCTAAAGGACTATTTAAAGCCTGTGTTATTCCAAGACCCATCGCTTGGATTAGCTCGAAAGATATTGACGGCAACCATAATTTATCACCATTTAGTTATTTTAATATTATCTCTGAAGATCCTCCAATGATTATGTTTGCTACAACGGGAGCTCATCAGAGTGGTGGGGCTAAAGATACCTTAAAAAATGTGGAAGCAACGAAAGAGTTTACTGTGAATTTAGTAAGTTATAACAGTAGAGAAGCAATGAATATCACTTCGATTGGTTTTTCACGAGGAATTAATGAATTTGATATGGCTGAAGTGGCTCATTTGCCAGGAGAGTTGATTCAAACACATCGAGTTAAGGAATCGCCCATTAGCTTAGAGTGTATTTATCATCAATCAATACAATTACCAACGCCAAATAATGCTCATTTAATTAATCGAATGGTACTTGGCGAAGTGGTAGGAATTCATCTTGATCCGAATATTTTAACTCAAGATAAGCGTATTGATATAAACAAACTCAATCTTATTGCGCGGCTAGGGTATAACAAATACACCAAGATCAAATCACATTTTAGATTAAAAAATCCGTGCGAATGCTGCGACAACGTCATGAATTAACCATCCAAAACAATAAATTTAAATACTGTTAGCTGAATAAAGGAGTAATTATGAACAGTTTAAAAAATGAATATTATATAGCAACCTCAAAAGAACAAGAGTTTCAAAATTACAATAGGAATGAATTAAAAAAAATACACATGTTTATGAATAAAGCCTATCACCAAATATTATTTGGGGAAAAACCGATAGACAATAAGTTATTTCATGAATTTAAAAAATATGAGTCTTCATGGATGGCAAGTGAAAAGAGTCATTTTTTAGCACATTATGATTGCAGTGTTGTTGTAAAAGATGAATCTCTTGTTCGAGACCTGTTGCAAAAACATGAAGTATTTAATCATCCCATCTTTGATTATTTAATGCATGATGCCAGCTTTGAAGAGCTCAAAAAATTTGCCACTAGCGAATCCATTATGAATTTGGAGTTTTTCGATTATCTCGCATTGGCAGTGATAGGAGTTTCTGATCAGGCAAAGGTAGAAATTATGTCAAATCTTTGGGATGAGGCAGGCCAAGGAAGCGTTGAAAAATTTCATACAGTTTTGTTTCGAAATTTTTTAAATGATTTGGGTATCACCTATGATCGAAAACAAATTTTAGAGAGTATGTCTTGGGAAGGTGTGGCTGGAATTAATTTATTCAATTACTTTTCTATTTATCCTTTTAATAAAACCAAGTACTTTGGGATGCTTGCGGCAACAGAGATGCTTGATCCTCCTCATTATAACAAATTAATCAAAGGCATTAAGAGAATATTTAGTTCTCATAATATCGATCACTCTTATTACACGGAACATGAATTAGTAGATGTTGAACATGCCAGTGGCTGGCTTAACCAGGTTGTCATACCAGAGCTAGCGCGTAAGCCTTATAAAACACAGGATTTTTGGTTGGGTTTTTATATGCGACTGGATTCGACTAAAAAATATTATGACCAGTTATTAAATAGCTTAATCATGAAAAAAGCGGCGTGAGGTGGATGATGAGTTACATGCTTGTTTCAAATGAAAACGTGATTGCAGAAGAGTGGAAAAAATATGAAGGCTACACCGTGCGGCCTTTACCCAGTACCTGTGCTTATTATAAAGAGTTAATTCAATCGAACTCTAAGGAGGAGTCCTTTTTCATTTATGGAGGAACACCAGAAATCAGATCACTATTTCAGGAATCAAATTTAAAGGTCATCCTAGCAGATCAATCCGAGTTAATTGTTCGTGCCATGGGTTATCTGACAAAGGCTGCGGTACCTATTGCTGCGAATGAGAAGCTCACTGTAACCAATTGGCTTCATTTAGAGGGAGTTGCTGATAATTCATGTGACCTCCTTATTGGTGATGATGCGATTAATATGGTGGAGTGGCCTCAATTTGACTTGTTTTTATCCAACGCTCATCGTGTTCTTAAACGTGATGGTTTATTCATTTGTCATTTGTTAGTGAAACCAGAGGAATGCTTCATAACGAATACACTAAATGATATTAGACGTGAGTATGAAGATGGAATGATTAGAACTCAATATGACTTAGCCAGTAGATTAAATTTTATCTGCTATGACACTAATTCCTATGCTATGGGGTGGCAAAATACTATTGAACAGTTAGGAATCAATCAACTGGATCAATTCAAACCTGGTTTTGATTTTGTAGGTACGTTTGGACGATGTAATAGCAAGTTTTATTGCCCTCCACAGGATAAATTTGAGCGTTTGATCGATCACTATTTCCACATAGAGGAAGTCTTTTATCCACATGAGCATGAGTATTGTCAGTTCGAACCGGTTTATGTATTGCGAAAAAAATAATATAAGGATAGTTCACATGAGTACCCGTTTAATTAACTACACAACACAACCAGAATTCATTAAATTAATCGTACAAAGATATAAAAATTTTGACCTGACAAAAAAAACAATTCTTTTTATCGAGCCTTACGGGGCTGTTCTTTCATTGTTAAAGAGAGGGCTTGAAAAAAAGTATAATATTATTGTTTTAACAGCGAACAGTGATTTTAGAGTGGTGCCTGATGAGCTTTTAAATCAGGTTGCACTGAGTATCAATATAGATACTGCAAATAATAATAGTGTATTGGAGCTTTCCGACACATTACAGCAGCATATGTCACTAGATGCTGTCATTCCTGGTTTTGAATATTTTGTTCCTATTGCTTCAAAGGTCAGTAGCTTATTGAACGTACCTGGGATTGATTGTAAGCACGTATTGAATCTTAGAAGAAAAGACCTTATGCGTACTGGTTTAAATAAAGCGGGTTTGAGTAGTCCACGGTATTACTTAGTAACTTCTCTGGATGATATTCATGAAGCCATAGATTATATTGGGTTTCCGGCCATCTGTAAGCCTATTGATGCTGCAGGAAGCGTGCATGTTAAGAAAGTTGAAAATAAAAAGGAATTACTTGAAGCTGCCCACCGGATATTAAATGGCAATGATGTCCTATGGGGTCATAAACTGTCTAATTTATTACTCTTAGAAGAGTATATTGATGGTAAAGAATACAGCTTAGAAGGAATAGTTCAAGATGGA
>NZ_JASGFU010000089.1:0-8344 GCF_047605385.1 Legionella sp. | reverse complement strand
ATGGATACGACTTCAAGATCAAAAGGTTTATTTTTATATTGGAAAAAGGATGAAGAACAGGCAAAAAATACTGCTACAGATGCAAAAGCACTACTACTCTATTTTAGATTCTTACATCAAAATAATTTAAATTATTGGCAATTCCCACATTCTAAAAGCCGTAAGCAAACTTTCAGATTTGCAGATTTTTTAGTAACAGCGATTAAATCAGATCAGATAGCAATTTCTACAGCAAAAACGTACCTAAGAGCCATCGTTAATTTTTATAAATTTTTAGGTAGAAATCATTTAATCGAATTTTCTGAAAAAAATAAACCTTTTGATCTTGAAGTCGTATCCATACATCAAACAGGTGTACTCTCTCACACGCAACGCATTATTAATGTACAAACTACTAATTTGATGAGAAAGCTACCAAGAGAACAGAAAAAGCATATAACACGTAAGCTTTCACCGCTGAATCAAGAACATCTAAATGCATTCATTAAACATTTAACTATGATTTCTAACGACAAAGCTCTTATTTTTGAAGTTGCACTAGCTACTGGATTACGGCTACAAGAAATTCTAACATTACCAGAATCAATTATTATTAATCCAGAAAATAACTATCCTATCTCAATTTCAGTTGGCCCTACAAATAACGTCGCTACAAAATTCAGTAAACAACGGTATGTCGAGTTTCCATCTTCGTTGATGTTTAAGCTATATCAATATATGTGGTCTTCATCACGACAAAAGTATATAGATAAAGGAAAAAATCAATCTGGAAAACTGTTTATCAGCCGTCAAGGTATTCCTTTTAATTCAAATACAATAGAAAAATCTTTTTCTGAAATAAGAAATGATTTATCTAAAAAATTCCATAATTTTAATTATGCAATTCATGATCTTAGATCTACTTATGCAACTTACACCTTACACAGATTATGGGAAGAAAAAGGTAGTCTAAGAACGGCAGCATCTTTATTACAGGAGTTAATGGGACATAATAGTTTTACATCAACGTTTAAATATGTTGAGTTTATTGAATCTAACACTTTAGCTCTCGATCACGCAAAACACATGAGTGATGTTTTCGAACTTTATGGTGGTTCTTATGGCAAAAAGTAAACTGGTAGGTTTAGAACTCAAGCAAGATAAAGATGACATTGCAAATTTCCCTGTTTGGGAATATAAGCTATTAATTAATAACATTGATACTTCTATTAATTTAAAATCCTTAAATCATAAATTTTGCACAGTTACAGCATGTGAAAAAGATCGTCTTCATCAAATCATAAACTATGCTCACAATTTTAAGAATGAAGTAGATAGAGGTACATCACATGCAACTGTATATAATAATTTTTTAAAGTTTAGAAATTATCTAATTTGGTGTGATGATAGGGGGTTATTTCCATTTAATGAGGTCACTTGGAAGCAATATCATGATTATCTTTGGCAACTTGTATTAGTAGGATCTTCATCGGTTCCTTTATGGCTTATGACAGAAAATAATAAAGTTGGCTTAAAGGAAAACTCAGCTTATTTAATGTTCTCTGTAACAGAACAAGCTTTGCTATGGTGTAATGAAAATGTATTTCACTGGGGACGACAACTTAAGAATCTGCGTAAAAATAAAGTTGAATCTCATGAAGCATATTCTGAAAAAGAGCTTTCAATTATTCTAAATAGATTATCTTCATACTTCTTCAAATTAGCTATTCCATTATTACAGGATGATGTACCAGATAAAATCACAATAGAAATAGATAACATTATCTTTGATGTATATAAACAATCAAATAGCACCAAAGGTATGGCAAAACAAGGACTATTAAATCTTGATACTTGTTTTAACCAAGCAATGGCATGTGCCTACTATATTATGAGCTATTTCACAGCCTTCAATTCAAGTCAACTAATAGATTTGCATCATCCTATTGAATGGATTGATGATAAATTAGGAGCATATTGTAAATTAACAGCTTATAAAAAAAGGGCTAATAGTGAAGTTTTATCGTTAGTTGGCGGTGAAGTACATAGAAAATCTTTAAAATTTCTAGATACACTAATTGCGTTATCATTGAAATATTCCAACAGTGAAAACCATAATTTACTATACCTACTTGATAAAAATAATAAAAATTTCAAGATAAACTCTACGATATTAAACAATACAAATTTAGGTAATAAGCTTTTACTCTTATCTGATAAATCTGAAAGTACGATTTCATACTTAATTAAAATTTTTAATAATTTTATAGCATCTTCCCCTAATGGCTATATAGAGTTTGATGAGCTTAAAATAATTAATAAAACACTCACTAGAAATAAAAAGATTATTAAGCGCTTTTATAAAAGAAGAATTTTTAATTTAAGCTTCCATTTATTAAATGCTATCATCTATAAGGATAAAAATAATAATAACAGAAACTTACAATTAAGAAATATTATATTGCCTTTAAAAATTTTGAAATTAGATGATAGCTATAAGATCAGTTTTAGTTACGATAACTCCAATAATGATACATTTTATATAAGTGGTAAATATGTATCCTTTTTAGAAGACCTTGTAGCTTACGCACAAAGTCAGGAATTAACAAAAAAACAGGATTTCATATACTTACTACCACCAAGTGGTGACCCAATAGATATATCAGAATCTAATATAATACCGAATGCTAAAGACTTGAGTGATTATGGTATTAGATCAGATGAATTCTTTGTCAGTCTAACATCAAGTCGTTTTCGTGAAACAGCTGCAAAAATTGCACGTAGAAAAGCTAATAGATCAGAACTTGATATATCTCAGATACTCAGTAATCAATATAAAACTGTTTTAAAACACTATAGTGAAGGTAATCACTATGATAATCAACTAATTATAGCTCAAGGCATATCTGCAATTGAGTATGTAAGTAGTGGACTGTCGCTTGAGGAATCAAAAAAACAGGTGGCACTTAAATCTTCTCTACCAGTTATTAAATTTGAGGAAATGAATAACCGTGAAGAAAATCATAATGGTATAGGAATATCATGTTCAGAAAAATCTTCAATTGTGGATCAAGGTAACACATCGTCCCAAAAAGCATGTTTTAACTATGAGAAATGTATTCATTGTAAATATGCAAAAATAATTAACGAGGTCGATGCAATATATAGATTGCTATCATTTATAGAGTGTATGGAAGAGAGTTGGCTCTATTATCCAGAAAGGTTTTCTAAAAATATAGGTGAAACAGTTAAATTATATAAAAAGGTTGTTTTTTTATCACTCCCATCAGAAACAATAAATTTAGCCCAAGAAAAGTTAGATAATGAAGGACGTCATATTTTATGGAATAATCTTGAAATAGCTTCTTTAGGTTATAAAGGAATATGAGATGATTACTTATAAAAAAAATGAATCAAATATTCACTTGACTCTAAAAGATGAATTTAAAGAAAATTTACTTGATCTAACTAAAAAACAAAATTGGATCGGGTTAGACAATACAAGTATATCATGTGATTTTAATCGCTCTTCTATTACAAAATTTAAAGATGAAGTTTGGGATTTTAGAATTTATAAAGTAGGAACGGAAACAACTTTAATAAATTTTGGATTTAAAGAAAATGATATTTCTCCTCAACTTATACGAGAGTTAAAAACTGTTGCTCTCGCCTACATTTTTCATTCAAGACACGCATATCGAATCAGTACAGTACGATTAAAAATTGATTGTTTAAAGAAACTAGTACGTGCATTAAATCAAGAAAAAATATTCACTTTTAATGGGTTAAATATAAATCATATTAAAAAACTTATTAAAAAAGAGATATATACTCCTTTGGAAATTGATCTAGCGCCACTCAATAGTTTAAGTGATTTAGCTGACTTTTTACCATTTTCTGTAAGCTTAGAAGAACGACTAACTTTAAAAAAACTTAGGGTAAAACAGCCAAGTAAAGAACAGCACCCTGTCATCCCTTTTAGAATCTATCTATCTGCACTCCAAACCTATATCAGTGAAATTCAATATTGGCATCAATACAAAGACCAATTAGAACATGCAGTTAAGATAGCTTTTGAGTATGAAAGAGAGCAATCGGATAAGTTAATAAAAAAACTACGTCATGGAAAATGTGATATAGGACAAATTTTTAATAAGTCAGATAAAAATTTCCAAAACTTTACCTCTGCATTGAAAAAATTTAACGTCCCATTAATTGATTATGAAAAGTCAGAAACATGGAACAAATTATGGGACAAACATTTTCCACACATTAGAACTGACTATTATGAAAAATTTCCTGCAATTAAAATTGAAAATGAATATTTCGATTCTCCAAACAAAATTAAAAATTTCTGTCGTAATTTAGATACTAGATGTCGATATGTCGTTTTATGCCTAAGTGGTATGCGTAGTAATGAGTTATTACAAATAGTGCCTGAGATAGGTGCTCAAGTAATTACTCTTGATGGAGTTGATATTCATATTTTTCATACCAAACAACAGAAAATTACGCTAGGCTATCAAGGGCACGATGATGTCTATGTAACTACTAAAAATGGGCATTTAGCTTACGATCTATTAAATGCATTAAATAGCCCAATAAGACAATGGCATAAAGATAATGGTTTAAAACCTTGGTTTTTGAATACTTTTACTCATTTCAGACAGCCTAGAAGTGTGCATCGATCTGGACATGTACTGATATCTTTAAATAAATTATTTACCTTAAAAAATCAAAAATTTTCTGTTGAACTTGATGCAAATGATATTGAAATGCTTCGCCGAAGCGACCCTGAAAAAACATTTAGTATTGGTGATAAATGGAATTTAACTCCTCACCAGTTAAGACGCTCTCTTGCTTACTATTTAGTTGGCATGCACCTTGCTGACTATCCACAATTAAAGCAACAATTTAGTCATTATTCGATTGCTATGACTATGTATTACTCACGCAACTCAAGCTCTTTTAGCAAAATGTATTCTGACCTAGAGCAAGAAAAAATTAGACAGCAAGCTAATTTACTTTCTAATATTTCATTGAAAGCAAAGCTTGGACATAATTTGGGTGGAGGTTATGGCAAATTTTTGTACCAACAAGATTTTAATGATAGGGATATGTCATCTAAATACTTTGAGAAAGAAATCAAATCAGGAAGAAAACACATCCATGCTATTGCTCCAGGAATGTACTGTATCAATCGTGCATGTAGTATGAGAATTGGTATAGAATTTCCTGAATGTGTAGATTGTGATTGGTCAATTATTGAAAGTACAGCTTATGCTCAAGCTGTAAGACAAGAAAGTATAAACATATTAGAGGTTCTAAGCATTGAAGGACAGTTATCCGATGACATTTACGAATTTCACAAAATACGCATCCAAGCTGCTGAAAAAATAATGCAGAGTATGAACTTAAACTTTGAACCTTATAAAATTATGACAGTCCCGAGAGATCAACTTTAATAGGTATTTTTATATGGCAAAGATTAGAAATCCCGAAGTTACTAGACAACAATTACTTGATGCTCTTGAACGATTAGAAAAAGGACAACCTGAACGTTTAACAGGTCGATTTAAACTAAATATTAAATCAGTTCAAGAAGAGGCAGGCTTAAGCCTAGGAGCAGCTTACAGATATCCTGATATCATTGATAAAATTGAAATTTCAAAAAATCGTGAAATCTTAAATTCTAAAAAAGATAAGACTCTGAATGAAGTTGATAGATTACGTAAAGAAAAAGCTAAGGAAGCCTCTATGAAAGATAAATATCGTCAAGAACTTCAAATTACTAATGATTTATTAGATAAACTTTACGCTGAACAAGCAATGCAAATGATGGCTATGTTTAACCTTTTATCAAATGAAGATAAAAAGCGTTTGTTAGAAAATGAACAAAGCCCTATTGTAAATAATTAAGACAACATTATTAGAAAAATTGATTTGTTAGTATGCAAAAAAATAGAAATTCTTGGCTAAACTAAATTATAGATGGATTGTATTTAAGAACAAATTTTAGAGAAGTCTACATCCAATTAATAGTTGTTAACTTAATAATTTTATTATATAAATATTTCATTACTTTAATTTTATGAAATTAGTAACATGACAAGAATAACCCTGAAACTGCCTCAGTATGAATTAGCAAGAAAAAAAATTGCATCAAATTATATGCAACAGATAGGACTGCCTGAAACGATTATCAATGCTTTTGTAGAACTTGATACTGAAAATAAAAATTACTGGAAGATTTTGACTGATTTAGATACACCTTTTGATGTTATTTATATCAAACAATGGAATAAACGAACCGAGATAATTAATGATGTTCCAATATTAAAATTATCAGTAGATACTAATTTAGATTCTATCAATGAATATACTAAGCTTTCATGGATACAAGTTCCCCTCACACCCCTATCACCAACTGAAATAACCGCAAGTTGGAATAACCAATTTCAGTATAAACAAGATAATCCGACTTCAGGGCTAAAAGGTCTTAGACCTCCTCAAATTGGTGCTTTACATGCAATAGCTTCAAAATTTACTTCTAAAAAAGATTTTACTCCACTAACAGTTATTCTTCCGACAGGAACAGGTAAAACGGAAACCATGTTAGCAACTGTTGTTTCCCAGCAATGCTCAAAAGTCCTTATTCTTGTACCTTCAGATTCGTTACGCCAACAAATTTTTAAAAAGTTTACTACATTTGGATGTTTAGCTGATTTGGGTGTTATACCTAAAATTATAAATTATCCTGCTGTTTTTTTAGTTAAGCATGGTTTAAAAACTGAGGAAGAAGCAATTGAGATTATTGAATCTTCGAATGTAATTATTGCTACAGCCTCAATATTAAACCATTCATCTCAAGCTGCAAAATTAAAATTATTTGAACTCTGTACCCATTTATTCATTGATGAGGCACATCATGTTGCTGCCTCGACTTGGAATAATATTCGTGAAAACTTCAAAGATAAGAGAGTTATACAGTTTACTGCAACACCTTTCAGAAATGACGGTAAAGACTTAGGTGGAAAAATAGTTTTCAATTACAGTCTTGGAGAGGCGCAGGAAGATGGATATTTCAAAAAAATAAGTTTAAAACCAATTAAAGAATATGATTTAAAAAAATCAGATATCGCTATAGCCAATAAAGCCGTAGAACAACTTAGATCTGATATTTCTCAGAATTACGATCATTTGGTAATGGCTAGAGTAAATGAAAAACATAAAGCTGAGGAATTATTAGCAATTTATCAATCTATAGCGCCAGAATTTAATCCAATTGTTGTCCATTCAGGTTTAACATCATCACAAAACAATCAAAAGCTAGAAGAGCTCAAAACTAGACATTCACGTATAGTCATTTGTGTAGATATGTTAGGTGAAGGATATGATCTTCCAAATTTAAAAATTGCTGCATTACATGATCAACATAAAAGTTTAGCTATTACATTACAATTCATTGGTCGATTTACTCGATCATCAAGTAATACTCCAATTGGAGATGCCTCAGCAATTGCAAACATTGCAGATGTTGATATTCAAGGAGGTTTGCAAAAGCTATATGCACAAGATGCAAATTGGGATTTAATTCTTAAAAGATTGTCAGAAGAAAGAATTAATAATGAAATTAAACTTCAAGATGTTATTGATTCTTTAAGAGGTAATGGAGGGCTAGATAAACAAATCTCTTTATGGAATTTACGACCATCTTGTTCAGCTATGCTGTTTAAAACCGAATGTCAGGAATGGGGTATCAGTTCGCTTGAAAGTTTAAATTTAAGATTTGCTCAAACATGGCATGCTATATCAAACGAAGACAAAATCTTAATTATTTTAGGGGTTAGAAATACCCCAGTAAATTGGGGAAAGTTTGAAGATATTGATGATACCAATCACTATATTTTTATACTAAATTGGGATGAAGAAAGAGAAGCTGTTTTTGTTTATTCGAATGATCATGATGCATTTAAAACTGAAGACATAGCCAAAGTTATTTGTGGTGAGAATACTATTCAAATTACTGGTGAGACTATCTTTAAAGTATTAGATAATGTTCGACTCCCATTAGTTAAAAACTTAGGTTCATCCCAAGTCGGTGCAATTAGTTTTACACAGTTTTTTGGTCCAAATGTTACAGATGGTTTATCTCAAATTGAAAAAAGCAGTTCTGAGCTTAATAACATTGCTGTTTTAGGTTATGAGAATGGAGATAGAGTAGTTTGGGGATGTTCACAAAAGAAAGGAAAGATTTGGTCACCAAAAGCAGGGAATCTTGTTGATTGGCAAGAATGGAGTCAGAATGCTTGGGATAAAATTCACTCTGAAGATGAAATAGATGTGAATAATTTAGTTAAAGACT
>NZ_JASGFU010000088.1:0-8422 GCF_047605385.1 Legionella sp. | reverse complement strand
TGCGCGCGGTGGAGAGGGGAAGCCGGTGAGCTCAATTAAATACATGGGGAGTTACTCATATATTAATAATTGTTTGAATTTTTAGTAAGCTCACTAGGTGTATTATTATTATGTTGAGGCGACATTAAAGGAGAAAAAAATTGAGGGTTAAAATTAGAACTAGGCTCGAGAGTTTTGGGCTCTTCAAGAGATGAGGAAACTTCTAATTTGACTGCTACAACAGGAAGCGTCGGAGCCTTATTATTTGTCTTGTCATATTCAGAAATATTTTCAACACAAAAAAGCTTCTCTAGACCGGTTTTTAAACTTATAGCAAATTGGATATCAAAAGCCTCCCTATGTGCTTCTCCTTTCAAGTGTTTATTGAAGAATACTGCTTCTAAACCGGCAGTTAAAACTGTATCTTTAGTTTTAACTGCCATGTTTGCTTCTTTATTAACCATTATAGTAGCCGCAGCAGCTACCTGAGCCGATCTTTTAACTGCCTCAGGCCTCGTTTTTTCAGCATATTGATAAAAGGAAAGCATAGCATAGTCAAAAATATATTGTACTTGGATTAATGTAAACATTTAAGCTCAGAATGAAAAATGATTCTTTATTGTACTAACTAAATTAATAACCATCAAATTAGATGAAATCAATTATTCCTCTTCAATATCCTAGCTAATTTCAAAACTTATAATCCCTCGCTGTGCTTCCATGGTTTTTAGACTTTGGTGAAATCGGATATTTGTTTTTTGAACAAAATGATCAATTAATAATTTTTTAATAAAAATCCGATAGAATTGTTCTTATTTTAAATAATTTTTTATTGGATAAATCAAATGACTATTGAAATTATTCTTCGCGAAGGTCAATTAACGCATCCTATAGTTGTACTTTGTAAGGAAGAAAATCTAGAGCAGGTCACTACATTGCTTAAACTTTTCACCTCATCACTTGACTGTGCACAAGAACTAACTTCACTATCCTTTACACCAAATGTTAAAATTGACTTCACCCAAGATAACTTAAAATTTCAAGGACGTTGGTTAGCAGACAAAAAGGAAATTCAAGTTAAAAATAATTTATCTCTTGAAAAAATGTTGCAAACATTTATCTTTGAGTTATGTAATGCGAATAATCCTGACCTAATAAGCAGCAAACTTAAGTACTCAAATTTTTTTACGGCAGACGAATATGCTACCTATATTGAAATGGCAGAACACCAATCATCTAAAAAAGCCGTTTTGTTATATATGAATATAGTTTCCATAAATCCTGAAGCCCTTACAATGCCAAGTACTGCTGAATTACAGCAATTAAAAATATTATCTGGAGACGAAACCTATTTAGCCTACATAAAAAATAATGGCCATTATGATAATTATATTAATAACTACAATAAAGCAATGCATAAAAGAAATAATCTTTTTTCTGAGCAAAATAAAAACATATTCGGAAAAACTCCTGTGAATATGAACAACACAACATTTTATTTAAGCCATGCTAACAGTAACGAAATGACTTGTTTTCTTTTAAATTTCCTATAATCTTAAGCACAATGAAAGTCTTAACAAAAAAGTTACAAATTAGTTACGTTTTTGTAACACTCGTGTTTTAATATGTTACACTTTATTCTAAAATTAGAGTGATTCTTTTTGAGCAGATGAAATACTTTCATCAAGCTCGACAAGATTTGAGAAAAACAGTAACTGATTCATAATTTTTAATAATAGGAATGCCTTATGCAAGCAAAAACGATTCTCGATTTGCGTAAAATTCGAATCTATAACAAACGCTATTTAAAATTTGACTTTGTCGCTGGCATTGTAGTATTTCTCGTCGCTATCCCATTATGCTTAGGTATTGCTCTGGCTTCTGGTACACCTCTATTTTCTGGTATTTTAAGTGGTGTTATTGGCGGTATCGTAGTTGGAATTATAAGCGGCTCTCAAGTCAGTGTCAGTGGTCCGGCAGCTGGTATGGCTGCAGTAGTAGTTGCCGCAGTGACCCATATTGGCGACTTCAATTCATTCTTACTCGCTCTGGTTATTGCCGGTGCCATACAAATACTGATTGGTAGTTTACGCGCAGGATTTGTAGCTGATTATGTTCCTTCTAACGTGGTTCAAGGCTTACTCTGTGCCATTGGTATTTTGTTGATTGTTAAACAATTACCCTTAGCCTTTACTCTTTCTGCAGACTTTAACGAGCTTAAGACCCATTTGTTAGAAACAACAGAGGTTATTACGCTAAGCCCTCTTCTTGCCTTATATCATCATATAAATATCGGTGCATTAATTATTACACTCTTATCTTTAACTTTATTAGTTTATTTTGATACAACCAAAAATAAAATATTAAAAGAAATACCTGCGCCAATTATCGTGGTCATCATGGGGGTACTTTTAAATGAATTCTATATGTGGACTGATTCAAGCTTGGTACAAAACTCACCGCAATTGGTTAATATTCCTCAAACAGAAAGCTTCCACGAGTTATTCAGTAAACTGCAAGTACCCAATTGGTCTGCATGGACAAATCCACAAGTCTACATTTACGCCTGTATTTTAGCCATTGTCGCTTCCCTAGAAACTTTACTAAACTTAAAGGCTGGTGAGCGTCTTGATAAACAAAAACGTCACGCATCCTCTAATCGTGAACTAGTCGCTCAAGGTGTTGGAAACTTAACCGCAGGTTTAATTGGCGGTATTCCTATTACTTCGGTCATCGTAAGAACCTCAATCAATATTCAAGCAGGTTCCAAAACGAAGATATCCAGTATTTTACATGGTATTTTTATCCTATTTGCCGTGATGTTAATTCCTGGGACTATAAATAAAATTCCTTTATCTTCACTGGCAGCTATTTTGATTTATACCGGATATAAACTTAATAAGCCTTCGATTTATAGCACTATTTATGCTCAAGGGTGGGATCGATTTATTCCCTTTGCTGCCACAGTAATTGGCATTATTGCCTTTAATCTGTTAATGGGTATTTTAATCGGATTGGCAGTAAGTATGTTCTTCATTCTCAAATCAAACAGCCAATCACGTATTAATATTATCAAGGAAACTTATCCTAATGGTGTTATTAACCGTTTAGTACTGCCACAGCAAGTAACTTTCCTTAACAAAGCAGCTTTAATCGCTGAATTAGATTCTATTCCCAAAGAATCACAACTGATTATTGATGCACGTTATACACAATACATTGATAAAGAAATCAGCGAACTCTTGAAAGAATTTCAGGAAGAACAAGCACCTAACAAACAAATCGCCTTGAATCTATATGGATTTAAGCCACATTATAAAATTCATAACTACATCGACTTCATTAATGTAACGACCTATGACGTACAGTCTAACCTATCACCAGCACAAGTACTTAATATTTTACATGAAGGGAACCAGCGCTTCTTAAACGATGAGCGTATTCACCGCATGAATTATCAGGATGTGAAACACACTGCAAAAGCGCAACATCCTATTGCAATTGTTCTTGGTTGTATTGATTCGCGTGTACCTGTAGAAACAATTTTCGATATGACTTTTGGTGACATTTTCTGTGTTCGTATTGCCGGCAATGTAGTCAATGAAGATGTTCTTGCTAGTATCGAATACGCGTGTATAGTAATTGGAGTAAAACTGATTATTGTCTTGGGCCATACTCGTTGTGGTGCGATTCAATCGGCATGTGATGGCGTTAAACAAGGCCATATTACGCAACTACTGGATAAAATCCAACCGGCAATTGCTGCTGAGGTTGTTACTAAAGAAGAACGTAACAGTAAAAATACGGCATTCGTCAATCATGTGACTCAATTAAACGTAGCCAATGCGATACAAAATATTTATGATCGCAGTTCTACACTTAAAGAAATAATAGAACGTAATGAATTGGCACTGGTCGGTGCAGTTTATGATGTACAAACTGGCTCTGTCCATTATCATGATTATGAAAAGGAATTGCAACAATTAGGCAGCACAGGTCATAACCAATTAGCATCTAAAGTAGCGCAAATCCTTAAAGAAGCGAAAATTCATCCTTAATTAATAAACAGAGGAACCCTATAGTCCCCTCAAAAGAGCAACCTGTTTTTGTAGAGAAACTTCTGTATAATGCTTGCCATTGATGACATTAAATTCAGGAGCAGAAATTGCGCGCGTCAAAATGGTTTTTAGCTACTCTCAAAGAAACGCCTAACGATGCAGAAATCGTCTCTCATCAACTGATGTTACGAACAGGAATGATCCGTAAACTCGGATCAGGGCTTTATACCTGGATGCCTTTAGGCCTTAAAGTCCTACGTAAAGTAGAGCAAATTGTCCGCGAAGAGATGGGGCGTATTAATTCAGCAGAATTGCTAATGCCTGCAGTCCAACCTGCCGAGCTTTGGCAAGAAACAGGCCGCTGGGAAACTTTTGGTGGTCAGTTGCTCACCATGACTGACTCCAATGGCAGAGAATATTGCTTTGGACCTACTCATGAAGAAGTAATCACTGACATCATGCGTAATGAATTACAATCATACAAGCAATTACCTGCCAGTTTTTATCAAATCCAAACTAAATTTCGTGATGAAATTAGACCACGCTTTGGTGTCATGCGCGCACGTGAATTTATTATGAAAGATGCTTATTCATTTCATTTATCTGCAGAAAGTTTACAAGAAACCTATAACGACATGTACACTGCTTATTGTCGAATTTTTGATCGAATGGGTTTGAAATACCGGGCAGTAGAAGCCGATACAGGTGCTATTGGCGGTTCAGCCTCTCATGAATTCCAAGTTTTAGCTGATTCAGGTGAAGATTTAATTTTCTACAGTGATGCAAGTAGCTATGCAGCCAATATTGAAAAAGCTGTAAGTTTAAAACCATCTAAATCAAGCAAGCAAACAACTAAAACTCTTTCCATAGTAGATACACCGAATAAAAAAACCATTGCTGAAGTAGCACAATTTTTAAAAATTGACAGTAAAGATATGATTAAAACCTTAATTGTTAAAGGTACAGAACACCCTATGGTAGCCCTGGTTTTACGCGGTGATGATGAACTTAATGAAGTCAAAGCAATAAAACATTCTTTAGTTCATTCCCCACTGCAATTAATTGATAAAGAATATATTGATAAAACCTTAAATGTACCAATAGGTTCTATAGGCCCAATAGAGTTATCGATTCCAGTAATTGTAGACCATCACGCCTTAGCAATGGATTCATTTGTTTGTGGTGCTAATCAACCAGACAAACATTATCAATATGGTGCTTGGGATAAAGACGTGAAAAACTATGAATCATTTGACTTGCGTAATGTTAAAGTCGGAGACCCAAGTCCTGATGGTAAAGGAACCCTGCACACTTGCCGCGGCATTGAAGTGGGACATGTATTTCAATTAGGTGACAAATATGCCAAGACTATGAATGCCTGTGTCATTAATGAAGAAGGACAATTACAAACTATGATGATGGGCTGTTATGGCTTAGGCATTTCACGTGTAGTTGCTGCTGCAATTGAACAGCATCATGATGAGCATGGCATTATTTGGCCACAGAATATTGCACCATTCCAAGTGGTGATTATCCCGCTTAATGGGCATAAATCGCAGGCCGTTAAAGATCAAGCCGAAGCACTGTATGAACAACTAAATAAAGCAGGAATTGATGTTTTACTCGATGATCGTAATGAAAGAGCCGGCGCACTTTTTACCGACCATGACTTAATTGGTATTCCCCATCGCTTGGTAGTCAGTGATAGAAATTTAGAACAACAGGTAGTTGAGTATAAATCACGTGGCACTGGCGAAACCAAACAGCTCAGCATAGATACAGTCGTCTCTGAGCTTGTGCAATTCATCAAGCAATAACTGTTTATGCCCTCTTTTGAAAATAAAAGAGGGTTCTGGTTACAATTCGTTGTTAATAAGTGGTCTGACCTTGATTGAAAAATTACATTAAATGAATGATCTTCCGCCAAATGACCTTCAATAATAATATTTGAACAAAAAGGATTGATAGTAATCATAGAGATCTGCTATAATGCAGAGGCACGCGGTTACCCGCCAAATTGCAAGCTGTACACTAATGATGACAAAACTAAAAATCAATCTCAAGAGTTATAAGGGCATTCCTGCACAACATCAAGATATTGATGTTGACTATTACATTGCAGATCCTGACTGGATAAAAAACTTTGTTCAATTATGCCAGACTATCACTCAAGAACAAATTGATCGCCATATCGGTGCGGAAAGCACTTATCATTTTAAAAATATACTATTACACTCTTTAAAATTTCATTATGCTGCTTTATCTGGAGTATTGAAAGACATAGATCCTGTTTTCAATCTCACAGTAGATCAGAAAACAGCGATTATTTCCAAGATTGAAGAAGAAATTGAAGCATGTACCCCTGGTTTTCATGCCCGAATAGAAAGCTTGCTTGCAAGTTGTTACTTTGTACCTAAAACTATTGCAGATTTATTAACGTTAATTCGTTATAATATAGTAGAGAGTGCAGCAACTAAACAAACAACAGAAGTTCATACAAATAATCGATTTTTCATCGTAGCCAAGGAAATGGGGTTTGGCGTTGAACCGAAATTAGCTAATGATCCCTATACAGGTAATATTCCTGAAGATGAAATTAAAGAATACTTACAAACTGCCTTTGATGAAAAATTTCAACCTTTTTCCATATTACTGCAGCTAAAAACACAGATTATATCCACCTTTGGTCAGTATATAGGAAGAAAAGAAACAGGATATAAAATAAATGTTTATGGGCCTGGTCTTGAGTATCTTAAAAATCTCTTTCAAGAAACCGAAGTTAATTATGATTATTTAATTACTGATAAAGAAACAAACGCTGTTTATGATATAAACTGGAATCTGATCTTAAAAAAATTATGGGATATATTACTTCAAGATAAATATTTCGATTATTCCTCACGGTCAAAAACTCTCAACAATTGGGGATTGCTATATTTTAGCAAACTAACCAAATCTGATATAGACCTCGCTATATCTGCGATAAAGCAGATTTTTCTTGATCCAGGTAATGCCTGTCTTGGCGATTTAAAAAAATTACACCATCTTTTTAAAAACCCGGCTGAGTGCGTTGCTTATCTTTGTTGTAACCCTGATTTAACTGAAAACAGCAAAATGGTGGTTCTTTTTAGCACATTAGACTCTGTGCTACATAACAACACTGATATCAATATCTACTGGGAGGTTGTAAATAACTTCTGGCAGCTTGTATTAGATAATACGACATTAGCAGATGCTTTTGGAAAAAGGCTTGTGGAGCACTATCCCAAGTTCATAGAGCAATTTAAACGTGATTTACTCGAAGATCCCTTATATTTTAAACAACAGGTTTATAAAAAAAATATAGGTGCTATAAAATTATTTAGCTTAAAATTGGGGTGCTTGCCTGAAGATTCAATTGGGCCAATTATACAGAATCAACCTTTCAATCTATATTGGGCAATAGCAGGATGTCAATCCCAACCTGAGGTACTATTGTCATTTATTCATTTTATACCTCATATAGAAGAATCTGCTCTCAGACGCATTCTTGCCTATCAATATCTGGATGGAAGTACTATTTTATCAATTGTCTTATCAAGAATGAGTAAAGGACATGCTAATGCAGCCTGCCAGCTTCTTAATGTAATATCAAGCCTTCCTACGACCGCTCAATTCTCCATTTTGCAACTGGATAGGCCGACAAATCACAACAATCCGGTGTTGAAAGCGATTAACCACTGCCCATCAGCGGTGCCCTCACTACTCAATTTGATATTTACCCAGGATTATAAGAGCCAAATCAAAATTACATCAGCCTATTTATCACATCCTGCATTAGAAAATAAAAATCGATTGACGTTCAGGCGTTTACTGGAATTAAATCAAGGAGTTAATTCTTTAGCACATCAACCCGATAAAGTATCCGCTTACAAGACAGCCCAACATCTACAAACGGTACTTATCAATTCACTTAATGAATATTTTGAAAACAGTGAGCACCCAAACGCTTTCTCTACATTAAAAAACAAATGGGATGAGGCCATTTTGCAAGCAAGTGCTACTTTGAGCAAATTACCTGATTGGAATACTCTGTTAAAAAATCTTTCTTTAGTTGTAGTAAGTATTCCACTGCTAGGTATTCCACTGGCTGTTAATTATTATATATCTGGTTATAAACGAGTATTTTTTCAATCCCAGCAAGCACAAAATTTGGAACATCTAAGGGAAGTAGTTGCTCAAGAAACTACGTTTATTAATATGACCATTCGTTAGAGCTGCTCTAAACTCATTTGGTCTCCTATCATTTATTAAAATTTGATCATAGTGAAATCTTTGTAAATGTTCACGTAATGGCGTCAACTTAAGGCTATTTCCTCTTTCTCTCTGTCATTAAGTTAAAGAAA
>NZ_JASGFU010000087.1:0-8699 GCF_047605385.1 Legionella sp. | reverse complement strand
CCAACAATAGGTTATGATGATACCAGCCTCAATGTTGGGCCAAGGCCCAACCTACAACTCTATTTAAAAATCCTTAAGTTGACGCCATTAAATGTTCACGAAGTATTTAAATTTCGTCATCGCGAGTCATGGCGAAGCAAAAAACGATGATTTGTTAAAAAATATATACAATTGCTTCACTTTGTTCGCAACGACGACAATTTATGTATCTCCCCAGCACGTCATCCTGAAAACGGCGTAGCCGTTTGAAGGATCTCCTGAATGTGGCACCGACAGCATTGTTTCCTGTTGAGGTCCCAGCACAAACTTAATATGAGCGAACAATTCGCAGTTGGTGTGTGTATTATCAATATCAACACTTCAGCGTGGCTTATGAAGCCTTGGCAGAATTTGAAGAACGCATATTAAGCATGGCAAAAACGGTGCGAATTGAACATCTCGATGAAACCGGTCTTCCGCCTACTCGAAAGAAAAGATGACCTGTATCAATCCTTATGTTGAATAATAAAGGACTGTGCCACATTCAGGAGATCCTTCAAACGGCTACGCCGTTTTCAGGATGACGTGCTAGGGAGATACCAATTTATTTAAATAACCTATCCCGTGAACACTTACAAATCTTTTTAAATGACTCGTGTTTGTGCGGCAGCTGCAATTTTCCTGAATGTTGATTGTCCTTAGCCATGTCGACATCCTGCCGATTCCAGCCGCGCCAAACAGTTACAGTATAACTATTCTTTAATAAAGCGCCTTGTGGATATTGCTATTTTTACTATGAGAAATTTCTTAAATTGATTAACGAAATAATTTCATTTAGGCTTTGCTGGCTAGGAAGATTAATGAAGAGCAATAGTTCCTTATTGGCGAGCATTGGGCTGCTATAATTTTATCCATAATAACTTTTTAATAAAAGTTATGTTTTTATAATAACACTCAATCATAAATTTTGCTAGAGTGTTTCTATTTAATTTAAATTTGCAAAATTTTTTAAGATGTTACAATTTCAAAACAAATAAGTACAATAATAAATCAATATGTTAAAAGGAGTTCAGCAAATGAAAAAAATTGCCCTTGTTTTGTTTCTTTATCTAGTTCACACTCATGTTTTTGCAACAGAGCCCTTTTCGCTTGATAGTACCGCATTTAAATTAAATACCATGATCCCAGCTCAATACAGTTGTGATGGTGTAAATCAATCGCCACCACTGGCTTGGCATAGTATTCCAGAAAAAACACAGTCTTTCGTATTAATTATGCAAGATCCTAACGGCCCAAATGGAGTTTGGACACATTGGATTTTATTTAATATTCCAGCAAACGTCAGGCAGCTGGATGCAGGAAGCCCTACTCCACAAGGGGCGACCAATGGAAAAAACAGCTGGGGTGGTTTAGGGTATCGTGGGCCATGCCCTCCTCTAGGAGCACATAGCTATGTCTTTAAATTGTATGCTGTGGATAGAGTACTCACTTTGGGTGAAGGAGCAACAGCAGATACAATATTAAATACCATCACAGGTCATGTTCTTGGGAGTGCCGAGTTAGTAGGTTTATATCAAAAATAATCAAAATAACCTAAGGCAGCATATATCATGCTGCCTCAATCTCACCAAGATTAGTATCATCAGGTTCTTCAGTCACTCGGTTAAAATACCATGAGCTGTATAGAGCACCTAAACCACAAGTAATTAATCCTAAAGGTAAGGAATTAAGATTTTGTACTAAGAAATAGGCACTAATAATTGTCAACATGGACGAACCAAACATACGTATACTATGAATAAACGCCAATGCAATTCCAGTATTTTCTTTAAACTCATCAAGCATTAAAGACATAGTTGATGGCGCTGTTAAACTGATTCCTAAATTACATACCAAAGCAAAACTCAGTGCGCATAAATTAAAATCATATAATGTAGATACCATGAACATGATAAAGCCACCGGCAATAATAAACCAGCTTCCCAGATAGATTGTCGAAGCCATACTGAAATATTTACGTAACCAAATACCTAAATAGTTTCCCACAATGATATTCAAACCATTAAAGATAAAAATAATTCCATAAACTAGAGGAGAAAAACCAAATTGATCAATAATAATATAAGATGAGTTAATAACCGAAAGCATAACTGCAGCAAAACTAAACATCATCACGAAGGAGCCACTCCATAACGAAGAAGAAGGCAAAATGTCCTTATACGATTGCATTACATTTTTTATATGAAATGGCTGCTCAGGTGCAGTCCAAAATGGCGATTCACTCAAGCCTTTTCGTGATTGTAAATACAGTGTCATACCAATTAAGGCCATAAGAATAAAATTAGCCTGCCAGCCAAAATAGATAAAGATTAAGGAACCAAGTACTGGAGCAAGAATAGGAGAAACAGAAACAATCATAGAAACATAGGAAAGTACCTTAGCACGCTCTAAAGTATCTTCAAAATCACGAGAGGTAGAAAAAGCCACCAAATTCGCACAGCATAAGGCCAAACCTTGTAAAGCTCGGCCTAAAGTTAATACATTAATATTCGTAGCAAAAGCGCAAATCAAACTGGCAATGACTGCTAAAATTAAACTCCCAGGTAACAAGCGACGACGTCCAAAATGATCAATTAATGGCCCCCAAGCCAGTTGAGTAACGCCAAATACAAATAAATAAATACTTAAAGTAAACTGACTTTGGCTATGAGTTGTATCAAAATAATCAGTAATGTACGGAAGTGATGGCTGATACAAATCAAAAGTTAATAAAGAAAAGGCCGATAACAAGCCAATGAACAGAATAGAATTTTTTGATTTAGGCATAATCTTCTTCTTTGCATAAGTAGCGGAATATTTTAGCAAAAATTGATTAAAAGTTGAATGATAATAACTATTGGACTGCCCCATTCAAGAAAATTGTATTGTGGGATGAAATCATGTTTATCCGTGAACAATCATCTTTTCTAAAAAAGGTGATTGTTCACGGGTAAGCTTATTTATTATTAAGAGTTGCTCCTTGAAAAGGCTCAGGTTCAGAAGAAAAACTTGAGGTAATAGCCTGTCCTGCTTTACTAATACTAAATCCAATAGTAGCTAAAGTATGAGTTGCGAGACGAAGAATGTTATCGAGACAATCAGTAATGATTGAAATTGCAAGATAGCAAGCATCAAATAAATCAGTAATTCCACGCTCAATATTGTGAGAGCCGGTCATTAAATCATCTAAATCAAAAGTAATAGTTCCTATTGCAATATTAGCTAGGCCGAACGTGGTATGAATTAAACTCCACTGAAGAAAAGTCAGGGCCAAATAAGCATCAATAATAGGTTGAAAGATAATCGATTTTACATTTTTTTTTGCATCCGAAAAGGAATCAAAGGGTTGGAAATAACTGTTGTCATATCCTGCTTTCCCCATGAAGTGTTGAAGTGAGCTTTCGACACACCCAAAAAATCGTGCGTTGCTTTCTTTTCTTGCTATAGCATTATCAAACATATTTAGTCCTAAAAAATTGGAAAATAATCTTATTGTACATAATAAATACAAAAATAACAAGTTTTATTTTACTTTTGTCGTGGCAAAATGAAAATATCACCTGGTTAATAAAATAGACGCATGAAAACGCAAGTGGTCCTCAATAAAACTGGCAATAAAATAATAACTATGATCATAGTTTTTTTGCATTCGCAGATTAAGCACGACCTGTGCTTTAGCACAAGCAGCCTGAAATAAATGAGGCTTTAATTGCTCGTCCAAAAATGAATCATGAGTTCCTTGATCAATTAAAATCTCACCATGCGGCCATCCTCTAGCAACCACCAATTCACATGCATCATATGCTTTCCAATACTGTTCATTTGTTCCCAGATAACCTCTAAACGCTTTGCGTCCCCAGGGACATTGAGTTGGCGCACAAATTGGAGAAAAAGCCGAAACAGAGCGATATTGTAGCGGATTATTTAAGGCCAGAGTTAAAGCACCATGCCCACCCATTGAGTGCCCCAAAATACCACATCGCTGCTCATCAAGCGCAAAATTTTGTTGTAATAAATCAGGCAACTCATCACGCACATAAGTTGCCATTTTATAATGTTGTGCCCATGGCTCTTGCGTGGCATCCACATAAAAGCCAGCACCTATGCCAAAATCATACTGTGCACGATCACAAGGCTGTTCCATTCCTCTGGGACTGGTATCAGGAGCAACTAAAGCCAAACCAAGTTCTGAGGCAATTCGTTGCGCCATCGCTTTGGTAATGAAATTTTGCTCCGTACATGTTAATCCTGATAACCAATATAAAACTGGAACTTTACGCTGTAAAATCTGAGGTGGTAGATAAAGCCCAAAACGCATCAAACATTGTGTGGCAGCCGATTGATGTTCATACACATATTGCATGCCCGCAAAACATTGATGCTCTTCAATCAGCCTCAGAGTCATTTCTCTTTTCCTTAAAATCAAGTTTAGAACGTTACTACCGTACGAATAGACTCACCGTGGTGCATCAGCGCAAAAGCTTCATTAATTTTCTCTATCGGTAAAACATGGGTGATTAAATCATCGATATTAATTTTTCCATCCATATACCAATCAACAATCTTAGGCACATCAGTACGACCGCGCGCACCGCCAAAAGCAGAGCCTTTCCATACACGGCCGGTCACTAATTGAAAAGGACGTGTAGAAATTTCTTGGCCAGCACCTGCAACACCAATAATAGTAGAAATACCCCATCCCTTATGACAACACTCGAGCGCTTGACGCATCAGGTTCACATTTCCCACACACTCAAAACTATAATCGGCACCGCCTTTGGTTAATTCAACTAAATAAGCAACTAAATCGTTACCAATTTCCTTAGAGTTAACAAAATCGGTCATGCCCATTTTTCTCGCCAACTCTTGACGAGCAGGATTAATATCTACACCGATAATTTGTTTTGCACCAACCATGTGTGCGCCTTGAATTACATTAAGACCAATGCCGCCTAAACCAAAAACCACCACGCGTGAACCAGGCGTCACTTTTGCAGTATAAATTACCGCACCAATTCCTGTGGTAACCCCGCAACCGATATAACATACTTTCTCAAAAGGTGCATCTTGACGAATCTTTGCAACAGCAATTTCTGGTAATACAGTATAATTTGCAAAAGTTGAAGTTCCCATATAATGAAATATTTTTTTACCATTTAAACTAAAGCGACTGGTGCCATCAGGCATTAACCCTTGCCCCTGAGTACTGCGAATTGCCTGACAAAGATTAGTTTTTTGAGAAAGGCAATATTCACATTGACGACATTCTGGTGTGTATAAAGGAATCACATGATCACCTGGCTTTAATGAGGTAACACCCGCTCCAACCTCCACCACGACTCCTGCACCTTCATGACCTAAAATCGCTGGAAAAAGTCCTTCTGGGTCATCACCAGATAAAGTAAAAGCATCCGTATGACAAATTCCAGTTGCTTTAATTTCAATTAATACCTCACCTTGTTTTGGTCCTTCCAAATTAACCGTTTCAATTGTCAATGGTTTGCTAACTGCATGTGCTACTGCTGCTTTTACTTGCATTAAAACACTCCTTTAGCCTATGGATGCTCTTATCCATAATGACATATCTTAGTGCATAAGCACTATATTTTATTCTGTATAAAGGCTCATCTTTAATTATTCTGCCCAATTTGTTACTGTTGTTACTTGCAGTGTCCCTGACAATAGTAGTGAACCATTGGATGGATCATATACCGGAGGTGTGTTTTGACTAATAGTGATTTGTGTTGAATATTGAGTATTACTAATACTCGTTGGTGTCACAGGAGTTTCATAAGTTGCTCCAAAAGAGCCAGCAACTGGAGTAACGTTCACGCTGGTAATGGGAGAAACACAAGCCTGCCCTACCCCAGACAAAACGGTAATAGCTCCTAAATAAGCAAGTGTTTTCGTATAACAAGGGGTTGATACTCCATTATAAAATGAAACCACAACCGAAGTGGCAGAACCATTGGAAATCCCCAGCATATTCACCGCGTCAACTCGTTGAATTGGCGCGTTTGCTGCAAGCGCTGTGTTGGCTAAAGCAATAAACAACAGTGGTAACTTCCCTTTACTTTTCATAACTACTCCTTTATGCATCAGATGTCACTTGAATAGGAATTCCGAAACAATTATTAACATTAAATGAATTGGCTTGATCCAAATTCGTGAACACAAGTGATGCTGTGGTTGGATTAGTAAAATTGCCATTAATCACCACGATGTTATGCCCTGCAATCAATTGATCTTGTGTCACATAATTACCATTAAGACTATAAGAAAAAATAACACTGGTTGTGTCATTTAATGAACTTCCCATCAACACATATTGAAAAGGATAGCTGGTATCAATATAACAAACAACGCTGTAAGTTACCGAAGGAATCAGCCCATTTAATGGTATATTGATACTAGTGGCGGGGGCAACATCTCCGTCACCACTTAAATTTACTATCGAACTTGCTGTTGCAGTAGATGCAATTACTAAGGCAGCAAGGCCTATACTCTTTTTCATTATTATTCCTCCTTGAAAATCAATTATCGCTTGGTATATAGGTTTGAGTCTGTTTACCTTATGTAAGGAATTCATGTATTAAATACTTTCACAATGATATCCTATTACCAATATTTTAAAACCCATTATCGATGTATCTCATGGAAAAAAAACTTGCTGCTATTTATGTTGCTAAATCTGAATTTCTTTCTGAGCTTTGTCATGAATTAGGTGATGTCAGCAATATAGTGAACGATTTAGTGTTTTCATCGCACAAAGATCTACAAGTATGTTTTGCGCAAGACATTTGGCTAGAACCACAAATGGTAAATTTTCAATCCATATCCGAAGCGGTAAAAATCCTACGCCAATCTGGAAAATTTTGGTATTTACATCCTATTTCCCACGTCAGGCGTTCGCGTTTAATTGAAGAACAATTGCGTCGCTATACTAAACTTACACGCCATTTTCCTATTGAAGAAGAAATGCCTACCATCGGTGCATTTAGTTTATTAGATCAAAATACCTTGGTTTTTAGTGCCAAGCGTCTTCGTCTCTGGCCACAAGGGGTATGTAATTTTATTGAAGATAAAACTAATCCACCCAATCGCGCTTATTTGAAATTATGGGAAGCGCTGACTTTATTAGGTCGTTATCCTAAGACTGGCGATCTGGCTATTGATTTAGGTGCATCTCCAGGTGGTTGGACTTATGTAATGCATTCTTTAGGAGCTAAGGTCACAGCTGTTGATAAAGCGCCTTTAGCACCTAACATTGCCTCCTTACCTAGTGTAACCAGCGTGCAACAAAGTGCATTTGCCATTGAGCCTTATCAAATGGAGCAAAATTACGATTGGGTTTTATCTGATATTGCTTGTTATCCTGAGCGCGCTTATACATTGATAAAAAAATGGATTGCTTCAGGAAAAGCAAAACAACTCATATTCACCATTAAACTGCAAGGTAAAACCGATATGGACACATTAAAAAAGTTACAAACCATACCTAATTCTTACTTAACAAATCTGTATTACAACAAACATGAAGCAACATTTTTTTATCCTTTCACTCGTTAAAAATACTTCATTATTTGTGGTATGATTTCAAATAGTCCTTTTTTAAGTTCAATTTGTAAGCATGGCCAGATTCTAAATTCATAAAAAATCGATAACGGTTCGCTTGCGAATACTCTTCATGCACACGCACCAAAAGAATAATTCTTTTTTCTTGCTCTTTTTTAATTGAACGAAAAAAATTTATTCTTTTTTCAATTTGTAACGAGTAAAATTGTGCTTTTTTAGACAACAATTTTCTACGTCTTCTTTTCATGATGCGCTTTATGGCGCCTATTTTCGCTGGTTTGGATTTGTTTTTAAAAAGGCATTGAATTTTATTATATTGGGCAGTTATAGTGAGAAAAAACAGCAAATTGTGTTCACATTGGTAGATAAAAATACTGAGCTTCCTGGAGTTTTGGTTTAAATTATCCATTTTATTATGGATGCTTTTGAGTTTTCGAATGAAGAGTAAATAAGCGATAAGTAAAGGATGAGTGGTTTCTAACAATTCCACAGTTTTGTGTTTCTGAGCCACTGGTTTAAGCAAGTGTTTTTGCAAAGATTCCTTTCTTTCTTTTGGCATCATGTCCATTAAGCTATCCATGTCTTTACTATTTCATTACATTATAGACTTAATTTATTCATAATGCCGACAACTTACCCATTAAGATATTTTTTTGATTTCTCAATAGTTCTTGTCTCTAAGAATATAGAGTTACAAATTATAGTTAATTCAAAACCCAAGCATCGTATAAAATATACAGCATAGGAAGAATAAATAAATATAAAATGTAGTGTTTGTTGAAGAAGGATATTAAATATTCCATTAAGCAAACTAGTGAGGTTTTTGTTAATTTTTTCATAATTTCATTCCATAATTGTCCTTTGGCATTTCCTGTAGCCATCATAAAGCGTAAACGATTGCCTTGGATACGTCAATAAAATTTCTCAACGCGACCGCTTAGAACAATGCACCTAACTTTGCCGTTTAAGCCATTGACTTAATTCATTCATGGTGTGTTGATTAACGCGAATAAGTTGTTGATAAAGTGGTTCGAGTAATGAGCGATGGCCGGCTTTGAAATAGCGTTCGAGGTATTGGCAGGCATAGCGCATTTTTGCTGTACCCA
>NZ_JASGFU010000086.1:0-8932 GCF_047605385.1 Legionella sp. | reverse complement strand
AGCTGGTAAACATAATTTGCCAACTCAGTGGGTGAGATGGTTCATTACATTAGGTCTTTTTGCCAATCCAAATAACAATTCACCTTCGGTTATAACTGAAATAACGAGATCGGACATAGAAACAGAAATAACTTTGTTACGAACATTAGGGTCCCCTTTAATAAAATGGCTAACCATATTGGTGTCTAGCATATAACGATTGGCTATTTGATTAGTCATTAAAAATATCCCTCTCTTGCGGTAAAGAATCGTCCCGCGACACCATAAAATCTTTAGGAATTTCCACGGTTTTTAAAAGATTAAAAAAGTCATCCCAATCACCTGGTTTACGTGACAAAATCACATCACCCGTTTTGGGATCTTTTCTTATAAAAACCTCGGTGCAATTAAAACGGTAAGCGGCTGGTAAGCGCACGGCTTGGCTGCGTCCATTTATAAATATCTTGGCTGATTGACTCATGATAAACCCCATTGCATTGATATATATCAAAATATATATCAAACAAGCGTACGGTTTTTAATGGTGAGCAGTCAGAGGATAAGCAAAGGGTTCCTCCTTTGCTTACCCATGTCTGATTACCTTTTCATTTCCATCATTTTTTCAGTCAACGTCCACAAGGCACGATTTAGTTTCACATTTTGATCAATGGCTTTTACTTCTCTCGTTTTTGTTCGCGTGGTATAACCGTATTTATTTAAACGCTGACCGCGAATCCCACCCTTAATTAAATTTTCTTGCAGAACATTAAACACCGTAAACAGATCATTATCTTTTTGATCCACATAGCGTCTTGGCTGTAATAAATTTTTAGGTGCAACAATCATCCCCCCTTCTTCATCAGAGAACTTTAGTGAAAGGGCAGCTTCGGCAAAAAGCATTTTTTCATCCTCATTTAAATGAATTGAAGCCATCTCGTCTGAGACATCAAGCATTGTGTTCGCGGTTTCAATCACTTTATAAGTGCCTTCAATAACATTGCCAATCACATCGCCTTGATGTTTAATTCTAATTTCGTCATACGATTGCCCCGCAATCATTCCATTACTGCATATGACCCGAAAAAGACCCGCCATTAATCGATAAGAAGACAAGCCATCATGAGAATTGATAAGAACAAGTTCAGGATAAAGCCCCTGATTATTCTGCGTGGCATCATGGCGTTGAAAACGGAGCATGTGTTTTGCAAATGCTTTTGATTCTTGCTTCAAACTTTTGGTCTGAGTTGCCCAGGTTGGAAAAAAGCCTTCCGACATTAATTTTTCAATGATTTGCTCTGTAGAGATGGGTGAGTACTTAGTGCTTGTTTTATGGGAACTGTCTTGTGTAAAGATAGAAGGGGCTAATTTAAATAGTTTTTCTTTTGATAAAATCGGTAACATGATGTGTTCTCCTATGTTTTTACTATTGTTCTCAAGGAACAAATACAGTATCGCAAAAAAGAGCATTTTTGTCAACCAGGTTGATAAACTTATTTTATAAATATAATTTATCATAAACATTGATACTTTTTACTGCTCTTGTTATACTGTTCTTGTCATAGTGACACATAGTAAAAACATAGGAGAACACAATGACTATTCCAGAAATTATCCAGCAGCAATTGCTGCACACCAATAAAGCCATCGTGGGGCGTGTCTAAATGGTATGAACTATGCGCTTGCACTAAGAGTTCATGCGCGATACTTAGATGGGTTTGTCTGCATCGAGCTGGATGAGGCACACGATTTATATGACATTTCTTTTTACCTGAATAAAGACTTTTCAGACATGCTGGTGTGGCCAGTAATACCCTATAAACCAATGAAAGGCGTGTATTGTGATCATCTGGTCGAATTCATTGATAATAGAATAGAAAAAATACCCGATTATAAATATTGATTAGCACCCTACTCCCATTATAGGGAGTAGGCTATCAACAGGAGTAGACCCATGAAAAAATTATCGTTTGCCGTTAAGGCAAACATGAATAAACCCCCAAGAGTTCATGTGCAATCAGCCGATAAAAAAACAACCTATGGCTCATTTCAAGCAAATCACTGCGATGAATTTAATGGCTGGGATAAATTAAGCCAGGAAGAAACCATTGAATTAAACCACTACATGAACAATCTCAAAGCGATTGAACATTACTTCTCAACAAAAGCGCTGTCCGAACAAAAGGATTTTAGAATCCGATTGCCCAGTAGTTTCATGGATACTCTTGATGAATTAAGCACGCTATGCTTTGAAGAGCACCTCGATTTGAATGTTTATGATGCCATGATTAGTGCCGCTATTGGTCAACTTAAAATAGCAACGGCAGGCCTTTCTGATGACAAAAAACAACACGCGCTAACCCTGCTTAATCAACTGGGATTATCTGAAAATGTAAAAACAGACGTGTCCTTAAAGATACAGGCCGTATTCTCTGAATTATTATCCATCCACAATAAATCAGAAAAACTGCACCAGAAGGCCAAGATGCTTTTTAATAAAGATAAAAGTATTGCTCCGAAAACCATTGAAGAAATCGCAAAAGGTGAATTATCAACGTCTAAATGGTTGGTTGCTTGTGCTATAGACATTTTACTGGAAGAAAAACCTGATATGGTGCAAAAAATATTGTCTGATAACAACATCTTGTTTTTATGGGCTAATCCTTTACTTAAAAATCATAGACCAATCAAGGAGCTGCTCGATAACTTGAGCGCATTGAATAACTCGGAAACGTTACGCAACAAACTAAACTCCATGACTAATTTTAGTTAAAGGCTTTCCAAAATATCACATTTATGCTATAAAATACTATGAGAATAAAATTTTACCAAAAACAATCGGGCAAAAACCCTGTGGCGGAATTTCTAAATGATTTGCCGTCCGATGAGATAGCGCGACTTGCCGGTTGTTTAAAGAGCGTTGAAGAGTGGGGTTTTGATAGCCCAAGGGTGCAATTCAGGCAAATTAAAGGCTCGCTTTGGGAAATTAAAATTAAAACATCGCGCAGTGGTTATCGGTTTTTTATGTGTGCATCCAAAAAGAAGTGATTGTTCTTTTACACGCCTACAAAAAACAATCACAAAAAGCACCAAAGCAAGATATTGAACTGGCTGAAAAAGGAATGATGGAGGTATACGACCATGAAAGAACTTACCTTAAATGAGTTTATTGACGACAAAATCAATAAGAACGAAGAATTTGCTAGGCACTATGAGCGTGAGCAAATCATTAATAACATTGCCGTCATGATTGTAAATGCCCGTAAAAAGCGGCATATGACGCAATCTGAGTTGGCCAATAAAATTGGAACCAAGCAATCCGTTATTTCTCGCCTTGAAAGCGGCAATAGCTCGTTTATTCCCTCATTAGAAACGCTGGTAAAGGTTGCTGATGCACTCAACATGCACTTAAAATTGCAATTACAAGCTTAAAATACAAGGTAGATCGGTTGGAGCGCGGAATAAATCATAAAAAGGTATTGTAATGATTAAAAATGGGAGCATCCATGAGTATAAAGACTGATTATTTCTCTAAATCAAAGGAAAAAATATTATCCCAGAGGGAGTTTCTAAGCTTAAAGGAACCAGATAAAACTAATATAGCCCTAACAGAAATCATTCCTCCAAGCTTACGTAAAAAAGGGTTAGGAACAATTAAAGTTCACTACAAACGGCCTGTATTTAAAGGATGATCATCATCCATAACCCATGAACAAGATAAGAATTACACCTACTCAAATCGTTCATTTATTGTCTTTGTTAACTGATTTTCTCTATCTCTATTTTTTAAAGAATGCTCTTCAAGGACAGTAATTTGTTTTTTTGTCCAATCGTGAATCGCCTCATTCTCATAACAAAGCAACTCTGCCAGTAATTTTGAACGCTCTTCCAATACATCTGCCAAAGAACCACTATAGGACATTGGCCATATCGATTGAGTAAATTCACTCAAAACTTGTTTTACATTTGGAGCGTTTTTCAACAGCGAATAAACCAAAGGGTTCAGATGCAATTGCGATGACTTATCATGCTCTATAAATAACGACATCAGCGAGGCAATGAGTGGGTAACGACCTTCAGAATCATAATTACACCAAAAAATAAGAGTATCCTCTGGAATTAACTGTAATACGCTGCAATTGCCATCAATATCTTTTAATAATCGCCTCTTGGGAAGATTATCCTCTAATTTAGAGCCATTGAAAAAAATGCTTAAAAATAGCTCGGGCTGTGTTCGTGCAAAGCTATGTATTATTCTTGGATGGTCATAAGAGTGAATGTAATCATTACTGAGTGCTTCCATGATATTTTGACCGATCTCTAAGGTACATTCTTGCGCGTCCTTCAACAAGACTGTTTCTATAACTCGACTAAAACTGTAGTCTAAGTTCCTAAATCCAAGGAGTTTATCCGTTGGCTTAAAATTAAAATGCGCAAGGGTTCTACGGGCAACACGAATCAAATTCTCAGAATAAATGGCAGGATCTTTCTTTTCGTCATGAAATCGCATAGAGATAATCTCCACGGCCACCCTATCACCACCCTCTTTTGATAACAATTTCTCTAATAGATAGGCTAAATCATCATCTGATAGGGATTTGGGTATTCCTCCATAAGCCAGATGCATAAAAGTATCAACTTTGGCTCTGTTTAATGACAACGACTTACGAAGACGGCCTACAGCATTCTCATCAATCCCTGATATTGCTTGCAGTATGGGAAAGTATTGCCCAATAATTTGGTTATCCACTACATTATCCATTATTGCCGTATAAACAAGTGGCTCGTCCTTACGGCATCCAGACAAGAACCCACAAAGAACACTTAAATTTCGCACATCTATGGGCGTATTATTAAATTGACTAATTAATTTTCCCCATAAAAACAATTTGTCATTACATCCCCTTGCTAAACCAATACCAAAAAAATCCTGCCTTGTATGGGGCATATTACATACTTTAGGTAAAAGCACATCCAATGCAGATTGATCCTGAGCCACTTCATAGGCAATTGACTCTATAAGCTCATCTGTTTCATGTAAACGAGCGTTAATATCATCATCCCCATCGTATTTATTATTCAGATCAAGGTATTGGTGAGGTTTTAAAAGTAACAGAGAGAACGAAAGATCAACAATAGAAGCCGGTCTCATTTTTTTTTCTAACTCAAGGGTTACTTCCAACAGCTCCTGTTCAGACAACTCTTTTTTATTTTTTAAAATGCGATGAAGAGCAACCCATCCTTCATTCCATTGGCCTGCGCTGTGATTATGGATTTTAAAGATGGATTCTTTCAGGAACGTAACTGTTCGTACTTTTAACCACAATCCAGGTAACTTTTGGGCAAAAATATTTCGTGCCTCGATCGCTATTCTTTTATCTGAGCATGCCAACCCTGTAATTAAATCTACAAACGTTGTATACCAATGGACGATGTCTTTCTGAGTCTTGGGATGTAATCCGTAGTCACGAGTGCGTGCGCCGAAATCAAACTCATAATAGGATGTAAAATACTCTGACTCCAATGTCGCCTCCAAGAGAAAAAGGCCCAGTTCATTCTCTTGATGTCTATCAGAATCTATCAGTTTATTAATGATTTCAGCTCTTTGTTCAATTGAAGCATGACTCCCTGAAAGATATAGAAAAAATAATGATCTTAAGGTTGCCCGTGAAGAATTGGAGTTCTCTCTATTTTCCATTTTTTCACCAAGCGCACAATGGATCAGTACGTGTACACACCGATAAAATAATGCGGACTCATAAGCCAAAAGCCTTAATATTTTTATATAATCACAATAGGAGTGCGAGCACTGCTGCGACAAAATAGGAGTTTTTTCACCATGACGCACTAATTTCTCTATATACTCCAAAGTTAATTCAGGTACAACTGGGGCAATGTTTTTAAACACGTGCTGTTCTAATTCGTTAAAGGAACCTGACTTTTTCCCCAGAAAACCATGAGCACTGAGCAAATCCTCTACTATTAAATGTGCCGCAGTGCAATCATGCAAATAGGATAGTCTACGAGAAAAAGATTGTATTAAACGTTCCGAACCGTTTTCCATAAACCGTTTAATGACATACTCTTTAGGTAACGCTTCAAGTATCTTTTGGGCCAGTCGGTTAGCAATAGCCGGCGGCAATATAGCCCTCCATTGCCCGCGACATTGTAATAGTCCTCGCTCCTTTAGTGTTGCAATTGCTTGATACAGATCTAAGCCGTTTTTATTAACAATTGCCGCTAAAAAACCAAGCTCTGACTTATTGGAATCAAGATCTGCCCCATCAAAAGAATAAACCAATGAAAAAACTTGGGCAAAAAAGAGCAGCTGTTCATTGGTATCTTGCCGTTGATGGAACAGTCGTCTAAATAAATCCTCATCACGAAGCCCAGATAATGAACCCGATTTTGTTACCGTATGGGCAAGAGCAATTGCAATTTTTGCATTACCACCAGAAAATCGCGCAATTTGTTGCGCATCAATGGGACTGACTAAAGAAAATCGTTTTCTTATTAAAGTTTCAATCACGTCTTCATTGACTGGCTCCAAACGAAATACGTCCGTTTCATTCGGCAAATCATCTCGAATATCGTACTCAATTGAAATAAGACAAATCAACGTATTAACACACAATTGAGTGAGACGATTATGTAATTCAGAAGGACAATTATCAATGATTAATACAGCCTTTACTTTCGCTGCGCGCCAAGGAAGGCGGAACGCCGAGGCGCGTAGTCCGCGATAGGCTGCGATTTACGCAGACAGCCCGAAGGGATGCGGAGTAAATCTATCTGCAGCCGTTAAGTCATTGGTGCAGGCATACGCTTTGCTCGTTTAGAGCAAACGTGCCGGAAACAGGACGCTCGCGGCCTTTAACCTGTCGCGTTGGCGAGTGAATTCTGGGGACTCGGATGTCCCAGAATTTTTAACGAGATAGCGACACGCTTTATTGGCATTGAGCTGCTCAGCAAAATGAATAGGATCTGGTTCTGGACTATCTGCCAAATCCGTATAATAGGCTTGAAGATAATTAGTCGCTGGCGCTAAATAACCATCGACAAGCGCAATTTATGTGCAAATAGATTATTTTGTGATATACTATGCCCTCTTTAATAGTCATGCAAGGTGAAACGATGTATTCAAAAGAAGAGCGAATAGTAAAAAATGAAAAAAGTAGTTTAATTGATGATGTTACCGGTGAACTTTCTTTGAGCGAACAAGTATTTACTCAATTGCAAATCTACTCAGAAGGATTTAAACCAGGTTTTTTTACAAACAAGGATTTAGCTCATCTTAGTTTAACCTCCAAAACATTGGGCTCTGTTGTATGTTCCGAGTTGAATCAACGGGCAGCTCAAAAACTCTTAACCCACGTCGTTAAGGGCGAGCAAGATAAAGCGCAAGCCATGATAGGAAAAAACCCGGAGTTGCTCTTAATTCGAACAGAAGCCATAGATTACTCTGGACGAACGATTATAGGAACAGCGTTTCAAGCTGCAATTGGTGCGGGAGATAAACCGATGTGGGAAAAGATGCTTCCTTATTTTGAACGCTTAGAACAAGGAGAAGCCTTAAGGCAGTTTCAGGAGCAGTTTCCCAATGGGATTGAAGATGAGGTTTCTGCAGAAGCACTCAAAGACTATTACAATGACATTGCATCAAAGATTATCAATAATGCAGACCATGGCCAATCAGCAATTGAACAATTCCGAAAGGAAATAACCAGCAACAAGGAGATTACCCAAGGTAAACATTTTAATCTGCAACACTTAATCGCAGCATATCAGGCCTACATCGATAACTTTAATGCTTTGGGAACTTGGGAGAACCGTGACTTATTTTGGCAAAAAGTGATTGGTTATGTGCAACGGCAGATGACTGCTTACGACGCCCAAATTCATTGTTCGGGAGTAAAGCGCGTATTAGATGACATGAGTTCATTCAGGAGAACGTTTGAGTTATTTAATGATGATAAGGGACTGTTCCCGCTGGAGTGTGATTCTGGGCTTGGTTTCGATTTTGCCTGTTATGCCGGGCGCTGCGGATTGGAACTGCGGGATCTTGCTTACGGCGCCAGTTCGTGCGAACTGAAGAGTTATGTGGAGCAAAAACAGATGCACTTGCTGGACTTAGAGAGTCACTTGAGCAAGGAATGTATTATCAGCCCAATTAATTGTTCTTAATTGTTCAAACCGTTCATCAAACAAGGCCCTAGCCAAAATTCTAAGGCCTGCTTGATGGGTGGTTTGAATAAACTCGATTAATAGCTTCTGATAAGACCATTGAGCATTTGTTTTTGCCCACCAGGAACACCACCGGGACAGATAGTTTTTGATCGCTTGGGTAGCAAACCCATGGGTGACCATTGACTTAACGGTCTCGCGTGCTTTTCGAAGTGTTCTTGGGTGTGGGGTAGTTTGGCTGGGCATTGGTGTGTTAGATAAGCTCGCTTTACCCCCCCCCCCCATTATGAATATTATTTGAACAAGTATCGAAAGCACATGCATTCCTGGTATTATCTTGAGGTTGCGTCTCAAGATAGTTGACGCCGAGAAAATGAAATCCTTGTGAGACTAATCCGATGCGGGATTTTTTACGTGAAAGAGAAAGTTTTCTTTCCTTTAAGATATCCATGACTTTTTGTTTACACCGGTTGAGCTGCCGTTTGGACTTGCAACACACAATTACATCATCCTGATACCGTAAATAAAAAACTTCAGACTGAGTCAATGCATCATCCAGGGGCTTTAAGTAAAGGGCACTAAACAATTGAGACAAGGGACCACGTAGTGAAATACCATTATCCGGATTGATGGTTCCCCAAGGAGTATCAATAGGATTTTTTATAATATTCGTGAGCATGGATTGTACTTTGGGGTCGTCAAAATAATGCTCAATATGGGGTCTCGGCCAGCAATTTACCATTTTAGCCGGTCTAGATCTAACTCTATGAAT
>NZ_JASGFU010000085.1:0-9412 GCF_047605385.1 Legionella sp. | reverse complement strand
CCCCACGCTGCGCGCGGTGGAGAGGGGAAGCCCGGTGAGCTCAATTAAATACCTGAGGAGTTACGATTTTTTCAAAAAATGCTCCTTTTTATTTAAAAATATGTACCAAAAAGTGTGCATAATTATTTCTTGTTTACGCCAAGATACTCGAAGCCAGAGCATTCAACTGTTTTTGATCAGGGTTATTAATACCAACCGCTGCAACTGCTGGTAAATTTAGAAAATACTCCGCATCTTCCCATTCAATTTCAGCTGGGAATAATTTTAAATTGGGTAAGCACTTATTTAAAACAGAACAAAAAGCCAAATTCGCAGGGAAAGGTCGGACATGAGTATAACCAAAGTTCATAGCCGTCATGGCTTCAGAAACAGTCCCTACTCCAGGCAAATAATTTATTGAATAAACAGTCGCTGTTTGGGCAATAGCAGGAAGCAACCCTGGGCTGGTTGCAAAATGTACCCCGGCACGATAACAACTTTCCAATTGCAAAATATCAATAATACCGCCAGCACCAATTTTTATTGAGGGAAATTGAGCGATGGCCTGTTGTAATAACTTGCCATCGGTAGAATTAATTTCTACTAAAGAAAAACCAGAATCAGCGATTTGTTGTAATCGATCAAATAAAAAATTATCAACATCCAATGATATGATTACGGATTGATTGCACAGCAATTTATCTAAGATCATTATAAACCCTGTTTAATATGACGCGATATTACTCCATATTAAACGCAGAAAGAAAACCTGTAAAGTTTAATCTACTTACGATGAATTAAAACATCCAAAATAAAAAAAGCAGCACCTACACAAATGGCGCTATCTGCAATATTAAAGGTAGCAAAGTGATGATATTGATAATAAACATCAATAAAATCAATAACATATCCATAAAACGCGCGATCAATTAAATTACCTACGGCACCACCTAAAATGAGACTAATACCCGCAGACAATAAACATGAATGGCTCGGTACACGGTATAACCAAACGACTAAAACTGTGCTCATGAGTAAACTAAACCCAGCAAAAAACCAACGGTGCCAATCACCTGCTCCATTTAAAAAGCTAAATGCAGCACCAGTATTATATGCCAAGGTAAAATTGAGCATAGGCATCACAGGCATTGGCTTGTAAGGAATTAAAGATGTTCCAGCCCAATATTTGCTCGCCTGGTCACCAATAATAACTAAAATACTCAGCACAAACCAATGCCATTTTTTCATATAAATTGTCTCACTTCATCATGACCGCTAATATTGCTGACACAGCGTAAACAGAGTTCAGGATGTTGTGCATCCTGCCCTACATCAGGACGACGATGCCAACAGCGCGTACACTTCTCATAAGAACTGGGTGCAACTTGAATCGCAACACCACATTCATTAGGAGTTAAGCGTGTAGGAGCAGACTCCAGTGGATGAACAGTAGCACCTGAGGTAATTAATAAAAAGCGTAACTCTTCACTCAAACGCGTTAATTTGGGGAAGACTTTTTCATTCGCGTATAAAGTAACTTCGGCAGCTAAAGCAGAGCCTATCTCACCTTTTTGTCGTGTTTCTTCTAATGATTTATTCACTTCATCACGAATTGTATGTAACTCATCCCATTGCGCCATATCCACTGTATCAATCTTGGGCCAAGCATCATACCAAAGCTCAGTAAAAATTGTTTCATGTGGATAAGCAGGAATGTATTTAGCAATCTCTTCTGCAGTGAATGATAATATAGGTGCTAACCACAAAGTGAATGCTCTAATAATATGATACATCGCTGTTTGACAAGAACGCCGTGCTTTACTTTGTTTGGCTGTAGTATATTGCCGATCTTTAATGAGATCCAGATAAAAACTACCCATATCCACTCCACAGAAATTATGAATTTTCTGATAGATAATATGAAATTGGTAGCTTTCATAAGCCGCAATGATCTCTTCTTGTAAAAGCTGACAACGCTTTATTGCCCACTTATCCAACTCAACCAAATCATGTTCTTGAACCATATCTATTTCAGGATCAAAATCAAACAGATTTGCTAATAAGAAGCGTGCTGTATTACGAATACGACGATAAGCATCGGCATTACGTTTGATAATTTCTTCAGAAATGCTCACCTCATGACGATAATCAGTAGAGGCAACCCAAAGACGTAAAATATCGGCGCCATGCTGATTAACCAACTGATCTAATGCAACATAATTACCTTTAGATTTCGACAGTTTTTTCCCTTCAGCATCCACAGTATAACCATGAGTTAATACTGTTTTATAAGGAGCAACACCATACATGGCAACAGATGTGGTTAACGAAGAGTTAAACCAACCACGATGCTGATCTGAACCTTCGAAATAAATATCTGCAGGGAATACAAGCTCTTTATTGTGCTTCAATACGCAGAAATGAGTTACTCCGGAGTCCAGCCATACATCCATGGTATCATTGATTTTATCGTAAAATGGCGCATCATCACCAAGTAATTCTTCCTTATCCATCTCAAACCAGGCATCAATGCCCGCCTCTTCGATACGGGTTGCAACTATTTCAATAAATTCTAAAGTCTTTGGATGTAGTTCACGAGTAGTACTATGGACAAATAAAGGCATAGGAGTACCCCACGCCCTTTGTCTCGATATACACCAATCAGGTCTATTTTCAACCATTGTACTGATACGTGCTTTACCCCAATCAGGTACCCAATTAACTTGATTAATTTCACTTATAATTGCAGATCGTAACTGGTTTTTATCCATAGAAATAAACCATTGCGGAGTAGCCAGGAAAATCATTGGCGTTTTGTGGCGCCAACAATGTGGGTAACTATGACGAATAGTTTCTTTGGCTAAAAGCACACCATTAACAGTTAAGGCGTCAACAATAGGCTCATTGGCTTTGAATACATGCATACCAGCAAATAATTCAACATCTTCGGCAAAGCAACCATTTGCTTTTATAGGATTAACCAATGGCAGATTATAGGTTTGACCGATTAAATAGTCATCTGGGCCATGAGCTGGTGCAGTATGCACATTTCCAGTACCAGAATCAGTAGTGACATGTCCGCCAAGAATGACTGGGACAGTACGATTATAAAAAGGATGTTTTAATTTTAAATATTCAAATACCTTTCCGTAAGCTGTGCCTTTAATGGTGTATTCACTAATACCGTAACGTGCCATAGTAGATTCAATAAGCTCAGTGGCAATAACAAGGTAAAATGCTCCAGCGTCTATTAAAGAATAATCAACTTCAGGGTGCATACTCACCGCTTCGTTCGCAGGTAAAGACCAAGGTGTGGTTGTCCAAATAGGCACACTGACTTTTTTCTCTTCAGCAATCATATGAAATTTCTCGGTAAATTCTTGCGGATCGACTGCTACAAAAGCTACATCAATTGATAAGGAAGTTTTTTCTTCGTAATCCACTTCAGCCTCAGCCAGAGCAGAACCACATTCGATACACCAATGAACTGGTTTAAAACCTTGTTGCAAATGACCATTCTTGATCATCAGCCCTAACCCACGAACAATATTTGCCTCATAACTAAAATCCATAGTGACATACGGGTTGTACCAGTCACCAAGAACACCCAAACGTTGAAATTCTTCACGTTGAATATCAATTTGGCTGCCTGCGTATTCACGGCATTTCGCACGAAATTCTTTGGCAGTAACCTTATCACCGACACGGCCAATTTTTTTCTCAACATTAAGTTCAATAGGCAAGCCATGGCAGTCCCAACCAGGAACAAAAGGTGCATCAAAGCCACTGAAGGTTTTGGATTTAATGATAATGTCTTTAAGAATTTTATTTAAAGCATGGCCACAGTGCAAATGACCGTTTGCATAAGGAGGACCATCATGCAAAATAAATTTTTTAGCGCCAGCACGTGCCTTACGAATTTGTCCATATACCTTTTTTTCCTGCCATGCAGCCAGTGCTTCTGGCTCACGAGTAGCAAGACTTGCTTTCATTGGAAATAAGGTATTAGGAAGATTTAATGTGTCTTTATATTCTGCCATAACTGCTCACCACTTTGCGAAGTCGTTAAATTGTTGACGAATGCTTTCGCCACCACAATATCATCTTTAATTTGTGCGATTAGAGCTCCCACTGAAGAGAATTTAACCTCATCACGCAACTTGTGCAAGAACATCACTTGCAATAATTCACCATAAATGGATTGATCAAAATCAAATAGATGGACTTCTAAAATGCTTTTGCTGCCATCTATTGTAGGACGTTTCCCAATATTTGCCACACCATACACGATTTGTTGTGATGCAAGACGAACCTGGACTACAAAAACGCCCTGTAAAGGGAGCGATAAACGACGTAATCCGATATTCGCCGTAGGAATACCCCACTCGCGCCCACGTTTATCACCATGCATCACTCGCCCACAAATAGCGTAAGGCCTTCCTAGATAAGTAGATGCACTTTCAAGATCACCTGCTTGTAATGCTGCTCTAATATTTGTGGAGCTAATACGTACTTCCTTCATACAAAAATTAGAATAAACCTGCACATCACAAGCATATTCTGAACCTAAGCGTTTAAGCAAGTTCACATCACCTTCTCTGTTTTTTCCAAAGCGGAAATCCTCACCTACTAAAAGATGTTTGACGTTGAACATCGAAAATAAGTAATGACGTGCAAAATCAGCTGCTGGTGTTTGTGCCAAAATATGGTTAAACATCACACAATAAACGTAATCAATCTGATAGTGACGTAAAATATTCAATTTTTCGCGTAAACTTGACAGTCTAGCAGGTGCTTTATCTTTTTGAAAATATTCTCGTGGTTGTGGTTCAAATAAAATAAGTACTAATGGAAGATTTAATGCATCTGCCTTAGCACGTAAGCTTTTTAATAAATTTTGATGACCTAAATGCACCCCATCAAAATTGCCAATGGTAGCCACGGCACCTTTTGCAAAACTAGAAAAATGTTGAATACCACGCAACAATTTCATTGAATCATTCAATCAGTAAACGAAAACTTCATAGTATACTGCTTTTCTGAGCGGTTGAAAAATGTAAAATGACTTGACGAAGAAGCTATTCTTGAGAGTCCTCACTATGTACGAGGTCCTCTCAAGAACAAGTTGTATCACGTCGACGGTAGGGTTATCTTGCTACGCATTACTATTTGGCGTGCTTTTCATCTACTTTAGAGCGCACAATCAGCACATCACATTGCGCATTATGCAAAATTGAATTTGCAGTAGAACCAAGCAGTAAAGAAAGCCCATGTTTTCCATGGCTTCCAGTAACAATTAAATCAATATTACGCTCTTGGGCAACGCGTAATATTTCATTCTTAGTAGAGCCAAACTCTAAAAATCGATGCTTTGCATCAACTCCTAACTGTTTGGCCAAATCATTAAGTTCTTTTTCAGCCTGTTCACGAATAGACATTTCCACTTCAGCAAATCCTGCAAAGCCGGGATAAGCATAAGCTGGTATAGGCTCAACAACATGAACTAATATTAAATCAGCTCCATTTTCATCAGCAATTTTCTTTGCTTTATGGGCTGCCAACACTCCAACTTCATCAAAGTCGGTCGCAAACAATACCCTCTTATACATCGTTTTCTCCTTAAAATACTGATGTGTCTACTTTAAAGACTAGCAGATTTATAATTAATTGCATGTAGCTGTTTTTGGATAAAACTGGCAGATCAATACAAGAACAATTAAACTATATCGTTGCAATCTGGCAAATAATTTTGCTTTATGGTAGAGTTTATACAACATTAACTTCTTAATTCATGCTTCAATGATCAAAGCTCCTACACCAATCGCCCATCAAATCATTATTCCTGATTTTGTTGATTCCCTATTTAATGAAAAGAGCCGTATGTTTTTAGATAAAGCACTCATTAAATTATTAACGGGGACGCATGGTAGTGATTTTGAAAAACTACTCCCCTCAAAAATGTATTCCATGCGACTTGAAGGAAAAGGTCGGCTATTATTGGCTAAAGGAGTGATTGAACGCATTCCGACGCTGGTTTTAGTGGAATGTTTATTGAACCATGAATACGAACAGTCCAAGTGCATTACCCAATTAACCTCATCTCAATTAACACAGCATATTGAACGCTGTGCTCAAGGAGCAGTGTATGTTGTGAATGCAGAGCATAGTGGACTAATACCCTGCAAAAGCGAAAAAACAACGCATCAGTTGGTTGAATATGGAGAACACTTTATTGCTGCTACTAAAGAACAGCAGAAGGTGCTTGGTACTACGTATGAGGAACAGACCCCCGTACTTTTTGGCGAAGCCGGTTCAGGCAAAACATTGGTATTAATGCAACGTATGGTGACTTTAGCAAGGATACTGGCCACCGATGAACATGCAACACGTCGGATATGGGTCATTGTACCTCATGTTCCATTACAACGTCACATACAACAAGAATGGGAAAATCATTCGGTGTATCGTGAAATTGAGCACAATAAGCGATTTAATCCAGTGCATATAGTCACGCCAGATGCCTTGTATCGACATCTGGATGGCATTCCACAGGAGATTCAGAGTAGAGATTATCATGATTTTTTGCATTGGCTTTCAAAGGAAGCCTTTGAGCGTATTCAAGCCATTGCAAGAGTAAGCCGTTTGCAAGTTTATCAGGAGCTCTGTATTCTTAATGGGCTTAAGATACTACATCCTACCGAAGATGCAGCAGCACTTTATGCACGCCCCGAATTCGGTTCGGTGCTCCTGGAGTCCGAAGACAAACACCGTACCGCTCAAGAGTTATTGGCATTACAACAACAGTATCAGGCCCACCTGGTAGCACATCAAGGCTTTGACCCTTATCTATATCAGCCTCGAACAAGCCTCCCCGAAGAAGATTACCTATTTATCGATGAGGCACAGAACGTTCCTCCAGGAGTGTTGCCTTCTGCAGCAGCATTGATTGCGATGAATGACAGTCAGAGTATTTGTTTTAAACGTCGCGTCAATGAGATATTTTTGACGTTGATAGGCAAAGGAAAAATAACGTATCAGACGCTTTCTGGCAGTCATCGCTGTCCAAAGTTTCCCATTACCCTGGCAGAACGAGTCGATTCTTTGGTCACTCATTATATTAGCCCGAAACGAAAGCAAGCACGTACCAGTAATCCATTAACCTCATGCAATGCAACGAACGGTTTCGTCTGTTTTTCTGAAGGAACTACAAAAGATATTCACTTTCTAAAGCAGATAGTACTCGAACCCGATACAGCGGTCGTGTATTTAACCGACGCATCAAAGCAAGCCTTTGATGCCCTAGGGATTACTCCTTTATGCGCCTTCACTAAAGACAATCCTATTTTAGGTTTAGAGTTTAAACGGATTATTGTTGCCTTTCCCTTTGACTCAACACACGCAAGGCTTAATTCGTTAATTCGACAAGAGAAAACCGGCACTTCAGCACCTTCATTTCATGCCAATGAAAGCTCAGAATTGGAACTGTATTTCAATAAATTCAAAGCGGCGCTTACCCGAGCGACAGAAACAGTCATCATCGTGCAGACACCAACTCATGATGCACACGCACTGCTTGATTTTTTTAAAGAGACGCCGCATGTAGTGTGGGCGCCCTTACAGACGATAGACATGGAGGAGGAAGAACGCCGCACACTCTTGTATCAGCAAGCATGCGATTTGTACCGCCAAGGACACGTGGAAATGTCTTTGGATATCATTGCCTATTTGGGACAGGATGGTGAAGAATTTAAACTAAAGATGAATCCAGATCCTGCGATCAGAACTCCTTTACAGCCCATTATTACACCTCAACCAGCTTTGGAATCCAAGACCAAATCGCCCAGCAATATTAAAGCTGCTACCCAACCATCAGACCAAGCATTATCGCAGCAATCTTCTTCCTCAAACATAAAAGCGAATCATCATTCGTTAAACAAGACAAACACACCATTAAGTCAAAATCTCAGCGACTATGTAGAAAAATTTCTTAATAAGGTATCAAAAGATAATGTAAAACCATTATTACTACATAAACACGCCGCAACCATGCTGTTTCATCATCAAATGAATAATGGGTGTTGTCTCTTTCTTAATCTGTGTTTTAATGAAAAACTCTATATACTGCAGCAAACTATTGAAAATAAGGAATGCCGTGAAGCACTTATGGCAGCTATAGCAACGATTTCTAATGAAGATTATTTCGTGCAATTAGTGCTTAGGATGGAACTACATGTCGATCATCCTAAACTATTGACAGTCGCCAAGCTGCGCCAGAAAGGATTGGATGTATTGTTTAACGACAGCAGTCTTCTCGTGCAGTACCAAAAAGCAGTGCACTTATACCGGATGCATCACAAGAAACTCATTGAGATTAAACCAAAAGAAATAATACGCCAATACTGTTCTAAAGAAGGAATCCTCTCCCCTCTTTTTCTCCATGTCCTCGCATCAGATAGCGCACGATGGACCAAATTTTTCTCTACCCAAAAAAACGCCTTCATTAAAGAAGCATTAACAGCCGCGTTTACTCAACAAAGTACTGGAGCAAAGACTCAACTCAATCCTATTTTTGCTTGTTTGATGGACACCGATGAAGGCCGAAAGTGGGTACATCAAAAAATGAACATCATCGCGCCTTTACTAACCACAGAAGCATTATTTACACCGCAAAATGGTAACAGTACGAGTCCTTTTTATTGGCTATGTGTAACATTTGAAGGCCGTGAGCTACTTAAAAAACATTGGATGGATTTTAAACAGAATCTATGTAGTGAAGGGTTGTTTGCGCAAGTAACCGCTGAAGGACCTGATAAGGACAAAAGTCCTTTTTATTTGCTATGTGAAACACCTGAAGGTCGTACCTTACTTACAGAGCATTGGGAGGATTTTAAACCGCATCTCAATAGTGAAGGGTTGTTTGCCCAGATAACTGGTGAAGGACCTGATAAAGGTAAAAGCCCTTTTTATTGGCTATGTGCAACACCTGAAGGCCAGACCTTACTTACAAAGCATTGGGAAGATTTTAAACTGCATCTCCGTAGTAAAGGGTTGTTTGCCCAGGTAACTGCTGAAGGACTTTTTAAAGGTCAAAGTCCTTTTTATTTTCTATGTGTAACACCTGAAGGTCAGACCTTACTTACAGAGCATTGGGATAATTTTAAACTGCATCTCAGTAGTGAGGGGTTGTTTGCCCAGGTAACTGGTGAAGGACCTTTTAAAGGTATAAGTCCTTTTTATTTGCTATGTGCAACACCTGAAGGCCAGACCTTACTTACAAAGCATTGGGGGGATTTTAAACTGCATCTCCGTAGTAAAGGGTTGTTTGCCCAGGTAACTGCTGAAAGACCTTTTAAAGGTCAAAGTCCTTTTTATTCGCTGTGTGTAACATTTGAAGGCCGTGAGCTACTTAAAAAACATTGGATGGATTTTAAAC
>NZ_JASGFU010000084.1:0-9755 GCF_047605385.1 Legionella sp. | reverse complement strand
GCGCGGTGGAGAGGGGAAGCCCGGTGAGCTCAATTAAATACCTGGGGAGTTACTATGATGGATTTAGAATCTACAATTAGGCACAATATTTAGATAATAAGGCTTTAATTTAACTCTTCACTGTTGCAGCTCAAATGCTAAGGTAAATCTAAGTGTAATTTTAATGCAGAATTAATCTTGGATAAGATTAAATTACTAACGACACCATGAACCTTCATATTAGAAATTCTGTCTTTAGAAATAGTTCTGATTTGATGACATTGAGCTTTTGAAGTTTTCGACAAACCACTTTCATTAATGCTAAGCAGAACTTCAAATGGATAAACTTTATTTACGTTTGATGTAATAGGGATAATGGTAATCGTATTAGCAAAATTATTATTAGCATTATTGCTTATAATCAGCACCGGGCGAAATTTCTTAGTTTCATCGCCCACTGTAGGATCTAAATCTGCATAATAAATCTCACCACGTTTCATTTTCTTCAAGCCCATCTAAAGATGTATTCTCAAATGCTAAATCAATTTCTTGATTCGCTTCTCTGTAATAAACCTCAAGTTGCTTTTGTTGCAGCAAGTAAAGTGCTTCTTTAATAACCTCGGAGCGGCTTTTTAGATGATGATCCACAAGGTAACTTTCAATAAATTCACATTGCTGTTGAGGCAAGGAAATAGATAGTTTTTGAACAAGCATAATATCTTCCTCCTTATATTCTTACTTTTAAGAATACCATAAGTAGGAATTATTTCAAGTATTCGTTAAATAAACGGAGCGGCCTGTTGAAAAAATTGGATTCAAGGGTATCACTACGTTATGGCTAACAATAGCAGTCGCAGTTTTGATAATGACACATAATCAGGGGATTGTGGTGGTTACAATAGCTGGATGCTTCACACGAAATTGTTCCAATTCTTGACGTCTTTGCAATTATAAATAGAGCAGTAAGTTCTAACAGATCATAACAATGATTCATTCGCTTATCCAGAAATCATAGATCGGACTTTTAACCCATAGCCATCAGGCTCAGTGTCCCAGGGGTCTGTCCCGGACCCCGGAAGAGTACTATTGTAATATATAACACTAACTAAGCTGGGGCAGTTTGCTCTGGATAATCCAGTACAATTATCTTGGTTCCCAAAGTCATAAAGTTTTCATTTAACCACTTGGCAGCACTTGGAAATACGCGAATACAGCCATGACTTGATGGATGTTCAGGAACTTCATAAGCCGCGTGGATTGTTACTCCTTGATGGAAGTACATACAATAAGGCATTTTTGCACCACCATGTGTATCTACAGGGTACTCTCCTGAACGACAATCAATACCTCGTTTATTGTACACACGGAAGGTCCCAGTAATTGTACGACATGATTGATTTGGATTTTCTTCACACACATCAACACCTGCAGAACCAGCTCCAGTTAAGAGACGATTTCCTTCCTCATCATAAGCAGCCCACGCAGAAGCCTTGGGATCAAAAACAAAGCGTTTTTCACCAGTAGCATTAATTTTCATAGGGAAATAATTACGACCACGCTTGTCTTTCGTGTAATGAATGGTGCGATGTACATAACCCGCATCATCAGTAATTAAAGTAGATTCGTCATAATCAACGCACGATGTTAAGTCAATGCATAAGATGAGACTAGCCCAAAACAACTTGTTCATTTAATTATTATCTCCGCAAAGTAAAATACCTTCATTCGTATGAAGGAGGGTTAAATTAAGAAAAATATTAACACACTGCACACTTAAGACTCTAACCTCTTATACTTAATTCGAGATGGCCTATCTGCCGCATCACCCAAGCGACGTTTTCTGTCTGCTTCATAATCACTGTAGTTACCTTCAATGAAGGCAATCTGTGAATCGCCTTCAAAAGCCATTAAGTGGGTACAGACTCTATCTAAGAACCATCTATCATGCGAAATTACGATTGCACAACCAGGAAAGTTAAGCAGCGCATCCTCCAAGGCTCGTAAGGTTTCCACATCCAAATCATTACTGGGTTCATCAAGTAATAACACATTACCGCCGCTTTTAAGCAATTTTGCTAAGTGCACACGATTACGTTCCCCTCCTGAAAGCTGCGACATTTTCTTTTGCTGATCTGTATTTTTAAAATTAAAGCGACCAACATAAGCACGTGAAGGCATTTGAAAACTTCCTACTTGCATAATATCTAAACCGTCAGAAATCTCTTCCCATACCGATTTATTGGCATCAAGATTATCCCGTAACTGATCCACATAAGCTAATTGCACGGTTTCACCAACACGAATCGTGCCACTATCAGGCGGTTCTTGGCCAGTAATCATTTTCAAGAAAGTTGATTTACCAGCACCGTTTGGACCAATAATCCCAAGAATTCCCCCTTTTGGTAATTTGAAATCAAGCTTATCAATTAAGATACGCTCTCCAAATGCTTTATTAATTTGTATCCCTTCAAGAACTAAATCACCTAAACGCTCACCTGGGGGAATATAAATTTCATTGGTTTCATTACGTTTTTGGAATTCTTTAGAATTCATTTCTTCAAAACGAGCCAAGCGTGCTTTATTTTTTGCATGACGTCCTTTAGGTGAGGTACGTACCCACTCTAATTCTGCTTTAATTGCACGTTGATGAGAATCTTCCTGCCTCTTCTCCATTTCTAAACGAGCTTCTTTTTGCTCAAGCCAGGAAGAATAATTTCCTTTATAAGGGATACCCTCACCGCGGTCTAATTCTAAAATCCACTCCGCAGCATTATCAAGGAAATATCTATCGTGGGTAATCGCTACTACCGTTCCTGGAAAATTTTCCAAATAATGCTCAAGCCATGCCACTGATTCAGCATCCAAGTGGTTGGTAGGCTCATCAAGTAATAACATATCAGGATTAGAAAGCAACAAGCGACATAAAGCCACACGACGACGTTCTCCTCCTGAAAGCTTGCTTACAATAGCATCCCAATCGGGAAGTCTTAAAGCATCAGCAGCAATATCTAATTTTCTATCCAAATCCCAGCCACCGCCAGCTTCAATGAGGTTTTGCAATTCGCCTTGCTCTACCAATAAGTTATTCATTTCATCATCACTCATAGGCTCAGCAAAACGCATGCTAATTTCATCAAATTTAGCTAAATGTTGTTTCATTTCAGAAACACCTTCTTCAACCACTTCGCGTACTGTTGTATTTACATCTAATTGCGGCTCTTGTTCCAGATAACCAATTTTAATTCCAGGCTGAGGCCTTGCCTCACCTTCAAAGTGTTTATCAACACCTGCCATAATTCGTAATAGGGTAGATTTACCCGAACCATTTAGACCCAAAACACCAATCTTGGCACCAGGGAAAAAACTTAATGAAATATCTTTTAAAATAAATCGCTGGTTTTCAACAATTTTGCTGACACGATTCATGGTAAAAATATACTGTGACATAAATACTCCGTCTTTATAAATCTGCTTTGACTTAAGACCAATCCAAAATTACTTTCCCTGATTGGCCAGATGCCATAATCTGAAAAGCATGTTGATAATCATCCACTTTAAAGTGGTGTGTTGTTACTGGAGAAATATCTAATCCGCTTTGCAACATGGCAATCATTTTATACCAGGTTTCAAACATTTCACGCCCATAAATTCCTTTAATTATTAACCCCTTAAAAATTACCTGATTCCAATCAATAGGAGTTTCTTGCGGTGGAATACCAAGCATGGCTACGTGCCCGCCATGGGTCATTGCGTTCATCATTTCGTTTAATGCTAATGGATTGCCCGACATTTCCAAACCTACATCAAAACCTTCGAGCATCCCTAACTCAGTAATCACATCAGAAAGTTTTTCATATTTAACATTAACTGCGCGGGTAACACCCATTTTACGCGCTAAATCCAAACGGTACTCATTAACGTCAGTAATCACCACATGACGTGCACCAATATGTCTTACAATTGCAGCAGCCATAATACCAATTGGACCAGCACCAGTAATTAGTACATCCTCACCCACAACGTCAAAAGATAAAGCGCAATGCGCCGCATTACCATAGGGATCAAAAATTGCAGCTTGATCATCGGTAATATTATTGGGAAGCACGATGACATTCGATGCAGGAAGCGATAAATACTCACCAAAACATCCAGGACGATTAACACCAACGCCTAAAGTATTACGACAAAGATGACGTTTTCCAGCACGGCAATTACGGCAATAACCGCAAGTAATATGCCCTTCACCAGAAACACGTTGTCCGATACTCAATCCTTGTACCTCTGATCCTTGAGCCACGATTTCACCAACAAATTCATGACCAACAGTCATGGGCACTGGGATCGTAGCTTGTGCCCAATCATCCCAGGAATAAATATGGATGTCTGTTCCACAAATTGCAGTTTTTTTAATTTTAATTAAAACATCATTCACACCATATTTAGGGACAGGAACATCCTCCATCCATATTCCAGGCGCTTTTTTTGCTTTGACTAATGATTTCATGAACATACCTCAAATAACAGAAAACTCCTTCCCAACAATTTCAAATGCTGCCATTGCTTTATCTAAATGATGCAACTCATGAGAAGCAGACATTTGTGTACGAATACGCGCTAAACCTTTAGGCACCACAGGATAAGAAAATCCAACAACATAAATTCCCAATTCAAGCAAACGCTTTGCCATGCGACCTGCTAAACTAGCGTCACCAAGCATGATTGGAATAATCGCATGTTCTCCAGGAATCAAATTAAAACCTAAACGCATCATTCCTTCTCGAAAATAACGACTATTATGCTTTAATTTTTCAGACAAATGATTGTCCTTCATCAAATTCTCTAAAACGACACATGAAGTGTGGGCAATAACTGGTGCTAAGGTATTAGAGAATAAATAAGGTCTAGAGCGCTCACGTAACCAATCTACAATAGTGGCATTAGTTGCAGTATAACCGCCTGAAGCTCCACCTAAGGCTTTACCCAAAGTACCTGTGATCATATCAATTCGTTCTGTGACACCGAAATGCTCTGGCGTACCACGGCCTGTTTCTCCCATAAAACCAACTGCGTGCGAATCATCGACCATAACCATAGCATCATACTTATCAGCCAACTCACAAATAGCAGGCAGATTTGCTAAAATACCATCCATAGAAAAAACACCGTCGGTAGCAATCAAACGAAAACGTGCATTCTTCGCTGCGATCAATTGTTCTTCTAAAGCCTTCATGTCATTATTGGCATAGCGATAACGTGCTGCTTTGCATAAGCGCACGCCATCAATAATACTCGCATGATTTAGTGCATCACTGATGATTGCATCTTCTTCACCTAATAAAGTCTCAAACAAGCCAGTATTCGCATCAAAACAAGATGAATATAATATGGAATCTTCTTTGCTTAAAAATTGACTTATCTTTTGCTCAAGCTGCTTGTGTGGCGTTTGCGTACCACAAATAAAACGCACTGAAGCCATACCATAACCGTATTGCTCTAAAGCTTTTTGCCCCTCAGCGATTAATTGCGGATCATTTGCCAAACCCAGATAGTTGTTCGCACATAGGTTAATTACTTCTTTATGATTAACTAACACTTCAGCTTGCTGCTGACTCTCAATAACGCGCTCTGACTTATAGAGTCCTTCTTTTTTGAGTGTTTCTAATTCGGTTTGTAAAAAATCGCTAAATCGCTCAAGCACGTTTCTCTCCTACATGTAGAATTACGATAAAGTTCACAGATCATAACAAACTTTAAACACAGTCACCACGAAATTAAGATTTAGAACATTATTTTCTTAGCACAGAAGTTATTTTTTTGTTAAGATTGTCCCAAAATATTAATCCACTAAAAACAATTAAATTTACGGTAGAGCAAATGAGTTATCAAAATGCACGTATTAATATGGTCAAGCAACAGCTACGTACTGGTGATGTTTTAGAAGAATCAATACTCAATCTCTATAATTTAGTACCGAGGCACGAGTTTGTGCCTGAACAATATGCTCATTTTGCCTATTCAGACATGCAAATTCCTTTAGGAAACGATCAGCGCATGCTTACTCCATTAGAAGAAGGCACTATACTTCAGGCGCTAAATTTACAAGGAACTGAGACTGTTCTTGAGGTAGGCACAGGAAGTGGTTTTTTTACTGCATTGCTTAGTAAATTATGTAAGAAAGTGATTAGCGTGGATTATTATGCTGAATTCACAACAAATGCCGCACGTAAATTAAAAACACATCACTGCCATAATGTAGAATTAATTACCGGTGATGCGAGCCAAGGATGGCTAGAAAGTGCGCCTTATGAGGTAGTTATTTTTACTGGTGCAAAAGAACAATTAACTGAAACACAATGGCTCCAAGTACTTCCTGGAGGAAAACTTTTTGCCATAGAAGGCAAGTCTCCTATCATGCAAGCCAATCTATATGAATTGGATCATCAAGGGGAATGGCATCAATCTCTGCTATTTGAAACGGATATTCCTTTGCTGATTGATAAGCTAAAACCCAAAGAATTTGTATTCTAACTCCTCTGAGGTTATTAATTCTTTGACTAATTTAAAAGCGATTATTCAACACAAAGCCGCAGGATGACGGACTCTGTATTTTAGGGTGAATGTTATAATGAAAAAACTGTTGATCTGCTCCCTCATGTCTTTGGGTCTGTCTGCGCACATTTATGCAGCAGACTTGATGGATACTTATCATCAAGCCCTCGAAAATGACCCCATATTCAAAAATGCTTATGATACTTATATGGCAAATGCAGAGGCGATTCCTCAAGCACGAGCAGCATTATTACCGCAAGTAACGCTCTCTAGCCAGGCAAACCGAAGCGTTTTAAATCTGAATAGTGGAGCTTTTTCAATCAATAACACCTACTATAATACAGCCTTATGGCAAGTTACTGCATCTCAAGCCCTATTTAATTATGAAGCTTGGGCAAAGGTTCGTCAGGCTAAGGCTTCTGTTAAAGCGGCTCAGGCAACCTTCAATGATGCTGCTCAGGATTTAATGCTAAGAACAGCAAAAGCTTATTTTGATGTTCTTTATGCACAAGATACTTTAAATTTTGCCGAAGCCAAGAAACGAGCAAATTGGCGTCAATACGAACAGGCTCAACAACGATTTCAGGTAGGTCTTGATGCAATTACCTCAGTTTATGAAGCAAAAGCTGCATACGATCAGTCAGTGGCCACCGTAATTGCCTCTAGGAATAATAAGATCAACCAATATGAAAACTTACGCAAACTAACCAATCATGTTTATGAATCCTTAGCTCCTTTGCGTGATAGTAAAATTCCCTTAGTTAAACCTGAACCAAATAATGCAGATAAATGGGTTGATACGGGGTTAAAGCAAAATTATAAATTATTTACCGCTCGCTACAATATGGAAATGGCAAGAGAAAATGTCAAAGCTTTATCTGCAGGAAATTGGCCAACAGTCGCAATACAAAGCAATACCACCCAAACCTATAATTATTTAGGTGACATGCAACCAGACAATAACCCTATCCTGCCTAAAAGTCAGAGGTTATCCAATATTGGATTAGCTTTAAATTTCCCTGTCTTCCAAGGAGGCCTGGTACGCTCACAAACACGACAAGCGCAACATCAATTTCAAGGCAGTAGCGAACAATTTGAACAAGCATATCGTGATGTTGTTGTAAATAGCCGTATCGCATTTAATACAATTACCGATGGAATCAGTAAAGTAAAAGCCGATAGGCAAACGATTATTTCGCAAAAAAACTCCTTGGAAAGTACCGAAGCTCAATTTGAAGTAGGTACTCGTACCATGGTTGATGTAGTCAACGCACAGCAACGTCTGTTTGAAGCACAGCAACAATTGGCGAATGATCAATATAATTTGATTAATTCAGTTTTAGCATTAAAGTATCTGGCTGGTACATTAAGCGTGAATGATTTAGCACAAATTAATTCATGGCTTACAACCACTCGCGTTAAGGGAACTGTCGCTGTTGCCAGCAAAGCAAGCAAATAAGGTTATTTAAATGTCCAATCCTTCTCATGTTGAAAAAAAATTATTGCATTATACTGGCAAAGCTATTGCTGACTTTAACATGATCCAGCGCGGTGATCGTGTTATGGTTTGTTTATCTGGTGGTAAAGATTCCTTTACTTTATTAACCATTTTGGATCAATTACGCCGTCGTTCAGGTAATAAATTCGAACTTTTTTCATTTACCTTAGATCAAGCACAACCGGGTTGGAATGATTCTGCTCTACGCCAATGGTTAGCAGATCGCAATATAAAACATGAAATCCTAACACGTGATACCTATACCATTGTCAAAGAAAAAGTGCCTGAAGGGAAAACCTATTGTTCCTTATGCTCTCGCCTGCGTCGTGGCATTATTTATCGTTATGCTGAAGAAAATGGATACAATAAAATCGCGTTAGGGCACCATCGCGATGATTTAATTCGTACTTTATTAATGTCAATTTTATATAATGGTGATGTCCGATCCATGCCACCAAAATTGCTCAGTGACAATAAAAAGCACATTGTTATCCGCCCTTTAGCCTATGTTCAAGAAAAAGATATTGTTACTTTTGCTAATGAGCAACAGTTCCCTATCATTCCGTGCAATCTGTGCGGGTCACAAGAAAACTTAATGCGTAAAAAAGTAACGCGTTTAATTGATCAATTGGCAGAAGAAAATCCGAAAGTTCCAAGTAATATTTTACATGCTTTACAAAGCATTAAACCCAGCCAACTCATGGACCAAAGTATGTGGAACTTTAAAAACCTTGAACAAGAATTACTCACTGAAAATGCAATAAAGACGGATGAAATTTTTTCTGTAGAAGAATTTGCAGAAAACGAAGAAGTTTAGTTTCTTATTCCAATCAAAACACTTTAAATTACCTACTTCAGGGAACTGTATAGCTCCCTATTCGTTCGCTATAATTCTAAACCTTTCGTAAGCATGGATTTATTTTAAACCTTAATCTATAATAAAACTAGTTAGACTAGTTATTAGGTAACAATTATGAAAATTTGGCAATTGCAAGATGCTAAGGCTCATCTAAGCGAATTAGTAAAAAATGCAGCCTCAGGAAAACCTCAGGAAATTACATTAAGAGGAAAACCTGTAGTCGTTGTTTTATCTGTTCAACAATATGAAAAACTCAAACAACCTAAACAAAAATTTGTGAATTTTTTGAGGCAATCTCCCTTGGTAGAAATAGACATTAATATTGAACGTGACAAAACCTCAATGAGGGATATTGAGTTATGAGCTATTTACTTGATACAAACGTTATATCAGAGCTTGTAAAACCTACTCCTAATGAAAGAGTTTTAAGATGGATTGACGGTATTAATAGCGACCAATTATATCTTAGTGTTATCTCCATTGGGGAAATTAGAAAAGGAGTAGCAAAGATCTTGGATCCTCGCAGACAAGAAAAAATTTCTCAATGGCTTGAAGTTGAATTGCCAGATTATTTTGAAGAACGTATTTTAAATATCAATCTAACAATAGCGGATATGTGGGGACAATTACAAAGCAAAAACAAAGGTTATATGCTTCCAGCTATAGACGGGCTTATTGCTGCAACTGCCCAAGTACATAATCTTACTCTCGTAACAAGGAACACAAAAGATTTTAATCAAGTGTCTATTAACATAATAAACCCGTGGGAAATAGATCCTGATTTATGATAAAAGGGGTACATTATCAAATCATATATGTAACTCCCCAGGTATTTAATTGAGCTCACCGGGCTTCCCTTCTCCACCGCGC
>NZ_JASGFU010000083.1:0-9879 GCF_047605385.1 Legionella sp. | reverse complement strand
CATTTTTTTGAGTATCATAGGCTCCTAAGCTATTAGAAGATAGCTGTTTTAAAAGCTCATCACACTGTGCTTTTTCAAATTGGAGAATTTTCAATAGCTTAGCATTCAGGTCTTTCTTTATACTCTGAAGGTCTTCAATGCAATTAGATTGATAAATTTTTGTTTTTTGTACGTCAATAAACTGAGCTTTTAAGACATCCTCCTCCTCACTTATTGGAATTGGATAGGAAGATATTTCTCTTAAAAGAATACGACATTGTATTTTCTCCAATTCCAGCAATGATTGTTTTACGGAAATTCGATAATTAGGATTAGGTTGCACCATTACTTCAATTAATTGTTTTAATTCTTTTCCTTCTTCATTATTAAATACAGGACTACTAAAATCATAAGTACTCGCATTATCTCTCTTCTTTAAATACGAATGATTACATCCTGATAAATATTGATATAAATTTTTTCCCAGCATAAAAGAATGTATTTTATCTGCGGAAAATGAGCTCGATCCAGCAAACTCTGGTGGGTTCATAAATTTTGTAGAAAGAAAATGAAACCATATTTCTTCGTTTTTACTCTTATCAATATGATCATCACTATCAACGGGGACAAAAGACTTTGTATCAGCTAACCGTACCATACCACTGGATTCAATTAACCAATTAGTATTTTTCATATCAGGAAATGCGCATTGATCATTGCTAATTCCCATTAAAATAGTTGCCATTTGATGATATATATTGAGGGCAGATTTTATTCGTTCAGAATAATTAGTAAGGTATGTTTTACTATGAGCCTCAAGATCACCACCACTACAAAATTCGGTTATTAATAAAGTTCGTGTAATCTGTGTACCATTTACGACGCAGGAGGCTTGTCGAGCAGAAAGTACTGGGGTAAATATCTCTCTTAAGGAATGTACTCTCAGATGTTCCTCTGCCCATTTAGGCATCCCCATTCGATTCTCAATTTTTAAAACAAAGGGTGAGCTTCCATCGTTTGGTATAATTTTAAAATTTTTTGAATTACTTCCACCTAAAAACTGTATCCCATTATTATTTAGAAAATGTTGATATTCGACAAAACCAGGCTCGGACGCACTATACAATTTTTTGAGTTCATTTACATTAAACATCGCACCTGCGGACAAAATTTCAAGTAATTTATTTGCTTTTTCCGGCATCATGTCGGCGAGGATAACCGGTAAAGCATAAGGAGAATGAGGAGCGATGGGGAGTGATGGATTAAGAGTTGATATGTTATACATTGAGTGAATCCCATGCTTTTTAAATTCACTTTGAAGTTGGATAAACAAATTATTCTGAATTTCATTTTGATAAGCATTATATTTACTAATATTACGATCACTATGTTTATTTTCGATTTGTTGTTTAAAACAGTACACTTTTTTAAGCGCGTTAATTTGCTCCATTGGATCTATAGTTTTATTATAGTGATCAATTAAAATATTGAGTTTTTCAATATCATTATTAATTTCTATAATAAACTTCTCTGTGGATGGCCCTGCAATTTGTTTTACAAAATGAAAATTAGGCATAGTTTAGATAACCATAAAATAGTCAGTACAATTCTAAAACAATTACTTGACAATTAATAGACACTTTTAAAAATATTGTACTAATTGAATTATAAATAATCATTTCATAAGATCAATTCAAGTTGTAATAGGCAAGAATCAGAAACTGGTGTAACATCATTTCTAAGTCTAATAAGTTAGAAAAATCATGCGATTAAATTTAATAAGCCTCAGTTTAGCGGGAAGTCTGGCATTAGCAGGTTGTGTATGCAAAGGAACCAATCCTGAAGATCCTTATGAATCATTTAACCGTAAAGTGTATAAATTTAACTCCACTTTTGATAGGATTTTTCTGAAACCACCAGCACGAGTCTATCGAGCAGTACTTCCTCCTTTTGTTCGTAAAGGCGTCAATAATTTTTATAATAACCTGGACTTAGTACCTACGGTGGGTAATGACTTGTTGCAAGCTGAAGGTAAATGGGCTATTCGTGATACCTGGCGTTTGATCATCAACTCGTCATTAGGAGTCGGCGGTATATTTGATGTGGCACAGACTTTTGGTTTACCACCTCATTCCAATGACTTAGGACTCACCTTAGCCAAATGGGGTGATAAAAAATCGCCTTATCTTGTGCTGCCTTTTTTAGGCCCAAGTACAATTAGAGACGGTGCAGGCTGGTTATTTCAATTTGCATTGTACAGTCCTTATGTATACATCAATGATGATGCAGTTGTCTATGGTCTATTGGCCTTACGCTATGTAGATTTACGAGCACAAATGTTTGATGCAGAGCGTCTGATGGATGAAGCCTTAGACAAATATGCCTTTATGCGCGATGCTTATTTACAACATCGTAATTATCTAATCTCAGGCCAAGAGCAGGATAATGGCTCTTTATACGTAGATGATGAAAACGCTGATAACAAAGTTGCTGCAGAGATTGGCAGTGATTATGTTGATGAGTGATAAGACTCCATCAGTGATCGTAAAAAATCACCTGCGATATCTATGCCTGTTTCTGCCGTAATCTCTCTAAGACAGGTTGGACTTGTTACATTAATTTCAGTTAAATAATCACCAATAACGTCAATCCCTACAAAATAAAGTCCTTTCGCTTTTAATGTTGGCCCAATTTGCTCGCAAATCCAACGATCACGCTCGCTAATTGCGACGACCTTTCCATGCGCTCCTGCTGCTAAATTACCACGTAATTCACCTTTGGTAGGAATACGCGCTAAAGCATAAGGTACTGGCTCGCCATTAATAACCAAAATCCGTTTATCTCCAGCAGTAACTATTTCCGGTATGTAATGTTGGGCGATGATCGTCTGAGTTTCATGCTGAGTCAATACTTCTAAAATCACCGATAAATTTCTACCTTGCTCGTCTACATGAAATACCGAACTACCTCCCATACCTTCTGCAGGTTTAAAAATTACATTCTGATGGTGTTCCCAAAATGCTCTAAGTCTTTTTATGTCGCGAGAAACTAGAGTTGTTGGACAACATTGAGGGAAATTTAAGGTGAAAAATTTTTCATTAGCATCACGTAAGCTTTGCGGTTTATTAGCGACTAACACACCTTCACGCTCAGCACACTCTAAAAGATAGGTAGTATAAATATATTCCGTATTAAATGGTGGATCTTTGCGCATTAGAATAATGTCAAAATCAGCCAGTAGCCTATCTCCTAAATCTTTGGTTTCTGCCCAGGTCACACTATGCTCATCACCAATTTTTAGTTCATGCATCCGGGCAGAAAGATGCTTCCTACTATAAAATAAGTCATTCTGAGTAAAATACACGCAATACCAACCCATTTCCTGGGCACGCTTAATCATCGCAATTGTGGTGTCTTTGTAAGGTTTTAAGTAATCCAAAGGATCACTCAATACAGCAAGTTTCATCATTCGCCTCCAATTGCGGCAATTTCCCTTGCAGCAGCTAAAGCAGCTAAACGGGCAATAACCCCATAGACATAAAAACGATTCGGAGAATCAACAACCTCTAACTCATCACAAGGCATATTACAAGCCTCGGCAAAAGCTAAAGGTTCAAAATGCATTCCTGGAGCATTTAAGTTTTCATCAATACCTCGCTCTTGATGTACTCGATAAAAACCACCTACTACAAATTGACCAATCATATAGACAACTGGTTCAGCAACTGCACCATTAGGCATGGTTTCAAAAGTATAAACCCCTTCCTGGATAATCACTCGCTCTACTTTCTGGCTGCCTTTACTGGTTGCCATTTTGGTACGTTGTTTGCGATTTAATTGCCGTACTTCATCTGCATCATGCACCATCATCACACTCATGCCATAAGTCCCATTATCGGCTTTAATGACGACAAAAGGATTTTCTTTAATTCCATAAGTGGCATATTTATCTTGAGTTAATTTCAATATCTTATCAACTTCATGAGCCAAGCGGTCGATTCCCTCTTGAGCCATAAAATCAATACCATCAATCGCACTGAAATAAGGGTTAATTAGCCATGCATCTAACCCTACAACATCGGAAAATTCTTTGGCAATTTCGTCAAAAAATCCGAAATGGTTAGATTTTAAACGTGATGCCCATCCTAATTTAGCCGTAGGTCTAATCTTTTGCTGTAATCCTTCTAATATTTCGGGAATTCCTTGGGACAAATCATTATTTAGCATTAAAAAACAGGGATTGAAATCAACCAGACCAATACGATCGCCTTGTCTTTGAATGGGCTCCAGCAATAAAGTTTCCCCGTTTTCAAGCTCAATTTCTATTGGCTCTTTAAGATTAGGATCCAAGCTACCAATACGTACGACAAAACCTGCCTTCGTAAAAATCGTGCGCAATACTGAAAGGCTTTGCATGTAGAATTTATTACGCGTATGATTTTCAGGCAATAATAAAATACGAGTACAATAAGGTACATAATCGACAAGCACTGATTGAGCCGCCTGAATGCATAGAGGTAAAAACTCTGGATTTAAATTATTAAATCCAGCAGGAAATAAATTTGTATCTACCGGAGCTAACTTAAAACCAGCCTGACGTAAATCCACCGAAGAAGTTAACGGCGGCGGTGTTTTTTTCCATTGCTGTCTAAACCAGGTTTCTATAGCGGCAACCTGATTTAATAAAACTTTTTCAACATGATAAATAGGGCCAGAATTAGCCGTTGTTAAATGAGGAACCGGGACATCAGAAGCGTTCATGTCATCTCTCGAAATATTTTATATGCCCTGATGTTACCGGGGATAAGAAAGAAATAAAAGATCTTGATCATTTTCTGTTATTATAGTGCGAAACGATTAAAGGAACTGTATTCATGATAAATGAGTTAGCTCAACAATTTGCAACACAAATCCAAACGTTTTTTTATCTTATCATGTTAATTAATGGCATTTTGCATTTAGTTTTTGCAGGTGCCGTGGCACGTGATGGCGGTGCGATGAATCGTATAGGACAAAAAACTGTGCTTGTATCAGCACCTACCTGGGCATTTGCTACCTTAATTGGAGGAATATTCACTGCAACAATTTATTGGCTGCTACACCATTCAACATTCACAAGACCAACGATAAGAGAAGTACGTTATGATAAACCCTAGTATTAAAACTATTGATGTTCATGAATTAAAAAATAGAATGGAACAAGACGCAACACTGTGTCTTATTGATATTCGTGAACACGATGAGTGGCAAAATGCACGTATTCCTAAAGCCATTCATATACCTAAGGATCTCATTTTGTCTGCCATAACCTCACACATACCGGATAAGACCAAGCCTATTTATTTACATTGTAAAGGTGGTATTCGCTCTTTATATGCAGCTCAGTGTTTGATTGATTTAGGTTATCAAGAAGTATTTTCCGTTGATGGCGGAATTATGGAATGGGCTACATTTGGTTATCCCATAGAAATGTAATCGATATTTTTACTTTTTCGGAATTCGATTGTGCGTTGAGCTAAGTAAGAGCCCAACGTGCCTCTATGCTAATTAACAAAGTGTTGCAATGGGATGGCTTACATGAGGCTCATCCTTATCCTTTGAATTATCACTTTTCTCTTCAGATTTACTCAACAAGGAATCAGCAATTCCTTGGGCAAAAATTCCATTAGAAGCGACTGACGCAGAACTTTTAAGATGACGAGTTAATTCAGATGACTGTTTTATACTATAATGCACTATTTTAGTATTTAAAGTACTAATAAATTTATCCAGATTAAACTTCTCAATTCTGCTTTCAGAAAAAGGATGCACTACAGCGCCTTTATCAGCAGTGGTTTTGTAGCGACGCACTTGCTCCATTACAAAATCTTTTATAGTGCTACACATTAAAGACATATCATCATTATCAGGAGCATTGTATTGATCAATATCTAAAGCAAAACCAAGTGATGTATATAAAGTACTACTATTTAATGTGGTAACACGAGAAACAATCTTGTTATAAAGTGATTTTTCTGGATCACGATCATCCTCAATCATAGTACGTGTATAACAAGTTGCGGCATTAAGTATTAATTCTTTTTCTGCAAGCTTTTTCTCAGAAGCATCAATAAGTCTCAGGCAAGTTAGCAGAAAACCAATCTCTGTCCTTCGTTCGTCAGGAACCTTACTGTAATAATCTTCGAGTTTCATTGGTTGTTTTTGCTCATCCTCAGTGAGCAAATAAGCACATCCATATTGTTTAATAATAGTTGGGCCATCACATTTATAGCGATTAGCAAAAGATCGGATTGCATTAATAATCCGTTCTCTTAGAACTTCATATGCAATCAGTTGAAATATCATTTGTTCCTCCTTAAACTTCATAAACAGGATTAGAAATTACTTACATTCAAGAAATTTTAAACTAATTAATAATGTGCGTCATGAGTTTTCGTTTCACGTATCATTTAATTTTTAATCTGCAAAAATAAAATTTTTTCTGGTTGATCTTAATGTTGATATTAAGTTAAGTTACTCCTTGCTTGTACTTATGGAGATGTTGTATTCATGAAAAAATATGTTTATTCTAGTTTATTAGCACTTTTTTGCTTCAGTGCTGATGCAAATACGGATCAACCCAAACTCGTTGTACAAATAGTTATTGATCAATTACGCGGCGATTTAATCCAACAACATCAGCAGCAATTTGGTAAAGCGGGATTTAATTACCTGCTTAGTCATGCTATAAACTATCGTAATACTCATCATCCTCATGCCAATACTACCACCTGTGCAGGACACGCAACCATTGCTACTGGAAGTTATCCAGCAATGCACGGGATAGTGAATAACGATTGGTATGATAGAAAATCAAAACAAATGATCTATTGCATGGAAGATAAAAAAGTCTCTACAGTACCAACCCAACACACAAAAATACCTACCCCTGGGCGCTCTCCACGTAATTTATATGCATCAACTCTAAGCGATGAAGTGGTCTTGGCAAAAAAAGGACGCTCTTTTGGCGTTTCCCTAAAAGACCGCTCAGCAATTGCCCTGGCAGGACACGCTGGTAAAGCTTTTTGGTTTGATACCACAAATGGTGGTTTTGTAACCAGCACGTATTATTATAAAAAATATCCTCTTTGGGTACAAAAATGGAATAAAATTTATCGATCACCTGATTATGATTGGAATCTTAGTCGCCCAAAGACAGAATATCAAAATGCGCATTCTCCCGTATTTACCCAAGTTGATCAAGCATTTGGCCAAAACTTCCCGCACCACGTGCAACATGGCGAAAATTTAGATTATTTTAAAGCGTTGTCAAGAACACCAAAAGCTGACCAATTAACTGCCAATTTTGCAGAAAAACTAATTGTTGCAGAACATTTAGGCAGCACTGCACAGAAAACTGACTATTTAGGAATTAGTTTTTCCGGGGTAGATGCTATTGGTCATCAATTCGGGCCTAACAGTTTGGAAGCAGAAGATAATTTATTAATACTTGATAAAACTCTAGCTCACTTATTAGCCGTTATTGATAAACAAGTTGGGCTTGATAATACGTTGATTGTATTAAGTGCAGATCATGGTGTCAATGATGGGCCAGCCTATCTTAAAGCACATCAGATTGTAGAAATCAAACCGATAAATATCGGTGAGTTAGAAAAATTCATTCACACTGCTTTGCAAAAACGTTTTGAACTTCCCGAACAAGCATTGCTGGCAGTCACTCCTCCCTATATTTATCTTAATCATAAGCTAATTCATCAGAATAAATTACATCTATCGGAGGTGAGCAATTATTTGGCTCAAGCGTTAACCTTGAAGCCAGGAATATTTAAAGCATTTTCCTTACCAATAAAACAGATGGAGAACGATTGGCTTAGCAATAAGGTGAACAGGATGTACTATCCAAATCGTGCTGGCGATATCTACATTGTACAACCACCAAATCAATCCAATGGAGCAAAAAATATATCGCGAGTGACCCACGGTAGCCCATGGAGCTATGACAGTTATGTACCCCTGTTGTTTGTGCACCCAAGTTTTAAAGCACAAAATATCACTCGTCGTGTATATACTACTAACATAGCCTCAACTTTAGCAGCCTTGCTAATGATTAAAGAACCTTCCGCCTCAGTCGGCCACCCTTTAAAGGAAGTAATCAACGCTGCCGAGCATTTATCGAGTTAATCAATAAGTCCTTGCTTGTAAGCAAGGACTTATTCGCCGACAAATTCGTTCCAGACATGCTATAAAGATTGAATTTAACGCAAAAAACCTTTACCATTTTGCGAAAATTTGAGCGGTACGAAGTTATGAATAAAGAAGCAATAATCATTGGAATTTCCGGCCCATCTGCATCAGGAAAAAGTCTTTTTGCCAATACCATAGTTAATGAATTAGGATCAGAACAAGTAGTTGTTATTTCTGAAGACGCCTATTATAAAGACAATGGACATTTACCCTTCACAGAACGAGAGAAAATAAACTACGATCATCCAGATTCCTTTGATCATGCCTTACTTTGTGAACATTTACGTTTACTTCGTGAAGGAAAAAGTGTTGAAATACCCATTTATTCACACTCTAAGCATGAACGTCTTGCTGAAACCAGAACTGTTGGTAAGCATGCGATTATCATTCTCGAAGGCATTTTGCTCTTTAGCGATAAAGAATTACGCGACATCATGGACATTCGGATATTTATGTCCACACCTTTGGATGTATGCCTAACTCGTCGTTTAAAAAGAGATGTTGTAGAGCGCCACCGTACCTTTGAGTCTGTAGTGCATCAATATGAAACTACAGTACGTCCTATGTACTTACAGTTTATCGAACCATCAAGTCGCTATGCCGACATTATTGTTCCTCGTGGCGGTGAAAATAGAATTGCGATTGAAATGATTCAAGCCAAGATGCGTGAATTATTAGCATCACACACATAATAATATAAGGAGAGAACTGTGGGTTTTTTAGCTGGTAAAAAAGCGCTTATTATTGGTTTAGCAAGCAACCGTTCGATTGCTTACGGTATTGCCAAAGCCTTCCATGAGCAAGGCGCACAATTAGCATTTACCTATCAAAATGAGCGTTTGAAAGACCGCGTTGAATCAATGGCTGCAGAGTTTAATTCAAAGCTGACATTTCCTTGCGATGTAGCTTTGGATGAAGAAATAAATGCTCTGTTTGCCAATTTAGCAAAGCATTGGAGCAAATTTGATATTTTAATTCATTCAGTTGCTTATGCTCCAGCAGATCAAATTAGTGGTGATTTTGTTACTTCTTGCACCCGCGAAGGTTTTAAAATTGCACATGATATTAGTGCCTATAGTTTGATTGGTTTAGCACAGGCTGCTTTACCGATGATGGAAGAAACTGAAGGTTCTATTTTAACTCTGAGTTATTATGGTGCTGAAAAAGCGGTTCCTAACTATAATGTTATGGGTGTTGCTAAAGCCAGCCTGGAAGCTTCCGTACGTTATTTGGCTTCAAGTTTGGGTAGTCGTAGCATACGCGTTAATGCCATTTCTGCAGGGCCAATTAAAACCTTGGCAGCGGCAGGTATTAAAGATTTTCGCAAGATTCAAACAGCTTATGCCAATAGTACACCATTGCAGAGAAATGTTACTATTGAAGAGGTGGGGAATACCGCAGCGTTTTTATGCTCTAATTTAGCATCAGGGATTACTGGAGAAGTGGTGCATGTGGATGCAGGGTATCATGCTGTTTCTACTATAAGTGAACTAACCTAGAGTGGAACTCACCCTCTCTGACCCTTACTGCCAGTAAGTTTCCCGCGAAAGCGGGAACTTCCAATTTATATCTCAAAACAAATCCCAAAAGACTACTTATTGAGCAATGAGCAATGAGCAATGAGCAATGAGCAATGAGCAATGAGCAATGAGCAAT
>NZ_JASGFU010000082.1:0-9881 GCF_047605385.1 Legionella sp. | reverse complement strand
TACTCATTTTTTTGAGTATCATAGGCTCCTAAGCTATTAGAAGATAGCTGTTTTAAAAGCTCATCACACTGTGCTTTTTCAAATTGGAGAATTTTCAATAGCTTAGCATTCAGGTCTTTCTTTATACTCTGAAGGTCTTCAATGCAATTAGATTGATAAATTTTTGTTTTTTGTACGTCAATAAACTGAGCTTTTAAGACATCCTCCTCCTCACTTATTGGAATTGGATAGGAAGATATTTCTCTTAAAAGAATACGACATTGTATTTTCTCCAATTCCAGCAATGATTGTTTTACGGAAATTCGATAATTAGGATTAGGTTGCACCATTACTTCAATTAATTGTTTTAATTCTTTTCCTTCTTCATTATTAAATACAGGACTACTAAAATCATAAGTACTCGCATTATCTCTCTTCTTTAAATACGAATGATTACATCCTGATAAATATTGATATAAATTTTTTCCCAGCATAAAAGAATGTATTTTATCTGCGGAAAATGAGCTCGATCCAGCAAACTCTGGTGGGTTCATAAATTTTGTAGAAAGAAAATGAAACCATATTTCTTCGTTTTTACTCTTATCAATATGATCATCACTATCAACGGGGACAAAAGACTTTGTATCAGCTAACCGTACCATACCACTGGATTCAATTAACCAATTAGTATTTTTCATATCAGGAAATGCGCATTGATCATTGCTAATTCCCATTAAAATAGTTGCCATTTGATGATATATATTGAGGGCAGATTTTATTCGTTCAGAATAATTAGTAAGGTATGTTTTACTATGAGCCTCAAGATCACCACCACTACAAAATTCGGTTATTAATAAAGTTCGTGTAATCTGTGTACCATTTACGACGCAGGAGGCTTGTCGAGCAGAAAGTACTGGGGTAAATATCTCTCTTAAGGAATGTACTCTCAGATGTTCCTCTGCCCATTTAGGCATCCCCATTCGATTCTCAATTTTTAAAACAAAGGGTGAGCTTCCATCGTTTGGTATAATTTTAAAATTTTTTGAATTACTTCCACCTAAAAACTGTATCCCATTATTATTTAGAAAATGTTGATATTCGACAAAACCAGGCTCGGACGCACTATACAATTTTTTGAGTTCATTTACATTAAACATCGCACCTGCGGACAAAATTTCAAGTAATTTATTTGCTTTTTCCGGCATCATGTCGGCGAGGATAACCGGTAAAGCATAAGGAGAATGAGGAGCGATGGGGAGTGATGGATTAAGAGTTGATATGTTATACATTGAGTGAATCCCATGCTTTTTAAATTCACTTTGAAGTTGGATAAACAAATTATTCTGAATTTCATTTTGATAAGCATTATATTTACTAATATTACGATCACTATGTTTATTTTCGATTTGTTGTTTAAAACAGTACACTTTTTTAAGCGCGTTAATTTGCTCCATTGGATCTATAGTTTTATTATAGTGATCAATTAAAATATTGAGTTTTTCAATATCATTATTAATTTCTATAATAAACTTCTCTGTGGATGGCCCTGCAATTTGTTTTACAAAATGAAAATTAGGCATAGTTTAGATAACCATAAAATAGTCAGTACAATTCTAAAACAATTACTTGACAATTAATAGACACTTTTAAAAATATTGTACTAATTGAATTATAAATAATCATTTCATAAGATCAATTCAAGTTGTAATAGGCAAGAATCAGAAACTGGTGTAACATCATTTCTAAGTCTAATAAGTTAGAAAAATCATGCGATTAAATTTAATAAGCCTCAGTTTAGCGGGAAGTCTGGCATTAGCAGGTTGTGTATGCAAAGGAACCAATCCTGAAGATCCTTATGAATCATTTAACCGTAAAGTGTATAAATTTAACTCCACTTTTGATAGGATTTTTCTGAAACCACCAGCACGAGTCTATCGAGCAGTACTTCCTCCTTTTGTTCGTAAAGGCGTCAATAATTTTTATAATAACCTGGACTTAGTACCTACGGTGGGTAATGACTTGTTGCAAGCTGAAGGTAAATGGGCTATTCGTGATACCTGGCGTTTGATCATCAACTCGTCATTAGGAGTCGGCGGTATATTTGATGTGGCACAGACTTTTGGTTTACCACCTCATTCCAATGACTTAGGACTCACCTTAGCCAAATGGGGTGATAAAAAATCGCCTTATCTTGTGCTGCCTTTTTTAGGCCCAAGTACAATTAGAGACGGTGCAGGCTGGTTATTTCAATTTGCATTGTACAGTCCTTATGTATACATCAATGATGATGCAGTTGTCTATGGTCTATTGGCCTTACGCTATGTAGATTTACGAGCACAAATGTTTGATGCAGAGCGTCTGATGGATGAAGCCTTAGACAAATATGCCTTTATGCGCGATGCTTATTTACAACATCGTAATTATCTAATCTCAGGCCAAGAGCAGGATAATGGCTCTTTATACGTAGATGATGAAAACGCTGATAACAAAGTTGCTGCAGAGATTGGCAGTGATTATGTTGATGAGTGATAAGACTCCATCAGTGATCGTAAAAAATCACCTGCGATATCTATGCCTGTTTCTGCCGTAATCTCTCTAAGACAGGTTGGACTTGTTACATTAATTTCAGTTAAATAATCACCAATAACGTCAATCCCTACAAAATAAAGTCCTTTCGCTTTTAATGTTGGCCCAATTTGCTCGCAAATCCAACGATCACGCTCGCTAATTGCGACGACCTTTCCATGCGCTCCTGCTGCTAAATTACCACGTAATTCACCTTTGGTAGGAATACGCGCTAAAGCATAAGGTACTGGCTCGCCATTAATAACCAAAATCCGTTTATCTCCAGCAGTAACTATTTCCGGTATGTAATGTTGGGCGATGATCGTCTGAGTTTCATGCTGAGTCAATACTTCTAAAATCACCGATAAATTTCTACCTTGCTCGTCTACATGAAATACCGAACTACCTCCCATACCTTCTGCAGGTTTAAAAATTACATTCTGATGGTGTTCCCAAAATGCTCTAAGTCTTTTTATGTCGCGAGAAACTAGAGTTGTTGGACAACATTGAGGGAAATTTAAGGTGAAAAATTTTTCATTAGCATCACGTAAGCTTTGCGGTTTATTAGCGACTAACACACCTTCACGCTCAGCACACTCTAAAAGATAGGTAGTATAAATATATTCCGTATTAAATGGTGGATCTTTGCGCATTAGAATAATGTCAAAATCAGCCAGTAGCCTATCTCCTAAATCTTTGGTTTCTGCCCAGGTCACACTATGCTCATCACCAATTTTTAGTTCATGCATCCGGGCAGAAAGATGCTTCCTACTATAAAATAAGTCATTCTGAGTAAAATACACGCAATACCAACCCATTTCCTGGGCACGCTTAATCATCGCAATTGTGGTGTCTTTGTAAGGTTTTAAGTAATCCAAAGGATCACTCAATACAGCAAGTTTCATCATTCGCCTCCAATTGCGGCAATTTCCCTTGCAGCAGCTAAAGCAGCTAAACGGGCAATAACCCCATAGACATAAAAACGATTCGGAGAATCAACAACCTCTAACTCATCACAAGGCATATTACAAGCCTCGGCAAAAGCTAAAGGTTCAAAATGCATTCCTGGAGCATTTAAGTTTTCATCAATACCTCGCTCTTGATGTACTCGATAAAAACCACCTACTACAAATTGACCAATCATATAGACAACTGGTTCAGCAACTGCACCATTAGGCATGGTTTCAAAAGTATAAACCCCTTCCTGGATAATCACTCGCTCTACTTTCTGGCTGCCTTTACTGGTTGCCATTTTGGTACGTTGTTTGCGATTTAATTGCCGTACTTCATCTGCATCATGCACCATCATCACACTCATGCCATAAGTCCCATTATCGGCTTTAATGACGACAAAAGGATTTTCTTTAATTCCATAAGTGGCATATTTATCTTGAGTTAATTTCAATATCTTATCAACTTCATGAGCCAAGCGGTCGATTCCCTCTTGAGCCATAAAATCAATACCATCAATCGCACTGAAATAAGGGTTAATTAGCCATGCATCTAACCCTACAACATCGGAAAATTCTTTGGCAATTTCGTCAAAAAATCCGAAATGGTTAGATTTTAAACGTGATGCCCATCCTAATTTAGCCGTAGGTCTAATCTTTTGCTGTAATCCTTCTAATATTTCGGGAATTCCTTGGGACAAATCATTATTTAGCATTAAAAAACAGGGATTGAAATCAACCAGACCAATACGATCGCCTTGTCTTTGAATGGGCTCCAGCAATAAAGTTTCCCCGTTTTCAAGCTCAATTTCTATTGGCTCTTTAAGATTAGGATCCAAGCTACCAATACGTACGACAAAACCTGCCTTCGTAAAAATCGTGCGCAATACTGAAAGGCTTTGCATGTAGAATTTATTACGCGTATGATTTTCAGGCAATAATAAAATACGAGTACAATAAGGTACATAATCGACAAGCACTGATTGAGCCGCCTGAATGCATAGAGGTAAAAACTCTGGATTTAAATTATTAAATCCAGCAGGAAATAAATTTGTATCTACCGGAGCTAACTTAAAACCAGCCTGACGTAAATCCACCGAAGAAGTTAACGGCGGCGGTGTTTTTTTCCATTGCTGTCTAAACCAGGTTTCTATAGCGGCAACCTGATTTAATAAAACTTTTTCAACATGATAAATAGGGCCAGAATTAGCCGTTGTTAAATGAGGAACCGGGACATCAGAAGCGTTCATGTCATCTCTCGAAATATTTTATATGCCCTGATGTTACCGGGGATAAGAAAGAAATAAAAGATCTTGATCATTTTCTGTTATTATAGTGCGAAACGATTAAAGGAACTGTATTCATGATAAATGAGTTAGCTCAACAATTTGCAACACAAATCCAAACGTTTTTTTATCTTATCATGTTAATTAATGGCATTTTGCATTTAGTTTTTGCAGGTGCCGTGGCACGTGATGGCGGTGCGATGAATCGTATAGGACAAAAAACTGTGCTTGTATCAGCACCTACCTGGGCATTTGCTACCTTAATTGGAGGAATATTCACTGCAACAATTTATTGGCTGCTACACCATTCAACATTCACAAGACCAACGATAAGAGAAGTACGTTATGATAAACCCTAGTATTAAAACTATTGATGTTCATGAATTAAAAAATAGAATGGAACAAGACGCAACACTGTGTCTTATTGATATTCGTGAACACGATGAGTGGCAAAATGCACGTATTCCTAAAGCCATTCATATACCTAAGGATCTCATTTTGTCTGCCATAACCTCACACATACCGGATAAGACCAAGCCTATTTATTTACATTGTAAAGGTGGTATTCGCTCTTTATATGCAGCTCAGTGTTTGATTGATTTAGGTTATCAAGAAGTATTTTCCGTTGATGGCGGAATTATGGAATGGGCTACATTTGGTTATCCCATAGAAATGTAATCGATATTTTTACTTTTTCGGAATTCGATTGTGCGTTGAGCTAAGTAAGAGCCCAACGTGCCTCTATGCTAATTAACAAAGTGTTGCAATGGGATGGCTTACATGAGGCTCATCCTTATCCTTTGAATTATCACTTTTCTCTTCAGATTTACTCAACAAGGAATCAGCAATTCCTTGGGCAAAAATTCCATTAGAAGCGACTGACGCAGAACTTTTAAGATGACGAGTTAATTCAGATGACTGTTTTATACTATAATGCACTATTTTAGTATTTAAAGTACTAATAAATTTATCCAGATTAAACTTCTCAATTCTGCTTTCAGAAAAAGGATGCACTACAGCGCCTTTATCAGCAGTGGTTTTGTAGCGACGCACTTGCTCCATTACAAAATCTTTTATAGTGCTACACATTAAAGACATATCATCATTATCAGGAGCATTGTATTGATCAATATCTAAAGCAAAACCAAGTGATGTATATAAAGTACTACTATTTAATGTGGTAACACGAGAAACAATCTTGTTATAAAGTGATTTTTCTGGATCACGATCATCCTCAATCATAGTACGTGTATAACAAGTTGCGGCATTAAGTATTAATTCTTTTTCTGCAAGCTTTTTCTCAGAAGCATCAATAAGTCTCAGGCAAGTTAGCAGAAAACCAATCTCTGTCCTTCGTTCGTCAGGAACCTTACTGTAATAATCTTCGAGTTTCATTGGTTGTTTTTGCTCATCCTCAGTGAGCAAATAAGCACATCCATATTGTTTAATAATAGTTGGGCCATCACATTTATAGCGATTAGCAAAAGATCGGATTGCATTAATAATCCGTTCTCTTAGAACTTCATATGCAATCAGTTGAAATATCATTTGTTCCTCCTTAAACTTCATAAACAGGATTAGAAATTACTTACATTCAAGAAATTTTAAACTAATTAATAATGTGCGTCATGAGTTTTCGTTTCACGTATCATTTAATTTTTAATCTGCAAAAATAAAATTTTTTCTGGTTGATCTTAATGTTGATATTAAGTTAAGTTACTCCTTGCTTGTACTTATGGAGATGTTGTATTCATGAAAAAATATGTTTATTCTAGTTTATTAGCACTTTTTTGCTTCAGTGCTGATGCAAATACGGATCAACCCAAACTCGTTGTACAAATAGTTATTGATCAATTACGCGGCGATTTAATCCAACAACATCAGCAGCAATTTGGTAAAGCGGGATTTAATTACCTGCTTAGTCATGCTATAAACTATCGTAATACTCATCATCCTCATGCCAATACTACCACCTGTGCAGGACACGCAACCATTGCTACTGGAAGTTATCCAGCAATGCACGGGATAGTGAATAACGATTGGTATGATAGAAAATCAAAACAAATGATCTATTGCATGGAAGATAAAAAAGTCTCTACAGTACCAACCCAACACACAAAAATACCTACCCCTGGGCGCTCTCCACGTAATTTATATGCATCAACTCTAAGCGATGAAGTGGTCTTGGCAAAAAAAGGACGCTCTTTTGGCGTTTCCCTAAAAGACCGCTCAGCAATTGCCCTGGCAGGACACGCTGGTAAAGCTTTTTGGTTTGATACCACAAATGGTGGTTTTGTAACCAGCACGTATTATTATAAAAAATATCCTCTTTGGGTACAAAAATGGAATAAAATTTATCGATCACCTGATTATGATTGGAATCTTAGTCGCCCAAAGACAGAATATCAAAATGCGCATTCTCCCGTATTTACCCAAGTTGATCAAGCATTTGGCCAAAACTTCCCGCACCACGTGCAACATGGCGAAAATTTAGATTATTTTAAAGCGTTGTCAAGAACACCAAAAGCTGACCAATTAACTGCCAATTTTGCAGAAAAACTAATTGTTGCAGAACATTTAGGCAGCACTGCACAGAAAACTGACTATTTAGGAATTAGTTTTTCCGGGGTAGATGCTATTGGTCATCAATTCGGGCCTAACAGTTTGGAAGCAGAAGATAATTTATTAATACTTGATAAAACTCTAGCTCACTTATTAGCCGTTATTGATAAACAAGTTGGGCTTGATAATACGTTGATTGTATTAAGTGCAGATCATGGTGTCAATGATGGGCCAGCCTATCTTAAAGCACATCAGATTGTAGAAATCAAACCGATAAATATCGGTGAGTTAGAAAAATTCATTCACACTGCTTTGCAAAAACGTTTTGAACTTCCCGAACAAGCATTGCTGGCAGTCACTCCTCCCTATATTTATCTTAATCATAAGCTAATTCATCAGAATAAATTACATCTATCGGAGGTGAGCAATTATTTGGCTCAAGCGTTAACCTTGAAGCCAGGAATATTTAAAGCATTTTCCTTACCAATAAAACAGATGGAGAACGATTGGCTTAGCAATAAGGTGAACAGGATGTACTATCCAAATCGTGCTGGCGATATCTACATTGTACAACCACCAAATCAATCCAATGGAGCAAAAAATATATCGCGAGTGACCCACGGTAGCCCATGGAGCTATGACAGTTATGTACCCCTGTTGTTTGTGCACCCAAGTTTTAAAGCACAAAATATCACTCGTCGTGTATATACTACTAACATAGCCTCAACTTTAGCAGCCTTGCTAATGATTAAAGAACCTTCCGCCTCAGTCGGCCACCCTTTAAAGGAAGTAATCAACGCTGCCGAGCATTTATCGAGTTAATCAATAAGTCCTTGCTTGTAAGCAAGGACTTATTCGCCGACAAATTCGTTCCAGACATGCTATAAAGATTGAATTTAACGCAAAAAACCTTTACCATTTTGCGAAAATTTGAGCGGTACGAAGTTATGAATAAAGAAGCAATAATCATTGGAATTTCCGGCCCATCTGCATCAGGAAAAAGTCTTTTTGCCAATACCATAGTTAATGAATTAGGATCAGAACAAGTAGTTGTTATTTCTGAAGACGCCTATTATAAAGACAATGGACATTTACCCTTCACAGAACGAGAGAAAATAAACTACGATCATCCAGATTCCTTTGATCATGCCTTACTTTGTGAACATTTACGTTTACTTCGTGAAGGAAAAAGTGTTGAAATACCCATTTATTCACACTCTAAGCATGAACGTCTTGCTGAAACCAGAACTGTTGGTAAGCATGCGATTATCATTCTCGAAGGCATTTTGCTCTTTAGCGATAAAGAATTACGCGACATCATGGACATTCGGATATTTATGTCCACACCTTTGGATGTATGCCTAACTCGTCGTTTAAAAAGAGATGTTGTAGAGCGCCACCGTACCTTTGAGTCTGTAGTGCATCAATATGAAACTACAGTACGTCCTATGTACTTACAGTTTATCGAACCATCAAGTCGCTATGCCGACATTATTGTTCCTCGTGGCGGTGAAAATAGAATTGCGATTGAAATGATTCAAGCCAAGATGCGTGAATTATTAGCATCACACACATAATAATATAAGGAGAGAACTGTGGGTTTTTTAGCTGGTAAAAAAGCGCTTATTATTGGTTTAGCAAGCAACCGTTCGATTGCTTACGGTATTGCCAAAGCCTTCCATGAGCAAGGCGCACAATTAGCATTTACCTATCAAAATGAGCGTTTGAAAGACCGCGTTGAATCAATGGCTGCAGAGTTTAATTCAAAGCTGACATTTCCTTGCGATGTAGCTTTGGATGAAGAAATAAATGCTCTGTTTGCCAATTTAGCAAAGCATTGGAGCAAATTTGATATTTTAATTCATTCAGTTGCTTATGCTCCAGCAGATCAAATTAGTGGTGATTTTGTTACTTCTTGCACCCGCGAAGGTTTTAAAATTGCACATGATATTAGTGCCTATAGTTTGATTGGTTTAGCACAGGCTGCTTTACCGATGATGGAAGAAACTGAAGGTTCTATTTTAACTCTGAGTTATTATGGTGCTGAAAAAGCGGTTCCTAACTATAATGTTATGGGTGTTGCTAAAGCCAGCCTGGAAGCTTCCGTACGTTATTTGGCTTCAAGTTTGGGTAGTCGTAGCATACGCGTTAATGCCATTTCTGCAGGGCCAATTAAAACCTTGGCAGCGGCAGGTATTAAAGATTTTCGCAAGATTCAAACAGCTTATGCCAATAGTACACCATTGCAGAGAAATGTTACTATTGAAGAGGTGGGGAATACCGCAGCGTTTTTATGCTCTAATTTAGCATCAGGGATTACTGGAGAAGTGGTGCATGTGGATGCAGGGTATCATGCTGTTTCTACTATAAGTGAACTAACCTAGAGTGGAACTCACCCTCTCTGACCCTTACTGCCAGTAAGTTTCCCGCGAAAGCGGGAACTTCCAATTTATATCTCAAAACAAATCCCAAAAGACTACTTATTGAGCAATGAGCAATGAGCAATGAGCAATGAGCAATGAGCAATGAGCAATGAGCA
>NZ_JASGFU010000081.1:0-9989 GCF_047605385.1 Legionella sp. | reverse complement strand
GCGGTGGAGAGGGGAAGCCCGGTGAGCTCAATTAAATACCTGGGGAGTTACTAAATTATTTGGTATTCATATTTCCATCTAACATTTTTGCTGCAACCAAGGCATCAGGCTGCCCTGCGTTTGCCGCGGCAGTGATCCAAAACCAAGCCTTTTTCCGATCTTCCACTACACCTTTGCCGTAATAGTACATATAACCCACGGCGTATTGTGCATCTGCTTGTCCTTTTTTAGCTAATGGCTTTAAACGCACAAAGGCTGTGCGGTACTCTTCAACACGAAAGCTATCAATTCCTTCACGCAAATTTGCTTTGTCAGAAATAAAACAGGCAACCAGCCCAGGAATAAAGAGCACAACCAAAAATAATCGCAATAAATAGTTCATCAATTTTATTCCTCTTTCAAGGGCTCTGGTATAGGCTCAAAAGTTAATTCATTTTTCGGTAAACTTAAACTTTCTAAAGCTCCGTGGTGCTCAACAAGCACACCACCAGTCATAATTTTTTTAATCACCGCATCTCCAGGAATGGTATCCCCAATGCTATATGTTTTTTCCTCACCATTAGCTGCACGAATAATTACTTGCGAATCATCAATTTTATCCGCAAATAAAATGCCTACCAATGTAACATTTAACATGGATTTTTTAACACTGTTTTCGTTTAAATCATTGGAAACATACATTCCAAATAATGACGATTTTAACACAGCATCAAAAGAATTAGACTGCGCAACAATAGGAATATTATTGGCTTCAGATGCTACTGGAACTGGAGAAATGCGTAAAGAAAAACATTCCATAATAATCAGCACAGAAAATAGAATAATCAACACCCAACTAATCCATTGGGCGTATTTTGCTGACAATAAATAATGCAGATCTAATTTCATGCTCCAAATACCCTTACTATACTTTTTTCAAAAGCCACTCTATTCTCTCTGAATTTAGTACAAATTGATACCTTGCCTACACAAAGAACCACCACTAGAATATCTCACATACCCTCTTGTCGACTAGATAAAAATATAAGGAATGTATCTTTATGAAAAAAAATCACTTTGACACACGTGCAATTCATGCTGGCCAAGAGTCTTGTCCTAGCACAGGTGCTGTCATGACTCCTATTTATGCGACTTCAACTTACAAACAAAGTGCCCCTGGTGTTCATTTAGGGTATGAATACTCGCGTACCCATAATCCCACCCGTGCTGCCTATGAGGGATGTATTGCCAGCTTGGAAGGAGGGCAACGCGGATTTGCTTTTGCCTCAGGCATGGCTGCAATCAATACTGTTATTGACCTATTAAATGCAGGCGATCATGTCATTGCCATGGATGATCTGTACGGGGGGTCATTTCGTCTATTTGATAAGGTAAAAACGCGTACATCTAATTTATCTTTCTCTTTTGTCGACATGACTGATGTCCACAATATTGAAGCAGCCATTACACCAAAAACACGCATGATTTGGGTAGAAACACCCTCAAATCCTATGCTTAAGTTAGCCAATTTACGTGAAATAGCTGCTATTTCCAAGCACCATAAATTAATTAGTGTGGTTGACAATACTTTTGCAACACCATGGATTCAACGCCCACTTGAATTGGATTTTGATATAGTAGTACATTCTGCAACTAAATATTTAAACGGCCATTCAGATGTCATCAATGGTATTGTTGTTGTTGGGAATAATACAGAACTTGCAGAGAATTTGGCCTTTTTACAAAATTCATGTGGTGGCATCGCAGGGCCTTTTGATAGCTTTTTAGTATTAAGAAGTTTAAAAACTTTATCCCTACGCATGGAGCGTCATTGTAAAAATGCGCAACACTTGGCAAGCTGGCTTAATGCACATCCTAAAGTAAAAAAAGTAATTTACCCAGGATTACCCAACCACCCTCAACATCAATTAGCCAAAGAACAAATGCATGCATTTGGTGGCATGATTTCCATAGTGATTGATGGTGGCTTAGAAGAAGCCAAGCGCTTTTTGTCGCGCTGTGAATTATTTACCTTGGCTGAAAGTTTGGGGGGAGTTGAAAGTTTAATTGAACATCCAGCGATCATGACACATGCTTCTATTCCTGCAAAACAACGCAAAGCCTTGGGTATTGAAGATGGTTTTATTCGTCTGTCAGTAGGCATTGAGCATGTAGAAGATTTACAAGCTGATTTACAACAAGCCCTTATGGGGGCCTATTAATAGGAAAAAATACATGCACACATTACAAACCATCATTGAGCAAGCCTTTGGACAGCACCAAACGTTATCAATGAATACTGCTACTTCCGAATTATTTGCTGCGGTCAATGAAGTACTATCTTGCTTAGACAGTGGGCAATTACGTGTTGCAGAAAAAATAAACCATGAGTGGGTGGTTCATCAGTGGATCAAAAAAGCGGTTCTGTTATCTTTTAAATTATTCCCTAACCAAATTGTGGATGCTGGTTTTTGCCAGTTCTACGATAAAGTACCTCTTAAATACAATGGTTACACTGACGAACAATTCCAGCACACAGGTGTGCGTGTAGTGCCACATGCTATGGTGCGCAAGGGCGCTTATGTCGCTAAAAACAGTGTTTTAATGCCTTCTTATGTGAACATTGGCGCTTATATCGATGAAGGAGTCATGGTTGATACCTGGGCTACTGTAGGTTCATGTGCACAAATTGGTAAAAACGTTCATCTGTCCGGTGGTGTGGGTATTGGTGGTGTTTTAGAACCTTTACAAGCTAATCCCACCATTATTGAAGATAATTGTTTTATTGGTGCTCGTTCTGAGGTGGTTGAAGGTGTTATTGTTGAGCGCAATTGCGTATTATCCATGGGGGTATATCTTGGACAAAGTACTAAAATCTATAACCGCATGACTGGTGAAATTACCTATGGTCGGGTTCCTGCTGGTTCTGTTGTAGTATCGGGAACTCTACCTAGTGAAGATAAAAGTCACAGCCTTTATTGTGCAGTAATCGTTAAACAAGTCGATGAAAAAACACGGGCTAAAATCAGCATCAATGAATTACTCAGAGAAAATTAAGATGAGTGAAATAAAAAATCTACTATCAGAACTCGTTAGCTTTCCATCGATTACACCTGATGATGCTGGCTGCCAGGAGTTTATGATTCAATATTTACAAGATATTGGCTTTAGCTGCCAACGGTTGAACCATGGCCCAGTCTCTAATTTTTTTGCCAACTATGGGAAATCTGGACCTTTATTGGTTTTTACGGGTCATACTGACGTTGTGCCTGTAGGAGATGCAACTAAATGGCTGACTGATCCATTTCTCATGGAAGAAAAAAATGACCTACTCTATGGACGTGGGGTAGCTGATATGAAAGGTAGTTTAGCATGTATGCTACTGATGGCAAAACGCTTTATTCAGACTTACCCTACTTTTCCTGGCCAATTAGGCTTTTTGATTACCAGTGGAGAAGAAGGTGATGATTATGATCTAGGCACTCCCTATATTATGGAGCAATTGCATAAGCAAGGCATACACATTGATTATTGTGTTGTTGGAGAACCTTCCAGCACCACACATGTGGGAGATGTCATTAAGATTGGCAGACGTGGTTCACTAAATGCAAAAATCAAACTGCAAGGAAAACAAGGTCATGTCGCTTATCCGCACTTAGCCGATAACCCTATTCATAAGATGGGTTCTGCTTTGGCGAAATTAACATCCATAGTCTGGGATAAAGGCAATGCTTATTTTCCACCAACTTCCATGCAAATTACTTACATCAATTCTGGTGGTGCAGCCTCTAATATTATCCCTGGAGAATTAGTCTTGCACTTAAATTTCAGATATTCAACCGAGCAAACTCAAAATTTATTGAAAAAGCGGGTGATGGATGTATTTAGCGAATATAAGCTTCAGCCCGAAATCCAATGGCGTTTAAGTGGTGAACCATTTTTAACAGCCCAAGGGCATCTCTTAGAAAGTGCACAGCAAGCAGTAATTGAGCAAAGTGGTTTTACTCCAGAATTATCTACCAGTGGCGGTACTTCAGATGGGCGTTTTATTGCTCCCTATGGTGTTGAAGTGATTGAACTAGGACCAGTTAATGCCACTATTCACCAAGTTAATGAATGTGTTTCATTAGCTAGTTTGCATCAATTAGAGTCCCAGTATTTCTCAATTTGTCAAAAACTATTACTTGGACAAAAATAGTTCTATACTATAAAAAGCAATTAAATGAATGCTCATGGGATTGCTTTTAAGCTCAATAAATCAATATAGGGAGATAAATATGATGAGCAACGGTTGCAAATTAAACCCCGTAGGTTTAGGACTTGCTTTTGGCGTACTGTGGGGCGTGTGCATATTACTATTGGGTCTGCTTGCCAGTTATTATGCTTATGGGCACGACTTTGTAATATCCATGGGACACTTATATCCTGGATATACTCCTTCTATCAAAGGCAGTATTTTAGGGGCGATCATTGCGTTTATTGATGCGTTCATTATGGGATTTTTAATTGGTTGGTTATACAACCTATTTACTGGCTGCGCTTGTGCTTGCTGTGTCAAAGATAAAGAAAAAATAAAGAAGAAAGAAGTGAAATAATATCCAGGTTTAATCAGGGGCGGAGCCTTAATCGCTCTCCTCCCCTTAATCAATAAGGTAACTCAACAACAGATCCTAGTGATTTTATTTATAGCCTGAGTATTATCAATTTCTATACTTTGCAAATACTCAACTATGTTTAAATGGCCATGCTGTTTAGCAATCTCAACTAAATTCTTGCTCAAATCTGCTTTATATTTTACTAAATACTTAACCATTTCTAACTTATTATTACTTATAGCTAACAATAGAGGTGTGTTTCCTAGCTGGTCTTTTTCATTAATACATGCGCCGTGGTTAATTAAATAATCTACTATACCAATATTCCCTTCATACGCAGCTACTTGTAAAGGAGTAAAGCCATTATCATCAATATCTGCAATATCAGCCCCTGACTCTACCAAACATCTTACTATTTCAAGATGGCCACGCTTAGTAGCTATCGATAAAGCGGAGATATCTCCTTCAATTGATTTTGCATTTATTTTTGCGCCTTTTTCGATTAAAAATTTAACAATATCATAATATCCACCCTCGGCCGCTACATAAAGTGAAGATTTACTAAACTTATAATAGTCAATATTAGCTCCTTTATTTAGACAAAGTTGAACTTTTAATAAGTTACCCTGCGAAACAGCATCCAGTAATGCATCATCCATTAGTTCACGACATAATGTGTTATTCAACAATGACGCATCAAGCAATATAGAGTTATCAAATTTAAAATCATAATGTGCCGTTGTAATATCATAATTATTTTTTATGTTCTCAATATATAAGCCATTTTTACTATCCATACAAATGATAACGTCACCATAAAAGCCATGATTAATTCTGTTTAAGTTAACATAATCAGAAATAATAATTTGTATATCAGGCTGATTTTTTTCTATTTCGGAAACAATTGGAGAGTTTTCTAGAGATTGTTCTAAACAAATAGTTAGCGCAACTTTTATTTCTTTATCATTTTTAAATTTAATTTTTTGCACTGAATTATTTAATTGTCCAACCAAAAAGACAGTTTTTTGTTTAATATGGTTCTGGGTTGGATCGAATCTATTTTTTTCCATGAAATCTACATTCTTATCGCGTTTAGTAATTTTTTTATCGGATGTATCTTCATTATTATCATCCGAATTTGATAATAAAATATACGCAGTATTTTCTTTCCCTTCAATTTCTTGCAAATCAGATTCTAATATAGATGTAATATATTTAACTTCATCAGCGCAATATTTTTCATTGGGAAATAAGTTATAAAACGCTAAACTTTTTTTAATTCTTTCACGAGCTTTCTGATCGGTTTTTCTTAATTTGTAATGATCAAAACTACCTGGTATCAGCATAATTTTATATTTATTTTTTTTATTTAGTTCAGCTTGCAATCTATCAAGAATAACAACTCTATTTTTTGATTCGATAGGGAATGGAGTGAACGCATTTTCTGGTAAAACTATAATATTAAGTTGATTGGTATCGTCCGGCACAGATTGAATTACTTTGCATATTAAATCTAATAATTCATCAACCTGTCGTCGTTTTAAGGAATCATCAAAGAAGTCAAAACACTCACTTCTTCTTGGTGCTTTGATTCCAATAACATGAATTTTTTGGAGCTTTTTTTCTTCCACGAAGAATTTAAAACGTTTCCCTAGTTGATTTAAATGATTATCATCTATTTTAGTCTTAGGCATACTAACCACCTGTTCATATATTAAACATTGTACATTTTTTTACAAAAAAGGTCAATGATATATCATCCGCGATTTGCCTCATAATACATGTTACTGAAAGAAAAAAGGACATTACAATGAGAAGCTTTCGATGGAAACTTTATTTAGAAACCATAAATAAAAAATACAAAACTACTACTTGAAGCCAAAGAATGAACTATGGGAGGAGCCTTGTGTTGTTAGTGGATATCCTAAAGAACATACAATACACTATTTCTCTCAAAATATATTTTATTACGAAATATAGTATTTCATATTAAAATGCTATATTATTTTTATTTTGGAGGAAATATGGGCATAGTAAAAATTTCTGATGAGTTGCACGAAGCAACTAAGCTGATGGCAAGAGCAATGAGTCGCTCAATTAATTCTCAAGCGGAATATTGGATTAGAATAGGAAAACTGGCAGAAGAAAACCCATCAATTACTTATTCTGAAATTCTTAAAATTTTAGTAAATCAAGCATCACTAGGAGAAATACGCGATGTTAGTGAAGACCTCTGAAGAAATAGAAAAAATGCGAGTAGCTGGTAATTTAGCTGCATCCGTACTTCAAATGATAGAATCTTATGTGATTGAAGGTACAAGCACCAAGGAGCTTGAACGAATTTGTCGTCAGTATATTCTCGAGGATTTAAGAGCCATTCCCTCAACGTTAAACCATTATGGGTTTCCCGCATGTATTTGCACGTCCATAAATCATGTGGTCTGTCATGGCATACCTTCCGATAAAAAACTTAAAAATGGCGATATTATTAATATCGATGTGACTGTACAAAAAGATGGTTATATTGGGGATACAAGCAAAATGTTTCTCGTTGGCAATGTAAAGCCTTTTGCTAAAAAATTAGTAGAAGTGACACAAGAATGCCTATATAAAGCTATTTCAATAGTGCGCCCTGGGATTCATCTCGGCGATCTGGGAAGCCTAATCCAAAAACATGCAGAACAACATGGATATTCAGTAGTACGGGAGTATGGTGGTCATGGTATCGGTAGATCAATGTGGGAAGAACCTCACATTACGCATTTTGGCAAACCAAATACCGGATTACCATTACAAACTGGCATGACTTTTACTATTGAGCCGATGCTCAATATGGGTAGTAAAGAAATCAAAACTTTAGGAGATGGTTGGACTGTTGTCACAAAAGATCACAAATTATCTGCACAATGGGAACATACAATTTTAGTAACCGATAATGGATATGAGGTACTTACCTTAAGACCAGATGAACAACTATAGATATCTATCTTATTAAGGTAATTTGCAGCGGGAAAGCCAAATAAGGTCACGCCACTTAATGTAAATGACGTTTATACCCATAAATTTTTTCATAGGTTTCTTCAATTAATAGATTAATTGAATAATGTCGCCAGCGATTGTATTCAATACTTCCTGCAGTAAATTCAATAGGATGATTCATATCAATTAATGATAATTTTCTTTGGAACCGATGGATCACTTTAGTAAATTGCTCTTTACCCATGCCAGAACATAAAACACAGAACTTATCCCCTCCTAAACGCGCAACAGCATCGGTATGACGGAAATTTTTCAATAATTGCTGAGCAAACACCTGTAATACTTTATTTCCTTCCTCTTGCCCATAATGGGTATTAATTGAGTTTAAATGATTTATATCGAAATAAATCAGCAAAACATTTTTATCAAATTTATTACAGTGTTTGATGATTTGTTTCCCAATAGAAATAAATCCTTCGCGATTAGATATTTGCGTTAATTCATCAATTGTAGATTGACGCTGTTCTGCAAATTCTGATTCTATTATCTCTGCCAGCTCCTTAATAACATTTAAGTCAAATTGATTAAAATCATGTAGTTTATGGTCCATTAAACCTAAAATCCCTATATTAAATTGTTCTTTCACTTGCAAAGGGCAACCCAAGTAATAACGAATATCAGGTGCACTAATCACTAAAGGATTATTCTTAAAGCGTTCATCACATAATGTATCTGGGACGATCATAATGTCTTTTTGTAAAATAGCATAGGCACCAAAAGAAATATCTCTAGGTATTTCATGAAATTGCCATCCCTTGTTTGATTTATACCATTCTCGTTCCTTATCAATAAAAGAAACAGAAACAATAGGAACATCAAACAAATGCTGCACAACCCGAGTGATGCGATCAAAACGCTCTTCTAACTGAGTATCCATAATGTGAAGGTTATGAAGCACCTGTAATCTTTCGGCTTCATTTTTAGGTTTTTGTGGTCTAATCATTTTAACTCCAGAAAAGTATTTGAAGCATTAACTTTTGAAGTTATTAATAATTATAGCAGAATTTTGAATGGGACAAATTATGGACAATAAATGAAAAATAAGGCCAATAATTCAAATTAAGCCAATTCATTAGAATTAACAGCGCTTACGTTTGACTTTTATTTTTAAATGATTAATTATTGTCACAGGATTTATATTATACTCAGTCTTGGAGAAGAGTCGCGCTACCTCATGAAAGATTCCGGGACGTCCCAGCCCCAAAATCGACTTGCCAACGCGCGAGGCTAAGAGCCGCGACTAGCACGTTTGCTCTGAACGAGCAAAGCGTATACCTGCCTACGCGCTTCAGCCTTCCTTGGCATGCAGCGTAGGTATTCCTAGATTTTATTATAAACACTGACTAAGATTAATAAAAAAATAAAGTGTTTTTAATCAAGACACTTTTAATCAATGCATTTAAAACGGCATGGGAACATTCATGGAAAAAGAACAAGAATCATTCAGTTGCTACGTCATTGGAAATGAGTCGCTCACCATCCATTGCGCTTCCATTTTACTTGAAAAAAAACATCATGTATTAGGGATCATTTCCTCATCCACTCAAATCAAAGAGTGGTGTCAAGAACATCACATCAAGTTTATGAGTAACATAAATGAATTAGACACGCCCTGTGATTACTTATTCAGCATTGTTAATGAGATCATTCTTCCTGAATCGGTTCTTCATATGCCCAAAAGATATGCAATTAATTACCATAACTCCCCATTACCTAAGTACGCAGGATTATATGCCACCTCGTGGGCTATCCTGAACCATGAAACAGAACACGCCATAAGCTGGCATATTATTGAACAAGAAATCGATGCGGGTGATCTTGTGAAACAATGCTTTTTTCCTATCGAGGCACACGATACCGCATTAAGTCTCAATTTAAAATGCTATGAGACAGCCAGCTCATCGTTTCGTGTTCTAATTGATGAGCTGGCATCCAAAACAGAACATCGAATGCGGCAAGACCTGGCCCGTCGCTCGTATTACGGATTAAAAAACAAACCAAAACATCTTGGCTTTATTTCCTGGCAGTCGACATCAGAAGAACTAGATTATCTATGTCGCGCGCGCTCATTCGGTGCGTACCGTAACGAATTAGCAACACCTAAACTCATTATCAATGACCGATTATACCTCATCACGGCACATCGTAAATTGCAGGTAACCTCTAAAGGAGCACCTGGAACCATAATCCACTTATCTAAAAATGAAGTACAAATTACCACGCGCACAACCGATATTGCTCTGATTGAAGTAATGGATAGTGAAAAAACAAGTTTTGATATGGAACATTGGAGCACGCTTTGCTCACTGTCCGTAGGTCAAGTCCTGAACGATCCCGTCAAATTTTTGCACAATCATAATTTTCCCAGTCTAAGGC
>NZ_JASGFU010000080.1:0-10170 GCF_047605385.1 Legionella sp. | reverse complement strand
TCCAGAACTTGCTACCGAATAAAATGAAGTCGCTTCGCGATACTATTTAATCCCCCTCACCCTTGATCCCTCTCCCCCACGCTGCGCGCGGTGGAGAGGGAAAGCCCAGTGAGCTCAATTAAATACCTGGGGAGTTACAATAATAGAAAATTATGGTAAAATAAAAACCATATGCAGCATTCGCGGGATGGCGAAGCATCTAGAACGATACTTTGTTAAATATCTGTGCTGGATTGCTTCACTTCGTTCGCAAAGACGGCATGTTTTTTATCCAAATTTAATCATTTATATATGTTCATGATCGTATGCAAGCAGCGAATAACGCGATGAGCATTTCCACTATATTTGCCAACGCACAGATTCAATATGGCGAGCGTGTGAATGATTTTTATTAAGGACTGTATCAATGGTCAAGAATAGGAACCGGTGACAGTTTATCACCGGTTGAAATATTTAGAAAAGAACGCTGAAGACGCCAAAGCGACTGCGAATGTTCATTATAATCATGGTAACCCAATATCCATTTTAAGGTATGAAATAAAGAGAAAATTTGGAAGATTACACGTACTGTACGTCAATAATTTCGTAATCAACCATACCTCCTGGTGTATTTACAGTCACAACATCATCAAGTTCCTTACCAATCAAAGCGCGACCAATAGGAGAACTATATGAGATTTTTTGTAATTTGATGTCTGCTTCATCTTCGCCCACGATTTGGTAAGTAATTTGTACATCAGTCGCGACATGACAGACAGTCACTGTTGCACCAAACACCACTTTACCATTATTTTTTAACTTACTGATGTCAATAATTTGAGCGTTAGAAAGCTTGGCTTCCAATTCTTGAATACGTCCTTCATTAAAGCTTTGCTGTTCGCGAGCAGCATGGTATTCCGCGTTTTCTTTCAAATCACCCAGAGCACGTGCTGTAGCAATCGCTTCAACAATACGGGGTCTGTCGACATATTTTAAACGATTTAATTCTTCCTTCAGTGCTTCTGCACCTTGTATTGTCATAGGATGTTTACTCATATCTACCTCTAAATATTTCCCTGGTAATTAAACACATTCAATTCTCAAACCTCCCCCTCAGGAATAATGACCATTAAACGCTTTATTGTCGTCCCATTTTTATGTAGGCAAAAAAGCCAACATTGGAGCGGGAAAGACAAACTCTTAATGGCAGTGCTCCCGCGAATAAGATAGGGAATCGATACCAAATAGTTAATGTAAATCTTGCAATCTTGTTACTGTTTCTCTGTCTTCATATTTCATCGCAAGACAGGCCGCTTCTGCACCAGATAGGGTCGTAGTATAACTAACCTTGTGCTGTAATGCATTGCGTCTAATCGCAAAAGAATCAGCAATTGCACGCTTGCCTTCAGTTGTATTCACAATAAAATCGATTTCATTATTTTTAATAAAATCTAAAACATGAGGGCGTCCTTCTGCTACTTTAAATACTCTGCGGCAATCAATCCCTGCAGCTTGTAATACTAAGGCGGTACCTCGGGTTGCAATAATTTCAAACCCCAATTCAATTAAGCGCTTCGCAATCTCCCCAACACGAGCTTTATCTGCATCACGTACGGACACAAAAGCACGTCGTCGCTTAGGAATATTACTGCCTGCCCCTAATTGGGCCTTAGCATATGCTTGTCCAAAACGTCTGGCAATGCCCATTACTTCTCCAGTCGATTTCATTTCAGGACCTAAAATGGAGTCAACCCCGGAAAACTTGATAAAAGGGAATACCGGTAATTTAATCGAATAAAAAGAGGGCATATGATGTTTTTGACTCAAACCCTGCTCTTTTAAACTAATACCTAATTTACAACGAGCCGCAATTTTAGCTAAAGGCAAACCAGTTGCTTTAGAAGCAAATGGTACCGTTCTTGAAGCCCGTGGATTTACTTCCAAGACGTAAATATCATCTGCTTGAATGGCAAACTGTGCATTAATTAAGCCGACAACCCCTAATTTTAACGCCATTTGCCGCATTTGCTCCATAAGATCTTGTTGTACCACCACACTCAAGCTAAATGGAGGCAAAGTACATGCAGAATCCCCTGAATGAATACCGGCCTGCTCGATATGCTCCATCACTGCACCAATAACTACCTCTTTGCCATCACATACTGCATCAATATCCACTTCAATTGCATCGTTTAAAAACTTATCCAGCAAAACTGGTGAATCATTAGAAACTGCAACTGCATGCGATAAATAATAGCGCAAGTCCTCTTCTTGATACACCACTTCCATGGCGCGTCCACCTAATACATAAGAAGGTCTTACCACTAAGGGGTAACCAATGTGTTTAGCTAAAGTAATTGCTTCTTCCTCACTACGTACAGTACCGTTATCAGGTTGATGTAAACCTAATTCGGTCACCAATTTTTGGAAGCGGTCACGGTCTTCTGCCATATCAATTGCATCAGGAGAAGTACCAATAATATTCACACCATTTGCTTCTAAAGCACGTGCTAATTTTAATGGTGTTTGTCCGCCATAATGAACAATGATACCATCAGGTTGCTCCACATCAACAATGGCTAAAACATCTTCTAGAGTAACCGATTCAAAATATAGGCGATCAGAAGTATCAAAATCAGTTGATACGGTTTCTGGGTTACAATTCACCATAATCGTTTGGCAGCCAGCCTCTCTTAAAGCCATTGCAGCATGCACACAGCAATAATCAAATTCAATACCCTGACCAATACGATTTGGCCCTCCGCCAAGAATGATAATTTTTTTCTTGCCTTTTTCAGGTCGTGCTTCGCAGCTACTGTCATAACATGAATACATATAAGCCGTACTACTTGGAAATTCACCTGCACAAGAATCAATGCGTTTATAAACAGGCAGCACACCTAGTTCTTTACGCCGTTGGCGTACTTCTTCCTCAGGGCAAGACCATAATTGTGCTAAGTAAGCATCAGCAAAACCATGACGCTTTACTTGACGTAGCATGGTTTTATCAATGTCTTTCACGGATAAGCCCTCAAGCTCTTGCTCCATCCGAACCAATTCTTCAATTTGTGACAAAAACCAAGGGTCAACGCGACTTTCTTGATGGATCTCTTCTAAAGACAAACCTTGACGAAATGCATCAGCAATATACCAAAGCCTGTCAGGTGTGGGTTCACGTAAATAACCTCTTAATTGCGCTATATCACCCTCTTTAAATAAACTGTTTAAACCACAGCGACCAATTTCCAAACCACGGATGGCTTTTTGTAGTGACTCTTGGAAATTAGAACCAATAGCCATCACTTCCCCAACTGATTTCATCTGCGTCGTCAAAGTAGTTGACGTCTGAGGAAATTTATCAAAATTAAAGCGAGGTACTTTAGTCACTACATAATCAATACTTGGTTCGAATGAAGCCGGTGTTTTACCACCAGTAATTTCATTTTTAAGCTCATCAAGCGTATAACCTACTGCCAATTTTGCTGCAACTTTTGCAATAGGAAAACCAGTAGCCTTCGAAGCCAAAGCAGAGCTACGAGAAACCCTTGGATTCATTTCTACCACCAACATACGACCGTCTTCAGGATTTACCGCAAATTGTACGTTCGAACCACCAGTATCCACACCTACTGCCCTTAATACTTTAATCGCTGCATCCCGCATGCGTTGGTATTCTTTATCGGTGAGTGTTTGTGCAGGAGCCACAGTGATTGAATCGCCAGTATGCACCCCCATAGGATCTAAATTCTCAATAGTACAAATAATAATGCAATTATCATTTTTGTCGCGTACCACTTCCATTTCATATTCTTTCCAGCCCAAAACAGATTCATCAAGTAATAATTCATGAGTAGGTGATAACTCTAAACCACGAGTACAAATCTCTTCAAATTCTTCACGGTTATAGGCAATGCCACCACCACTTCCACCCATGGTAAATGAAGGACGAATAATGGTTGGGTATCCAAGCCGCGCCTGAACCTGGATAGCCTCTTCAATACTATGCGCAATTGCGGAGCGCGGCATGTCTAAACCAATTTTAATCATCAACTGGCGAAACTTTTCTCGATCTTCTGCCCTATCAATAGCTTCACGAGTTGCTCCAATCATTTCTACTGAATATTTAGCTAAAATCCCTTCACGAACCAAATCCAAAGCACAGTTTAATGCTGTTTGTCCACCCATAGTAGGTAGTAAGGCATCAGGACGTTCAATTTCAATAATACGGGCAACCTCTTTCCAGGAAACAGGTTCAATATAAGTCGCATCTGCAAGTTCTGGATCAGTCATAATGGTCGCGGGATTTGAATTGACCAAAATAACACGATAACCTTCTTCGCGTAGCGCACGCACCGCTTGAGTACCCGAGTAATCAAATTCACAGGCCTGGCCGATAACTATGGGACCTGCACCAAGTATCAATATGGATTTAATGTCTGTTCTTTTTGGCATAGCAACAATAAAAAAAAATAAAGTGATGTATTTTACCGGCTTTTGCCTAAAGTTTATACCTTTGATTGAATATTTAGCTGTACTCGTTTGCTAAAACCACTTGTAAGCCTGCTTCAGTCAAAGATAAATATTTATAATAAGGATCAACTGTCGTGCGCTCTAGCCATTCATTAGCGATACAAACATCTGTTAATCGCTGCGCTTCTTCTACAGTCACCGGTTTTTTTAATTTTTGCGATAAAATTGCAGCTGCTTCATCCTCAATGCTTAAAAATACCTGATCCCTTGTTACTCCTCTTAGCGTCATTTCATCATAAAATAATCGCAAAATATCCAACTCGTTCATCAGATTCCCCTACTCAGGATCAGTGGCTTTAGTATCAATTATTGACGATAACAATTGGAAATGCCAACGCCAGTCCTTTTCAGTGCTTAATCTAATTTCAAGTATCAAAATTTTAATAGTAAAGTTGAAATTAAATTTCAATATTTATTTAATTTTTATTATTTTCTAAATATTTTGTGAAGGTAAAAATATCAAATAGACTCACATTGGTCAATTACAAAATATTATAATTTAATATTATCCATAAAAAACCCTCATATTTTATTTAAAAATAACATTTCAATAATATGGAAAATCAAATATAATACATTCTGCCTTCTATTTGAGAATGGCCGATTATGGATAGAAAGCACCTTAGTTTGATACACTTTTTTAAAAAAATTGACATCGTCAACTCTCTTATTAAAATAGGTTATGTATGTTGATGATAAATGTTTAATTTAATTGAAGCCTTTGGAGCTTGATTATTAAGTTTTAATATTTTTCGTCTATGTTATAGTTAGAATTGGATTGGACAGAGAACTTTATAAAATTGTTGGAGAACGCCTTAAAAGTGTAAGGATGCAGCTAGGTTTTTCCAGGCGGGAGTTTGCAGACAAATGTGGTTTTTCTGCAGCCACTCTTCAAGCATGGGAAGATGGTAGATATCCTGTGCCCCAAAAAAGTATGGTCAAATATGTTAAGACCTTATTTGATTGCGGCCTAATCACATCTCCAGAATGGTTTATCAAGGGCGAAGGTTTGCCTCCCCGGCCTGTTAACAAATTATCATTAGACTCCATTGCAGAAAAAGATGCGATCCTTAGAGAAATTAATTTTTTTGAGACTGAAAATAAAAATCCTATTATTACTGTGATTACTGATGATTCAATGTTACCTTTTTTTTCCATTGGTGATTATGTAGGTGGCAAATTAATATCCGGAGATTATGCAGAACGCTATATTGACACATTTTGCATCATTCATCTGGCCTCTGGTGAAACCTTAGTACGTAAACTAAGACCTGGCTCAGAAGAAGGTCACTTTAATTTAATCAGTACCAATTTAGATACCAATGCTCCTTCTGCTTTTCTTTTAAATTGTGAAATTGTCCAGTTAGCTCAGGTAATTTGGCACAGGAAAGTCGAACTTCCTCTAGATGTTGAATAACTTTCTTTTGATAGTCACAAATTCCAACCAAATACAAAGTAGATTTGGTGCTAAACATCTCCTCATGATACCCTTAACCTCTTTATGAAGTTAAAATGAGCAGTCTCCAAAAAATGGAAGAAAAAGTAGATGTTATTATTATTGGGGGCGGGGCTGCGGGTTTAATGTGTGCCATCGAAGCAGGCAAACGTCGGCGTAAAATCTTAGTACTGGATCATGCAAATAAAGTAGGCAAAAAAATATTAATGTCCGGTGGCGGCCGTTGCAATTTCACCAATTATTATATAGAACCGGAAAAATATAACTCCCAGAACCCTCATTTTTTTAAATCAGCACTTACACGATACACACAATGGGATTTTCTTGAGCTGATTAAAAGACATACCATTCCTTTTCATGAAAAAACTCTAGGTCAGTTATTTTGTGATAATAAATCCAAAGATATAGTCGACATGCTTCTCAAAGAATGTGAAAAATCCAAAGTGGACATTCATTTAAATACGAACATAGAAGCAATACATAAAGAGCAAAACTTTAAAATCCTGACGAGTAGAGGAACATTTCATTGCCAATCGTTAGTCATTGCCAGTGGTGGTCTTTCCATCCCTACCATGGGAGCTAGCCCTTTTGCTTATAAAGTTGCTGAACAATTTGGCATTAAAGTATGGCCTACAAGAGCAGGTTTAGTACCTTTAACCTTGGATGTTACAGATAAAGAGCAAATTGCCTTACTTTCTGGAATTGGGGTAGATAGCATTGCAAAAAACCACCGTATTGCCTTTCGCGAAAGTACTTTATTTACCCACCGTGGCTTAAGTGGCCCTGCTATTTTACAGCTATCTTCCTATTGGCATCCAGGAGAAAATATTTGCATTAACTTACTGCCAGAAATCAATCTATTGGAAACATTAAAAGCGGCACGACAAGAAAAACCTCATAAGCAAGTAAACTCACTCCTATTCACTTACTTGCCTAAACGGGTTGTTGACTTATTTTTACCCCACAAATTAGTCGAAAAAAAACTGGCTTTCCTGCCTAATCGTGATATTGAAACAATCGCACAAAAATTAAATTCCTGGCAAATAAAACCCAATGGAACAGAAGGTTATCGTACCGCTGAAGTTACTATTGGTGGCGTTGATTGTTATGCCATTTCTTCCAAAACTATGGAGGCAAATGAAGTTCCAGGACTTTATTTTATCGGCGAAGCTTTAGATGTTACAGGCTGGCTCGGGGGCTATAATTTCCAATGGGCTTGGTCCTCTGGATGGGCTGCGGGTCAAGTTGTTTAATTAATAGAATTTTGAATGGATTTTCCAAATTTAAATCAGGAAAAACTTATTCTAGTTATGATACATAGCAGCACTACCTTGAGTATTTGTTGCTTGCTCATGTATACTCTTACTCAGAGGACGACCTCAGCCATCATGGTTTTCACTTGGGACGACCCAGTATTTAGACAATGGAGCGAATATGGCCTGGGTCTTGTTATTTCTTGCAGGCATACTGGAAGTGGTATGGGCTTTTTACATGAAACAATCTGTTGGTTTCACAAAACTTGCTCCTTCAATCATTACAATCATCACAATGATGGCCAGTTTTATATTACTATCAATTGCCATGAAAAGCCTCCCCTTAGGAACAGCTTATGTCATTTGGACTGGCATCGGAGCTGTAGGCACCTTCCTATTAGGTCTTTTTTTTCTGGGAGAACCAATAAATGCCATGCGAATTATCGCAGCAATATTGATTGTACTTGGCCTGATGATGATGAAATTAGCTTCTTAAGCAAGGAACCTCTTATCATAATCTGTGAAATTAGTGGCGTGGGTTATGGTTATTAACTTCCTCCAAAGCGTTACTCGGCGTGCTTGTCTCAAGTTTGTCTCGGAAGCAGAAATTTCTTTAGTTTCTATCTCTTTTAAGATCAAAGACATCATATTCTGATTGCTTTGTTCTCTTCCAAAAAATTTTAATAATTCATATTTATTCAATACATTCAAACATGCATGTGCTTTATCGTTAATAAGTAATTTATGTAACCATTGCAATACTCTCATAGGTGAATAAGAATGAGATACTAATAGTTTTTGACATTGAAAAATAGCTGCTTCTGTGTATGGCTCAATAGAGCCTCCCAATGTAACTTGCAAATAAATAGTTCGCAACATTCTCACAGAATCCTCTTCGAAGCTCGTTACGGGATCTATATTAGTTTGCAATATTATTGGTATTTGGCTTAAATCGTTCCATCCTCTGCCAGTAGGGTCCTCTATGGTATTGGAAAAAAGATTGACATACATAGAATTGATAGGTAGATCTCTCTTCATAGCATCTTTTAAAAGAGATTTACCCAAACTAATATAAACTGTTGTTCCATTATCAAGTAACACAGGATAATTTCTTTTTTCAGGTTCACCTTCTAATGTAGCAAAATCATAATGCTTATTTGATGTTGAATCCATTATTCTAACGATTGGCTTTCTCACACTAATAATTTGAAATTTTTCGCCTAATTTTTTTGCTATCTCAGCAATTATGGGAGGAGGGGCTTCACTTACAATATCAATATCACTACAATCTCTTCCTAAAATTGTGTCTCTTACTGCTCCTCCTGCCACATATGTCTTATAATCCTTTTTTTGAAGCTCATTGATAATTAACTGCACTCTGGAAGGAATTAAGTTTTTTATCGTGGCGATAATCGCTTGAGAATCCTTTTTTTTATCGCATAAATTGGAATTTTCTTCTATAGGAGAAATCACCTTTGCATATAAGATATTTTCATTGTTAACTTTAGACAGGTTATTAGTTCTATAAGTCGAATTTTTATTTTTTGTAGAATGATTAACAGGTTTTTCAAAAAGTGGACTTACGTCTTGTTTTTCTATTTCTTTTTTTAATTCACCAAGATAACTTTTAGGCCTTAATGATTCAAGTGATAAATAAACAAAATCAGACAAAGTCAACCATTCTTGATGTTTTTGTGGAGTATTTATAGTCTCTTCCAGACCTATTTGAATTTGTTTCAGCGCTTGATTGTAGGAGGCTAATGCTTTTTCTTCCAAAGCAGATGCCAACTTGATAACTCCTTTTTGAGATTCAAATTTTGACCAATATTTAAAACTATCGGCAATAGACGCAATAATACCTATTTGCTTTAATCGATTTTTTACATTGATGTTTTCTTCTTTTAACGCTTCATAAGCACGAATTGCTTCATTAAACTGTTTTTTTCAAAGAATTTATAAGCAGCATCCTCTGGAGTGATTTTAGGAGTGGTGTCACTATGTTCCTTTTTACTGTACTGCCCAGTAGAATGAGTTGCTTTTTTAGGGGATTGAGTCTTATTGAGGGGACTTTTTTTAAAGATCTTATTTTTTATCGAGTATTGCTGTTCCAGTTCTTTAATAAATTCTTGAGCTTGTATTTGTGCTATTTGGGCTTGATTATTGCTCTCTTCCAAACTCTTTTCCAGTTGACTACAAAAGCACATCACGAGCGATTTTTTGGAGTGATTATCAAAATTCTCCGAAATTATTTGATTAATTTCTACCATCTCTTTGCAAAATTCGATAAAAGACTTTATATCATTGTATTCTGAAATAGAAAGTTCTTTTAACATCGCAATGAAATAATCAGTAGGATTTGATTGCTTACACACATCATAAATATCAATTATCATATCAAAGCACTCAATATAAAAATGAGATAAAATAGGATATTCTGTTTTAAAAAAACTATTCTTGATAATGTTCTTAATTTTAATATTTTTATGTTTACTCCATGAATGGAAAATTAACATAAGATAATTCTTGATCATTTCCATACGGTCCCCACAATCTTTATTTATCAAAGGCTGAGTTATTACAGATCGCAGGGCTCTCAATTTTGAATTTAATTTAGTTTTCCTAACATCTCTCGTATTCTCTTTGTGTATGTCGATAAAAAAAAGGAGAACATCCGTTAAGACATCAACCATTTTTTTTTGCTCTTGCTCAATTAAACAAGGAGTCAATCTCTTTATTTCATCATAATAATTGTATGCTTTTGTTAAGAAATCTACATTTCCCGGTGGATATAGAAGTATATAAGCACATTGCATTAAAGTATGGATCTTTATTTCCACAGTACATTCAGCTTCCCGAGCAATATCATTTTGAAGACAAATTGACAGCGTTTGGAGCACTTTTGCATCATATATGAACCATCTCGTTTTGCAAGTTAATTATAAGATGTTATAG
>NZ_JASGFU010000079.1:0-10863 GCF_047605385.1 Legionella sp. | reverse complement strand
TAATGGAGAAAATTTTGGATTTAATTGAAAACTAATCGGATTAAAGATACCCTCACCCCCAACCCTTCTCCCGCAAGCGGTAGAAGGGAGTCTCAAAAATTCAAATGAGACAACCCTGGTCAGTAGATCACGGTTGTCTCATTAAAAACCTTGCCTGAAAATTACATCTATTGTTTCATTATCCCACCCTGCTTTTTTACGTAAGACTTTGAGTCCAATATTTTTAAATAGTTTTTTGCATTGTTTAGCATGTTCATTGTAATGTGTCTGATTAAGGCCATATTTTCTCCGGCATTATCCTTTAGATCTGAATTCGCCTACTGCAAAAGTGTTTCTGCTTGAACTACTTCAAATTTTGATGAAGAACCTTCTTCGAAGCGTCGTCTCATTAGATGATAGGACTTTTTTTGAAAGCATCCCATGCCTCCAAGTTAATAACAAAGCGTTGAAACGTTTATCTTAAGTTACAACAGAAGTGAATTAATATAAAGGACAACAGATAAAGGATGACAGTAATTCTCAATTAATTTGAATTAATCCTACACTAAGATATCTTTGATCTGCAGTACCGAAGTTTTTCAAAAAGACAATTAGTTCTAGTGGGCTACCACATATTGATAAATCTGGCCCCAATACAGCAGCACTGGCAGCTGAGGTATCTGGTTCATTTTATATAAAAAATAGTAAGTTATACTCAATTTTCGTGTGGGTCCCTTAGATTTTAACCGCTTGGTTTTAATCTATTTCCTGAATTGACCTTATAAGTTGTTTGCTCTTGTATAGGCTTTAGGAAACGATGAGAGTTGACTGCCTCATGCTGACTTGGTGTATGCTTTAGGAAGTCATGAGAGTTGACTACCTCACGCTGACTTGGTGTATGCTTTAGGAAGTTATGAGAGTTGACTACCTCACGCTGACTTTTCTGTTTCAAGAAGTAATGAGCATTGACTTCGTGATTTTTCTTTGGAATAACTTCTACGGGGTTCCTTTTGATTTCATCACGGATTGATGCGTGCGTTTTACTTGAGTCTTCAGCAACAGGGGGAAGTTCTTTACTTTCATGCAAGGAGTAAAGAAGGTTGTCAGGCAGTAGGGGCAGTTTAGGCATCTTTTTCGGATCTAGTCTTTTGACGAACTCGTTAAGAGAATGGGTCAACGCTAAAAAATCATCTTGTTTGCAGAGCTCAATGAGAAATGAGGTTATTCTAGGAGATATCCCATATTTTTGATGTAAAAAATATGGGATACCATTGGATGTTGCCGTAGCTACTACTGGTACTTTGGTGTGGGCATTAACAGTATGCCCTACACTATTAATAATTTTTACAATCTTTGCCACGATTGCATGAAAATCCGCCCAGAAAATACGTAACACTGGATCACTCACAAATTCGTAGGCATTTCTTGTGACTGGAGGGCGTATTTTCCTTGTTACTGATGCAAAAAATCCAGGTTGAGGTGCTTCAACTTTTTCTAAGTCGCTGTCTAATGCGCTTTTTAATGATTTTAAAATCCACGTGAAAATTAGAGATGGTTGCTCTGGATTGGGACGAAACAATGTTTTCAATAAGGCTAGGTTCCATGCAAAAATTCTATCGATAACATAGTCAACACCACGCTCATAAAGAAAAAATGGATCATAAGCCAATGTTCCCTCACCTAATTTCACATATCTGATAGGCATGTGCGCTGCATTATTAATCAATCCTAGAACCATAATGTGGTTTAATGATTTATGAACCATTATTGGAGTAGACCCTACAGTATGTTCTAGCATGTACTTTATAAGCATGTCAGTAAGTGTATAGGTTGTGCCTAAAACTAAAATGGTTTCACTATCTGTAGAGCGGTGCCAAGCACAATTTATATTGTATTTAACTGCGTGAACAATTACATTTCCATGGGAATACAGTGAAAAGATAAAAGCGGCTTGCTTTCCTACATAAGGAATATAACTGATGCCAATCGCGGTTGCATCAATTGCAAAGAGACTAAAGAATTCGCGTAAATTGCCTTTTAGACGACGCTTAAAATTACAGTGATTTATCTCGCAAGGGTCATTTGGAGAGCGGGGAATTGTGTCTAAATGAGCTGTTGCGGCAATTGGCCCAATCATATCAATCGCCATTGTTTCCACTAATAAAGTCACACTTTCTCTCTGAGTATAAAACCAGACACTCCAATTGATAAGAGTTGCACCAGATAGAACCATTATATTATTTTGCCACAGAGGAGCATTGTCATCCTGTGGTTCATGAATTATTCTTTGCAGATAAGAATTAAAAGCATTTAACAAAAGCAATGGTACCATTTTAAAAATGAAGATTTTAGAGACTGCTTTTACCACTTTAAGGTTTTCTGGAGTAGTTAATCCAGGAATTGAGGATTTTAGTGCTATCCCTTGATTATATACCTGCACCATTGTATTTGCTGCATAAGTGGTAGTGATTGCCAAAGGTGTCTGCCCTTTGTCCCACGCCCATTTCATTCCCGTGCCAATTGATGACCACCATCCCATAGTTTTTCTCCCTGAAACATCAAAGGCTTATTCTAGGGGTAAAAGATTCGGAATGCTAGAGCTCGGAGCGTTCGATAATAGGGCAATTAAATGAAGACACGCCTTCATGTTAGAGATTTTTATCTTTAAACATACAAAGATCCTGAATAATGCAAGTTTTACAATGTGGGTTTCTTGCAGTACACACATAGCGCCCATGTAAAATCAGCCAGTGATGAGCATCGTGTAAGAATTCGGCTGGAATATTTTTTAATAGTTCTCGCTCCACGGCCAAGGGTGTTTTACCAGGAGCAATGCCAGTGCGATTAGCGACGCGAAATATATGAGTATCAACAGCCATTGTGGGTTTGCCAAATGCTGTGTTAAGGACAACATTAGCAGTTTTTCGTCCAATACCCGGTAAGGATTCTAAGGCTTCGCGTTGATTGGGTACTTCACCATGATATTTTTGCAGCAACAATGTACAGGTTTTTATCACATTTTGTGCTTTGCTGTTATAAAGACCTATCGATTTAATGTATTCTTTTAAGCCATCTACGCCTAAATTCAAAATGGTTTGAGGGGTATTTGCTATTGGAAATAATTTAGCTGTTGCCTTATTGACACTAACGTCAGTGGCTTGCGCTGAAAGCATAACGGCAATTAATAATTCAAAAGTCGAATGATATACCAGTTCGGTAGTAGGATTTGGGTTTTGCGCTCGAAAACGCGTAAAAATTTCACGTATTTTTTCTTTCTTCATGAGTTTTTTTTCGCTTTAACGCGCGCAAAGGCTTGTTGGATATAATCCTGCTTTGCTTTGATTTCTTGCGTTTGATTTTCTGATTGTAAAGCTAAGCGGCGTTTTTCACGGTAGGCTTGTTGTTTTTCATGCTCATCGCGTAATAAGCGAGTTTGTTTGGCATGATGGCGTTGGCGAGCTCGATCTTTATCAAAACCTGGTTCTGGTAAGGAAACCATTTCAATACAATCTACTGGGCAGGGAGCAACGCATAAGCCACATCCAGTGCATTCATGAACAATCACTGCGTGCATGAGTTTAGTACTGCCAACAATCGCATCGACCGGGCAGGCTTTGATGCATTTAGTACAACCAATGCATTCTTCTTCACGGATCAATGCAACGGCGGGCTCGCGTGTTTGGGCTAAAGCTTCTTCGAGATAAGGTGAGTAATCAATGTCTAATAATGCTCCTAGCGCTTTTACGGTAGCCACTCCTCCTGGAGGACATTTATTAATGGGGGCGTTGCCTTGTGCAATTGCTTCAGCATAAGGTAAACACCCAGAATAATTGCATTCACCACATTGAGTTTGTGGTAAAAGCGCATCAATTTCTTTAACTAAGGCCATCATTCACCTGTTTAGACTGTTCCAGCATGGCTTCTATTTTTTCTTTTTCTACGCGAACCATTAAAGGATGAAACGCATTGATACAATGGTTTACCAAAGGAGCATTAATATTATCCCATGTCAACGGAGCACAATTTAAAAATTGTTCTGCTGCTTCTGCCATAATGGGTAACACCGGTTTTAAATAAGTCATTAAGATACGAAATAAATTGATTCCCATTGTACAAATGTCTTGAACGTCGGCTAAACGTTCTTCTTCTTTAGCCAATACCCAAGGCTTATGGGTATCAATATATTGATTTACTTTATCAGCACAATCCATAATGCAACGAATTGCTTTCGCATAATCACGGCTGATGTAGGCATCTATTATTGTAGGGCGTGCGTCTAAAAGTTCTTGATAGAGCTGTGGGGTACTTAAAGTACTGCTTAGGCTGTTGGCAAAACGTTTATTGATAAACCCCGCACAACGGCTGGCAATATTAACAATTTTTCCCACTAAATCGGCATTGATTCTGTTGGTAAAATCTTCGAAATTTAGATCCAAATCATCTACTTTACCATTTAATTTAGCAGCAAAATAATAGCGCAAGTATTCAGGATTTAAGTGTTGTAAATAGGTCTTGGCTTCAATGAAAGTTCCGCGCGATTTAGACATTTTTTGACCATTAATTGTTAAAAAGCCATGTGTATAAACTGCTGTAGGCAAGCGATGTTCACTTGCTGCTAACATGGCTGGCCAGAATAAGGCATGGAAATACACAATGTCTTTACCTACAAAATGGTATAATTCGGTTGTTGAGTCTTTATCCCAGAACTCTGCGAAAGAAACATGATGCTCGTCGCAATATTTCTTAAAGCTGGCCATATAACCAATGGGTGCATCTAACCAGACATAAAAATATTTATCAGTGGTTCCTGGAATAGGGAAACCAAAATAAGGAGCATCACGGGAAATATCCCATTGTTTTAAGCCAGCGATAAACCACTCATCTAATTTATTAGTAACTTCAGTTTGGAGATGCCCTTTTCGTGTCCAGTCTTTCAACAAAGTTTCAAATTTTGGCAAATCAAAAAAGTAATGCTCCGAATCTTTTTCTATCGGAGTTGCCCCTGAAATTGCTGATACTGGGTCAATTAAATCAGTAGGTGAATAGGTTGAACCACATACTTCGCAGTTATCGCCGTATTGATCCTTGGCCCCACACTTAGGACAGGTTCCTTTAACATAACGGTCTGGAAGAAACATTTCTTTTACCGGATCATAGGCTTGGCGAATAGTTTTTTTAACAATATGGCCGCCAGCCGCTAGTTTTTCATAGATTGCAGAGGCTAGCGTTCTATTTTCAGCGGAATGAGTAGTATGGTAACAATCATACCTAATCGCAAAGTCTTTAAAATCTTGTTCATGGCTTATTTTTATTTGTGCAGTTAATTGTTCAGGAGTAATACTCATTTGCTCTGCTTTGAGCATAATTGGAGTTCCATGTGCATCATCACCACAGACGCTAATACACTGAATCCCTGCCATTTTATGTGTACGAACCCAAATGTCTGTTTGAATATGTTCGACTAGATGTCCAAGATGCAAATGCCCATTAGCATAGGGAAGGGCGCTGGTGACTAGCATTTTTCGTTCTGTTGCCATGTTCATTAAACTCCTCATCAACCCGATGAACCTGCGTATATAAAAACGGCTGATTATAGCGCAAATAGGAAATAAATGCTGTAGTTAACTTGGGATAATACACTAAAAAATGCAGCATAAACTGCGTCCTTAGGATGGAAATAACGGATTAGCGGACATACTAGCGGCATTACCTTGTAAAACGTCAATCTCACTGTTTAAACGCTTGGTTGCATGATGCAGGCGATGAATATTGTGAGCACTACTAGTTGATTCGTTCTCTTTACTTGGGGGATTTTTTGGTGTTGAAGATCCTGATTCTTTATATAGCTTTTGTTTGCCCCCTAATAATCGTCTTGTTTCGTTAGGACTTTGGTTCATGTGTTCCTCGTTGTTGCTGCTATTGCTATCATTAATTTGAGAAGGGGGACAACAAGAGTCTATGATTGCCATAACTATATTAATGATTGTGGCGCTTATATAAGTAAGTGTTGATGTAGCAGCAAATGCTAAACTAGAAGCAAGGCCTAGTTGTGATAAGGTATCAGCACCTGCAATTTTGGCAATTGACCAACCATAAAATGAATAGTCTGCAACAATAGTTAATACCACGGGCCAGTAGAATAACGCTAATGCAACGCCACTTGCTGCAAAGAATGAGGCCCAAAATGCTAGAGTGATTGCTTGCTTATGATTGCCAATAAAGTTAGAGATGCCTTTGCCTATGGCTTTTACTCCATCAAGCAGGTAGTCTAATAGACCATGAAACTCTATTGGTTTTTTGGTTTTAGAATCTAATCTAAACTCACCCTGTTCATTTTTCTTGGTACCACCAAGTAACCCAATTACTAAGTGAATAAATATCGTAGTAGGCAAATCTCGAATTGTAACTAGAACTTTTTTGAAGGTAATCATTTTCATTCCATGTGAATAAAAGGCGAAAAAGCATACCAATGATTTAACAGTGGGTGAACCCAAAGTGTTCAATATATTGTAACAAAATTGTAAATTTTAACCAATTAAAAAAAGTTAAGCTTTTACTAGGGACTGTTGATTGTTGACATTTCACCCGCTGCCTACGTGCCACGGCTAGTCCGCAGCATCCACTAGATGGTCAAAATTAAAAGCTGAACTATCTGATTTCTTAGTTAGAGAAGTTATACTTGATTCTTGGTAGTTTTTTGTGAGCCCCTTAAGGCTTCTGATATAAAGTCGGATCAGCAATTTCAGCTCCTGCAAAACCACGTTTTCTAAAGGTGCAACTGTCGCAGTGCCCACAGGCCTCTCCAGATTCTTTTGCTTGATAACAAGATACAGTAAGACTATAATCAACGCCAAGATGGATACCTAACTTTATGGTTTCTACTTTAGTTAAGTGCTGCAAAGGGGCATGGATGGTAAATAGGTCGCCACTGATACCTGCTTTAGTCGCTAAATTTGCTAAAGTTTGAAATGCAGTAATGAATTCAGGGCGGCAATCTGGGTAGTGTGAATAGTCAATAGAGCTTGCACCAATAAAAATATCACGTGCACCTATGGATTCTGCAAATCCCAAGGCCATTGCAAGAAATATAGTATTACGTGCGGGTACATAAGTGACGGGGATTTCGCAACTCTTTTGATATTTGGGAATAGAAATTGTTGTATCAGTTAAGGCCGAATTACGGAATAAATCGGTGTCTAGAGTAACAATTTTATGTTCAGCAACTTGAAAATGTTGGGCAATACGTGTTGCAGCAAGTAATTCAGCGGTATGTCTTTGCCCATAAGAAAAGCTTAATACATAGCAAGAAAAGTCTTGTGACTTGGCCAAGGCAAGACAGGTTGTTGAGTCTAAGCCGCCGGATAATAATATTACTGCTTTTTTCATGTATTGAACCTTACATTATTGGTGAATGCCTTCTTGTATGAAATTATGCCATAACTGGCTTTTGTCAGGCTACAGTTAAATCCTATAAAGAAGTAGCTAACTTTAGTATCAATTGTGTAAAGTGAATCAATTAATTCTTGTTTTCAAAAATAATAATATGATATAAAAAAGAGCATACTTATTTTTTTTACTACTATATATTATTAAAGAATGAGTCGCCAATAATTAACGTGACGACAAGGTGATATGATTATGAGTGCTAGCAGCGATCCTTTTCATCTATATTTTATGACGCAAATTGAGTCTGATGAATCAGTAAAATTAAATGCTGAGGGTTTTTTGCATAAACGCGGCGATTTTCTCACCTCCTTAAATTATTATCTTTCTGTGTTAAAAAGCACTGATAAAGTAATGATTTCTTATTTGGATCTAAAAAGAAAACAGCAATTAAAGCACGATCTGCAAATGGCTCTTGTATTGCTTAGAGCACAAAATGAATATGAATATAAGCATCAAAAAACAGAAAATCAAAAAATATATGCAGAGCATATAGTCCACTGCAATATTCTGTTAGATGCTGTAAACTTTGAATTAATATCTTACAGCAAAGAAACTTCTGAGCCAGAATATTTTACTAATTTAAATTATTATCTTGATGTTTTAAACAATACAGATAAGACAGCGATTTCTTATTGGCAGGAAAAAGAAAAAGAGCAACTAAAGCATAATTTGAACATGGCTCTTTTGCAAGTGATTGCACGCAATGATTATGATTTAAAACATAATATCAAAGAGAATAAAGAAACATATATACACCAAATAAAACGTTATAATGAGCTCTTAGATGCCTTAAATCCCGCGTTACAAGCGCAAAGAAAAAAAGCACCAGAGCAAGAGTATTTTACTGATGGGATACCTGTTAAATATTGCGCTATCCCTTTTGCCCATGAGTTTGCCAAGCAACTAACTGCAATGATGGATCGCAAATCCAAAACGCTTAAAGAATCTTTAGGGGCTTTAAACGATAAAAGATTGTACTGGATTTGGGGTTCTTCATTCCTGAAGACTATGCTCAGTTTATTGCCAGAGGATTTTTACAATGCAAAAATTGCTGCAGAGGTAGTGAGAGCTCCTGATCTTTATACTGGTGCTTTAAGTTGGGGCTTGTATTATTTTCGTTTTTCATTGAATTTATTTTTATTAATGAAACATACCATTAAACATCCGTGGATGAGTGAAGAAGAAGCAACCTTGACGCCAGATTCTTGGCAACGTTTTAAAACCCAGTGGAATCTGCGTAAATTCACTTTACTGAATGATTCATTATGGGGTACAGCAAATCTTCTCTGTTATTTTTGGTTGGTTGGTCCAGGGACTTTGGGTGCTGCTGGAGATGCCTTAACTATTGCCTTATTGATTTTTGATATTACCGTTGCTTTATGGGATTTTGCTGAACAAGAAGCACAATATAATGAGCAAATAAACGATTATAATCAGCAAATTCTGAGTTTAAACGAGCAAAAAGAATCACTTGAAAGCAAACAAAACCAGGAAGAGTACAAGCGTAAAGTAGCGCTTATCGACATGCAAATTGCCTCTTTACATAAAAAAATTGAGCAATGTGAATACGATTGGAAGCTACAAAAATTAAGCTTATATAATAATGTTGGTTATGCGGTTGGGTTAATGCTCGCTTTCGTATTACTTACTATGCCTTTCATGCCGATTGCTGCAAGTACGGCATTTACCTTAAATATTGTAGGTTCTGTTTTATGCTTTGCGATGACGGTGATTAGTAATGGTATTAAAGGTGGAATAGAGGTTTATAAAGGACGTCAGGGAGCAAAAGAAGCAAGAGATAGTTTTGATAGCAAAATCGAAGACTTGAAGACACTTCTACTGGCTAATAATCGCTTGAATGATAACAAGAAAAAACTTGTTTATCTTGAAATTAAAAAATTACAAGCAGAAACTGAATATCAAGAGCAAGTGGCGACATTCCAAATGGCTCATTTAGTGCGTTCAGTGATCATTGAAGCTTTAGTTCCTGTAATTGTCTTTACCAGCACAGTCTTTTTGCCTTTGGGAATGGGTTTTAACGCGATGGGAGCCGCGTTAGGATTGGCTATGGGTACAAATTCTCTGATTAATACGCAATTAAGTCCTGATGAAAACTTAAAAGAATTACCTCCTTTCGATGAAAAAGAGTATTCAGAATTTTGTGATTTAGTAAATTCTGATATGTCATCTCCTAAGTCGCATCGCAATTTTTTTAATGAGCGAAGAAAGCAGACATCGACTAAAGACAATCAGGAAAGTCGTACAGATTCTCCTGTACCCTCAAATAATAAGACTTAGTATTGTTATCCCTAATACTACCTTGCACATTAGGAGAACTTCCTCTAATGTAGAGGAATTATTGATTAGGGATAAAAATTATGCGTAAGTGGTGTTGTTCATTGATTTTAGTGATTATTTTTCTGGCCTCTTGTGCTCACTATGGTGCCAAAAAACCATCAGTTTCCGCTGATTCTTTACCCGTTAAAAGGGTCACTCAATACAAGCGATTATCTTCCTTTAGCCAAGTCGAGGTACAAGGGCGGATTAATGTTACTTTGCATACAGGGTATCGCAGGCCTCAGGTGGTGCTTCGTGGTGATCCACGTGATTTGCAACAGCTCAAAGTGGTGGTGTCACAAAATACTTTTTATTTGACTTTAGGTGATGGCTTCCCGCGCCATGGTACAATTCATGCCGATATTCAAGGACAATCTCTTTATCGATTTAGCTACAAAGGTTTAGGTACTATTAATGGCGGCCGATTGCACTCTAATTCTTTAGAGCTATACATAGAAAATAATGGGACAACTCGTTTGAGTGGTGCAATTAATTTACGTCGTCTTACCCTAGTAGGCAGTGGTTTGACGGAAATTAATGGTATTAATAGCCAGAATTTGCAGCTGTATTTTCAAGGAAACCCGAAGCTTCAACTTAATGGGGTTGCCAATATTACCAATTTGATGGTGAATGGGGATGTATGGTTTAGTTTTTATTGGCTAAAAAGCGATACGTTAACGATTAGAGCGAAAAAAAGAGCACGTATCCAATTAGCAGGAACTGTTAATCGCCTGGATGTAGAGCTTTGGGAGTATGCGCACTTTAAAGGGCGCTATTTGCGAGCATTACGCAGTTTTGTGAAGACTCATGGGCATTCTGTTGCCGAAATTTCATCAGTGAATCATCAAAGTACTTTAGCTACAGGTGCCAGTGATATTTATTACTACAATTTGCCGACTACTCGCGAAGATTTTATGGCTTATGATGGTTCAGTATTAGACATGCGTGAATGGGACCGCATTCATCTACGTGATTTTGATCGTTATAATAAGCAGTTTCCATAAAATTTTCTTAAGATGTTTTCCATCGATTGAGACAAAACGCTAAACTTAAGGATTTTTAAATAGAGTTGTAGGTTGGGCCTTGGCCCAACATTGAAGC
>NZ_JASGFU010000078.1:0-10957 GCF_047605385.1 Legionella sp. | reverse complement strand
AGGACTCTGCTTTACTCTCTGAAAATTAGACTAAAAAACTCCGAACTGGGGTTAAAATAAGTAAATATTGTATAATAATTGGTTGTTTTGTCAACATATATTTTAGTAAATTGCTGTTCTTCACTTACTAAATGAATTTAAGAATCTCATAAAGGTATATCTATTAAGCTAAGTTTTCGAAGCGAATGCTTAAGCAGTGTATAAGATAAACATTAAAAAAATTTAATTATTAACAATTATAGAACAATATTTCTTAAAATGACTGTATTATAGTTTACTGTTTCAAATATATGCTTAATAAGACAGATTATTTGGAGATGATGATGAAGTTATTAGCTATAGACAGTAGCATTCTTGAAAAACATTCAGTTTCAAGGCAATTAATGGCGCAATATCTTAATTGTTGGCAACAGAATTATCCTAATTTTGAAATCATCTATCGTGATTTAAATCAGCAACCTGTAAATCACTTATCCAGTGAGGTGCTTAATGCTAAACAACAGCCATATGATTTGCTTTCAGCTTCTTTAAAAAGTGAATTAGAGTATTCAGAGTTATTAATTACTGAATTTCTAGAAGCTCAGGAAGTTGTGATTAGTGCTCCTATGTATAATTTCACTATCCCTACCCAATTAAAAGCATGGATTGATCGCATTTTAGCGGCGGGACGTACTTTTAAATACACAGAGCAAGGGGTTATTGGTCTTGCTGGAGATAAAAAAGTGACTATTATTTCGACACGGGGAAATCATTATTCGAGTAATGAAACCATGCAGATGAAGGATCACCAAGAAAGCTACTTAAAGACAGTCTTTGCGTTCATAGGTATTAATCAAACTAGTGTTATTCGTGCCGAAAGTTTACATTTGAGTGAGTCACTCAAAGAGAATGCCATCGCTTTTGCTGAGCAAGAGATTAAAGCGCATTTTCTTCATCGCGAACAAGTTTCATTACGCTAGCGAAAAGGTATTATTATACTAAGTCTAGATATTTTAATATCAGATCAAAATTCTGTCGCGCAGGCGAAAACGCAATGGCGTCAACTTAAGAAGTTTAGTCGTCATTCTGAGGTGCTTGCGACGAAGAATCTCCGGTATTCGGAGATCTCTCGCTAACGCTCGAGATGACAAAGTTTTGATCTGGTATGAAAATGCTGAGCGAATTTCTGTAATTAAAAGCGATAAGCAACGCGAGCAGTTACTGAATAAAGAAACGGATAGTAGGCATCCACAGGACTTAATTGTGATTCACCATATCCAGCTGTATAATTGCCGGCAATTTCACCCACGATTCGCTCGGTAAAATTATAATTGATTCCTGCTCCAAAGGTAGGTGTTAGACGCCAATCATCAATGATCATATCTTCTCGATAAAGCGCAGCACCACCGGCACTGGAAAATACTCTGAAGTTGCTGTTAGGTATTAACAGCATAATTTTACCCATCAGACTAATTGCTTCTGTTTTGGTTGTTAAACTAAGCTGATGGTCATGAGTGAAGCTGAATAAACTAAATTCATTAAAATAAACAGTTGAATTAGGATAACGAACATAATTTGCTTCAACTGCAAAACAAGGGGTAAATTCATAGCCCGCCATCACACCCCAAGTAGCTCCACCTTCTTCAACATCGACTGGGGTTGAAAGAGATAAGGCGTCATTTTGATTTTCTTTCGAAGCAACTAGACCTTGCCAGGTAGTAGAACCATATCCGGCAATAGCACCTACATAAAAATGATGGTTTGCAGTATTTTTAATTCCTGCCTGGCATAGAGTAGTCGAAAGAAGCAAAATGGGAGATAGAATGGTTTTTGTTATTTTATAACTCACAATTGAATACTCTTTATTATTTTAAATTGAATAAAGGTTGAGCCGAAGCTCAACCAATTGGATATTTTTATTGGCAGGCATGTTTTGTTGAGCTGCACACTCTTCCTCGTGAGTCGACACCACCTTGACGGTAACAGTTCCAGTTATCCACACAGTCATCTGGAGTGGTATATTTTTGATATTCGCAGGCTTTTCTTAATGAACCAAATACACTGATCATGCGTGCATAAAGCATGTTCATGTCCTGGCACATAACGGCTGGAAGGCCTGAAGCGATGCAATAACAAATTGCTGCTGTTTTAAATGAAGGGCAAAAACCAGGGTCATTTGTTGGAACAGCCTTAGTACATGCAGCAGAGAATGCAGATAGACAATAAAAATACATCAGAGCAGCAAAAATTCTTCGCATCATATTTAATACCTTTAGTCAGACAGAAATACTGCCATAATGTATCAGAAAATAAATCCAGCTGCAAAATAGATAATTTGTTTATGATTCAAAAGATAATGAAGAGTCGTATTGAGAGTTGGTTATCTTTTTATTATCAGTCAATGTGGCATCAATAATGCGAATTACCTCTTTAGCAATTTTTTCACGAAATTCTGGCTGTAAATTAGCTGAAATCACTAAATAATGTTGCTTCTGACTGTTATTAAAAAGAAAGCAGGCTTCAAATACATAATCTATAGCGAGTAAATCACTAAAATCTTGTTTGATCGGTTTTTGTTTTAAACCAAAAAGATTTGCACTTTTTATCGGGTCAGTAATGAAATTATTACGGACATTCAGGTTCATAATAAAATGCGTATCGCGTTTAAAAAACATAAGACGAGCAATACTGTGTTGCAAAATCTTGCGATAAACTGCAGGTATTCTCAGTAGTTTGCTCCATAATGGGGTCAGTAGTTTGATACAAGCACTTAAAATACGTTTATTGTTGGAGTTCAAGGTACTGACTGCATTGAATTTGATTATGTTTGATGTCTTTTGGTAATTACTCGTATCGATGGTTGATTGCTGGATCTGCTTTGATAAGGCTTCCAATGTTGCATTATGATTCAGAGAAATTTTAATTGGTTCTACACGCAAGAAGCAGCCTACAGAATGATCATAAATAGGATTATCACGTGTTGATTTAATAATATTCATGAGCATAAAGGGTATTTCATGTTGATGGTTACCACAGCAATTACGCAGAGCTAATGAGAGAACAGCGCATAAGCCATTATTGATACTGATGTGATTTTGTTCACAAAATTGTTTTAAGATATGAATCGTACGTTTAGATAATTCAGCATAGGTTGAATAAGCAAAATTAGATGCTTTCATGTCTTTTATGATGTATTGCTTGGGGAATGAAAAAAATGAAGTATCTTTAAAGTAATCATCCCAAAAAGCGATGTTTTTATCCAACGAGTTTTCCAAGATATGACGCTCAGTAAATACATATTTTTTAAAATGCGTGTCTGTTTCAATAGTATTTAATTCGTATTTTTTATTATAAAGACAATAGAACTTTGATAAATCGCTAAATAAAATCTCTATGGATGCATCGTCGATAATGATATGTGGCATGCCTATTTGCAATTCAAACATATCATTTTCTAAATAACAAATCTTAGCCAAAATTAGGGGGCTATGTTTAGACCATCCTTGAAAATTGCTTAATTCAATTAAGGAGTGATTTAGCTCTTTTTCGCATTCTTGTTCAGAAAGCGATTCAAAATGTTGCTCAATCAATTGCCAGTCCGAATTTTTTCGTACTTGCTGCATGGGTTGCAGTTTTAATATTTGATAGAGAAGTACTTCATGTTTTTTTAAAACGGCTGCAAAGGCAAAGTCTAAAGCTTCTTTATTAATACTGCCTTGAAAACGTTTGCGAGCAACGATATTTAAATTTTTGATTTTGGATTTTTCAAAGGTATCAGCAATCCATAGTAAAAATTGGAAGTCATTTAAAGGTACATTCACCATTTGGTTGTATTTGACTTCGTTCAATTTTATTTTATCTGGAGCTGGTACAGTTTGTTTTTGAAGAATAGTGATTAATTTGGCAATACAGGTTGCTTGATAAAAATCATGTAAGCTAATGTTTTTCTCTAATTGATGATTTATTTTTGAAACCAGGCGTGCTGCGGATAAAGAATGGCCTCCAAGTTCAAAAAAATTATCGTTTAAACCAATTAGATGTACTCCAAGTTCTTCTGACCAAAGGTGTGTGATCTGTTTTTCTATATCTGTAGTAGGTTCTAAATAAGGCTGAGTGGATTTTAAACGTGGTTGGGGCAATGCTGCTTTATCTAATTTACCATTGGCGGTAAGGGGTAAGCTTTCTATTTTAACAAATGCTGTTGGAATCATATATTCAGGAAGGTGCTTATGTAAGAGCTCACGCATTACTCTCTCTGTTATCAGAGCATCGCTCTCTTCCAGTACATAATAAGCAATTAAATGATGCTCTTGTAAGGCATTCTTTTGGGGGACGATTGCTGCTGTTTTGATCAATGGATGAGTCATTAAACATTTTTCTATTTCACCTGGTTCAATACGAAAACCACGTATTTTGATTTGATCATCAAGTCGTCCCATGTATTCAAGCATACCATCAGCGCGAATACGGCATAAATCTCCGCTTTTATAAAAACGGACATCAGTTCCAGTATTAAAAGGATCTAAAAGAAATTGTTTTTGGGTTAGCACCTGCTGATTTAAATAACCACGTGCCAGGCAAGTTCCGCCTATAAGTAACTCGCCAGCCTCTCCATCGTTTACAATCTTATGTTCTTCATCAACTACTAGAAAATTCATATTTAAACCGGCTCTACCAATAGGTACATTAACTTCAAATTCGGAACGATTTTCAAAGTTTAGTTTATAAACGCTAATAGCAACTGTAGCCTCGGTGGGGCCGTATTCGTTAAATAATGCCTGTTCAGAATAGAGTTCTAGCCAGGCTTGGCACTCGAATGCGGTTAAATTTTCTCCACCTAACACAATTGATTTGAGGCTGGGCAGAGCAATGAAATGACTCTTGGCTTCTTGTAAAAGAACTTTAAAATAACTAGGTGTCAGTTTAATCAGGTTAATTTCTGAGTTGGCAAGATGCTGTAAATATAAAGCAGCATTTTTTTTGACGTCTTCATCACAAATTACTACCGTCAATCCTAGCATTAAAGGAACAAGCGAGACAGAGATTGCCATGTCAAAAATAGGGTTAGAAGAAAAATCAACACGCTCTTGTTTTTGACATCCAGTATATTCTGCAAACCACTGACAATAATTAATTACAGAATGATGCTCAATGAGAACTCCTTTGGGAGCACCGGTAGATCCTGAAGTGTAAATCACATAAGCTAAATTAGCTGGATTAAGTGTGCATTCTGCATTGCTCGTGTTCTGTTTCTGTATTTGTTCTTGGTAGTCATCAAGCAAAACAAGTTTCCCACGATAGGCATTAAATTTATCTTTGCATACTAATTGAGTGATTAAAATTGGTGCTTGGCTATCATTTAAGAGAAAAAATAAACGCTCTATAGGCTGTGCCGCATCAATAGGTAAATAGGCGCCGCCTGCTTTTAAAATGGCAAGAATTGCAATTAGAAAATCAAATGAACGTGGCAAGCATACTGCAATCGGAGTATCAGATTCAAAACCATGCTCCAATAAATACCAGGCGAGCTGGTTTGCTTTTTGATTTAACTCACCATAGGTCAGCACTGCAACACCATCAGTGGCTGCTATATGTTTAGGGAACTGTTGTGCATGTTCCTCAAATAAATGAGGTATTGTTTTATTAATGTCCATTATTCTTAGTTATTATTAGGGTAATAGGCGATCTAGCCATTTGGGTAGATACCAATTCCATGATTTAAACAGTGCCATAGTAGCTGGTACTAAAAAGCTTCGTATCAAAAAAGCATCCATAAAAATCGCTACGGCAATTCCTAAACCAAAAGCTTTGACCATCAACACATCAGCAACTAAAAATGAACCGCAAATCACAACAACTATTAAGGCAGCACTGGTAATGATACGACTGCTTTTTTCGATTCCAAAAACAATGCTTTTATTATTATCTTGAGTGAGTAGATAAGCTTCTTTGATTCGAGATAATAAAAAGACTTCATAATCCATTGAAAAACCAAATAAAGCACAGAAAATAATAACTAATAAACTGATATCGAGCATCCCTTGCGGTTCAAAATTAAACGTTTTAGACAAATATCCTTCTTGGAATACAAATACTAAAGCGCCATATGAAGCACAAAGGCTAAGTAAGTTCATTAAAATTGCTTTAAATGGTAAGAAAATCGATCTTAATAAAATAAGAAGTATAAGGTAAGAAAAAACCATAATCCATAAAACGGCATAGGGTAATATGCGATAAATACTATGTAATACATCGATGTTACATACTGCGGTTCCGGTTAATTGTAAATCTAAACCATGAATAGGTTTTAAATTTCGTAGTTCTTCGATCAAGGTTTTGGTTTCTGGGGAATTTATTGGGTATTTGCTGACAATATTGAGTACGGTTAGATTCTTAAGAGTGGTTGTGGCTAACAATTGTTTCACGTAAGTGTCTGCAAGCCCTTGTTTCGTGTGGTACAAGGAATAATACTGACTTTTGCTAAGATCAGAACTGCTGCTGATAATACCCTCAATTTTTTTAATACGAGGATTTTTCTTCAGCTTTTCTACCAGGTCATAAATTTTATTTAAATTTTTCTTACTCAAAATGGAGGTATTCTTGGAATGAACGATTAACTGAATCGGATTAAGCTCCTGGGCATTAAATTTTTCTGCATAAGTATCATAAAAACTACGACTAGGTGAGTGTTCAGGAAAGATCTTATAATCTGAGATACCGAGTTTTACCGATAAGAATGGATAACCCAATACTAATAAAATTACCAGGATGGTAAGAAAGAAGGTATAGGGTCTACGGACTACACGTTCGGCAAGCCAATGCCAGCAACTGAAATTATTTTCTGGATTTCGTTTAATCAGGTGAATGGACAAGAAGTCGATTTTATTTTTTAAAACGGCAAGAATGGCGGGAAGCAGGATGGTTGAGATAAATACGGCAAAAAATACAGCGGCTAACCCACCCACAGCTACAGAAAATAAAATATTAATTGGAAATAAGAACAGAGCGCTAAGACTCACAAAAACTGCAAGCCCGCTAAAGAAAATTGCTTTTCCGGCACTATTTTGGGTAACAGCAATCGCTTGACCAGCTGTTAATCCATTATGCAACTCATCACGAAAACGATTAATAAAAAATAGGGAGTAATCCAGGCATAAACAAAGTCCGAGTAATAAGGCAATATTGATGGTAAAGACCGAAAGAGTAAAGTAATGCCCCAAGAAGTAAAGTGAAGTAAGAATGATTACTGCACAACCACTACCTAATATAATAGGAAGCAGGGCGGCAGTTACCGAGCCAAAGACGAAAATCAGTGTAATAATTGCCACCGGTGTTGCAATAAAATCAGCTTTATAAAGATCAATTTGTGTCTGATTAGTCACATGTTCAACAAATTGTGGTTCACCACCAATTTGCATGGTCATATTTGTTGGTTTTTTTATTGTTTTTTTAAAGTTGGCTAGTTGTTCATCACTAATAGGCTTTAGTGATTTTAGGATGATCACAGCATAGGCTGTATGCTTGTCTTTGGATACTTGGTGGTTTTTATAAGGTAAAAGTATCTCGTGTTTCATGGGGAAATCATCCAATCCAGCCAATGATTTTTTTATTTTGGCTGAAAATTCAGAATCGGATATGTCCAGCTTGGAACTGTGATACATGATGAGGAATTTATTATTACTATCATAACCAAATTTTTTATTGAGGTAGTTTGTTGCTTTGGCACTGCTTGAATGCTCATCAATAAATCCGGTTGTTTTAAACGGATCCATGAGATTCGGCATAAAAGGAATGCATCCGAGAATTGCAAGAAGCCATAGAATAATAATAGGCCAACGAAATCGATTGATAAATTTTCCTACTTGGTAAAAAACCATACTTTTCTCATTTTTCTAGTAGAAATCATTAAACTTAAAATCATATAAAATGATGACTCTCTAAATATATTAGTATAAATTAGCCAACTTGCTGGATTTAGACATTGAAAAGGTATTTGTGCATCACTACGAGGATTTGATAACTATTTTTCACGCCTGTTTCGGTGCTGAGTATAACACCAGATTAGTAAAAGGTGATAACGAGCCGCTTTATTTACCGGCAGACGAACAACAAAATTATCATGCGATTTATTTTGCCCACGGTTTTTTCAGCAGTGCCTTGCATGAATGTGCACATTGGTTGATTGCTGGGGAAGAACGTAGAAAGCTGATTGATTTTGGTTATTGGTACGCCCCAGATGGCCGCACTGCAGAGCAACAAGCTCTTTTTCAGCGTGTAGAGGTCAAGCCTCAGGCTTTGGAATGGATTCTTTCAAAGGCTGCAGGTTATCGATTTCGTGTTAGTAGTGATAATTTAGATGGTGACGAGGGTGATACTAATGCCTTTAAACAGGCTATTTACGAACAAGTGATTCATTACTGTACATTCGGCTTGTCTGTACGAGCAAAGAAGCTACGCGATGCGCTAAGTCATTTTTATAATCACGCCTGTGTTTTACGAGCAGAAGATTTTTCTTTGGCAGACTTAATATAGAGAGGCAGTGCGTCCGGAACGGATCTCATGTTTATTTTTTTCTAATGGTGCAATACTACTCCCAGAGTCCAATCCATGCTTTGGTCTGGAGGTATTATATTCACGATTTGGTTCGGTGAAAAACCATAACCGTCAACTAATAATGCATAGTAATAAGCGGGGAGCAAGCAATAGGCGTCGGCATATTCATTATTAGGAAGTTGGCTATTCAATGTTTCCCATTGTTGTTGACATACTAACTCATTACCTTGGTGTAATAATTCTTGAGGTGTTAATTGATTATTAGTGAATTTAAAGGGTTTACTGTTGGCCAGATTCGAAAGTCCATCAATGGCATACCAAGCATGTACTGGATTAGAGATTAAAGATGGCTGAACGATACGGTTTGCCTTGTGTACATTATTAATCAAAGAAGCAACATTTTCAGCACATTCATGAGCGTTTCCTGTGCCAATTTCTCCATCAGGAAGAGGGTAATTGTTGGAAAAGCAAGGTGTAGAATCAAGCAGTTGATGCGTCATTTCATTTTGGCCAAGCCCAAGAAAACTTTGAACAAATACATTAATCCGTTGGCCATAGAGATCTAAGGTAACTTGCTTTCCTTTACTGATTTCGTCATTAAGATTCGTTTGTACTGGAAATGCAACTTGTGTGGACGCACCTCCATTATCAATCACACCTACTGCGTGTTTGGTTGTTGATTTTAAAGTACCAAGTTTATAGTTTACTGCAAGCCAATCGTAAATGGCCTCATCATCACCGGTAATTGTCTTCGCTTCTACTATTTGCCAATCTGGGTGTTGGTTAAACCAATTTCTTAGATTGTCATAGTGGGATTTTTGTTTTACTAAGGATACAAGACGCATGCCGGCAGTGGCGTAAAAATATACTGGCATTTGTTGAGCAGGAGCACCAGCGAAGAGGCCAGTTATATAGGCATCAATAGTGCTTGGGTCACTATCAATAGTTGCAAAGCCGGGTTTGATTTTTTTAGCCCATAGTTCATTAATATTGATTGGGGTGTTGGTTTCATCAAGATCGTAGGTAAAAATATGTAATCGTGATCCTGTGCTTCCTGCATCTACTACTGCAAGGCAGTGATGGTCGGCACAAGGAGTTGATTGAGCATAACTAGTGGTATTCATGAGGAACAAGCAGGAGATTAAGAGCAGAAAACGCGGCATCAATTATTCCTTATGTAAAATTAGTGTGCAAATAATACACTATGTGTTTTTTTATTTCAATATGTTGCGGTCGCAAAAAATGATGATAAACTGATTTTCTCACAATAAAAATAATCAGTTTTACTCTTTTTGAGCGATTATATCATGATCAATAAAAAACATCGCGGTTCTCTTTATGCTGTTTTATCGGGCTTTTTATATGGTTTTATTGGTTATTTCGGTATTAGTGCGCTACATGGCAATCTCTCGGTGAGTACCATGCTGTTTTGGCGCTTTTTTATTTCCAGTACTGTGATTGTATTGGTACTTTTTCCAAAGCTTAAAAAGCCAAGCGATACATATAAGCAAATGTGGAGCGCTTTTTTTAGCGGTGCTTTTTATTATGGATTCTCGACTTTACTTTATTTTTTAGCCTGTAAATACATTAATTCTGGGCTAGCAATGGTGCTCTTTTTTACTTATCCAGTGATCATTATGTTGATTAATTTCCTTGTGTACAAGCAAAAAATACCTCAAATTTATTATTTGGCAATTCTCATTATTTTGGTGGGAATGTCTTTTTTAGTGGATATGAATGAACTATTTTTTGATTTATGGGGTATTTTATTAGGTATTGTTTCTGCATTTTTTTATGCTTGTTATATTGTTGTGAGCAAGAGAAATAGTTTGTCGCCGAATCTATCCACGTTGATGGTGTGTTTAGGGTGTATGGTAACCTGTTTCGTTGTATCGTTTTTTAATCATAGTTTTGTTATTCCTTCCTCCAGCACCGTTTGGTTGCATTTATTAGGCATTGCGATTGTGGCCACAGTGATTCCTGTTTTATTGATGCTGTATAGCTTGCAATACATTAGTTCTGAAAAAGCATCGATTTTATCTGTATTAGAGCCAGTATTTGTGGTTATTTTAGGTATTTTGCTTTTGGGGTAGTCTTTACGCTTTTTAAGTGCTGCAGGTATTGTATTTATTCTTGTTGGGGCATTGATTACCTTATTTAGCGAGAAACTTAAATTGGAGTCCATGAAATTTAACTGGACTCGAGCTGAAGAGTCATAATACTTTTCGTGAACGTTACCGTTTGCGTTACCGTTACCGAATGAATCATGGCTCACAAGATGAATGATGTTTAAAAAACATTAGAGGCAGTATTTTAAAAATGAGTCTCCAGAACTCAAGCAATTTCGGTAACGGTAACGCAAACGGTAATGTTCACGTAATGGCGTCAACTTAAGGATTTTTAAATAGAGTTGTAGGTTGGGCCT
>NZ_JASGFU010000077.1:0-11004 GCF_047605385.1 Legionella sp. | reverse complement strand
CAAATTGTAACGTGCGAGAAATATGATACACTTGTACTTAGCCATGATTCTAGTTTCAGCTAGGATTATGGTTAGTGCAGCGCTGGTGCGTCAACACCGGCGCAGCACGCCTTAAGCATTAGTTTAGGATTCTTTCTACTTAAAAGTCAACCAATATCATAGGCCTATTGTTCCAATTGTGTTTCTATAACCATGCACTTTCAATTTTTTTATCTCTTTTTTTCAATGCGTTAAGATAAAAATTCGGTTGGCTCTCTCAGGGCTCGACCACGAGCCCGGGCCCGTATGGTTCTGTGAAAAGTTGATCATCGCGTTAAACATGTATATATTATTTACTAAATCAACTCTGTTGCCAACTCGCTTTAGCTCGATAAAGCCCAGGTAAATCATTCACTGTCTTATTCACTTCTTGCGACAAGGCAAATAAATCACGTGATTTTTGATAATACACCCCCAAAGGCACAGGATAGCTGGGAAACGTTAATCTTGCTAAACGCATCGCAGCAGATAAACAGCTGGAATCATGCTGATATAAGCTTTTTTCCGCAGAAGAAACACGTACAAATGTCTCCTCTTGAAGCTGTAACGCTTTATCTTTTTCTGCACCATAAATTAAAGGTTGCGCTTCTTCTAAAAGAACCGTATTTTCAGCGCGATTACTCTTTAAAGCAAATTCATCAAAAGCACCATGATTGAAGATATTGCAATCTTGATAGATTTCTACAAAAGAACAGCCTTGATGTTCGTAGGCTTTTTTTAAAATGGATCCCAAATGATTAGGATCTTTATCAACCGCGCGTGCGACAAAACTCGCTCCTGCCGCTAAAGCCAGAGTCAATGGATTAATGGGCTCATTATTTACACCCTTAGGAGAAGTCTTAGTTACCTGACCTTTTTGTGAAGTAGGTGAGAATTGGCCTTTGGTTAAACCATAAACTTGATTATTAAATAAAAGAATATTCACATTCACATTACGTCGCAAAATATGAATTAAATGATTTCCTCCAATACTTAGAGCATCACCATCTCCAGTAATAATCCAAACACAAAGATCCTCACGCATAGCCTTTAAGCCAGTAGCCACAGCTGTTGCCCGACCATGAATAGTATGAAAACCATAGGCATTCATATAATAAGGCAAACGCCCAGCACAACCAATTCCAGAAACGAATACATGTTGTTCGGGGGGCAATCCCAAATCAGGCAACATCTTTTGCAAAGCCATTAATATCGCATAATCACCACAGCCAGGACACCAGCGAACTTCATTCGCATTCGCAAAATCTTCACGCTTATAAGTATTATTCATAATGAATTTCCGCTTTAATGGTGTTAACTAAATGGCTGACACTAAAAGGCTGACCATTACATTGACTAATCACTTGAGCATCCACTAAATACGTGGCCCGGATAAGCTGGCACAATTGGCCTGAATTTAATTCAGCAACAAAAACTCGGTCATAAGATTTTAAAATGTCGCCTAAATCCATAGGTAAAGGGTGCAGATTGCGTAAATGAACATAGGCAAGAGCCAATCCCTCTTCCTGGCATTTCTGTATTGCAGACTTAATACTACCATAAGTGCTCCCCCAACCAATAATTAAAGTAGAAGCATTGGCATCTCCTTCAATCACCAAAGATGCATAGTCCCTGATAACTCCTTGAATTTTTTCTTGGCGTAAATTCACCATTTTTTGGTGATTGTCTGCATCATAACTCACTTTACCTTCTTCACCTTGTTTTTCTAAACCACCTAATTGATGAATAAAGCCAGGCGTTCCCGGAATATTCCAACTACGGCTTAATAATTCATCACGAATAAAAGGCTTAGGAAAACGATTAAACTCTATTGTAGGTAATTTTAATGAGGCAACGTCTGGTATTTCCCAAGGTTCTGCCGCATTCGCTAAATAGGCATCGAGCAGTACAATTACGGGAGTCATGTATTTAGTTGCCAGTGTAAATGCTTCGATAATGGTATTAAAACAGTCTGCTGCGGACTGTGCTGATAAGACGACTAAAGGTGCCTCGCCATGGCGACCATACAAGGCCTGCCTTAAATCGCTTTGACTGGTTTTCGTAGGCAAACCAGTAGAGGCACCTGCTCGTTGCACATCGATGACCACTAACGGCAATTCAGCAACCGTTGCTAACCCCAAGCTTTCACTTTTCAGATCCAAACCTGGTCCAGAAGTACAAGTCAAAGCCAATCGTCCGCCATAGGCTGCACCAATACAAGCACAAATGGCGGCAATTTCATCTTCAGCTTGCAGTAATTGCACACCAAAATCAGCTAAGCGCGCACATTCATGTAAAATAGCTGAAGATGGAGTAATTGGATAACCTGAAACTAACATGGAAATACGAGTATGTGTCGTCAAGGTAGCTAACGCTAACCCTACTGCTTCAACACCGGTAACTTGGCGATATTCTCCTGTTTGGCGATTAGCACCACCTAACATGTAATCACGGCGGGTTAACTCTAAAGTCATGGCATAATTATAACCTGCCAATAAAGCAGCCTCATTCGCTTTAGCAATCATTTGATTGGCTTTAAATTTTTTCGTAATAAATTCCTGGCAAGCCTTGGTAGATAAATCAAATAACCATAAAACCAAACCTAAAACATAAAAATTCTTGGTTTTTGTCGCTTGTGGTTTCGTTAACTCCAGGTTGGCAACTGCTTGCAATGTTTGTGTAATCAGTGGAAAAGAAACGATGTGATAATGCTCTGCGCAATTATCTAAGAAACTCTTGTCCATTCCGGCCTTTTGCCAATCTTTATCCTGATAGCTGTCTTCATTGATTATTAATAGACCACCTTGATTTAAATGCTGTAATGAGTTTTTCAAAGCGGCAGGATTTAAGGCCACCAAAACATCCAAAGACTCACCCGCAGTAAAAATAGCATGCTCAGCCATTGCTAATTGAAAACCAGAAACTCCAGCAACAGTTCCCGCTGGTGCCCTAATTTCTGCAGGAAAATCAGGTAAAGTACGAACATCTCGCCCGGTAAGAGCGGCACTGATGGTTAATTGCTCACCCACCAACTGCACCCCATCACCAGAGTCTCCAGTGATACGAATAACGATTGCATCAGTCATTGACATAAAGTCTCGCTTCTAGCATAAGTTGGCGCATGTGCCTTACTGCTTCTTTCATTCCACAAAATAAAGCACGAGCAATAATGGCATGGCCAATGTTAAGTTCCAGTAATTCTTTAATTGCTGCGATTGGTTGCACATTATGATAATTCAAGCCATGGCCAGCATTAACAATCAAACCCAAACTCGCAGCGTATTGCGCTGCCTCTGTAATGCGTTTGAATTCATGTTGCTGCTGCTCAACATGGGTAGCATCTGCATAGCATCCCGTATGCAGTTCAATCACAAGAGCCCCTATTTCTGCTGCAGCTTTAATCTGTTCAAAATCAGGATCAATGAATAAAGAAACTTCGCTGCCAATAGCCTGTAAACGTTTTACTGCATGTGCAACGGTCTTTTGGTGAGTTAACACATCTAACCCTCCTTCTGTAGTTAATTCTTCACGTTTTTCGGGAACTAAACAAGAGTGTTCGGGAGAAATTTCTTCAGCAAAATCAAGCATGGCATCAGTAACTGCCAATTCCAGGTTCATCCGTGTATGCAAAACCTGTTTAATTAAACGCACATCACGTGCCTGGATATGTCGTAAATCTTCGCGCATATGCAGTGTAATCCCATCAGCTCCAGCTTCTTCAGCATCCATAGCCGCTTGCACCGGATCAGGATAGCGTGTACCCCGTGCTTGTCGCACTGTAGCAATATGATCAATATTAACACCTAATAAAATCTGCTTACTCATTTTGCACCACACAAAGCAAAATAAAGAGTATAATGTTCCTACTAACCTAAATACAAGGCGCCAGTGGTAATTGGCAGGTATTCAATTTGAAGGGTATTAAAAATTAAATAGCTCGCGCAAGCGCTCATTCACGTAACCGTTTGCCTGCCCGTTTGCGTTCTCGAAATAATGTTGCCCCAAGTAACTACTTTTCAGTAGAATACCATGACTAACTTGTGTCCATAGATGAACTCATAAAAGGTTTATACTTAATACAAAAGATTTGATTTTCATTGAGAACTCTATGTGCTTGGCATTAATCGCAATAAATCAACACCCACGCTATCCATTGATTATTCTTTCTAACCGAGATGAATTTTATCAAAGGGCAACAATAGCTGCACATTATTGGCCTGATTATCCCCAGTTATTTGCAGGTAAAGATTTAGAAGCGGGCGGTACTTGGCTTGGAGTAAATCGACAGGGAAATTTTGCTTTACTAACTAATTATCGCAATCCTGGTGTCCATAGTGACACTATGAAATCTCGCGGGCTTTTAGTAAAGAATTATCTGACTGCAAATCCTGCAGCGGCCCCCTCTCACTATATTGAGCAAATTGCCTCTATGGCAGATCAATACAATCCTTTTAATTTGTTTGTTGGCAACACTCAGGAAGTAATCTACTATTCCAATGTGGCCAAAATTAACTCAAAATTAACAACAGGACTTTACGGAATCAGTAACCATCTGTTGGAAACCCCATGGTTTAAGGTATTAAGAGCAAAAAAAGCGTTTAATAGGGTAAAAAATGATTTACTACATTATGAAACCCCAGAACACATTGGAGACTTACTATTTCCGATTTTAGAAGATCGAACTCTTGCCCCTAATCATCTCCTTCCTCACACTGGGGTACCGACAGAGTTAGAAAAATCTCTAAGTTCAATTTTTGTTTATGTTCCTTATCATGGCTATGGAACACGTTGTTCAAATCTTATTCTTTTTAGTGATAAAGAATCCTTTTTTTCCGAGCGCATCTTTATAAATGGACAGGCAACAACCCTGCAAACAACACAAATATCTTTTTTAAATTAAAGAGAGACATGAGATGTAGTATCAACTATATAAAGAGCGTGCTTTAATTTTACGTCCATTTAATAAATGATCTATAGCCTTGCGCATAATTAATTTTGCTGATTTTAAATACTCCATAACTTCCAGATTATCATCAGCCAATGCCAAAATATGAACTCCTGAAATCCCCTGACTTGCACGTACAAATCCTTCACCCGCAATAAATTGATACGATAAATAGCATATAATGGGCTCATAAGTTCGCGCTTCTTGAAACCATGAAAAAGAATAACCGCACGCTTTAAGTAAAGTCCATTCAAAGCGGCGTAATAAAGCTTCCAGCTCTTTTCGATCTTTGCTTAAAGCCAAATGATTTAAAGTGAATGAATAAGCCTCAAATAATGCAACATCTACATACTGCGGCCTTAATGCATGATAGAGCACTTCATTGATGTATAAGGCTGAAAACAAAGAGTTCCCAGCAAGAGAAAGAGTTGGAGAAATGCTTTCGATTTTTTTTGCAAAAAAACGCTCATAGCGTTCTTCAACCGTAAGCCATAAAGGAGTAAAAGCCTGCAAAAGGGCTTGCTTCTTCGGTGTGCGCCCACCTTTGTACAGACATTGAACTACGCCTAGTTCACGAGTAAAAAAACTGACTCTGGCGCTGGTATCACCAGACCATTGCTTATGTAATACCCATGCCTCAATGGTTTTAGTCATAACCTAATTGTTTTAACAAACGTTCATCATCAGCCCAACCTGATTTCACTTTGCACCAACATTGTAAAAATACTTTTTTACCTAATAATTTTTCCATGTCAAGACGAGCACCCGTAGCCATTTCTTTTAATTTTTGACCACGCTCACCAATGAGCATACGTTTATGGCTTTCTTTTTCAACCAGTATTAATGCATGAACACGTGCCAAGTTACCCTCATCTTTGAACGATTCAATCTCCACGTTCACTGCATAAGGTAATTCCTCACCACAAAAACGGAAAATCTTTTCACGAAGCAACTCAGCACATAAAAATTTAACAGGGCGATCAGTAAGTTGATCATCAGGAAATAAATGCGGGCCTTCAGGCAAATAAGTTTGTAATTTATCTTGCAACTCTTGAACCTGCACCCCATTTTTTGCGGAAATGGGAATAATAGCCCCAAAATGATGACGTTGGCTTATTTGCTCTATCCACGGTAATAAAACTTCTTTCTCAGCAATTTTATCCACCTTATTGATTACTAAAATACAAGGAACTTTAGATTGCTGCACTAACTCCAAAACGTACTCATCTTCTTCACTCCAATGCGTCCCATCTACAAGGAAAGCAATCACATCCACATTACGCAATACACTGATTGCAGTTTTATTCATCAAACGATTAATGGCCTTTTTCTTGCCTTGATGAATCCCGGGAGTATCTACATAAACAAACTGGTAATCCGCTTCGGTGCGAATGCCTAAAATACTGTGTCGGGTTGTTTGCGGCTTTTTAGAAGTAATACTTACTTTTTGCTCTAAAATACGATTTAACAATGTTGATTTACCTACGTTGGGTCTGCCAACCAAGGCAATATAACCACAATAACTAATCATTAACTATTCCTGTATACTTTTAAAACATTTTATCAGGCGCCTCATAAAATATCCAGAGGTCGACTTTGACCTACCTGCCATTTTAACGTACATTTAATGCTACTCAAGCCCATAAAAACATAAAGAATTATCTTTTACACTTGCTTTGCGTTCACACTTGGTGATTTATCAACCAATTTTGTGTATAATTAATTAATTCAAGAAAATGGGATAGACATATGAGTACAGCTTCTTTACCACTAATAGATCCACAACTATTCTCTCATCCTCCCAAAGTAAACTCCGAATTAAATGCTTGGATTGATAGTGCAATTCGTGCAAAAAAAGACGAAATGAGATTTGATCCACCCTCGAGGGAAGATGCAAATCTTAACTCACCAATCAACATCAGTCGTTTCGGTTTTAAAAATCCAAATGACTTAAAGAACTTTTTATTATCTCCTGCAGGTGATACCGTAAAAGCCGAAATCGGCGCTCAGCAAGCTCAAGAAGAAGCACTTAAAGAGAATCTGCGGTTTGAACAGCAAGAACAAGCTAAAATACACAGTCTGATAAAAATTCATCTATTGTTATGGTTAATGGCAAAAGACGCACATGCTGAATCTGTATTACGTGAACTGACACAAGCACAAAACATGAAAATCTTAGAGCAAGAGAAAACTGCAGCTAAAGCCGAGCATCATGAGCAAAATATTCCCGATATAAATAAAGAATTACAAAAAGCCTTAGCACATTACAATGAAGCAATTCATCTATGTCAGATGCAACATGCAACTCTGCTTGAAAATGAAAAAAACATTGAAAATCAAATCATTACACTGGCACAACAAAAAACAAACTTTGAAAATAAAAGTGAAGAATATCTTACAGGCTTGGCTAATTTTGAAAAAGACGCAAAAAAATATGAACAGGCAAATGATACTGAGTTAGATCAGTTTATTCAAAAAATGACAGGCGAAATAAATGAACAAACTGATTTAATCATGGAATTGCTTAATAAAGAAAATAGCACTCCAGAAGATGAGCAATTAGCACGTGAATTATTGCATAAACAAAATGCTTTAAATCTACAATTAGCAAGTTTACATGATTTACATTCCCTGAGAAATCAAGAGAAATTATTTTTCGATGAGAAAGGTGAGCCAGTCGCGCAGCAACAAAAGGCCGCATACGTTATTAATAATACTCATAAAATTTCTGCAAAAGAAGGCAAGCTTTACTTGTTAAAAGACATTGAAGACATCAATAAAATTTCTGACGAACGCTTAAGAGAAGCAGGTGCAGAATTTGAGCATCGGCAACAGGAGATCATGAGTGTTAAAAAAGCAGTAGAGCAATCTTTGAAGTTAGAAAAAAGTTTTCTTAATTTTGATGAGCGCTTAATGAAAGCTCAAAATAAGCAAAGAAAAAATGCCAAAGCCAAAACCCAATTAGAAAATCAAATTAAAGCCATGCAATCAATTCGTGAAACATTAAGTACAGAAATCGAAAAAAATGCTTCTCAAGACAGAACAAAAACCTCGCCTGTTCTCCAACCCGCACTGGCACCAGAACCCAAAATGTCCATTATTTTTGCGATGAAATTTTTAACGCCATTTTTGAAAGAACCTGAAATCAGTACCGACCAACTGATGCATAAATTTGATAAATATGCAGTAAAAGAAAAAATTAATCTCAAAGATAGTGAAAAAACGAAGGACCTTTTAAAACGGATTATTAATCAGTTAACTTTTGGTCATATCCCTTCTTTTGCCCCATTACCTCATGCCATAATGCAATCTTTATTACAAAATATGGACCGCTTTGGTGGGCAAGATTCTTATCAGGTTTCAGCCGAAATCTCTCCTTTACAGTTAACCTTAGGGCAAGCATCTATGCCAGGGAGCCCCTTACAAGCCCCTACAGATTCACCAACCACAAAACCAAAAGTGGAAGATACTCTAGAGCAAGAAAAAATCTTCCATCCAACACCATTTAGTACTAATCCGTATAAATAAAATAAGGGAAGTAATGAACTTAACCGCTATTATAGATCACTCGTCAAACTTCATTCTGAGAAGTTTATAACGAGTGATTGTAGCAAAAATTGTTAGCTTTAATATCTAAGATAATCGCTATTTGATACTCAAGAAACCTGTTTAGATGTCTATTGATAATTCATATATGGAGATTATGCAAGCTAACATACCACTATCTTAACAAAATAAGAACCAAACTGTATATTTAATTTACTTTACTTTATGGTATTATTTAAAAATCTTTTACATGAGAATATATTATGCCAATAGTACTAAATCCTATCCATCTACGCACTCTCTCGCTATCAATAGCTGATTTAGAGGGATTACCTGAAAATGAACAGACCGACAAATTAAAAAAAGCCTGGAGAAAAATGTGTCTAAAACATCATCCAGACAAAAATCCTAATAATCCCAATGCAGAAGAAATATTTCATAAAATCAATAGTGCCTATACTGCACTCACAAGTACCCAGGCCTTTACTGACGAACTTCATCAGTATTTTACTAAGCCGGAAATGACTATTCCAAACACAGCATTTGATATCTCAATGCAAGAAGGGATACTTGAGATGCTCCAGCATTTAAGGCAAAAATTTTCAACGCTTGAAACTGAAGAAAAAAAACGTGAATTTGCCACCTTTTACACCTCTTTTCTGGCTCTGGCAGAACATTTAGAAGAAAACCTTGAGACGTTAAATAAAGTCCGCGTAAATGCCTTGGTACATCAAGAGATAGAAGCGGATATAAAAGAGTTTCTTGCATATGAATGGAGGCAGCTAATCATTCGTCTTTTCGCTGAAGAATATTTAGATGACTTTCAATACCGTAATGCTCTGGCATGTGGAGATTTACTACCTATCCTTGCGACCCGCAAGTTGATTTCACCAGTTAAATGGCTAGCTGTAATCATTGGTAGTTTAGATATTTTATTTGGAGGATCTGCGGAGTACGCTCTAAAACATGACAAGGGTATAATAAGTCAGCTACTTTATTTCATTGATTCTCCTATTAGTACACTTAACTTCTTTGTTGATCTCATCGCCTCCCCGGTAAATAATGTTATTAGACCATTAGCCGATTATACAAAACTTCCACCTGTTGCTCTTACTGGGTTATTTTCGGGAATTGGGACACTCATGATATATGGGTTCATGATTAGCGCTCTTACGTTTTCACTAGCAAATTCCCTACTTGTCTTGCCATACCTGACTTTAGGTCTAAATTTCTATTCCATATATGCCTTATATAAGCTAGTTCAATCTATACATGAAAAGGGGGGAATGGATACCACTCGAATCGCTTTAGGATTTGGCATACCGATTCTGCTCAATTTTATACCCAACGAGCCCATCTGCGATTTTTTACTCGTGATGACAAATTTATGCATATTACAAGTTCTAAGAAAGATTTATACAGAAACACCAATAGAATTTTTACCTTTACCCGATAAACCTGTTCCTGAGGATGTTATACACGCTACTTTATCAGGATATACAAAGGCGAATCAATCGCATCGATTTTTTGGTACACCAAAGCATGCTGATGTCCAAAATGATCGAGGCTTTTGGCAAAAAGCGACTAGTTTTTTTGGTGCCGATAGAGTTAATCCAAAAGAACCAGCTCCTGGATTCGATGAAGAATTGCCAAACACAATGCAATTGCTGATGTAGTTGAATAATTAGATCAGTATTACTAAAGTCAGAGTAGAGTTGAATTCCTTCTGCTCTGAGCAATTGCAAATTTATTTGTAAATCTTAATGCGATGCGCAAACGAACAGACCTGAATTTTCTATAGAAGGCTCTTGCTTTTAACATGCAATACTCCAGCATGAATTTTTAAAAGTTAAAGCCTTTCGGAGCCGCTCGTATCTTTGTGAGATTATATTAGAGAGTTAAACATCCCAACGCTGAAGCTTCAATTACCTCGGGGGCATTTCCTGAGTTAAAATAATTTATTAATTTTTCTTTGCTATCGCTGTCAAATATATATTGGAGTTGATCTTTTGAACCTGCATAGTAATCGCTAAACCCTTTTAATATACCAATTTTCATATCTTCCATCGAAGTAAAGTTCTGAACTTTAATTAAAAAAGAAATCTCTGTGGAATAATAAGTAATAACAGGGTTAGCAAAAATACTTCCTACCCGCTTATGTGCATAAATTAATTTTGATTCAACCTTAAGTTGCTGCTCAGCAATATTTGCTTTTAATGCATCAATTTCGGGATAATTCTCTTTTATAGAGCCAATCTCGGATAATGAGAAAGAAACAGCGTTAACGTCTTGTTTATAAGATATATTTATCGGCATACACTAAGTCTTAAATTTGCAATAATAAAGCAAAGACACTCTACTTTACTATAAACTTAGGCTCAAGATATTATTGATTTTTTGTAACTCCCCAGGTATTTAATTGAGCTCACCGGGCTTCCCTTCTCCACCGCGCGCAGCGTGGGGGAGAGGGAGCAAGGGTGAGGGGGATTAAATAG
>NZ_JASGFU010000076.1:0-11049 GCF_047605385.1 Legionella sp. | reverse complement strand
CGCGCGGTGGAGAGGGGAAGCCCGGTGAGCTCAATTAAATACCTGGGGAGTTACGTTTTTTCTGTGAAATCAAAAAATAGGTTTCTTTTTTATTCATGGGTATTAATTTCTACTCTTAAGCCCTGAAAATCACTTGCTACGAGTTAATAATTTCTTAATGTTATTTTGCTATATTTTCCTCTTATTAATTATTAATATGTTGAGATATATAGATGCTTACAAATATTCAAAATTATGAGCAGATTTTTAAGGAATTATTAAACGATGGTATGAAGTTAAAAAATTTTTCTAAAGATATTCAAGATGATATAGAAGCCGTTCGAATAGCCGTAACTAACAATGGCTTGGCATTAAAATTTGCTTCATGGCGCTTAAGAGGAATAGAAGAATTAGCTTTAATTGCTATTGAGAATGATCCAAGAGCATTTCGATATATTTCACCTAGGTTACAAAAAAGTAAAAATATTTTACAGAAAGTCAAGGAACATCCTTCTACTAATGATGAACTAATGAAGAATATTCTTCAAGTCGAACGAGAAGTTCATATAAAGGAATTAGAGGAAGATGGTATGAGGTTAGCAAATTTTCCTGTTCTTCAAGATGATATAGAAGCTGCTCGAGTAGCCATAAATAATAATGGTCTGGCATTTGAATTTGTTTCTAAACGGTTAAGAGAAAATAAAAAATTAGCTCTAGATGCTATCGAGGGAAGTCCGCAAGCATTCCGATTTATTGCTCCTGCGTTAAAAATGGATCAAGATATTCTACATGAAGTTAAGAAATATCTTCCTCCTAATGATGAGTTAATGAATGAGATTTTGCAAATCGAAAAAAATATTCGAGAATTAGAGCAACGTGAAAAAAATCTTGAATCCCAGGAATATCATTCTATTCAACAACTCCAAAGAAAATATCGCTCTCGCTTTGCTCAAAAAAAATTGCTGCAATTTTTGAAGGATGAAGAAAAACATAATGTTGAGAAAGTATTTGAGCCTCAACTTTCAGATGATTCTCTATTAAAAGCAAGAGAATTATTCCAAGAAACAGCAAGTCATCTTACATTCTATGGACGTCATGCTGTGAAAACGACGGACTCTTTTTTTTCAATTCTTGCTAATCAATCGATATGGTCTTCAAAAACATTGAGAGCGAGAAATATCAACGCTCCATCTATCAATAGTCCATCTGATCTGACTGAAGGAGCTGATTATTTTGCTTTCCTGGGTATGGGTACTAAACAGGAAGGGCTTCCCGCCCCTGGTTTTTTAGAACATAGTCCATCTTATTTTATTTTCAATATGGATAATTTTGCTCAACAAAATCCATGGCAAATGAAGCATTTCATACTTAAAGGTTGTGATTGGGGTAATTTCACCACAAGAGATATACAACTTACTGAAAGTGAAAAAATACATGTAAACTATAGGTCTACTCGTGAAGATCGCTCACAAAATGTAATTTGTTATACTTATAAAGGTAATTCATATTCTTTAAATCGCGCAGAAGAAATGATTTGTGGGGCAGACTTTAAGAAGGAAGTTCCAGTACTTGTTCTGCGTCATTTGGCTCATTTACCTGAACACCTTCAAAAAGAAATTTTGAGTCCGGTACTATCTGCTGAAGATGAGGCTTCTCGTAAGAAAGTTGTTTCGGATATTATTCAAAGGTTCTATCCTTTTGAAGGTTCTTTGGGTGGTGCAATTCCTTTAAGTTTTCAATGTCTTGATGTGATTAAATTCCCTTATGGACCAGAGGTAAATTTGGATATTCTTAAATCTCATATTCACCAGGGAAATTCACAGAAGGTAACACATTTTTTTAATTCTTTCCCTGTATTAAAAGCAGTTTCTTTTATTCTTGAAGGAGCAGCTGCGATGGCTCGGGCTAAAGGGCATAAAGACATCGAACAGTATTGCCAGGATCTTCTAAAAGCAAAAGAAATGGTGAGTTACTTACCCTTTTCAGTAAATTCACAACAATTTACTGAGGCACGGACCATAATAAAGAATATAAATCTTCATGAAAAATACACAACACAGGAAATTGCTGAATATTACTTAATATCATGCCAACAAATGGATGAGGTAATGAATCAATATTCAGAATATGACCTGCGATATCATTTATTGTTTTCGGAAGCAATAAATAAGAAAGCAGAGCTCAATAAAAAAGCAACTTTTGTAAAGAGAATAGAGCCCCAATTAGATATTTTTAAATTGAAAAAGAAAGAAATGCAGTTGAAATCAGAAATAAATTTAGAATATATTCCCGCGTTAAAAGCAATAGATGAATTTATTTTACAAATAGAGAGAGCAAAAAAGGATTATATCGATGATAAGCTTGATGAGTGTTCTTTTAGATCTTATTGCCTTGATACTGCTAAATCTCCATCCTTACGTAAAGTTTTGGAACAGCATCGTGAGTGGAAGGGAGTTATTCTAAAATTCTTTATTGTTTTATTTGGATTAGAAAATCATCATAAGTTTGGTTTTTTTGCAAAAACGGACTCCATTAGAAAACTTGATGAATTTACAGATAAGGTTGAAAATTATGATACTCCAGTGCGAAATAAACTATAAGTAGCATTGTAAGATCATGTGGGAGACGTCATCAGCTCAGTGATTGCATGACGTACCTGTTTAATTAATTCGTTTTTATTCTCCAAAGTAAATTGAGAGGCTTCAATTGGTTTACCGATGTGGATTTCGGCTTTCTGATTAAGATGAATATTAAAACTTCGTGCAGGTAGAATATCGTTAGCACCACGAATGCCAATAGGGATAATGGTTGCTTTTGAATTAATTGCGGTAATAAATGATCCTTTTTTGAATGGGCCGAGTGTAGCATCTTTAGAGCGAGTTCCTTCTGGAGCAACCCAAATGATAATACCGCTTTCCATCAATTTTTTTACGTATTCCAGGTCTTTAATGGCTTGATATCTTTTTTTACGATCAATAAAGGGAAATTCTGCAGCAGCCATTGCTTTTCCCAGTAAAGGAATTTTATAAAGTTCTCTTTTGGCAAGCATGCGAATAGAGTGATCAGGAAAGGCTTTAAAACTCAGTGGAATATCATAAGCACTGGAATGGTTGCACATGATGATCGTTGCTTTGCCAGATTCGGGCTGTACATTATGAGGATTAATTACTGTATATTTTACTTGAACTTTATTGAGTAATTGATCCACCCAGTGGTGAATGACATCATCTGTCCATGCACGTGTGGGTGTACGAAAATAGGGTTTAAAGATGCAACGCATACTGCTAATAGCTGTATAAAAAAACAAAGTGGCAACTGTCCAGGCAGTCCTTAATTGATTTAGTTTCATTGTGCTCAGGGCATCTCAAAAAGCAGGTAATATATCTTATGTTAGCGCAATTACCTAGATGATGCCATTGACAATAAATTAGCTATTAGGGGCTACAGTGGTAATTTGTTGGCAATTAGGACAAAAAGCAGAACTTCGTCCACCAATTACCATCGTCTCAATAAGATGTTGGCAAGTAAAGCAGGGTTGATTTTTGCGGCCATAAACCTTAAGTGCCATGCTGAAATAACCAGGTTTACCATCAAAAGCATAAAAATCACGAAGTGTTGTCCCGCCACTTTGTATGGCTTTTTTGAGGACTTCTTTAATATGGATAACTAATTGTTCATAATCTTCTTTACAGACGTTTTTTGCTGGTTTATTAGGATGGATTTTTGCTAGGAAAAGACTTTCTGTAGCATAAATATTGCCGATACCAACGACTACTTCATTATCCATGATGAATGATTTTATTGGTTTATTTTTGTTTTTTGCTCTTTGATAGAGGTAGGTGCAAGTAAAATCTTCAGCAAGAGGTTCAGGGCCTAAATGAGCTAATAAGTAGTGTTGATGCGGATTGTCTTCAATATAAGTGAAGATGCCAAAACGTCGTGGATCAGAAAGACGTAACCCCTGGCCGTTAGTTAAAATTAAGGTAATATGATCATGTTTTTCAGGAGCCAAGTGTTGTGGAACAATACGCAGATGGCCGGACATACCTAAATGGATTAACAGATATCCCTGCGAAAGCTCTAAGAGCAGATACTTCGCTCTACGAGTAACGGCAATTACTTTTTTGCCAGCACAAAGAGTATTAATATTCTCCGGAACAGGGATTCTAAAATTGAAGTTTCGTACACTAACTTCACGAATAACCTGGTTTTCTAAATGAGGTTTAATTCCTTGTTTGGTTGTTTCTACTTCAGGTAATTCAGGCATTATTTTTTGTCATCGTGCTCTATAATTCGCCCTTTGCTCTTTTTAAGGGAGGTAATCGGTTTAGGATTACTTGGAAATATTAGTTCTTTAATTACGGAGATAAGCCAAAGAGTACCGCCGATAATTAACCCCCAAATAACGACATAGGAAAACATAAACAATAATCCAATGAATAGCGCAATGGCAATTCCTGCGACGATGAACGGAACTAATGTCTCAAAGATTTTTGGTACTTGAAATTTATTGCTCATAGCACTGCTCCAAATAAAGTTCCTGGCGTTAATTATCAACTACATCAAGAAATGTTGCAACTGAGTGAACAAAAATGTGTTATCCTTATACTGAAATATGGAGGCCTTTTATAGGTTTACAATTGCCTGTATCGCTTTAGGGAAGAATATTTAATATTTGCATTCGACGCGGAGTTATTATGTTTGGTTATTTAAACCTGTCCTTTTGGGGATATGTTATTGCAGTACTTGTTCTAACGCAAATCACCATAGCGTCAGTAACGCTTTATCTTCATCGTTATCAAACGCATAGAGCATTAATATTACATCCTGTGATCAGTCATTTTTTCCGCTTTTGGCTTTGGCTAACGACAGGTATGGTGACAGCCGATTGGGTTGCCATTCACCGTAAGCATCACGCAACTACCGATATAGAAGGGGATCCTCACAGTCCAGTTGTTTTAGGAATTAAAAAAGTATTTTGGGAAGGTGCTGAATTATACCGTATAGCCCGCAAAGACCGAGATTTAATTGCGAAATACTCTCATGGTACACCTACAGATTGGATAGAGCGTCATCTCTATTCTTGTCACTCTTCGCGAGGGGTGATATTGATGCTATTTATTGATTTATTTTTATTTGGCATTCCTGGAGTGAGTATTTGGGCCATTCAAATGATGTGGATTCCTATTTTTGCTGCAGGTGTTATTAACGGCATTGGCCACTATTGGGGCTATCGCAATTATGAATGCCGTGATGCAGCAACCAATATTGTTCCCTGGGGATTTTGGATAGGTGGTGAAGAATTACATAATAATCATCATACTTTTGCTTCTTCGGCCAAATTTTCTGTTAAATGGTGGGAATTTGATATTGGCTGGATGTATATTCGTATTCTCTCTTTTTTTGGATTAGCAAAAGTTAAGAAATTACCGCCCAAACTGGCGATGAACGAAGGTAAGTTAACTGTTGATTTAGACACAGTTAAAGCGGTGATTTCCAATCGTTTCCAGGTCATGTCAAATTACTATAGAAGCGTGATTCGTCCTATCCTGAAACAGGAGAAGGATAAAAATGGCGAGAGTAAAGAAATTAAGAAGTTACTCGCGCGTGCTGGTCGTTTATTGCGTCGGGAAGATTCTTTATTAACGTCTAAAGCTAGAGCACGTTTATCTTATTTATTGGAGTCTCGCGAGCAATTACGTGTTGTTTATGCATATAAGCAATCATTGCAAAATATTTGGCTGAAAACAGCTGCTTCGCAAAAAGAACTTATTGATGCATTGCAACAATGGTGTCGACATGCTGAAGAATCAGGTCTTGAAGTCTTAAGACAGTTTGCTCAACAACTCAAAGGCTATGTTCCTGTTTATCAAACCATATAAATCTCTTTTACCCATCATTCATTAAAGGATGATGGGACATCAATCATTATTTCTTTTGTATGAAGACAAAATTATTTTTTGTTTTTAACTGCAGTCTGCTTGTTTTTGATGATAGTTCTTCTATAGTAATATTTTACAGTAATAGCAGGGAGTTATTTATGTCAAAGAAAGTAGCGTTAGTTACTGGAGGAACGGGTGGTATTGGTACAGCAATTTGTCAACGTTTAGCAAATGAATATCAAGTTGTAGCCTGTTATTTCAAACATGGAAATCATGAAGAAGCAAAACATTGGCAAGAAGAACAAAAAAAACAGGGTTTTGATATAGATATTATTTATGGGGATGTTGCGCAATTTTCTGATTGTGAAAAACTAACCGCTGCAATTATAGAGCGTTATGGTCATATTGATGTGCTGATAAATAATGCAGGTGTGACTCAAGATTGTAGTTTAAGAAAAATGTCTCCTGAACAATGGCAGCAAGTGCTTGATGCGAATTTAACCAGTGTTTTCAATATGACGCGTAATGTAATTCCTCATATGCTTGATAAAGGTTATGGTCGTATTGTGAGTATTTCTTCAATTAATGGCCGCAAAGGACAATTTGGTCAATGTAATTATGCGTCTACTAAATCGGCATTGTTTGGTTTTACCAAAAGTCTTGCTTTAGAAGTGGCCAGCAAAGGTGTTACAGTAAATACTATTTCTCCAGGATATATTGAAACTTCCATGCTTTCTTCACTAAAACAAGAAATATTGACAGCAATTATTGATAATATTCCCGTTGGCCGTTTAGGAAGAGCCAGTGAAATTGCCGATGCAGTTGCTTTTTTGGTGGCTGAAGACAGTGGTTTTATCACGGGTGCCAATTTAGATATTAATGGTGGTCAATATATGTAATAAAAGAATAACTTCCAAAATTTGAGAGTCTTGGAAGTTATGTCTATGCTTAAAAATGCAACTTAACTACATCGAGAATTTTATGCATAATCATAATGTTGTTTTGATCACTGGTGGCACTGGAGACATTGGTACGGCGGTTGCCAAACAATTGAATGCATCTTCAAAACATGTTTTTTCTCTTGATTTGGCTTCGGTTGAACAAGGCAAGGCGTGGGAAAATGAGATAATGGAAGAAGGATATCGAAACGTTGCATTTCGTCATATGGATGTGTCTGATTATGAACAATGCGAAAAGGTGATTTATTCCATCATCAAAGAATTTGGTGATATCGATGTGCTTATCAACAATGCAGGTATTACTCGAGATGCAGTATTCACAAAAATGACAAAAAAGCAATGGGATGAAGTATTGCGGGTCAACCTTGATGGGATGTTTAACGTAACTCGTCAAGTCGTTGACAACATGAGGGAGCATGGTTCAGGACGCATTGTGAATGTTTCTTCTGTGAATGCACAAAAAGGGCAATTTTCTCAAGCAAACTATGCCGCATCGAAGGCAGGAGTCTATGGTTTCACTAAAAGTTTGGCGCAAGAGTTGATGAGCAAAAACATTACTGTGAACAGTATTTCTCCTGGTTATGTAAATACGCGCTTAATGAAAGGGATTCGCCCTGATATTCTTGAATCGATTATTCAGTTAATTCCAGCAAAACGTTTGGCTGAGCCAGAAGAAATTGCTTGGGCAATTGACTTTTTAGTCAGTGAGAAAAGTCGTTATATTACTGGTGCAAATTTAAGTATTAATGGTGGTTTACATATGTATTAATCTATAGCAAAGCACGTTGTGAGTGAATAAACCTCACAGCCTGCTTTGCTTTTCTGCTACTATTTAATGAGTTGAATTAATATCTATGAGAAGCACAAGATGGCACGACTAATAAAAAAATATAAGAATCGTCGACTTTACGATACGGAAACAAGCCAATACATTACTTTGGAGCAATTACAAGCTTATGTAGTGGATGGAATGAAGTTTAAAGTTGAAGATTCACTTACTGGAAAAGATCTGACGAATTCTATTTTGTTACAAATTATTGTCGAAATGGAAGCTGGTTCTACTCAATTTTTATCTTCTGAAATTTTGCGTCAAATTATTTGTCTTGCAAACCATCCAATGCACTCTTCATTAAAAAATATGATGGAGCAAATGTTTCATGTAATGGAAAAACCTTTGCAAATCAATCCTTATACCCAAGCTGCAGAATCTTGGAATCAACAGATGCAAAAAATAATGGATCAATGGCAGTCTTTATTTAAATCCTAAACAGTTTCATTATGCTGCACTGCAAAAAAATATCGGTCAACTCATTGACAAAATGATTTAACATATACTAAGATTATATTGTGCAATGCAACATAATGGAGATAATTATGAATCAACCTAATTTTGAAAAATGGAGTGAAGTGGCTAAAAAACTCCAGGAGCCTTTCCAAGCCATCGCTGAATTAAACGTTAAAACAATTCAAGGCATTACTTATATTAAGCCAGAAGAATTAGCTACTATAAAAAAACCTGAAGAGTTGCTTGAAAAACAAATTAATTTAGCAGTTGAAAATGGTCATAAGGCACTAGATTATATGCAAAAATCCTTTCAAATTTTTGAAAGAGCGATGTTAGGCCTTCTTGCAGAAACTAAAAAATCTGCTTCTGAGAAATAATGGAATCTCGCTGTTTAAAAAAGCCGTCATTCTTTGAGACGGCTTTTTTATTGTAGATCATTAATAAATCATGATTACCAATGCATTTTTGTGCCAGTATTTACTTCAAAAAGAAGTTAATGCAGATATTCAAAAGGAAAAATAGCTTTTTAAGTTTCAATCTACAGAGTACAATGCTCGATGGTGAGATTTTTCTTTTTGTTGATATCATCTCAGTACAGGGGCATTGAGTGATCATTTTTCGTTATTTAGCCAGAGAAGTTTTTGTTACTTTGATTGCGCTAACCTCTATATTGGTACTCATTTTTTTAAGTAACCAATTAATTCAATACCTTAATCGGGCAGCTTCAGGAACTATTCCTGGTGTCATTATTATGAAATTAATGATGTTGGAGTTACCTACTTTATTGAGTTTATTGATGCCCTTAGGTTTTTATATGGCTATGCTAGTAGCTTATGGCCGTTTGTATGCTGAAAGTGAGATGACGGTATTACAAGCATGTGGCTATGGCTCATACCAATTATTAAAGCATAGTCTGATTATGGCTTTTGTTGTTACAGTGATTGTTGCTGTGGTGATGATTTGGGCAAGTCCTTATATTTATATTGAGCGTGCCAAATTATTGCGTACTACCGGGATACAAACTTTAGTGCAAACGATTATGCCAGGCCGTTTTCATGCAATTAATGATGGGCAAGAAGTATTTTATGTACAGGCGATGAGCCGTGATCACACCAAAGCAGATCAAGTATTTTTAGCCAAACGCAGTAAAGAAAAAGATAAAATCCGTTGGGATGTGTTGTGGGCAGATCAAGCTTTTGCAGAAACACAGACACAAACCGGAGAGGATTATATTATTTTGCAAAATGGTAAAGAATACCAAGGGACTCCTGGGAGGGCCGATTATCAAATTGCTGAATTTGGTGAGTATAAAGCGCGTTTACCGCATCCTATCGTAAAGATTAGCGATGATGTACGTACTTTAAGTACAGCCAGTTTATTACCTCTGAATAATCCTGATCGCAGTAAGGCAGCTGAATTGCAATGGCGCTTGTCAGTACCGATTATGGTGCTTACCTTAACTTTAGTCGCTGTTCCGTTAAGTCGAATTAATCCACGTTCGGGTAAATATGCTAAGTTATTGCCAGCAATTATTTTATATATCTTATATGCGAACATGATGTTTATTGGCCGTAATGCTATTGTTTCTGGAACTATTCCCCAATGGTTGGGATTGTGGTGGGTTCATCTTATAGTGGCGGTTTTAGGAATATTCCTAATCTGGCGTAATCAGGTGAAGTTGGCATGAGAATATTAGATCGCTACATTGCAAAAACGGTTTTAACCTCTATTGGTTTAGTGACTTTGATGCTTGTGGGTTTGCAAATCTTTATCTTATTTGTAGATCAATTAAGTGACCTTGGAAAATTAGATTACGGCATCATGCAAGCGGCAATTTTTGTTTTATTACAAATGCCGTATCAGGTTTATTTATTCTTCCCTATGGCCAGCTTATTAGGCTGTTTGATTGGTTTAGGAATCATGGCTAATCACAGCGAATTAGTAGTGATGCGCGCCTCAGGTATGTCTATATTACAAATTACTGCAGCAGTATTAAAGGCTTCTTTTTTGGTAATTGTTCTGGTGACGATTTTAGGCGAAACACTGGTTCCTTACATGGCGCATTATGCGAATGATTATAAAATGTCTGCTGTAAGCGGAGGACAAACACTACGTACCTCTAAAGGATTTTGGTTACGAAATCATAATGATTTTATTTCTATAGGTTTAATTCTCCCTGATAATGTTTTACGTAATATTTATCAATTTCGCTTTGATGACCAACATCACTTGCAAATGGCGCGTTTTATCCGTAATGTGAAATTTACCTCTGAAGGATGGATGGCCTATAATGTACAGCAGACGACATTTGGTGATAATCATACACATGCTGAGCATTTGGCTTCCATGCCTTGGGATGTACCGGTCAAGCCTAAAATTTTAAAGATCAGCAGTATTGAGCCTGATGAAATGACCTTAGTGGAGTTAAATCGGTATATTCGCGAGCAAAAACGCAGTCATCAAAATGTGCATATTTATCGGTTTGCTTTTTTGCAGCGAATTATTCAGCCCATAACCACAATGGTGATGATGGTTTTAGCTATTCCTTTTATTTTTGGCCCCTTGCGTTCAACAACCATGGGTTCCAAGTTATTAGTTGGGGCTGCTGTTGGTTTTGGCTTTCATATTTTGAGCCGTTTTTTTGGTCCAGTCAGTACAGTATTTCAATTACCTCCAGGATTGGCAGCTGTAGGGCCTACGATGATTTTTGCTCTGCTTGGGCTCTATTTAATGCGACGGGTCCGCTAAGAACTTTAATATACAGATAATTTTTGATTAGGTCAGCCGGATATAAATGTATATATTTAAAGATCAACTCTCTACCTTCACTAGTAAGCAAATAGAATTTATCCAATTACTTGGTACTGGTAATAACAGATTTTCCATTCCACCTAATGTAATGAACCATCTCACCCACTGAGTTGGCAAATTATGTTTACCAGCT
>NZ_JASGFU010000075.1:0-11132 GCF_047605385.1 Legionella sp. | reverse complement strand
TTTTTCCTATTTTAAGCATCCGTTGCCAGAATGGGCTGGATATGCGGAAAAACCCAAATTACTGCTTCCCAGTTTTAGCAATAACCGTGAAGCAATCACAGAATCATCCCCTAGTAAACCAGTCACATTTCCTGCATCAGCACACCAATAGCCCATATACTCGTAAAAATAATCTTTATTCCTAAATTCATTATAAACACCCATAAAAAGCTGTTGTAATGTATACAAATCAAGTTTAACTCGAGGCTTTTTACCAGACCTTATCGAATAATAATCGTTTTCTCTCATATTTAAATAATCTTCACCATGGCTCTATCATCACGCTGCGTTTTCAATTTCTACGATCAAACCTAAATGATCTCTATCAATCATATCTTGCAAACATAATCGAACAAATTGCTTTTTTGAATAGCCTAACAAAGTCGCATATTCAGCAGCTTTTTTAGGGCTAATGATCCTTCTTCCACGTTCTATATCACATAAAACCTGCCTCGAAACACCAAGGGTTTTAGCAAATTCTACTTGGCTTAATTCTTCTCCTTGACGTATAGCAAGGATAAAGGAACCTAATGTCAATTTTTCACCCATAAGATTTTCAAGGTAATTTAATGTTTCTTGCGTGTTTTTAGTAATCATGTTTATTCACCTCAATAATTTCAACAACTTCCATTCGTCCAGCTTTATTAATAATATAAATAGCTCGATACGATTTTGATAATCCAATCGAACGCTGTCCTTTGCGATCTCCTTTTAAGGGCTCATCATGGTATCCAGGTATTTTTCTAACCTCACTTAATCCATCATGCCCTACTGCGTTAATCCAAGCAGTTAATTTAGCGATAATGTGTTTTGGAAGTTTTTTTAAACTTAGCGACAATTTCTCCTTCAGTACAACATTATAAATTTCCAAAACCAGTCTCTTTTTATTATTTAATTGAATTGTACACTATATTTATGTACAATTCAATTACTGAAACACTAAGTAACGAAAACGGAGGGTTTATTACTAGCTATATTTATTCAGGTGCTAAACAGTCAATCAACAGAAAATCAGTTAATAAATTCCGTAAATTTTTCTAAGGTACTTTTATAAAAAGTTTATCGGAATTTTATTACTATGCTTCTTAAAATAAGCCATCCACTATACTTATACTCAAACCAACAACTCAAAACGCAATCAAATGAAAGATTCTGAACAAATTGAACAATTTTACCTTAAATTAGAAAACAAGAGGGTCGAGCAGGTAAAAATTGAACTCGCCCAAGGAGTGTATAATCAAAATAAGAATCTTGTAGAAACATGGTTAAACACCAAGAAAGAGGCGTCCGATAATCAGCTAAAAGAACGAAGCATTGCTATTTCGGAGGAAGCTAATCAAATAGCAAAATCCAGCAATAAAATATCTTGGATCTCGCTAGTTTTTTCAGGAGCCGCCCTTCTAATTTCTATATTAGTTGCGATATTCAAAAAATAAATTTCCCTCTTATATTTAGATTGTTTATCAATAAATAAAACTACATCCTTTAATTTTCAAAGTTGGGTTTAATTACAGATCTGAGGGAAATGCGAATTAGGGACAAAAACAGTTTATTAGTTAATTAAAATGATAGCTATTTAACAAGTCCCCCGACTTATAAAATAGGATCTCATACATTTTTGTTGTATTTGCATTGTTCGTATGGAATAACCATATGTCGAATAGAGTAATATAATAACTATAATTCGCATTTGCCTCAGATCTGTAATTAAACCCATTGCTACAACTCAAGCACGCATTCAAGAGGTCAAACAAGAACTGGAGTGTTTGTGGCATCAGCAGTTTCTTTTGGAGCAGGAACTAAACGCGGTCGATTTGATTAAACGTTGCGCTTAAGTCAACGAGGTGTATGCCTCTTCACGTTTATCCACACATTTTGTGGATAAACGTGTTAATGATTGAGGCTAAGATAAAACCAGTAAAGAATAATAGACAAGCAAAAAGAATGAACAATGGTTAAGACTTATTTTTTTGTAACCAATCCTCAATATAGGTCATGGTTTCTTCATTCACGTTGATGATTTGTTGGTATAAAGGTTCGAGCAATGTACGATGTCCTGCTTTATAATAGCGTTCAAAGTATTGGCAGGCAAAACGCATTCTCTGTGTACCCAGGTAAACAACCCCACCTTTAATTTTGTGCGCTGTTTTTTCTACGTCCTCCCAATCCTTATTCTTGTAGTGTTCTTTCAACTGATTTATGTCTTGTTGCATTTCGGAAATATAAGAGTGCAACAAGGAAATGAGCAAAGGTTTATCAGCAAGTTGCTTTAAGGCCAATTCCTCATCAAAAAAAGGAAATTGGCCTAATTGAAATAATTCATCCTCAGTATCAGGTAAATCCAGGCCTAAAGAAGATTTTTGTTGACTGTTTGATAGTTCATTTTTTAATGGTTGTTCTGACTGTTGTGAGAGCTTTTGAATATATTCATGCAGTACTTCGATTTGAGCGGGTTTGGATAGGACTTCATCGATTCCACAGGTGTTATATTCTTCTTTAGCTTCCTTACTCACATGGCCTGTAAGCGCTATGATGGGAATAGTGGATTGAGAACGAATACGTTGACTGAATTCGCTTCCTGAAATGCCAGGTAAGCCTATATCCGTAATGATTAAATCAAAAGAATGCTCCTGAAATAAAGTTATTGCTTCTTCACCTGTAGTGGCTGAATGAAAGGTGTATCTTTTCTGTGACAGAATAAATTCCAGCGTTTTCAAGGCGATCGCATTATCTTCTACCAGTAATAAATGAAGAGCGCTTTGAGGTTTTTCTCCAATTGGTTTTTGTGACTGTATTGAGGGTGATTTCGTAGCAGGGAAGTCGCCTAATGCACATTCTAAATCAAAATTAAAAGTACTGCCCTGGCCTTCTTTACTAGTTAGTGTAATATGACCGCCCAATAAGGTGACATAAGACTGAACGATGTGTAACCCCAATCCATGGCCTGTATAAACGCCTTTGTAAGATGAGCTGACTTTAAAAAAACGATTAAACACCTGGGTTTGAGCTTCTTCTGGGATGCCTATGCCTGTATCTGAGACACTAAATTTCAAATGCGATTTGGTGCTATCTTTATGCAAGCATTCAATAGCAAGAGTTATACTGCCTGTTTGCGTAAATTTAATGGCATTACCCAGTAAATTGAGCAAAATACGATGGATTTTATTGCGGTCACTGCGTAGATACCGTGGTACATCCGGTGCAATATCTGCTTTAAGCTCTAAATGCTTTACTGTCGTGGTGGGTAATTCCAGGCGAATTAATTCATGGATGCATTGATGGACATCAAATGATTCTATTTTAATATCCGTTTCCCGTAAATTGCCTACCCGCACATCATCTAAAATTTCATTGAGCATATGCAGCAGTTCTGCACCGCTGTCATGTAATAAATGTGCTTTTTCTCGGTCTGTATCATTTTGCAGTGTGTGTTCTAACAGTTCTGATAAGCCTATAACTCCTGTAAGTGGAGTACGGATGTCATGACTCATATTGGCGATGAATTCGGTTTTGGCAAGGTTAGCGGCTTCTGCCTTATCAATTGCTATTTGCAGTGCGGCTTGAGTATTTTTAAGCTCTGTAATGTCAAGAGAATTTCCTAAAATGCCAATGATAGTTCCCTTTTCATCCAATAATGGCATTTTAATGACCGTAAAGTAGCGAGCTTCCTGGCCGTGCATTGTCACTTTTTCTTCTAAAAATAGAGTTTCTCCCGTTTGGATGACTCGTTGATCGTTTTGTTTCAAAATTTCTGCTTGTTCAGGCCATAAATCTTTGTCCGTTTTACCTATAATGTCTTTGATAGAAGTAAGACCTAATGTTTTAAGCAAAGTCTTATTACATCCTAAGTATTGGGCTTCTGTATTTTTCCAATAAAAATTTCCAGGAACACCAGCTGATATTTGTTCTAGTTGCGAATAAAGAGTACGGTGATGAGTTTCATTACTTTTCTTGTCCGAAACATCACGGCCTAAGAGCAGCCAGCCAAAATCATCAGTTAACGCAATTGCAGTCCAAGACAGGTAAATTTTATGACGGTGGTGGTGTACGATGGTTTCTATAGATGTCCCTTCTTCTCGCATGGTTTTATAATCCGAAAAAGAGAAGGGCGTCACTCTCTCCTTTTGAACAAATAAAGAGGGAAACTCCATTCCTTTCATTTCAGTTAAGTTCCAAGAATAATATGCTTCTAATTGAGGGCTTATTTCATCTCCTTTCATTTCAGTTAAGTTCCAAGAATAATATGCTTCTAATTGAGGGCTTATTTCATCAATACGTTCATCATGTGATAAAAATATAACCACATCGGTTGAATTTTTGAGTAATGATTTAAGATACACCCGTTGGGATTCGTTCTTATTCAATGACAGATTTCCATTTCATGGTTTCTTCATAGATATTTATGAGTCAGAGAGGGATTTATAAAGCCTTCTTTTTCCAGATGATCAAAATAAATATCCAGGAGCTTTTTATTTATAGGGGGGATTATTTGCCCTGTCTCATTAAATACATTACTTGTATTATAGCTGTTGGCACGAGAAATGGTGGCCAACCCTTTCATCCAATCATCATCCTGGTTGTTAACGTATAATGAATAAAGGCTGTACAAGGCATTGTCTTCTTTAATAAACTGAATATGTTCTTGCTTCCATTGTTTCGGATCAATTAATGCCACCGAGTAGCCTCGTTGATTGATATAGTGAATTAATTGCCTCCAGGAAATTTTGTGTGGATTAATTAGATTAAAGACACTGTTGGCGTGTTTTGCCCGAAAGGCAGTTTCTACAATGACGTTACTGATCGTATCTACAGGCAACATATCCAACATGAAATCCCAATTGGGTGCAACTTGAAGTTGAATGCATCCTTTGAGCAACATGAACAAGTGATTGCTTTGCGCGTTAAATGCGCCTGTTTTACTATGACCTACAATCCACCCTGGGCGGTAAATATTAATAAACAAGCCTCGATGTGCTGCTTCTGAAAGAAGTTGCTCTGCTACCCATTTGGTTTGACTGTATCCATCCTGGGGTGGTGTGATGGCATTTTCTGCCTTCATAAAATCTTCCATGATGCACTGGGACTCATCGAGAAAATGACTTGCAGCTGATAACGTAGAAATAAAGTGGATGGGTTTAACTTTGTTTTGCATGGCAAAAGTGATGAGCTCAAGGGTACTTCTTACATTGGTTGCGCGCAGCTGTTCATAAGGGTATAGATGATTCACTGCAGCACCATTATGTACAATAACATCAATGGATTCAGATAGTTGTGACAGATAAGAAGGAGAAAGGCCTAAAGAACGACTTGCTAAATCTCCTACCACGGGAATAATTCGTTCGTTACAGTGTAAATTAAAGTGGTACTTGGCCATGGTGGCATTAAGTCGCTCTACAGCTTCGTATTCATTTTTGGCTCGAATCAAGCAATAGATGGTTGCTTGAGAGTTGTGATAAAAACTGTGCAGTAAGTGGGCTCCAAGAAACCCGGATGCTCCTGTCAATAACACTTTATTTGTTGTATGAGCTCGTGAAAAAGATGCAGATATAGATAATTCCTTGGGTAAAAATCTGTCGTGTAGCATGTTTTGATTAGTGGTTCTGCGTGTCGATGTATCTTTGTCAATTAATTGATTTAAGTGCCTGATGGTTGGGTTTTCAAGAAATTCAGGCAGAGAAAAATCGATGTGATACAGTTCTTTAACTTTTACTAACAACTGAGTCAACAATAAGGAATGACCGCCTAAATCAAAAAAATTATCTTCTACGCCAACCTTTGCGATGCCCAGTAATGTGCTCCAAAGTTTAACTAATGTATGTTCTATAGAGGTTACAGGAGCGCAATAAGTGTTCCCTAAAGACGTTTGGGTAATATCCGGTGTGGGTAGTTTTTTATAATTGACTTTGCCATTAGGTGTTAAAGGCAATTTATCCAGCCGCACGAAGAAGCTTGGAAGCATGTATAGAGGGAGTTCATTTTTTAAGAAGAAACGAATTTCCTCATCATTAACTTCCTCAGTACATACAATAAATGCAACCAATATTTTAGTGCGATTGGCACTTTCTTTGGCAAGGACTGCACATTGACTGATGGCATGATGATGTAGTAAATGAGCCTGGATGGCTTCAAGTTCTACTCGAAAGCCTCTTATTTTAATTTGATTGTCTTGGCGTCCTAAATAGTCAATGGTCGCATTGGGCAGCCAACGAACATTGTCCCCTGTTTTGTACAGAGTAGAAACAATATTGGTGTGAAAAGGGTTCTGAATGAATTTTTGTGATGTCAATTCAGGTCGATTTAAATAGCCGTGAGCTAATCCATCACCGCCGATATAAAGCTCGCCAACGGCGCCTACCGGAGTAGGTTGTAGTTGTTCATCAAGGACATAAACAAAGGTGTTGGCAATGGGTGTTCCAATGGGGATGGTTTCATGTAATGTATCGCGTTTTGTGATGTGGTAGGTTGTAGTAAACGTGCTGTTTTCTGTAGGCCCATATCCATTTAAAACATATTCAGGGGCGCCTTGTTCGCACTGAATCACACTCATAATACGTTCTTTATTCAGCACATCACCTCCTACAAGAAGATAGGTGAGATGGCGAAACATGGCGGCATTCTGAGCTGCAAGTTGATTAAATAACGCAGAAGTGAGCCACAATACAGTGATGCATTTTCTTTCTAAAAAAGAGGCAAATTTGCAGGTATCGAGCAAGACATCCTGAGGCACAGCAATAAGTTCTGCTCCATTTAAAAGAGCTCCCCAAATTTCAAACGTGGCTGCGTCAAAGCTAATACTGGCTGCTTGTGCTACCTTATCGTGTTCTTTGAGTTCAATGTAATTGGTGTTTTTTACCAGGCGAGTGACTCCTCGGTGCGGAATCATCACTCCTTTGGGCTTGCCTGTGGTACCCGATGTGTAAATAATGTAAGCCAGACTTGCAGGGGTTATGTCTCTATGCTCCAAATTCGCTGATGAGTGGTGTTCAATCAACGAGGCCAGCTCATCAAAAAGAACAATAGGAATATCCAGTTCAGCACAGTCGTTCTCAATAGGCTGGCTCAGGCGATGAGATGCCAATAAAAGATTGGGTTTACTGTCATGCAGGATGGAATAGATATGCTGTTTGGGATAGCTTGCATCGATTGGGATGTATGCAGCCCCTGCTTTTAAAATAGCTAATAAACCAATAATTAAATGAAGCTCTTGGGTGGTGCAAATGGCTGCATAAGTATGGGGCATGACGCCGCGGCTTTGCAGACAGCGTGCTAATTGATTGGCTCTCTGATTCAGAGACTCATAGGTTAGTGAGTGTTTCCCATACACTACCGCAGTGTGATTTGGGGTGGCTTGAACCTGCGCCTCAAATACCTGGACTATGGTTTTATCTTTAGGATACTCAAAGGGCTTAGGTATTCCCATATTCAGCACGTGGTGACGTTCACTCTCGTTCATCAGCGATAGGTTATCAATGGTATGATAAAGCGTTGTCTTTAAATGGTGCATCAGGTAATTTAAGTGCTGTGTTGCATTTTTTATCACCGAAGTAAGAGGGGTTTCTTGGAGCATCAACGATTCCTTAATCCACCAGGTGATGGTGTGTGTATCCGAGGCAATTGTAATAAGCACCGAGGCACTAGAGAACCTTTGTATTGAGGTGCATTGCTCATCGGTATCCACATAGAGGGCTAAAGGGTACTGATGTTCTACTTGAGACAGTTCTGGGTAACGATGAAAGACGTCGCGTAAAAAAGTACCTCTTTTTTTACATGATGCTCGCATCCGATGAATCTGTTGAATTGTCTGATCATAGGTATAGCTGTTATCAAGCGGTAATGAACAGGGGACAAATGGTGCAAAAAATTCGACGAGCTCATCAGGCAACTCGTAAGCGTGCTGTTCGCGTATCCAAATATTGCATTGTTCTTTATTACCCAACCGATACAGATAAATAAATAAAGTCGCTATAAGCACATCCATTGACTCAACATCTTGAGGTAAATTCACCCATTGTGATGTCAGGGTGTTATTGACGGTGAGCTGTGAAATGGGAATTAAAGCATCATGAGTACGGTGCTCGCAATGCTGGGGTTGAAAGGGTAAATGTGTGGGTTGGAATGTGCTTAATTCCTGTACCCAATACAGCTCTTGGGGTGCGTATTGTTCACTAAAATAATGAAATTGTTTGTGCTGCAGTGAGGTAGGGGAGGACAGATGCGACCCTTTTTTGAGCTGATGCTGTGCTGCTACATGCGAAAGGGTGCAAGACGTTCCATCAAGCAGCATTACTTTTTCTAAACTGATGAGCTGAGTCTTGGTACAAATATGCCAAGCATGAGGATGTAATGCTGCTACTGTCCCTGGATCCCCTTCTGAGATCCTATTAAGTAGATGCATTCGTGCAACAAGATACATGGTGTTGCCAATTTGAATTTTGGGTGTTGCCAGGCGGTTATGATGATAGTGGCCTAAATCCAATGCATGCACGACACGCATGATGTCGCATGCTGGTTGTTCCCAGCTCAGCCATCCGTTGCCTGGAGGTTTTTGCTTAAAACTGTAATAACTGCTTTGCGAGATGTTTTGGGGAATTAGAGTGATGGGGGCATTTTTCAGCTCATCAATCAGTGTGTTGAATAAAGGCAGTGCATGAGCATAACATTTTAAACTTAAGCTTAATGCGGTTTCCTGTTCATCAATAGCAAAGAGGACTTGTTTAAGTATGTCTCCGCCATCAATCCGTTCATTCATTACATGCCAGGTGATGCCATGTTCTGATTCATTGTTTATAATAGCCCATGAAAGTGCATGAACACCTGCGTATCGGGGCAATGGTGCGTTATGAAAGTTAATGGCTAAATGGCGTGCGCGCTCAAGGAGCGTTTTGGGTATAATGGCGCTATTGATAATGCTAAATAAATAATCAAAATCGGTTGCAAGTAACGATTCATTTGCCTCATTTAAACAAGTGTAGTGCTTTATACCATGCGCTTCGGCCATTTTTTGCGCTGCATCAAGTGCTGAAATGATTCCTAAGATGTGACACTCTTTTTTCAAAAGAATTTCTGCACACTGAATCAGTAAATGATCATCGCCTATGAGGTAACAAGAAAAGTTCTGCATTTTGGATTCCATTATTTATTACGATCTAATGCCTTACAGCATTATTGTACCATAGTTCCTTTTTTGATAAATATTAGTTCATTTTGAGACATGCCGCATTGATTGGAGTAAATGTGACTTTTAAATTATTTGAAGAGGTATGAATTGATATCGAATATTTTGCAGGCCAATTTTCTCGGTTCATCCGTTTTCCTGATTGGCAACCCCTTGTGCATGAAGTACAAAAAATAGGGGAGCATCTTAAAATAGGGAATTTTGGGTTTTGGTCCTTGACGACCACCTCTGGTTATATGCGGAAAGATAAATTTCAAGGTCAGAGGGCGATAATTCAGCAGCAAGTCACTTATAGCGCGTCTTCATACACCATGCTCTCCAATTTCTTAACTTTCAGAATCCACAGGCTACAACTAAACCCCGACCAATAGTGACTCTAAAAAAATTTAGAAACTAGCAATAGGTATTGATTTGAAATATAGATGCTAGAGTGGAGCCCTATACTACATCTTATAAGTAACCTGCAATACCATAGACTGTACGCGAGTATGAATAATACCATTGCTGTTTTTATTGCTGATAGGAGAGTTAGGCAGATAAGCACCATAAGTATATACACCCAGCAAAGAGAAGTCTTTGGTTAAAGCGATGTCTAGACCTGTAGATACATATCCTGCAGAAGCTAAAGGATAGCCTATGTTATTAGTTTCTAACGGTACGGGATTTGTTTCGTAACTGAGCAAAGAAAGCACAGTGATTCGTTGTTTTATAGCATAGCGAGTAGTCACTTGAAAAGACCATACGTCCTTCCAGTTAGTGGGAACAATATAAGTTCCGCTAGTGGTGTTGGTAAAGTTAATGTTATGTTGGATGGACCATCCTGACCAATAGATTTTTTCTGATAAAAACCATTTTGGGGTCAGTTGATGCTGTAATCCTAAATAAATGACGGGTGCCTGTGTCACGTTTAACGATAAATTAGGATTGATTGATAGGATGTCTGAGCTAGTTCCTTGCCCATAAGTATTTACTTGGGTATATCCTGCTAGAGATAAATAATTGGTGTCATTTATTTTATAATAAAGCCCCAAATCTCCGGTATAATTGATATCAGTAATGGAATTCACTTGGTTGCCTCGGCTCGGTACAGCAAAATTAGTAAAATATCGGGCATTATCTTCTACATTAAATCCAGCCCCAACCGCCCAACGGGTGTTAATTTCATAACTAGATTGGACGCCAAAACGATAGTAGACAATTTTAGTTTGTGTCGATACGGGAGAGACAAAAGAATCCATAGGCCACTCTAAATGACCATAAGCACTAGGTACAGCATTAAATCCTATGACCCAGTGTTCGTTGATTCTATATCCTGTAAGCAAATAGGGGAGGGTGTCTTGTACATTACTGCGTACGCTACCGTTGACTTCTTTAACTGTTCCCTCAAAAGAAGCTTGTGGATTAATAAATACAAAACCTGCAGTTGATTGAGTGTGATGGATAGTACTTAATTGAGCGGGGTTTTGGAAAAAATCATCGTTGAGTATTTGGGTTACTGCTGTATTGCTTGAATGAGGAGTGAGCATGCCCCATAATCCCAAGATCAAGCATTCATATAATTTTTTACAGGATATACGGAGCATTGTTTTTTATTAAAAAATTGTAGGTTACATCATACATAATTGAGTAAGAATAAACTATAAAATCACTCTAATTTATGTTTTATCTCATAATAACGGGTTTAACTACAGAAATGAAAAGTGAACTTTATAATTACGGTTCCGGCAAAAGTGCTCATAAGCATCAGAAAAGCGTTCAAATGTAATAATACGGCTTTGTCCTAATTTAGATTTGATGCGTCCATTGGCGACACAAAGCGTCCAGTCCCTCAACAAATCTTGTTCCAGGCGAATGACGTAATAGCAGGGCTCCCGCATTAAAAGTTTAGCAATATAGATAAAAATTGATTATCTTTTCT
>NZ_JASGFU010000074.1:0-11228 GCF_047605385.1 Legionella sp. | reverse complement strand
AACGTGCCCAGGAAAATGAACACCAGCCACCAGATGATCGCTGGATGCTTGATTCACAGTTGTTTCAGTTTTTGACAAGGATGTATCAGGAGACTGAACGGTACTTTCATTAGAGTTAGCTATCTGTGGCAATAATGGTCTAACGTAAAAATTCTTTACGAATGAATAAAATGCGCGTTATTATGGATTCCAGTTATTATGAAGAAGATCTGAAGCGTGATCAGGCTTTGTTAGCAAATGCCAAAATCGACTTGCAACGTTATCAAAAGAATCCTCTGGGGACCATGGCAATCGCATTTAATTTTGAACTCTCAATTTTGAAGGGTATTAAAAAATTAAATAACTCGCGCAAGCGCTCATTCACGTGAACGTTTGCCTGCCCGTTTTGCGTTTGCGAAGTGATTCGAGCCATTTTGGTCAACATGGAAACGATTCGTAGTACCAATCAAATAAGCGCGTCCTTTAGGGAACTGCTTTACGATGGACTCAATCAGAACAACAAATTCAATAGCTTTTTGATATACATCAAGCTTTTCATGATCAAAATACTGCATTTTATGAGTTCATCCATGGGCACAAGTTGGTAGTGGTATTCTACTGAAGTGTAGTTACTGTGTGCAACCTTATTTCGGGAACGCAAGCGGGCAGGCAAACGTTCACGTGAATGAGCGCTTGCGCGAGTTATTTAATTTTTTAATACCCTGCAAAATTAAGTGCGATTGGCATACTCTGGGGACGTAGGCAGTAGAAAATTGGCTTAACTTAACGGCAGTGGGATTGGGTCTCTGCTGAGATCTCGTTTAATGCAACTGTATCGGTATGTGCATTTCTTCAATGATTGATACCAGCTTTTCACTCACCGGAACTTGCGTATTTTTTAATACCGTTAGCAAATGTTCTTTGGCATGAAGTGGATTGGTATGGTTGTAATAAATAACCTGTGCGATTTCTGCAAGAAAGCATTCCGGATTTAGCGTTAGCGATTTTTGTATGTACTCTTGAGCTTTGTTTAATTCTTCTTTTAAGGCATGAATTAATCCTAGCCCACCCCAGGAATCTGCCATTTCAGGTTCAGTAGTTGCTGCAGCTTGATACATAGTAAATGCTTCTTTCATTTTATCTTGCAGTAATAAACACCAACCCAAAGCGATAGAGCAATCATAAAATTCAGGATAAATTATCAGGGCTTTTTTCAAGCATTCTTCCGCGTCACTTAAATTACCTTGACCCAAGTGCACATTACCTAAAGTAAACCATGAGCGACAATCGTCAGGATTGATTTGTAATAATTGTTCAACATCTTCTGCAGAAGTTTTTTGATCTACCAAACCTAACATATTTTTGATTAATTTTGCATCATAATTATCTGGATCTATCGCTAAAGCGCGCTCTGCTGTTTGCAGTGCTAACTCATTCTCATCGTTATCAAATTGTAAGAGTGCCAAGATGCTTAAGGCTTCTGAATGAGTGTCATCTTGTGTGAGTACGGTGTTAATTAATGTACTTGCTTGCTCTAATTTTCCTTGGCCATGATAGGCGCGTGCTAAAAGTTGCATTGCTTCAAAGTGGTGTTCTTTATCAATTATTGGCGATAAGATCCGGACGGCATTTTCCAAATCGGAAGTAATAAAATAAGCAAACCCCAAGTTATAACGTAATGCAGAAGTGTCTTGATAATTTAACGCTTCAGTAAAATGTTTTTTTGCTTGTTCAAATTGTCCCATATTTAAATGCAACAGTCCTTGATATCCAAGGCAAGCAATACGATCAATGGCATTAGCTCGATTAAGGTACTCTTGAGCAGAATTTAAATCATTTAATTCAACATAAAGATCGCTAATTTTCACTAATAACGAGAGATTATTTTCATCTTGGGCTAAAAATGCAAGATGACGATTTAATTGATCGACTACTTGATGATTACTCACAGATATATTCCTTGTAATTTGAGGTTGTAAACAAAGACCCTATAAGGGTAACTACTCGCAAATGCAAAATATTTGTTCCAGGAAATAGTAAAGAATTAAAAGGATGACTATAGTTAGATAATTTACAATAAGAGTATACGCAAATAACTATCAGTGATTATTTACTTCACACATTTAACTGAATTGGTACTTTTAATGGTTTATTATAACGGAGAAAGTAATGATTTATCGAATGTTGTCAGCATGTGGTGCATTAGGTTAAGGCACTCAAAAGAGTTTCTTGTCTGAAGCTTGCAAGTCATAATGAACTAAAGAGCCCAAAATCAGAAATGAGCGATAACATCCATTGCTCCCAGAACAGTATATCGCTTGGTTGGGATAATCCCCGCATTAACATTACCATTGAATGCATTCTTATCAAGCGCATAATCATAATCAATCTCCGGACGTAGCTCGATTTGTGGTGATAGCCAATGTTGCCAACCAAGACCGAAGTTAAGATAACGAGTTTTTACACCAGTACGCTGTCCTTGTTTATCGTCATAAAATTCAGGCCGAAATGAGATATTATCAAGAGGTGAGAATTGATAATTAATGTAAGCCACGGTAGCTAACACTGAAGCAGTACAAGTAAGTGCAGACGCGCTATTGCATTGTGCTGCATTTGGCGCATTAAACGGAATATATTGTGGAGAAAAAGGCGTTCCTCCTGCGGCAATGGCAGCCGCCGCAGGAGGGTTGTTGATATTAGCGACGTTGTTTTGATGAAGTATATAAATTTCAGATGCAATATGCCAACGGTTGTTGAATTTATGGTAATAAGTGAATCCATACCACTGAAGATTGTTGTAACCCCATACCCCATTATTGATACCATCCATGCAAGGGTAAAAGGTATCTTTACCATCATTCCACGTAAAGCGGGCACAAGCAACTGCTGACGGTCTTGCTCCTGGATCTTTCAAGAATGTTGAATTTGGATACAACGGATTGGGAGCAGGATTCTTTATTTTCTTCCCTATATTCCAAATCGCGGTATCAGTTCCTCCTACTAGACCTAACTGGAAAATGACATTTTTAGCAACGGCCAAACTTGCCACGACTCCTTCATTAGTATAATTATCAAAGCTGTACGACATAGAGTGTGAGTACATGTAATTATTGGGAGCGAGTTGTGCCTCAATATCAGGAATTGAGATATAACGTCCGATTCGAAAAAGTAATCCTTGAGCCACATTAGGAATATATAGTTCACCATACACCATGGGAAAATCATAACCATATACCGAATTGTTATTCAAAAGTTGATCACTGACAATTCCATATGCAGTGGTATAGCGATAATTTTCACCATAAATTTCTGATAGTCTAAATCCCCAATCAATATGGCTTGTTTGAACTGTGTCGGGAACGCGTTCGATATAAAGTACTGTTTGATCAAGCTCTATGGTATTTGGCGTATACATATAAGCTATAGGAGCATTGCCTCCTGGTTTTACAGTATTAGTACTCACATTGCCTCCGCCATTGACCCAACCGTAAACTTGAATGTGATTTTTTTGTAACCATTTTCCAGTAGAGGTATTCGCAATACCAATCATTAGTGGGCTATCAACAGAATTAGGTAGACTTACCCCTAAAGCAGTAATAGCACCATAAGGCCATTCAGTAAAAGGCATAGGCGGTGTGGATTCTGGCGTTTCTGGCCAACCGACTTGATGAGAGGATGGGGCATGAGGATCAGAAGGAGCTGCTGCATGGCCTATTTCCAATTTATAATAACGAAAAAAACGAGTAATAAAATCTTCACCTAAATAACTATTCAAACATGCATAATTGCTATAAGGATCACAACTGGATGTTGTTTGAGTATTTTTAGCCCAAACTGAAGCTGTCATTGTAGCTAGAATTAGATAAGGGAAAGAACCTAAAAAAATAATTCTTTTCAAATTTAACTTCCTGTAAAAACATATAAATTAAACTTTTTCAATAAATTAAAAAAGTAGTTTGATTGAATTAAATTGCCTTCTAATATGAGATAATTGTCACATATAAACTTAATGTACAAGCAAAATTGGTAGTTCTGTTAAACAAACTATCTATATGAAATATATATCTAGATAAAAAACTCTATCTTATTGCTTATGCATCAGTATCGCGTACAAGAAGCACTGGTGTTGTGGCAATTCGAACAACATTCTCCGCCACGCTACCCAGAAAGAGACGACTAAAGCCACGCCGTCCATGCGTGCCTATAATTAATAAATCAGCAGGCCATTCTTTTGCTGCTTCAACAATTACCTCAGCTACTCTTCCCTGAAATGGCTTTAATTCCAAAAGTGCTGTCTCAGGTTTGATAGATGATTGCTTTGCTATTTTTTTTGCAGCATTATCTAATATTTTTTCTCCATCCTCCTTCCAAGTAGCAATAATTGAAAGATAGTCAAAAGAAGGCCCTCCATAACGAATACAGCTTTCATCAACAACATGGATAATCCGCATATTAGTGTTCTGACCTTTTGTTAGTTTTATTACTTCGTCTACTAAGGACTCAGATATCTTACTCCCATCAAGTGCTAGCATAATATTCTTATACATTATAATGGCTCCTTGTGCGTATAATTAGTTATGACATCTATGGCCTAAATTATAGATCTGATTACTGTAATTTATTAGATACCATTTAATTATGTTTCAGTTAAGTAACATAAGTTTTGAGGCAATGATAAGATGTTTTGTTAACATTTACTTTATGAGGCAATTAGTATGTTCATGCACATGCAAAAGGCAAGATATATTAATTATTATTAATATTATTAATTGTAAAAATGCAAACACTTGCTAAAGAGGGTAGTGTTTGCATTTGAAAAAGATTTAATTGACGTGATTTATTCAGCCTTTTCAATTTTTATTGATTTCGAGCTGGCTGTGCTTTGAGCTTTTTTGGGAATAGTTACCCATAACATGCCTTTTTTGAAAGACGCTGTTGCTTTGTCTACATCAGCAGTTAAAGGCAATGAAACCGTACGCTCATAGCGGCCATAAGTAATTTCTCGACTTACAAAATTTTTCTTTTCATCTTTCTGAGATGTAGATTTTTCACCTTCAATAGTTATCCTATTATCATTGAAAGTTACTGTAATGTCTTTTTCATTCATGCCTGGCATTTCAGCTTCAATTTTAAAACAATCTTTATCTTCAACGATATCTAGAGCTGGGGAAAGTTTAATATTTTCGAATTTTTTCAAATCGATGCGCATGGGTTCAAACAAATCGTAAAAATCATTCATTGCATGACTTACTTCTTGCTGAAGTTTTAAGAAAGGACTGATAACATTTTCACTTTGATGATATTTTTTTAAACTGGCCATCGTCTCAACTCCTTATCCATAAATTAATTATGAAAGCTTATCTATTAAATTAGTTGTTGTAAGAGTTATCAGTATAATTTTAGACCAAAAATGAATGAATCGTATAAAATAAATAACGTTTGTATTAGTGTTTTTGTTATCTATCTGAATAAGGTGGTCTATAATTTTCCATATATTCAACTGTCTTTAATCAAGGTGAATAATGGATAAGTTCATCGATAGATATGAAGCAGGTGTTATTTTAGCAAAATATCTAAAGGACTATGCAAATAAACCGAATGTTATTATTTTAGCTTTGCCTCGAGGAGGAGTACCAGTAGCCTTCGAGATTGCTACTGCATTATCAGTCACTCTGGATGTCTTCATTGTTCGCAAATTAGGGTTTCCAGGACATGAAGAGCTTGCTATGGGAGCAATTGCTTCAGGAGATACGGTTTTTTTTAATGAACCATTGATGAGTCAATTAAACCTCGATCGCCTATCCATACAGAATGTGATAGAAAAAGAGCGAGAAGAATTACAACGTCGAGAATATTTATATCGGGGTAGCAGTCCATTTCCAAATCTTAAAGAAAAAATAGTCATATTGGTCGATGATGGAATGGCAACAGGTTCTACTATGATGGCAGCAATAGAAGTTCTCCGAAAGCATAAACCAAAATCTATTATTATTGCTGTTCCAGTTGCCGCCCATTCAACTTGTGAAGAAATGGCTCCTTTAGTTGATAGAATTGTCTGTCCACTTAAACCACTCGATTTTTATGCAGTAGGCTTATGGTATGAAAATTTTCCTCAGACTTCTGATAACGAAGTGATTGAATTATTAAAAAAATTCCATTCAATACACTCTTCATCCAGGTGAATCATGGCTCATTTTACTTTAAATACAAAGCACAGCATCACAATACCAAGCGGTAATGTTACCCTTGATGGCATATTATATTTTCCCGAAGAAGTACGCGGATTGGTATTGTTTGTGCATGGAAGTGGCAGTAGTCGATTTAGTGTACGCAATCAATACGTCGCCAAAGTTTTAAACGACGCCCACTTATCTACTTTGTTGTTTGATTTGTTCACTCCAGATGAGGATGCGATTGATAGTTGTACACGTCAATTTCGTTTTGATATTGAATTTTTGGCATCACGATTACTTGATGCAACCCAATGGTGCTTGGGGCAAGAGCAACTTAGTTCTTTGTCCATAGGTTATTTTGGAGCGAGTACCGGTGGAGGTGCGGCTCTGGTAGCTGCGGCACTTAAGCCGGATTTCGTTTATGCTGTAGTTTCACGAGGTGGAAGACCGGATTTGGCTGGAGAGTCTTTAACACACGTCCTGGCGCCTACTTTACTCATAATTGGTGGTAATGATGAAGTAGTCATTCAAATGAATAAAGAAGCGATGTCCCAATTAAATTGCATAAAAAAAATGGAAATAGTGCCCGGTGCAACTCACTTATTTGAAGAGCCTGGAACTCTTGATGAGGCAACAAAACTTGCAAAAAACTGGTTTGTTAAATACTTAAAGCTACTTCAATGAATCATCAAGTCCTCTCTATAGTGGGAAAAAAGAGCTATAGGCGTTATTTATCGGCCTGAAACAGAGCGCCTCAGCCACTATTTCTTTACCCATTTACCCTATCAATTTGACAGCATCATTCATTTTGATAAAACAACAGCATAAATCTCTTGAAAGTGATACAAATGAAGTGTCTTTATAATTTTAGCTTACGTATGAGGAATAGATTTGATAAAAAATTATCAATCTTTTTATCTAAAACTAAGCAAAAATGTAGAAGTTAAACTACGGTTAAAATATTAATTGATTCAAATTAAATGACTCAATATTTCAGGAGACAATCATGAAGATTGGTGAATTTTGTAATAGAGATGTGATTATAATGAATGGTGATGAGTCAGTGAAAGCTGCGGCCGAACTGATGCGTCGACACCATGTTGGTGATGTTATATTGGTTGAAGAAAATAAAGGACAACGAATTCCAATTGGAATTGTTACTGATCGTGATTTAGTAGTAGAAGTTATGGCTGTAGGGCTTGAAGCAACAGTTTTAACGGTCCAAGACCTGGTTACTCGCTCATTATTAATGGTTAAAGAAGATAATAGTGTGTTCGATTGTCTTGAACTCATGAAAATAAAAGGAGTGCGTCGCTTGCCCGTAGTAGATGCGGAGAAATCGCTAATCGGTATTATTACTATGGATGACATCACGGTTTTATTGGCAGGGATGTTATACAATGTAGTCAGTGTGGTTGATCGTCAGCAAAAAAATGAACTAAAACGAAGACCTTGAAATTTTTTGCGAAGTTCTTGTAAGTCTCATTAGCTCGACGAAAAGGCTAAGGATTATTCTTACTATACATCTTTAACCTTTTGGGAGTGTTCTGCACACGCTTTATTAATACAAGGAGTACCATCACTTGTCACGCTAGTTTCCAAATTAATAAGACTTACATCGGGCTGTCTGTGATCTAGTTCTTTTAAAGCATCGTTCCATAAATAATCTCCCTGAATAAAGCGGGGGATTTTTCCATTAATGTGTTCAGCAAGCACAACATAATCTCTGGCATCTTGCATGTAAGATTCGTAAATTTGAGGTTCAGCAGGATGTGATAATATCTGATCAATACCTCTACCTGTCATTACATCGCCACCTAAAAAAATTCGTAACTGAGATTTTTCTGGCATTTTAGTCTTCCTGCTTAGGGCGTTTTGTAATAATTTTTTTTAAATTGTAAAATGTCATGAAAATATTTTTTATCAATGCTGAGCTTATATTTTTTAGCTAAATGAGCATGCGCAACTTCTTCATTTTCTTCTAACATATTATCTTTATAAAGAAAGGCAAGAACATCTTCGGTAACTGCCCATTGATAGATTAACCACTTCCATTCTGTTATTTTCTCGGCCACAAAATCGACTTTAAATATTGTGTTTGCTTTTTCATGGATTACAGCTGTTTTAAGTAAGATAGGATGCATGGCCTGGAGATAGTTACGGGCAGTGATTAATGTTTTTCCTGTATCGTTGACATCATCAATAAGCAATATTTTTTTGCCTTCGACTTCTGTATTAACTGGAGCGATGATTTGCATTTGCTCTACCTCCGTAGCTCCGGCGGTATAATGTGTAATTTGTACAGAACCTAAATGATGAATGTTTAAAAAATCACAGATAAAGCGTGCAATGGGAAATCCACCTCGTGCAATAGCAATGACTGTATCAAAAACGTAGGACGATCTCATGATAAGTAAGGCAAGTTTATAACTTGCGGCATAAATTTCCTCTAGAGAGATTATTCTTGCTGAAAAATTTGGTTTCATATTATTTCCAGGTAAGTATTTCAGGAGATTTACGAGGAGAAGGTGGTGTCTTGCCAGCTGGCCAGCCTATGATAATCGGCACTATGGCTGTCATTTCTTCAGAAACTCCTAATTCTCTTTTCCATTCATGAGTGTTCAGAGCCGAAACTGCAAAGCCAATGACACAGGTGCCAAGACCATTTGTATAGGCGGCAAGCATTAGATTTTCTGCAGCAAGCCAGCAATCTGCTGAGACGAAACTTCCATGGAATTTGCTATATATAATTATCAATGTTCCAGCATTATAAAATATGTTGAACTCTGCTGGCTTGATCAAATCGATAATATGCTTTGCTTTTTGAGGCTCAGAATGGTTCGCTTCAGCGAGTATCAGTTTTTTGGTGCTTTCTGATAAGCGATTTAATAGATCTTTATTTTGAATAATCACAAATGACCATGGTTCTTCATGCATTGCTGTAGGGGCCTGGATGGCTGCATTAAGTAATGTATCGATGAGGTCTTGGTCAATTTTTGTAGCGAAGTAATTGCGTACTGCGCGACGATTATAAATGACGTCCATTACGTTCATGGAGGTTTTATCATGGTTGATTTTTTTTGAGCTTGCCATAATTCACTCCTTGCCGGTTGTTTCTTTAATTAAGTATAAAATAAGAACCCATGTTGTAAGTTGATTGAGATGACCTAATTAGTACTCCATTACTAATATATTATTAATCTATAATTGTAGTATGTTTTGTCCAATCGTATTACTTCAAAGAAAACTAAAAATCGATATTCCAGAAAAGGATTATTCGATGTTGGCCACACTACAAATCAGCCTTAATGCTGATTTGTTTGATTTTTTAGCGACTTCAATATAGGAAAAAATTTCTGCACCCCCCTTTATCTACGCACCCATGCTTTGCGCAACTCTTCAAGCACTAACATGATTAACGGAAAGGGCAAAATAAATACCCATACTGATAATGGCAGGGGGCTGTACCCAGTAAATAATTACCTAGTGGCGTATAGTTAATGACTATCAACATGATGATTTCCAGCAAGACCCCCCAAGTGATCAGTGCATTACCACCTAAACCGATGGAAAATAAAGAACGCCTTGTACTGCGGCACAAATATACATTAACAATTTGCATCACAATAATCGTACTTAAACATGCGGTCGTGGCCTGTAAATACAAGGGGTTATTGTGAGCTAATACTTGTCCGTAATGCCAACCACCACGAATTAGTACATAAAAAAAAGCGCCCATAGCCACTATGGCTTCTATTAACCCTAAAAAACAATAGGCACGCATGGCTAGAAATGGATTCATTAAACGCTCGTTAATCGGTCTAGGGGGCATGCGCATTAGTTCTGGATTGGGCGATTCGACACCTAAGCCTAATGCAGTAAGTGAATCAGATCCCATATCGATAGCCAGTATTTGTAAAGGAGTTAATGCGAGTGGAATTTTAAACAATACAAAACCAAGATAAGGCATCAGCTCAGGCACATTATGCGCGAGTACATAAGTCAAAAATTTACGAATATTAGCAAATACTGCTCGCCCCTCTTCGATCCCATTGACAATGCTGGCAAAGTTATCATCTAACAAGACCATGTCAGCGGTTGACCGCGCTACATCAGTGCCACTCATTCCCATCGCAATACCAATATGCGCAGATTTTAATGCAGGTGCATCATTTACACAATCTCCAGTCACTGCCACAATATGTCCTTTCATTTTAAGGGCTTGTACAATACGCATTTTTTGCTCGGCCTTGACGCGTGCAAAAATTATCTGCGGGTTATCAAGTGCTAACTGTAATTGTGCCGAAGAAAAATGTTGCAGTTGATCACCTGTAATCACCAACGGATGATTTTCACTGATCAATTTAATTTTTTGAGCAATAGTTACGGCTGTACTAGGATGATCACCTGTAATCATAATAATACGAATACCTGCTTCGAAACATCGTGCTATCGCTGCAGGGACTTCAGGACGTGGTGGATCATCAAGTCCTACTAAACCACAACAAGTTAAGTCACTTTCGCTCGCAAGATGAACCTTGGCAGCCTCTATATTTTTACAAGCAAAGGCTAGAACTCTTAACCCTTTCTCCGCCATTTCGAGCTGCAATTGTATCAGCTTGTTTTTATGTGTTTCACTCAAAGGTATTAATTTACCGTTTATCAAAATAGACGTGCATAAAGGGAGGACGCTTTCAGGTGCACCTTTACAGAATAGTCTAACCTCAGCATTATATTGTTGCACTATTGATAAACGCATACGATCGGAATCAAACGGTATAGTATGCATACGCACACCTGATTCAAATGTTGGAAGACAAGACTTGGCCATTTGTAATAATGCCACTTCCATTGGATCACCCAGCCAGGTTTCATTCTCGGAGCTATGCAAGTCGTGGCAATAAGCTGCACATTCAAAAAATAAACGGTTTGCTACTACTTCAAGTGAGGTTTTATTGATATCAGCTCGATCAAAGCATGTCATGCCAACAACGAGTCGCTCAACAGACATGCTATTTTGTGTCATATATGAACCATCTCGTTTTGCAAGTTAATTATAAGATGTTATAGGTTTAA
>NZ_JASGFU010000073.1:0-11230 GCF_047605385.1 Legionella sp. | reverse complement strand
ATCAATCACAAAAGTCAAATAGCAATCAATGGTGCCAGATTTTTAGTCTTTCCTATTCAGACTTTTGCGTCACAGCGCAAGTTCCGGAGCGCTAGGCCAACTACTACTCTTGCCCTATCAATCGGGTTATTTACAAAAAAAATGCAGCCTCAAAGACCATCTGTTGATCCAGATTATAGTCAAGACACAAAACTAAAAATAATTGATGAAAGTGATGTTTTGTCTATAGTTCAAGAGGATATTGAATTACCTAAGTTTGCAAAGTGAATTAATTTTTGAATCTTGCCTGGTTTTTAATGAAAAAATACATATTCTTGCAATTTTTTGGCTCGTAGCTCGTAAGGTCACCCCTAATAAACTTCTTTCAAGTTTACTAGGGGTGACACACATCCACTCCCATTCAGGAGAGTGCTACGCTTGGAGTAATTGGCTTTGGCGATCTAATTACTTATTATGACTAATTCTTACGAATGAGCGCTAAAAATTCTGCACGACTAGTGGCATTATTGCGCATATCACCCAACATCACTGAAGTACTCATGACCGAGTTTTGTTTTTCAACACCTCTCATCATCATGCATAAATGTTTTGCTTCAATAACCACTGCAACACCGCGCGCGCCGGTAATTGACTCAATACAATTGGCAATTTCAGTGGTCAATCGCTCTTGAATTTGTAATCGGCGTGCAAAATAATCAACAATGCGCGCAATTTTTGATAAGCCTACCACTTTGCCATTAGGAATATAGCCTACATGGCATTTACCTAAAAAGGGCAGTAAATGATGTTCACACATAGAGTACATTTCGATGTCTCTAACAATCACCATTTCGCTCATTTCTGAAGCAAATAAGGCATCATTAATAATATCATTAAGATTTTCATGATAACCTTTCGTTAGATAACGCATTGCATTTGCTGCACGTTCAGGTGTATCTGCCAAGCCTTCACGAGTTACGTCTTCGCCAAGTTCAGTTAATAGTTTCTTATAAAGTTCTTGCATTATATAGTTCCTAACCTGGCGGCCAACTCATTTGTCGGCCACCCAGTAAATGTAAATGAATATGAAATACCGTCTGACCGCCATGAGGATTAACATTAAATACCAATCGGTAACCTGTATCACTAAATCCTTCAGTTTGCGCAATATTCTTTGCTTTTAAAATCATTTTTCCCAACAGGGCATGATCCTCATCACACGCTTCATTAAGTGTAGCAATATGCTTCTTTGGTATGATCAATATGTGCGTAGGCGCTTGCGGGTTGAGATCACGAAATGCCATCATTTCGTGATCTTCAAACACTTTTGCTGCAGGAATTGTACCTGTAGCGATTTTGCAAAATAAGCAATCCATAAGCACTCCTAGTCTTTGGGCTAAATCGCATATTATACATTCCTAGAGCATATTACGACAGCTTCTCTTTGCCTTTTGATACAAATTTTCGCATAATAGCCGCTTTTATTAGATGAGATGTTTGCATCCAAGAAAGAGATGCAAAATGATATCAATTTAGATAATAGGGGAAATATATGAGCTTAATGAAGATTAAAACAGGACATGATGTCCCAAATGAAATTAATGTAATTATTGAAATCCCCATGCATAGTGAACCCGTTAAATATGAGGTTGATAAAGAATCGGGGGCTTTATTTGTTGATCGCTTTTTAACTACACCGATGTTTTATCCAGCAAACTATGGTTATATTCCAAATACTCTATCAGAAGATGGTGATCCAGTAGACGTATTGGTGATTACTCCGGTTCCTTTGATTAATGGTTCTGTGATTCCTTGTCGTATAGTGGGTATGTTAAAGATGACGGATGAGTCTGGAATCGATGCCAAGCTTTTAGCAGTGCCAACCAATAAATTAACGAAAATTTATGAATCAATTAAATCATATGAAGATTTACCACAACATTTATTAAACTCTGTAGAACATTTCTTTACCCACTATAAAGATTTAGAGCCAGGTAAATGGGTTAAAATTGAAGGCTGGGTTGGTGTTGAGACAGCACTGCAAGAAATTACGTCCAGTGTTGCACGTTATAACGCGCATAAATAAACTATTTTTTAATGCTGTAGATGGTTTGTTTACAGCATTTAACTTCATGAAAACTCGCTTTCTTAAGTACCCTATGGTAATGTACATTTTGGTGCCAAAAGTATAAGGAAACTCGTGGATCTCCATCTTTCTACGCTATTTATCATACTGATCTTTTTAATTATTTTTGCTGCTTTTTTTGCGGGTACTGAAATAGGTATGATGTCTATTAACCGCTATAAATTAAAGTATCTAGTAAAAAAAAATGATAAGCAAGCAATACGTGTGAATCAGATCCTATCACGCCCCGATTTGCTTTTAAGTGTTATATTAATTGGCAATACCTTAGCGAATATTGTGGCTTCAACCATTGCTACTTTAATTGGACAACGCTTGTATGGTGATATGGGTGTAGCTATTGCTACTGTCTTATTAATGTTGATCATTTTAGTATTTGCAGAAATGATCCCTAAAACATTTGCAGCTATTTACTCGCAACAAGTTGCTTTTGCAACGTCATTACCATTAAAGATTTTACAAAAGATTTTTGCTCCGTTAGTGTGGGCCTGTACGTTGATTTCTAATGGAATACTACGCCTATTTCGTATTTCTTTAGATCGTATTCAAAAAGAAGCACTCACTGGTGAAGAGTTACGCTCTGTGGTGCATGAAGCAGGTGGCTTATTGCCTGTTGAACATAAAAGTATGTTAATTAGTCTATTAGACTTAGAAACGGCGACTGTTGAAGACATCATGATTCCTAAAGCAGAGATTGTTGGTATTGATTTAGAGCAACCATGGATACAATTACTAGAACAATTAGAAACGGCGCAACATACTCGGTTGCCACTTTATCGGGGTACTGTAGATGAGTTAGTGGGAATGATCCATGTGCGTGATGTATTAAATCTTGCTTTAGAAAATAAGCTTGATCTGAATAGTTTATTAGGAGCTGCGGATATTCCTTATTATATTCCTGAAGGTACACCCTTAAACATCCAGATTCTTAATTTTCGTAAAATGAAAAAGCGTAGCTCTTTTGTTGTAGACGAATATGGTAATATTCTTGGTTTAGCAACCATGGAGGATATTCTTGAGGAAATTGTTGGTGAATTTACTACGGATATTGCGGCATTGAGTCGAGACATTATGCCACAAAATGATGATTCGGTAATTATTGATGGTAGTGCGACCTTACGTCATTTAAACCGCCTCATGGGCTGGCAATTGCCTTTAATTGGGCCAAAAACATTAAGCGGTTTAATTGTTGAGTATCTTGGCTATATTCCACCACCAGACTCATGTTTAACCATTGATAATTATCATATTGAAGTATTAAAAGTTAGTGATAATACGGTACGAAGCGTCAAGGTATTTAAAGTAAATAAGAAGCGTAAATAACAAGTGTGAGTATGTGATACTGTGATGGGCTTTTATTGGTTCTCATTTTCCTTAACTATGATTACTTTTGCTGTAAATAAATAACCACTATTGCGGATTGTTTTTATCAATAAAGGTTTTTTCGCATCAATCTCTATTTTTTGCCGTAGACGGCTTATTTGTACATCAATTCGCCGATCAAAGGGATTCAAGTCACTATTTTTCGTGATATGTAATAAAAGCTCTCTATCTAAAACCCTTTGTGGCTGTTGGATAAAAGTGAGAAGTAAATCATATTCTCCAGCACTTAAAGGTAACTCTTGATTATTCTCGTTATTAAATATTCTTCGAGCAGCTGGATAAAGCCGCCAGTTATTAAATACATAGGCCTCTTTTTCTTCTGAATGCTGCTGACGTACACGCAAAACACGGCGATTAATTGCGTTAAGGCGCGCGTGTAATTCCCGAGGATAGATTGGCTTGATGATAAAATCATCCGCTCCAGCCTCAAGAACTTTAATGCATATTTCTTCATCAGGATAATCGCTGATTACAAGTAAAGGAACCTGATAAGTAGTATAAAACTGATAAATTGCTTGTAAGTCATCTTTCAATAAAGACCAATGGACTAAAATAGCAATAGGTATTCCAAACTCTGTTTTAAGAGGAAATAATTTTTGCTGTTCAATAATAGCAGTATTAAATTGCACAAAATAATTTTTTATATCCTCACATACGGAAGTCTCATCAATAAATAATAAATAGTTGGGATCCGACATGAGTTTATTCCTGCAATAACGGTATAACAGACAGAATGTTGATTTTGGCAAGATTATTGTCGACTTGCAATTATTTTCGGTACTATTATTATAGAAATAGTACTTAGGCAGAGCATCGGTCGCTTGAGGAGGATAGGATAACTGAAACTATATTCTTGACCGCTTATTTCCACAACCTGTTCCCCTGAAAAGTTAATTTCCTTGCGCATGCGCTCGGGGATTTTGCATTATTATATCGAATTAATGCAGCAACAGCTCTACAGTGCATCGAGTGCTACACTTTTTTGACAAATTCTGATTTAAGCTTCATTGGACCAATTCCTTCAATTTTGCAATCAATGTTATGATCTTCTCCAGGTAACAACCTAATATTTCTAACTTTTGTTCCTACTTTTACTACTTGAGAGGAGCCTTTAACTTTTAAATCCTTAATTACGGTAATGGTATCGCCATTTTTAAGTATATTCCCATACGAATCTTTAACTGCTTCGGTAGCATTATTATCCGTATTGCGTTCATCATCTTGAGTAGTCCACTCATAGGTACATTCAGGACAAATAAAAAGTGCATTCTCTTTGTAAGTGTATTGTGAATTACATTTTGGGCAATCTGGTAGATCATTCATATAGCTCATCCTAATTTTCTGATATAAATATAGTTATAAATTTAAATCCTGAATTATTTTTGCAAGGCATTTAAATTCTTATCAATTAAATTCTGTTATCATCTTAGCTGATATTTTTTCAAAATGCTAAGGTTCAACAATGTGGTTCAAAATACAGGACCAACAAATTACGTTACAGATTATAGTGAAACCCAATGCGAAGAAAACCGCTATTATAAAAATCACTGATCACGAAGTGCATTTTGCTGTGCATGCTAAGCCTCACAAAGGAGAAGCCAATAAGGAGTTAATTCTGTTCTTATCCAAAGTATTTGAAATACCTAAGAGCACCATCGTTCTAAAAGCAGGCACATGCAGTAAATATAAACAAGTTATTATGCCTTTAACAACAACGACGCAAAAAATTCTTAATGACATTTCCGCTCACGGTACAGGCAAAAACAGCTCCTTACCATAGAAGTGTTGCATTTGTTGATACATTTTTTTTACTGGTGCTGATTTAGCAAAATCGCTATGCAGATTATCGCTCCATCGATCAGTATGGAGGTTTTGGATTACCGGAATATAAGTTTTTTTATCAGGATAAAGAGCCAATATCCAATCACCACTAATGATCCCATAGATTTTTTGCTCGCTGATGGCTTTCATCATAGCCGGTTTAATTTCAAGCTCTCCATTTAAGGGATTAACATTATAATAGAGCTCACCAATTGCAATAGATTTTTGCTTTGATAAAAGCTGATTGGGAAACATGCCACTTTCAATGTAAAAAATTCGTTGCGGTAATTGTACTAACGGGGCAACCATTGCATGTAATAAAGAAATTCCATCCATTTTTTGTGGAATGGTCATGTGTAGAAATTCCAGAATCGTTGGTGCCAGATCAATTAACGCCACACGCACATCTATGGTTTGTGGTTTATTGACCATTTGTCCATTTTTATAAATACGAAAGGCGAGTACGCTGTGGTATTGCTTTGGGCTTAATATATCTGAGCCATGGCCAGCACTTTTATTTAACTCGGTTGCTGTTTTATGTTTTAAGTATTCTGCGAAACGACTTGGTGGTTTTCCTTGATAATTTTCATAATTAGTGAGCCGTGAATTAGGATAATATAGTACTTCTCCATGATCACTTAATAATATAAGCAATGTATTCTCAAAATAATGATTCTGTTCAAGATAAGTAAAAAATGAAGCAAATTGTTGATCTACCTGACGCAGTGATTGTTGGTAAAGACTATTACGTCGTTCAATGCTAAATTCATTATTTAATTGTGTGGCTGAAGACTCGGCCCATGCATAAGGCCAGTGAGGAAGGGTAAAATGTACTGCTAAAAATATGGGAAATTGGCGCACTTCAGCATTAAGAGCATTTTCCAGTTTACGATTAAATGTTTGTGGATAATAAGAAAAATAACTGGCTCGGTTACTGTAATTAAAGGGAAATAACCAGCTACTAAAGCGAAAGTTAATTAATAAATTGCTTAAGGGAAAATCATTGAATGTCCCAAGTAATACATCATTAACACCAAGTTTAGGGCCAATCACGTATTTAAAACCAAATTCATGGCCAATGCTATTGAAGCGACGATCATCGGATGTAAAGATTGTAGTGTAGCCTTGATTTGCTAAGGTCCAGGCAATGCTGTTTTGGCTTTTAACTATATCTTTTGCTACCAAGTTTTCAGCAGCACCATGATGTTCTGCATACAAGCCAGTGAGTATGCTTGTCCATGCGGGATATGTTCTTGCGAGAGGGCTAACAGCATTGGTAAATTGGCTACTATTTTTGATGAGTTGGGACAAGAAAGGCATATTTTCCCTGGTAACGCTTTCAACGCTTAGGGAGTCAATTCCTAAAAGGATAATATTAGGTTTCGTACTTGCAAGTGGGATATTTGTTTTATTTTGGAAGTTACTGAATATGAAATAAAGAAGAAAGGGAGATAGGGCCAATAATATGTAGATACTTTGTCGATACAATAAGCTATTGAGGATTAAAAGCAATAAAGAAAACCCAGAAATGCAGAGTATAATCAACATAACTAATTGTGGTATTGGTGGCGATAATAGCTTGCTAAATATACTTAAAGGGAAAAAATAAGCATTCGCGCTTAGTAGGAAACAAACACATAATAACCAAATGATTATTTGCCAATGATCGGCAGAGAAACGATGCCTTTGACGTTGTAAGACTCTTATCAAAAGAAAAGTTTGTAATATCGCTAAAAGTAAGTATAGAGCAAGATGAATGCCCATGGTCATGAGTATTTGTAACCATGCAATTTGGGGTAAAACAATCGAGCTGACAAAGCTGCTATTTTTTGAATACAACAATGCTACTTGTAAACCGAAGAAACACCAGTTAAACAGAAGAAAGTATACAAAATAGGAATAGATGTTTTGGATTTTTTTCATGTTGAATTAGTCGTTGGGCTGTTAAGATGCCAGTTATAAATATAACTATCAATGGTATTGACATGCTTTAGCTGGCTTTGTAGAGGCTCTTTAGCAAACTGTAATAGATGAGTAATTATGTCTGGTTTTGTCCCACCAAAATCTTCTTCATACCAATCATAGATTTTGGAGATGATAAGCCTTCCTTCAATAACATTGACTCCACGAAGTGAATTGATATATGCAAATGCTGCATTATTTAATTGCTCTTCGATGAGATGCCCTTGATAAGCGTTTTTACTTAAATTAGGGGCACCAATGCTGGCATTATTCAACGTGTAGAGAGTCCTAGGCTCATTCCAAATAGGGCGAATGATGCGATTATTAATATCGTCTAACGTGAGCGCGGTATTTTTAATAGTAATTAAATTGGCACCCCAGGGACCGACTCTAAAAATTCCTGGGGAAATGTTAATTTCTTGAATAGACGATACAGGGTAATAATTAGCAACTGTTTGCACTGTCAGAGCGTTATACACATTAATCCAATAAGCCAATTGCTCTGCGCGATTGTAATTATCAATATTAATTTGTGACATGTTTTTTAGATAATCTTTGAGAAGATTTAAGTCAATAGGCGTCATGTGCGCATAATCAACAAGATTAATCTTTTCATTATTTGTAACCATGCGACGATTTAAAAAGTCTTGCCATAGCTGATGCGAGATAATTTCTTTTGATAAGGGGTTATTTACTGCCCATTGCGACCATAGATTTTTATAAATAGTTGCATGTGTTAATCCTGATAAGGATAGCGTTACTAATATAATGTAGGTAATACGGCATATCGTTTTAAACATTAATTATGGCTCTATTTCGAAGAGCATTTCCAATGGTATTGCCATCCAAAAATTCTAGTTCTCCACCAGAGGGTATTCCATGTGCCAACTGTGTGATGTGAATAGACTGTTCACGTAGAAGCTGATGAATGAAATGAATGGTTGTTTGTCCCTCAACACTTGGGCTTAAAGCCAAAATCACCTCTTGAATTCTTTCGGTAATGATAAGGTTTTTAAGTTTAGGTAAACCTATATCATCTGGCCCTAATCCGTCAAGAGGAGATATTTTACCCATAAGGACAAAATATTTGCCTTGAAATGAATTGCTCTGTTCAATTGCTGATACATCAGCAGGACTTTCCACAACGCAGAGCAAAGAAGAGTCCCTATTGGGATTCTGACATAGAGAGCAAATACTTTGTTCTGTGTAATTCATGCAACGCTGGCAGTGTTGTATCTGTGTCATTGCTTGCTCCAAGCAAGCAGCAAGATGCAATCCCCGTTGCCTTTGATGTTGGAGCAGATGGAATACCATACGCTGTGCTGATTTTGGCCCTACGCTTGGAAGACAGCGAAGTGCTTCGACCAAGCGGTTTAACATATCCATTATGAAGATTATTCCTTCTTATCACCCAATAAATCAGTTGGGATATTCAAGCCAGCAGTTAATTGACTGATTTTTTCTTTGGAGGCTTTCTCAATTTTACGTACGGCATCATTGATTGCAGCAGCCACTAAGTCTTCAACCATTTCTATATCTTCTTCCATTAAAGTGGGTTTAATTTTAACTTTAGTTGCATCATGACGGCCATTCATGCTTATGGTTACCATACCTCCGCCAGCTTCACCAGTGACAATTAATTTACTTAGTTGTTCTTGCGCTTCTTGCATACGTTGCTGCATTTTTTGTGCTTCTTTCATTAAGTTACCAAGATTTTGATTCATATCCATTATTAAAGCCTCTTTGTTTATGTTTTTAATAAACTTAACTTGTACATTTAGAAGTTAAGGGAAAATTGTTTGTTTATTATATTATAAGTCATCTTTGAGCGGGACAATAGAATTTTTAACCAATTCTGCTGAAAAATCCTTCTGAAGTTGTTGAAACATCAGGTCATCGTACAACGCTGTTTCTGCACACTGCTGTTTTTGTTGTACTGCCGCCTCTTTTTGCTGGGCGGGGGAAGATTGAACGGATTGATCGCTATTTAGTGTAATTTTAATGGGTGTCTGATAATAATTCTTGAGAGCAGTTTCAATTCGCATTATTACCGTTGGTGTAAAGAGTGATTGATGCCCTTTATCAACACGCAGTATTACATCGTGGCCATCATGCGCAATCAATTCTGTATTTTCGATGGCGTTTAATGCAAGACCAGTTAGTTTTAGTTTTGAAATAATATGTGCCCAATTCGGCAATTCATTTCTTAGTGCAATCCTATTTGAAGGTATTGATGCTGGCTCAACAATAGCTATTTCTGGCGTCTGCAATTGCTCACTGAATTGTAATGGTTCAGGAGGGTTTTCAGGTATTTCCATAACCAGTGGTTCGGTAATATGCTGTGCTGTTATTTCCTGTACTGTCGGTGTGCTTGAGGGGGGCACTTGCCTTATTGTCTGCACTTGTCTTAATTGTTCTATGGGTGCAGGTCTAAAAGCGAGCATGCGCAACATCGTCATGTTAAAACCAATGGCTAAAGTCGGGGCTAAATGAATTTCTTCACGACCTTTTAATGCAATTTGATAAAATAATTGAACATCCTCAATAGACAATTGTGGGGATAATGTTTTTATTTCAGTGGATGGGCTAATCAGTGCATTATGATCACCAATACATTGATATACTGCAATTTGATGAAGATAATTGAGTAATTCATCAATAATGTATTGAAAATGCCCACCCTCAAGCGTAATCTTCTGATTAATCGTCAGCAATGAGAGGGAATCCTGAGCAGCAAGGGCTTGCAGGAGTTGAATCGCATAATCTTGTTGGGTATAACCCAAGATTGTTTTGACATCACTTGCTTTTAATTGTTCAGTACAACTTGTGATTGCTTGATCTAGCAAGCTTAAGGCATCGCGCATGCTTCCACGTGCTGCCTGAGCAAGAATATCTATAGCTTGTACTTCAAAGTCTAATTGCTCTTTTTTAAGGATTAATTGCAAATGCTGGCTAATTAGTTCTGTTGCTAAGTGTCGTAGACTAAATTGTAAGCACCGGGATAAAACAGTCACGGGAAGTTTCTGTGGATCCGTAGTGGCTAAAATGAATTTCACATGTTCAGGTGGCTCTTCCAGTGTTTTGAGTAAAGCATTAAAACTATGCTGAGATAGCATATGGACTTCATCAATAAGATAAATCTTAAAGCGGCCTGTTGCTGGAGCATACTGCACATTATCAAGTAGCTCGCGGGTATCTTCAACGCGAGTTTTTGAGGCACCATCAATTTCGATTAAATCAATAAAGCGTCCTTGCTCAATAGAGGTACAGATACTGCATTGTAGACAGGGTTGTGAGCTGATTCCCTGTTCACAATTAAGCGATTTTGCTAAAATACGGGCCACACTGGTCTTTCCCACGCCGCGGGTACCAGTAAAAAGGTAGGCATGATGTAAACGTTGCTGATCCAACGCATTAATTAATGCCTTATTGATGTGCTCTTGGCCAACCAGTTGGGAAAATGTGCGTGGTCGCCATTTACGGGCAAGTGCCAGATAGCTCATACATGTTTCACAAGTTGGGTGGCAGCTCTAAGAGCCACACCTCGGCGCTCGAATCAACTGCTACCGCTGCTCCCTTCCGGGCCTGACGGGGTTCACAGTCTATCGCCGCGAGGGAACCAATAGAGCCGCCATAATTGAAGCTTGAAGATTAACAAAAAAGTTGAGAGATAGCCAGTATTCTGCAAAAAATAATCATGTCTTCGTGAAAATAATTAGGAGGTAAGTAAGTGACACACCATGAGGTCACTTAGAAAATACTGAGTGCTATTGTTCTATGAAGTTATAATGTACAAATTACTACTCATTAATATATATAGGACAAAGAATGTATCTTGATCATTCACGCATTATTTTTAAAAAAAAGCGAAAAAAATGTTTGACATGGGAAGAGAAATCCGTAGAATACGCAGCACGCCTTAAGGGCGAGTTCATTAAGAAG
>NZ_JASGFU010000072.1:0-11386 GCF_047605385.1 Legionella sp. | reverse complement strand
TGATGATATTGCCAACGAAGCAAAAAGTGAACTGACTTTGGCAAATCAATCATCTTCTCTAGGACGCTTTCCTCTGTTGAAGCCAGTCCCTGTTGATTCATCAAAACAAGAAGTAAAAACAGAGTTACATGCTAGAGCATTGACACCGTCACCTTAATGATTTGAGAATTTGAAAATATAGGTTTTGCCACAGTCTGAGATGATGATTATCTTTAATAGGTTACGTCTTTAAGCATGTTTTTTAAACCAGCCAGGTGCGATTTCGCGATTGTTTTAGAACGTTCTTCGCAACGTGCTACATTTTTACCAAACCATTCCAGATAATGCTTTGGAAGTTCTTCTAAAAAACGACTTGGTACACAATCTTGTAACTCATTACCACGTCGTCTTTGATTTGCAAGAGTAAAACATAATCCTTTTTGTGCACGGGTAATTCCTACATAGGCCAGGCGTCGTTCTTCCTCAATTTGCTCGTCATCAATACTTACACGATGAGGTAATAACTCTTCTTCCATGCCGACTAAATAAACGAATGGAAATTCCAAACCTTTAGAGGCATGCAAAGTCATTAATTGCACCGTATCATTATTTTTTTCTTCATCAGATTGTTCTAAGATATCAATAAGAATCAATTTATTAATCACGTCAGTGAGTGTCTGCTCTGGATTTTTGGCTAATAAGCGGCCTACCCAATCCAGCAACTCCCACACGTTTTCCATTTTCTTTTGTGCTTTAGTTGGAGTATCGCATTGCTCATAAATATACGCTTCATAACCACTGTCTTCGATCATTTGTTGCAAGTGTTCAACAATGGAACCTGAAGCTAAGTGTTTTTTGATGTGTTCAAGCCAATATTTAAATTGTAATAGTGCCGTACGGGGCTTATCAGCAATGGTTTTAGTCAATGCTAAGTGATCTGCTCCAGCATAAAGACTAATGCCACGATTTTGAGCATATCGACCTAATGCATCTAAACTGGATTCGCCGATACCGCGTTTAGGAGTATTAATCACCCGCAAGAATGCTGCATCATCTGCTTCATTACATAGTAATTTTAAGTAGGCAAAAGCGTCCTTCACTTCGACTTTGGCAAACCATGATTGACCACCGCTTATTTTGTAAGGTAAGCCATAATGGCGTAACACTTTTTCAAAAATTCGTGACTGATGATTACCGCGATAGAGGATGGCATAATGGCCATATTCTGTACGTGCACGCATTTTATGGCTAATTAAATCGGCAATGACCTGTTCTGCTTCGTCATTTTCGTCTTTACAACGCACTACGCGTAATAATTCACCTTGGCCTAGATCACTCCATAATTTTTTCTCAAAAAGATGTTCATTATTAGCGATCAAATGATTGGCTGCGTTAAGAATAATATTGGTTGAACGGTAATTTTGCTCTAATTTAATGATTTTTAATTGCGGATAGTCGATTTGTAATTGCTTTAAATTTTCTGGTTTGGCCCCTCGCCAGGCATAAATAGACTGATCGTCATCACCAACAACAGTAAAGTGTGCACGAATTCCGGTGAGTAGTTTCACTAAAAGGTACTGGCTGGTATTTGAATCTTGATATTCATCAACCAATAAATGACGAATTTTATTTTGCCAATATTCTCGCACCTGTGGATGTTCGGTAAGAAGATATACTGGTAAGCGAATTAAATCATCAAAATCAACGGCATTATATGATTTTAAAGCTTGCTGATAGCGAGGATAAAGCACTGCTGCTTCTTCATATAAGGGAGCGTCGGATGGATTACGAACGATTTGTTCTGGTGTGAGCAAATCATTTTTCCAACGTGAAATAAGTTGTTGGATTTGCACTAAAAAATCACGTTCGGTTGCTTTATTCGCAGGCAAAAAATTACGTAAAACTTGCAAGCAATCTTCGCTGTCAAAAATGGAAAATCCTTTTTTTAATTTACATAAGGCCAGATCTTTTTTGATTATGCTTAAGCCTAAGGTATGAAAGGTTGCGATCTTTAAGCCACGTCGATTGGCCGCTGGTAGGACTGCGGCAACGCGAGTTCGCATTTCATTGGCTGCTTTATTAGTAAATGTTACTGCATAAACTGAACTTGCTACATAACCGCAGGTATTTATCAGATAGCCTATTTTTTGCGTGATTACTCGTGTTTTACCGCTTCCTGCTCCAGCTAGAACTAACAATGGTCCGTCAATGTAATTTACGGCTGCCTTTTGTTGGCTGTTTAGCATTTTTGTAGTTCTCGCTCAAAAACAGCGATTATTGCGTTTTCTTGGGTAGGGAATCAACAGTTAATTGATAGAACGTTCAACATCGTGTTCTTCTTCCGTATCAATTTCAATGAAGTCAAGATTTTTATCTGTTTCTTTAGGTTCTTCAATACCTAAAATTACCTTATCAAGAGTTTTGATCAACGGCGCAAGAAGATTTTTATCAATCATGATCTTATCCTCATATTTGGTTAGGGGGTCTTTTAAGCATAGCTCAAGATAATCATTTCTCCAGAAAAATTAAGAAAAAATATGATAGAATAGGCTTAAAGTCTACATGTTGAGTTTTTTATGAAAGAAGCAGATACCCTGCAGCGATTTATTTTCGAACATGAAAATATTCGTGGCGAAATAGTGCATATAGAAAAAACGTACCAAACCATTATGGGGCAACGTAATTATCCTCCTATGGTGAAACATCTACTTGGGGAAGCCTTAGTTTCCTGCTTGTTGTTAGCATCAAGTATTAAGTTTGAAGGGAGTTTAAATTTACAGTTTCAAGGAGATAAGCGCCTGCCTTTATTATTGGTACAGTGTGAACACACCTTAAATGTTCGAGCTTTTGCGCAATTTGAAGAAAATTTAGAAACTATTGATTATGCGCAAGCGTTTTTATCCGGGCAAATGGTGATGACAATTAATCAATATAATCAAACCAGTGCGTATCAAAGTGCTGTACCGATTCAAGCAACGTCTATGAGTGAAAATCTGATGCATTATTTCGGACAATCAGAGCAAATTTCTACGCGGGTTTGGTTGGCAGTAAATGAAACTTCGGCAGCAGGTATGTTATTACAACTTATGCCTGGTCAAGATACGGAGCAACGCGAACATTTTTGGGAATATGCCGTGCAATTAGGGCAAACGGTGAGCGAAGAGGAATTACTTACTTTAGATAATCAAACGTTGCTTTATCGTCTTTATAATGAAACCAAAGTGCGTATTTTTGATAGTCGGAAAACGCAGTTTAAGTGTCGTTGTAGCCAAGAAAAAATGAAGCAGGTGATCACGGTACTTGGTGAGAAAGAAGCAAAAGACTTACTTGAAGAACAAGGCGTTATCGACATCCGTTGTGATTTTTGCAACTCGGAATATCTTTTTGATCCAATTGATGTCGCGATGCTGTTTCATAAAATCTAGATTTAAGTGTGTTTGTCGGTCGGTCGAAAGGCATATGATCCGACCGATATTTTATTGTATGGGGAATTGCACCGTCGATAAAAATTCACAATTAACTTGATTTATTTGTAAATATTCGTTGCGCATTGCTTGCAATATTTGCTGCAAGTTGCCGAATTGCTCGCTTAATTGCATATATAAATTAGCAGATGATTTTTCTTCCATTTCACTTACGGTTAAATAGGCTGCTTGCCCTAGGTCAGAAAAATAACTGAGCTTTACATGACGTCGTTCAGCAATTCCAGGAAATAAACCACAAAAAAGTAAACTTTTGTCTCCTACATCACGCATCAATTGTAATTGCATTGGACGAGATCGGTGCATGGACTCTAAAAAATCAAGTGCGACGATGGATTCAATAAGTTTGGGACCTTGAGAAAAGCGCATTAATAAAAAAACAAGATAACTTTCTGTAGTTTCATTTAATATGAGTCGCGTTACTCCTTGCGCCTCATTGACTAAAGCATGCCATTGGCTAATGTCGGTGGGATGTAAAATTAATTTTTTCATTACTGCCCCCATTTTTTTAAGCCTCTCAGTATTTAGTCTAGCAAATGTTTGTTAATTCTGTAAGAAGGGCATTAACTTAGTAATGCGTTAAGGAATAATTGAAAAAGGTATCATTATAATCAAACTTAATGTTTTCAAATCAGAAAAAAGAATGAGGAAATGATGTACTCTGCGAGTATTCTTGTTATTATTCACACGATTTAATTTTGTAAGCATATCCTTATGAAAAAAGACATCATTGTTGTTGGTGCTGGTGGTCATGCTAAAGTTTGCATTGAACTATTACACGCAATGAGGGAGAGAGTAAGTCATTGTATTGGAAATGAAGGCAGCGCTTCAGTTTGTTTAGGCATTCCAGTGATGCAAGGTGATCATCACATGAAATCTTTGCGTGAGGAAGGATATTCAAGAATATTTATTGCTATTGGATCAAACTACTTAAGGGAACGTTTGGCCACTCTTGCTCTGAATTATGGGTATCAATTAGTGAATGCGATTAGCCCGCAAGCAATTATTTCTCCTAGTACACATTTAGGTTTAGGTATCGCAATTATGGCGGGTGCAGTTATCAATGCACAAACCAGAATTGCAGATTTAGCCATTATTAACACCGGAGCAACTATTGATCATGACTGTCATGTTGGTAGAGCAGCTCATATTGCCCCACAATGCGCACTTGCGGGAAATGTCTTAGTTGGTTCTCAGAGCTTTCTTGGGATTGGTTGTAAAGTCATACCAGAAATGGCAATTGGTGATAAAGTGATTGTTGGTGCGGGTACGGTTATTATTTCAAACATTAAAAATGGAGAAACGGCTGTTGGAGTACCTGCACGTATTCTCAATAAATTAATAGTAGAATAAAGGAATATCATGCAACGAAATATCTATCGTACAACCTAAATTAGCAAGAAATGAGCGCAAGTATGGACTTATTGCATAGTTTACCAGGATGGGCTTCATAATGTCGCTTACCAAGAGCACAGTAAGCGTAAAGACAAAAATCATTGTTATTCATTATTAAATAGTGTATCGTCGCTCTTTTTTATTCTACTTCGTGCCGCTGATACTGCTCGTTTTCTTAAATCTAAACTATAAGGCGTTGAGTACATAGTACAAAATCACAATAATAACAAATTACTTAGTCTAGTTGATAGTGGGCAATGATGCATTTGAACAAACCTTTGTATAACTTTTGAAATAGACTCCTTTAATTATCAAAGATGTTTCAAATCCCTTAAAAATCATAATTTTTGAACTAATTGACTATAATTAAGTATAATTTGATTATTATGAGAAAATAAAATGCCTAATACAAGTCGTAAAATATCTCATTTGATTCGTGATATTGGAAACAACAAGCTAACTCTTGAAGAAAGGAAAAAAAAATTAACGGAACTGGAGCGTTTAGACAATATTGCATATAAGCAAATCAAACAATCTTTTGATGCTATTTTAGAACAGTTTGATCGTAAAGAGAGTGAATTGGAGAAAAAATATAATATTTTCTCGGATAAAATGAGTCTGAGCTCTGCCAACTCAGCAAGAAAAAAAGTAAAAGATGAAATCAACCTAGAACAAAATGAAGAATATGTAGTCGGAAAGCAGCTGGCGGAAAGATTGCGCGCCTTAGATATTACTCCCCTTAAAGCAGCAAAAAGCTCTCAATCAGAAGAGGAATTATTATTAGAACAAATAAAACATGACGTTAACCTAGAACAAAAGAGAAAAGAGTATGATGAATATAAGGACGAAGAAATAGCAGAAAGAGTGCGTGCTTTAAAGGAGCCTTCTTCTCTGGGAACAAAAAAGAAAAAAGAAAATGAGGTTCCCTTTCCTGAAGCAACAAAGAGAGAGGAAATTAAGGATAAAAGACGGCCCGAGAAGAAGCCTTATTTTACAGTGAATAAGGAAATTCAAACTCAGCCTAGAAAGGCAGTCGCTCCTAATCCGGCAAACAAAGGACAGGTGCCCAATGCGCCAGTGGTACAAAAACTGGAAATTGAAAATAAACTTAAAACCGGTAATATAAGCTCTAAGCCTGCTCTTAAAGAGAAGCTTAATGCACCATCTTCCTCTTCGTATAACATAGAGAAAACAACTTTTTGGGGATTTTTGCAAAGAATTGCAAGGGGAGTTCAATCACTTGTTCAAAAAATAGGTAATTTGCTGGAAGGATCTCATCAAAAAGTTACAACCAGCAAAAGAGAGTCACATCCTATTCAAAAACCATTTCATTCTACAGTTACTGAGAGCAAATCTGGATATACTGATGCTAAATTAAAGAATGGAAACTCTTCGCAAGTTGAAATATCTCCTCCTAGAACTCCACCTCGAAAAGGGAATATGGTACGGGTTGAAAAGGGAAAATTTATTTTCAACGATGTAAGTAAAGAACTAAATAAACTAGATGAATTAGGACAAAAATATAAGGAATACCAACATATAGTTCAACAACTAAAAGATGCCTCTCACGCCTTTAGAGGCCAGAAGATAGATAAACAGCTCGGTGAGAAAGCGAGAGATATTCAAGGAAAATGGAAAAAATCCGTTTCTTCTAACCATAAAGAAGAACAAGAAAGCGACAAAGAAGAACAGGAAAATTCATCAAAAGGCTTAGGTCGACGCTAAGTCTCTCATAAATTCGTGGTTTTAGCGGCGGATTTCGCTTTGCCCCGTCAAGATAGATGACTGACTTGGGACCCGTTAAGTTATAATGGTAATGTCGTGAGCAAGTTCACTTCAAAATTATTATAATCAAGTGATTACATCGTTTATGTGATTCATTTGAAGTTCGATTTACTTTAAAATGAACAGCTAATAGGTTTTAGCGATTGATTGATGTATAATGTCAAAACTATGTACAAATATTCTATTTTTTCCGTATAAAGGCTTTTTATGATTGATAAGATTCGCAATATTGCCATTATTGCTCACGTTGACCATGGCAAAACCACACTCGTCGACAAATTACTACAACAAACGGGAACTCTTAATGAGCGTGCTCCAAAAATTGAGCGAGTTATGGATTCTAATGCTTTGGAAAAAGAACGTGGCATCACTATTTTGGCAAAAAATACGTGTGTTTATTGGAATGGTTACCAAATCAATATTGTTGATACCCCAGGACATGCTGATTTTGGTGGCGAAGTAGAGCGAATTTTATCTATGGTTGATAGTGTCCTATTGCTCGTAGATGCGGTTGATGGCCCAATGCCACAAACTCGTTTTGTGACGCAAAAGGCATTTGCTCGTGGCTTAAATCCCATTGTAGTCATAAATAAAATTGACCGTCCAGGAGCAAGACCTGATTGGGTTATGGAGCAAGTGTTTGATTTATTTGATAACTTGGGAGCTACAGATGTACAGCTGGATTTTCCTGTAGTATATGCTTCTGCCCTAAATGGTTATGCCAAGTTGCATGTAGACGATGAGGCTACGGACATGGCTGCCTTATTACAAACAATTGTTGAAAAAGTAGAAGCACCTAAAGTAGATGCTGAGGGCCCCTTCCAAATGCAAATCAGCTCTCTTGATTATTCTTCTTATGTGGGAACCATCGGCATTGGTCGTATCAGTCGTGGACAAATAAAAGCAAAATCACCGGTAAAAATTATGGATAAAGACGGCAATATTCGTTCTGGCCGTTTATTGCAATTACTTGGTTTTAAAGGTTTAGAGCGTGTTGAAGTTGAAGAGGCAAGTGCTGGTGACATTATTGCAATTACTGGAATCGAAGGCTTAAAAATTTCTGATACGATTTGTGATCCGAATATGGTTGAAGGTTTACCGGTACTTTCTGTTGATGAACCAACCATCAGCATGACCTTCCAAGTTAATGATTCGCCTTTTGCGGGTCAAGAAGGTAAGTTTGTTACTTCGCGTAAAATTCGTGAGCGTTTAGAAACAGAATTATTGCATAATGTGGCGTTACGTGTTGAGGATTGTGAGGATCCGGATAAATTTCGCGTCTCAGGACGTGGGGAATTACATTTGTCAATTCTTATCGAAACCATGCGTCGTGAAGGCTATGAATTAGCAATCAGTAAACCAGAAGTAATTATTCGTGAAGTAGAAGGTGAGCAACAAGAACCCTATGAGCGTTTGACTGTCGATGTTGAAGAAACACATCAAGGCACCATCATGGAAAAACTTGGTGAGCGCCGTGGCGAAATGCAAGATATGGTTCCTGATGGCAAAGGTCGTGTGCGTCTTGATTATATTGTGCCAACACGGGGTCTTATTGGATTTCATAATGAATTTTTATCATCAACTTCTGGCACTGGCTTAATGTATCACGTCTATGACCATTATGGTCCGGCAATTAAAGCACGGATTGGCAAGCGTGCTAATGGCGTATTGATTGCTAATTGTCAGGGAACCGCGCGCGCGTTTGCTTTATTTAACTTACAAGAACGTGGTCGTTTATTTGTAGAACCACAAACAGTATGCTATGAAGGAATGATAGTTGGTATTCACGCACGTGATAATGATTTGGTAGTGAATGTCACTAAAGAAAAACAATTAACCAATATGCGTGCATCAGGTACAGATGAAAATATTATTTTAACGCCGCCGGTGAAATTAACATTGGAGCAAGCATTAGAGTTTATTGATGATGATGAATTAGTTGAGGTAACTCCACAATCAATTCGCATTCGCAAAAAAGCATTAAAAGAACATGAGCGCAAGAAAGCATCGCGAGCCAATAGTGAAGAGTAAATTTAAACGCGTTATTTTATATGCACGTCAGCACCGAGCAAACCAAGGGGTAAGTGAAAGCTTACATCGCTTGGTTGAGTTTTTGGAAAAACAAAACGTTAAAGTGTATCAGGATGTAGATACCTTGTTGGGATTTGACGAGCAATTGCCTGTTTTAACTAAAAATGAAATGGGTGACAAAAATGATTTGATCATTGTCATCGGTGGCGATGGCAGTTTACTTTCTGCTGCTCGCATGGCGACCAAAGTAGATACACCAGTAATTGGTATTAATCGCGGTCGCTTAGGATTTCTCACCGATATTTTGCCACATGATATCGAAACGCAACTCAGTGCGGTATTAGCAGGGCAATATAAAGAAGAAAAACGTTTTCTACTGCATACGCGCATCTATGATGAAAATACTACCTATTTTGAAGGGGATGCGGTGAATGATGTGGTGTTATCTCGAGGTAATGAAACTCATCTTATTGAATTTTCCGTACATATTAATGAGCAATTAGTCAGTCATTATCGTTCCGATGGAATGATTTTATCAACGCCAACGGGTTCCACTGCTTATGCCTTATCTGCTGGTGGACCAATCATGCATCCACAATTAAATGCGATTGTTTTAGTTCCTATGTTTTCTCATAGCTTGAGTTCTCGTCCCTTAGTCATTGATGGTGAGTCAAAAATTGAATTGCACATCAGTGAGTGTAATGAAGCTGAATTGCAAGTTAGTTGCGATGGTCATGAGTCGCGAATGGTGAAGCCAGGACAAAAAGTAGCGATTCAAAAAGACAGTCATCAACTTAGATTATTACACCCTCTTGATTATCACTATTATGATACATTACGATCTAAGCTTGGTTGGGAATCCAAACATCAGGGATAAATCATGCTCACCACCTTGTGCATCGAACAATTTGCCATTGTGCAATTCTTGGAACTTGATTTTACTCATGGCATGACCGCGTTTACGGGAGAAACTGGAGCCGGCAAATCGATCATGATTGACGCGTTAATGTTAGCGCTAGGTGAGCGTGCCGATGCTTCAGTGATTCGTCCAGGCCAGGAAAAATGCGACATCACGGCAGGTTTTTACGTACATCAGGATTCAGAACCAGCACAGTGGTTAAGTGAGCATGATATTGCCTGTGATGATGGTGAAATTTATTTGCGCCGAGTGATTTACGCTGAAGGTCGTTCTAAATCCTATATTAATGGGCAGCCATTTCCTTTACAAAAAATTAAAGAGCTTAGTGAAAAATTAGTTCACATTCATGGGCAACATCAGCATCAAGCCTTGATGCAGCATAGTACCCACCGTCAGCAATTGGATCAATATGCCAAGCATCAGCATTTGCTTGAAGAAGTAGCTCATCTTTATAAGCAATGCCAGAAATTGCAGCACGAAATTGCGATTTTACAAAAACAGGAACATCAGTCAGATCGTATTGAGCTATTGCAATTTCAAATTGAGGAATTGCATGCATTAAATGTGCAAGAAAACGAAATTGATACACTCTATCAAGAGCATCAAATGTTGCATCATGCTAAAGACTATTTGCAACATAGCCAACACATTCATGGGCTACTCGCTGCAGAGGATGATCCGAATGTTTGTACTTACTTAAATCAAATAATACACTTATTGCATCAGTTACCTCAAGAGCAAATGCAAATCAAAAATGTTTATGAATTAATTAATGGAGCGTTAATTCAATGTGAAGAAGCAATTGATGAAATGCAGCAATTTGCTGAACGTATTCACTTGGATCCAGAGCGGTTGCATCAAATCGAAACACGAATGAGCACCATTCATCAATTGGCACGTAAATACCATGTAGACAGTAATTACTTGCCTGAATACATACAGCAATTGCAAAAAGAACTTGATAGTTTACAGAGCAATGAAGAACGATTAGCTGATTTACAGCAGCAACATCGCCAAATGCTAATACATTATGAAACCGCCGCTTTAACGTTGCGAGAGAGGCGTACATCGCAGGCACAGAAATTAGCCAAAGAAATTACGAATAGCATTCAAAAATTAGGCATGCCCAAAGGTTGGGTCGACATTGAATTATCGCCTTTAGATAAAATTCAGGTACATGGTTTCGATAAAGTCGAATATAAAGTATGTACTAACCCCGGCATGCAGCCTGACTCCCTTAGCAAAATTGCTTCTGGCGGCGAATTATCGCGTATCGGCTTAGCCATTCAAATGATTACCGCGCAAAAAGGTACAACACCGACCTTATTATTTGATGAAGTTGATGTGGGTATTGGTGGTGCTACAGCAGCTTTAGTTGGGCAAATGCTACGTAAGCTTGGTGAACGTTTGCAAGTTTTTTGCGTGACCCATCAACCACAAGTTGCAGCTTCAGCCCATAATCATTTTATGGTTGAAAAACAAAGCGATAATACTCAAACCTATACCCATATTTCTTTATTGCAAACCTCGGAAAAAATAGATGAAATTGCACGGATGCTAGGTGGCCTGACCATTACTGAACAGACTCGTTCTCACGCTAAAGAATTATTAACGCAGAGTAATTAATTCAATATAATATTCCTTTTAATGTAACTCCCCAGGTATTTAATTGAGCTCACCGGGCTTCCCTTCTCCACCGCGCGCAGCGTGGGGGAGAGGGATCAAGGGTGAGGGGGATTAAAATAGTGTCGCGAAGCGACTTCATTTTATTCGGTAGCAAGTTCTGGAAAGCAAT
>NZ_JASGFU010000071.1:0-11539 GCF_047605385.1 Legionella sp. | reverse complement strand
ATTACAAGCCTTTGGAACTCCATTTTTCTTACTTAAAAACTCCGAACTGGGGTTCCTATAATATATCTTTTACCTAAAACACGTGTACTATTTAACGAGTTTAAAGAATTAGAAGAAAACAATAATTTTGAGATAAGTACGAATAATGCCAAAGTAAAAGAATTATTACAGAAATTTGAAGTACTAAAAGAAGAAATAAAGAAAATTGGCCTGGAGATAGATACAGATTTGCTAAATCAGGCCATTCATAAATTACAGCAAGCTCTAAAGCCAATTGACTCCTTACAACTAATAAATAAGGAATTAGAAAACATACAAAAAGGCTTATACCAACACCAACTTTATACATTTACCTATCATCTTTCTCCTGATTCTCATAAAAGTACTCGGTTAAATAAAAACTGCCTTATAAAAGAAATAGATTACAACCAAAATAAAGCTCGCTATCGAGTTTATCCTCTTATGGACCAATATGGATTGAGGTGTACTGCTGCTATACCCATTTCCATTCCGTCTGGTCCTATTGAACTACAAATTAATTTTTTTGGAACAATTGATTTTGCTGCCGAAATAGCAGATATGGAAAAAGAAGGGCCAGGTCAAGAGACATTAAAAAAGCATGAAATAAAATTATTGGAACAAATTAATAGCATGATTGAGCAATTGAATGCTATCCACCCTAATAAGACATTCAGACTTCGCTTAGCAGGTCATAGTTTAGGTGGGGCATTAGCTAAAGGATTTGCTCATTCACTTCAAAGAGCTTGTGCTGTTCAGAAAAATACTCCTAGTACTATTATTAAGAATATAAAAGAAGAATTAGGCAAGGAAATTCAAATAAACAACTCTATCTTGCCAAAAGTATTGCAAAGCTTAGAAAAAAAACTTGTCGTGGATAAAGATAAATTTAAAAAATTTAAAGCCCTTAACAAGATCGAAGGAATTACTGTTTATGCTGCAGGCGCTCCAGGCCTTGGGAAGACTACCGATCAACACGCCTCTTTACTTACCTATAATCATCAACCTGATTTTCTACGCGTTTATAATCACTTCCATCGGGAAGACATTATACCTAAATTTGGAACTACTGAGTTTCTTTCCGGAAAAAATGGCATTACGCCCAGGATAACCACTAATAAAGTCATTCAATATGATATTGAAATTACAGACGAAGAAATAAAAAAATCCTTACCTGGAGCTTTTCCCGGTATGACAAGCCGAGTTATGGCAGCGCATAATAAGTTAATTTACAACTCAAATCAACCCATCCAATCTACAATATTCGAATTTAAAGAATTTGATTATTTATTGGAAAAGTTTCCTTTTTCAATATACAAGCGTGCCTTATACGATGCTCTTTTTCTTTTCAAACGATTTCTTGCTTCTTTTGAAACGATGACGAAACTTATTCCAAGTTTAAAAAGTTGGCCTGAAGAGGTTATTGCAAAACCTGCAATTTAAAAAATCACACCACAGCTAATAAAACAGCCGTTAAATAATTTCCTTCAGGAAAGGAAGCCAAAGTTGGGTGACAACTTGCTGGCCCATAAACCCCTAAAATTCGTACTTGTTTACTCACTGCCCCGGCTTGAGCATTGACCAAAGCACAAAATTCTGATGACGACAAGGCGGAAGAGCAATTACAGGTCATCAATAAAGAACCTGATTTCATATGCTTGAACACTTCACGATGTAAAAATCGGTAATAGTTTTTTGCACGTTGTATATGTTGCTGCGAAGGCACTAACTTTGGAGGATCTAAAACAACTACGTCATACTCCCCTGCTTTAGCTAGATAATCACGTGCATCTGCTTCGATAAACTCAATGTTGGTTAATCCATTTAATTGGGCATTTTTTTTCCCCTGAGCAATTGCTTGTGCAGAACTATCAACTGCAGTAATACGTGTGGCTCCTGCTTTAGCAGCATGTAACGCAAAACCTCCGGTATAACTATAAAGATCCAAAACACTTCGTTCTTTAGCCAACTGAGCAAGGCGTTGATGATTTTCGCGTTGGTCAATGAATAATCCCGTTTTTTGGGCATGACTAAATTCGACTTGGTAAATAACCCCTCCTTCAAACACCTGCGCATTTGCTTGGGTTATTTCTTGCTGATTAATGTGTTTCCAACCATCTTGCCCCAAAGGTTTCGCTTGTGGCATCCAAAGAATTTGGTCTTGTGGAAATATAGTCTGTAAGGCTTTAATGATTGTTTCTTTATTTAACTCCACCCAATAAGCAGAACTGGCCACCACACATACCTGGTTAAAACGATCAATGGTCACACCCGATAAGCCATCAGCTTCACTATTAAAAAAACGATAAGCTGTTGTTTGCTCATTAGGTAAGTTAAGGCATTGACGCACCATCTGCGCCTGTTGGAAACGATAAGCAATCACTGAAGAGAAACTATTTAAATTAATGCCTTCATTTGCCAAAGCCAGTACACGAACTCTATATAATGAATGCTCATTATATACACCAATGCCAATTAAGGTATTTTCTGCACTATAAATCTCGACCAAATTGCCGGTAACCAACTTCCCTGAATTACGCACAATTGCTTTGGGAAAAATCCAAGGATGGCCACGAAGTACGGTATTTTGTTTTGCTGCAAGCAAAATAACTTTTGCGTTCATTATCTATTTCCCAAAGTACAAAAATGGGCTAATCTACACAAAGAATCATAGACCTGCAATAGATATGCTTCAAAAACCAATACTCCGAAATCAACAAGATAAATTTACCTCAAAAAGTAAGAATAAAAATTGAGATCAAAATGTTACACTATTTAAAAGTACTATTTCTTTTTCTTTACATTAGCCTATTTTGTCACCCCTCAAGCGCAGATCCTTGGTTCACCGGCCCTATTTTAGCTCCAGCTGGCCATTCTGTTCCTCGTGGACATACTAATTTTGAACTCTATGGTATTGATGCATTTACCAACGCCCAATTTGATAATAAGGGACGTGCTCACCGTATCCCTATGTTTAAAAGTTTGATTTTTAATCCATTACTCACTCATGGTTTTACTGATTGGCTGGATGTTCAACTTTCTGTTCCCTATACCTTCAACAGCACTCGTGGGATCGATTATAATCGACTAACAGATACCTCTTTAGCATTAGGAATACAAATTCTCGAACAAAAACACTCTAAATGGATTCCCGATTTACGCCTGCTGATCCTGGAAGTATTTCCTACTGGAAAATATAATGAATTAAATCCGGCACTTTATGGTACCGATGCCACCGGCTTAGGCAGTTATAGAACACTTATCGGTTTAAACTTGCAGTTCTTAAAAGAAATTTATGAATCCCACTATTTACGCACACGTTTATTTTTATCCAGCCTTATTTCTTCATCAGTATATATTAGCGGCATCAGTAGTTTTGGTGGTTCAGTTCACACCCGTGGTACAGTGAATCCAGGAATTGAAGATAATATTGATTTAGCTTTTGAATATACTTTAACTCAACATTGGGTAGCAGTAATGGAAGGTTATTATTCTGAAGGTCAAGCAACACGATTCAATGGTATTTTAGATATATTAAATGATGATGAACAACCCACTGTAGGCGCCAAACAATATTATGAATTTGGCCTAGCTCCAGCACTAGAATATAATTTTAATGCACATGTTGGGGTGATTGGTGGGGTTTGGTTTCCGGTACAAGGAAAAAATACATCACGCTTTATGTCGTATGTTTTAGCAATTAATGCTTACTGGTAGTTAACTATACATTATGAATGTACAAACTAAGGTGCGTGAATTCTATGGAAAAAACAACAAAATTCTCCTATGGACTAACTTTGGCAGCATTAGGAGTAGTGTTTGGAGATATTGGTACCAGTCCTTTGTATGCTTTAAAAGTAACATTAGATAACCTGGCGGTTACAGAGCCCAATATTTTAGGTGTTTTATCGCTTATTTTTTGGTGTCTAATCATCATTATTTCCTTTAAGTATTTGATTGTCATTTTTCGCGCAGATAATGATGGTGAAGGGGGAATTCTAGCTCTACTCGCCCTCATGAAGCATAAAGATGCAAAATATATATCGCTTTTTTATATGTTTGCCATCTTTGGCGCAGGACTCTTACTTGGAGATGGCATGCTGACCCCAGCCATTTCAGTTGTCAGTGCTGTTGAAGGATTAAGCACCTTATCTGATTCATTTACGCCGTATATTTTGCCCACCGCAGCACTCATTCTCGCATTTCTTTTTCTTATTCAATCGAAAGGAACATCAAGTATTGGTTATCTTTTTAGTCCTCTTATTCTCATTTGGTTTTGTACCATAGCAATTCTAGGCATCATTCAAATCATTGCTGCACCAGTAGTATTAAAAGCCATTAATCCTTACTATGCTTTTGCTTTATTACAGGATTTAGGGTTTAAAGGATATTTGCTCTTAGGGGGAATTTTCCTGGTTGTTACCGGTGGAGAGGCACTTTATGCCGATATAGGACATTTTGGTAAAAACCCTATTCGTGTGAGTTGGTTTTTTCTTGTTTTACCCTGTTTAGTATTCAATTATTTTGGCCAAGGTGCTAACTTATTATTACACCCAGAAGCAATCAGCCATCCTTTTTATATGATTGCTCCAAGCTGGTTTCATATACCTCTTATTGCTCTGGCAACTATCGCCACCATCATTGCATCACAAGCAGTAATTTCAGCGACATTTTCATTGACCAAACAAGCCGTTTTATTAGGTTTATGTCCAAGAATTCCTATTATTCAAACGTCAAAAGAATACTTTGGCCAAATTTATGTACCACAAATTAACTTTATTTTATTTGTTGGTACATTAACGCTTACTTTTGCTTTTAAAACCTCAGACAATATAGCTCACGCTTATGGAATTGCCGTTAATGCCTATATGCTTATGGTAGATTTTATGGTCGCCTACACTGCCATTTCTATTTGGCGTTGGTCAAAAATTTTTGCAGGAATAATCTTTGCCATATTCCTTAGTGTTGATCTTGCTTTTCTTGGCTCAAATGCTCATAAATTCTTAACCGGTGGATGGGTGCCTGTTACCCTAGCCCTAGGCTTGGCAACAGTAATGTATACCTGGAAATACGGTTTGGAATATCTGCGTATTCATTACTATATGAATAAAGCAGACATCTCAAAAATCATTAAACAATTGCAATACAATTGCTTAAATCAACTGCATGATTTAACAGCAGTATTCATTACTGACGTTTATGATAAAAGCGGGGGCAGCTTTTTACACTTTTTAAAACTAAGTCGCTCAGTGCCTGAACATGTATTGATCGTCAATTATGTAGTGAATAATATTCCTTATGTCCATTACAGCCAACGTTATGAGGTCACCTGTTTAGATGAACGAGTTTATAATTTGACCTTACATTATGGTTTTATGGAAACAATCTCCATTCCTCGCGCTTTGGAAAGAGCTTCAGATAAGAATATCTTACCCTTTAAATTAAATATTGATCGCGCAACCTATATGGTTGAAATTCCCAACATCATGGCGTCAAAAAATAAAAAATCCTTGACATTTTTCTGGCAAGAACGATTATTTGCTTTCCTCATTCGCAATTATTCAGCCAATTTAAACATTGAATTCTATAAATTGCCGTACAATAGAACTATAGCGATTGGCACTTATTATATTATGTAAAATTCAGGAGTATTCCATGTGGTTTAATAATGCACTCATTTATCAGTATGAATTAGATGAACATTCTAATTTAATACCTCATTTAGCTGAAAATATTTTAAAGCCTTGTCCACCTCATGCGCGTTTCATTTATGGATGGGCACCCGTATTTTCTGATGAATTAGTACAAGAAGTTTCTGGTAGCTCTCTTATTTGTATGGGTAAGGAAGAGCGTTTATTACCACGTGGGGTAATTAATAAAACGCTGGCTGAGCGCGTACAAGCACTAGAAGTACAACAAGGGCGCACCATCAAGCGTGCCGAAAAAGCACAAATCGCTGAAGATATTGAATTTGAATTATTACCTAAATCATTTTGTGTGCAAAAAAGAATGTTTGCTATTTTAGATAGTACCAAAAAGCGTATCATCGTTAATGCCTCTAGCAATAATCAAGCATCACAACTCACCTCGTTATTACGTAAGTCAGTGCCTGGAGTCAATATTGAACCTCTACCGCTTGCCGAAAATTTAGCGGTACGTTTTGCAGAATGGATACAATCTCCAACCACCCTACCTGTTAATTTTCAACTCGCATCAGATTGTATTTTGTTCTCACTAGATAATGAAAAAAAACGCATTCATTGCAAAGGCTATGAATTACCTGCCGAAGAAATTTTAACTTTATTATCACAAGGAATGGTCACAGCTGAGATTTCATTAATTTGGCGAGAGCGAATTCAATTTACCCTGACACAAGATTTTAGCTTTAAAAAACTAAAAAGTCTGGATTATCTTATTGATGACTTTAATGAAATTAAACAGTTTGAAGAAGAACTACAACGAGACGCAGCACTCACCTTACTCTCAGGCGAGCTGCGTGAATTAATTAATGAATTACTTGCACCGTTGAAAATGCAAACTCCTGCATTATAGAGCTAACTTAAGCTCAGAACAAAGTAGGAAGAGCTGCAGATCTTCCTACTTGATTCTTCGAATTCAATCTATGGAAGAGGCTTCACTATATTCTTGGTATGATAAGTAGCCTCATAAACTGTTCTTGCCTCTTCAGCCGCTTTATTTAAGTCTAATGCCCTATTCGATTCATACATAATAGCCAAAGCCTGCTGCGCAGAAGGTGCTTGCGGGTAATTCTTCACTAAATAACTCGAACGCTCAATTGCCGCTACATACATTTTGCGCTTGAAATAAAATTTAGAAACGTTCAATTCAGACTGCGCAAACATATTACGTAAATAAATCATACGCTGCAAAGCATTTGCTTTATACTTGCTTTCAGGGAATTTTTGAATTAATACCGCAAAATCAGAATAAGCCTGTGTTTGAGTACCAGGATCACGCCAAGACTCATCCATAGGCAACATCTTCGCAAATACCCCACGTGTTTGTTGGAAATTTGCTAAACCACGCATATAGTAAGCATAATCAACATGCTTAGCCCGAGGATACAAATGAATAAAGCGCTCAGCTGAAGCTGCAGCCGCAGGGTAATCTTCATTTTGATAATACGCATAAATTAAATCCATTTGTGAACTTTCAGTGTAATCACTAAAAGGATACATGGTCTCCATTGCCTCAAGACGCTTAATTGCGCTTAAATACTCTTTTTTATGCAAAGCTTTTTGTGATTCAGAATGCAACTGCTCTGCACTCATTCCTTTAAAAGGGTTCTTATCTTCATCATCCTTATTCCACCAAGTCTTACAAGAAGACAAAGACACAATAAGACCAATTAGGAATAACACTTGAATTCGTTTCATAAACTACACCTATTTTTAATATACTGCTATTTCTACAAACAATTGCAAAAAATTTTGAATCATTATACATATGGCTAAATAATTTGCGAGCATTCTTATGGGTAATTTAATTGATAATAAAATCAAAAAAATATTTGCAAAACGCAAAACATTAAGGTAGTATTTTCGCCTGTCGGAGAGATGGCAGAGCGGTCGAATGCGGCGGTCTTGAAAACCGTTGAAGGGCAACCTTCCCTGGGTTCGAATCCCAGTCTCTCCGCCAAATCCTTCTAACTTAATATTATTTATTCTCATGAATCATCTTTATTAAGAGCGTCCAGAAATTATAAACGAGCTATACTCAGTATTTTATCTATCCCATATTAGCAAAAGCCTGATATGGGATATTACGAACAATCACTACTGTAAAAAATCTGCACTTAAAAGCTTAAGGCTATTTCCTCTTTCTCTCTGTCATTAAATTAAGGAAAATCGTAGGTTGGGCCAAGGCCCAACCTACAACTCTATTTAAAAATCCTTAAGTTGACGGGTAATGGTTAAGACGCTTAAAAACCACCAGCTTATATTATGAAATTTTCTATGTTCAGACAGATATAAATAATATTAATCCACACCAATATCAAATGAGCTACCAAATGTTGGCGATCTATATGATGGTGATGATTCATTTTGACTGTTCATCTGCGCAATAGGAGGTGCACTTGGAGTAGGCATTGGTTTGAATATATGAGTGTATGGTTGTTCCACATATTGTGGGACACAATCCGGCATTGTACAATCATAACACCTATTCCCTACTTTTACTTGCTTCATATTGGAGAGTTCTCCAGAGCGCAATTTACGCACTTTATCAAGCAACTCATTAATTTCAGATTTGCAAGAAAAGAAGCGTGATAAAACAGTAGGAATTGTGCCATTACTGTTTGATATACGTGCAATTTCCATACGAATTTCTACCAAGACCAAGCGCACTAGGAGTGGGTTAATCCCTTTGTGTGTGAGGACCGCTTCATTCTCTGCAGTTAAACGAAACCGCTTTGGATCTTCAGGATCTATAGCGTCACGATTCACATGACGTTCAATGCCCCTATATCCCATATCCATAACAAAACCACCTATCCCAGCACCAATGATCGATAATAAAATCACACCTGTAGCAACAATGGTAACTGGGTTAAAACCCGCCATGATCGCAAGACTAACAAGAACAGGAGAGAGAAGTGCAGCTGAGATTGACGCGGTTCCCATACCAAAACCAATCGATGTCGCCATAATTAAAGCTGCTTTTAACCATCCTTCATTATAATAAAAACGATCTATACCCTCTGCAAAGTGACTCAACATATAATATAGAGCAATCATCGCGATAACTGCAGCAATAGCTGCTAAAGCAATTAATGCCAAAACTGCTAATAATTGCGTAAGATCTTTATCAGAATTCGTATCTCCAGATGGAATATGATGATGGTGGCAATCATTTAAAATTGTATTCAAAAATAGCCAATCATATAAGGTTGTATCGCGATAGTGATAGATATTTACCGTATGTATCTTTGTTTCATTAAATTCAGGAATTTGACGTGGATCTTTCTTTTGTTCGGGCGTTAATGAAAAAGCGTTCCACATAGCATAAAATACTGTGTAAATTTGACACTTTTCTTCAGGACTTAAAGAATAAAGAGTCCCACCATATGCCTCCAAGGAGTGCTGCACATTTATAATCATCTCATTAAATGTCGCATTATCATCTAATCCTCTTTTACGACAATCATCGTAATGTCCCAAGGTATTCACATAGAAGGATCTTAATTTCTGATCAGTTAATTTAGTTACACTATTATTTGGCATAGCTACTCCTCATTTTAGTAGCACCAATTCCATTTATTCCCTATGGAGCCGCTAACAGCACTTCCAACAGAACCAAAGTACTCAATTAGCCTTGCAAGTCCTTACATTTTGGCGGATTTATATATCTAATAAACCAACCAAAATTAAATAAAACTGGTACTAGTGCCTTACAATTTGGGCTTGATTAATTAATCTTTTAACGTATAGATCATAATCCATCATCCCGTAACTGGCCTCAATTTGTTGCACAAGGCTATCACGTTGCTCTTTATCTAAAGAGTTTAATTTTCCATCATTAATTTGTTTTAATTTCACAACCACAAAATTACCATTAGGTAAAATAACACTACCACGGCTGCCTGGTCGTAATAAATTAAATGCTGCATCATTAATTAAAGATTCTGTTTTGTCACTATCCCTAGACGCTTTTTCTACAGAAATCCAGGTTAAGTGATTTGCGATAAATTCTTGCTGTTTTTTGTCATCGATTGGGGCTAATAGGCTAGCTCCGAGTTCTTTGGCTTTTATCTCAGCAATTTGCTTCACGAGAATCTTATGGATTTGCTCACGTACTGCATCCAATGACTGTTCTTTTTCTGGAATACGTTCATTCACACGAATTACGGCAACAGAATCATTATCCAACTGTATAGGATCACTGTTATTACCAAGTTCCAGCACATCATGACTAAAAGCAGCATTAATCACTTGCGGGTTTCTAGTAAGTTCATCATCTCCACCTGCACGTGAGAAAAGTTTTGTTTGGACAATTTTTAAATGCAATGCTTCAGAAACAGAAGTAAGTGAATCTGGTGATTGATAACTTAAATCAGACAATTGCTCCAAAGTTTGCGCATATTTATTTTGCGCCATTTCGGTAATTAATTGTTTTTTAATTGTGGTTTCTACTTCAGCTAAAGACTTCTGAGTAGCTGGTTTATAAGCAAGTAATTTAAAAATCTCATAACCATGCTTAGTTTTTGCTGGTGCTGAAATTTCATTAGGTTTAGTGAGATTGGACAAAATTTTTCCATATTCATTTTGACCAGCCGTCATCCATGGCAATTCACCGTGATCAGTAATAGATAATTTATCATCAGATACTGTAGATACTAATTTATCAAATTGACTTGGATCTTTCTGTAATTCAGCAAAGGCATCATCTGCTTTTTTCTGAATATCATCTTGTTCTTCTTTTGAGGCTGTTTCTGGAACAGCAAAAAGAATATGAGCAACATGCCATTGCGCAGGAGTTAAATAATTGCTTTCGTTATCATGGTAAAAACGTTTGATGTCTTCCTCAGAAGTGTTGATATGATTTTTAATATCATTCATCGATAAAGTGACATAATCCAAGCTTACTTGCTCAGGAGTCATAAATTGCTTTTGATGCTGCTTGTAATATTCTGTAATAGCATCTGGATTAACATGAACATCTTTCTCAAAATGAGCTGTATCAATAGTTAAATAATCATAATCTCGAGTTTGCATAAACAATTTTACAAAGCGTTCAATTTCACCAGGTAATGCAAACGAACTTCCAATAAAAGCAAAACGCTGCTGGTTTAATAACATGCCTTGTCTTACTTCATTTTGGAAACTTGATTGCGTAAAATACGCTGCGCTTAAAGCTTGTTGATACTTCTCAGCAGAAAAATGCCCATCTTCTTGAAACTGAGGAATACTAAGAATAGCCGCATTCGCTTGATTTGCACTCACACCAAAACCATTGTGATGTGCTGCCTGGACTAATACTTCATTAGTCACCATTTGATCTAAAACTTGACTCTGCAATTTTTTCTCATCTTCAGCACTCATGTGCGCTACATCTTGCATACCTCGAGCGCGCCTATAGTTTACTTCGAATGCTTGTTCCGTTAATGATTCATCATTGACTGTAACTTTTGCATTTGTAGTTTGATGGGATTGCAGATAATAATCTACACCAAACAATGTAAATGTAATACCAATTAAGATAACAACCAACCAAGCTATGACACCTTGTATACGCTCATTTAACTTCTGCAACATGTCCAGAGATCCATTTTAGAATTAACAAATTTTTTTAAGAAGTCGGATTATAACCTAATCAGACAAAAATCCCAAAATAAACCGGTAAATATCATGCGATCGATGACAAAAGATGATTTAGCGTATTAGCTAGCTAATTTAGAACGTATATAAGATAAAATGCACACTTCGAATAGGCATGCTTAAAAGCTGGCGGAGTGGACGGGGCTCGAACCCGCGACCCCCGGCGTGACAGGCCGGTATTC
>NZ_JASGFU010000070.1:0-11715 GCF_047605385.1 Legionella sp. | reverse complement strand
CCAGAACTTGCTACCGAATAAAATGAAGTCGCTTCGCGACACTATTTAATCCCCCACGCTGCGCGAGGTGGAGAGGGGAAGCCGGTGAGCTCAATTAAATACCTGGGGAGTTACAAAAATAGACTGAATGGGGCTGATAATGCTCAATCCTTGTTTACGGACAGTGCTGATAAATCCGCGAATACGGGCAAATTGTTCAGCACCTTGCGAGGAACGAAAGCCACCGGATATCTTTTGTTTGCATTTCATCATCCGTAAATCGCGCTCAGCATCATTATTCGTGAATGAGACCGCCGGAGCATGGAGAAACCGCAAAACATCCTGATTGTAATGAAATAATCGAAGCAAGAGGTTGTGTCCTGCGCGTCAGGGTTGTCGGCCTTATTTACTTTTGCATGGTAATGAGTGTGCCTGAAAGACCATCCAATAATGATTTTCGTTTTGGGGATACGTGATAGTAAGTTGCCGTTTTAGTTGATGCCACATGCAACCACTGTGTTTTTCCTGCCACGCGAAACTCGGTTTCATCCAGGTTTTTTACAGCAGCAGTTTTGACCTCAGACAAGACAGATTCTTCAAATGAAGCTAATGCATCAAATGCAATCCAGGTATAGTTGCTCAGTTAAAAAAACAAAGAAACTCTGCTTTTTGAAAGTCTCAGCCACTGCAGGGATATCCTGTCTTTTTATGCTGTTAGTCAACAGTCAATAATTATTTTTCAAATAAAAGTTGACACATCTGATGTGGCTTCATACGCTTTATTAGCGATCAGCGATTCTTTCTTTTTTTCTGGTTTTTATCACAACTTATTTGTTGTGTCTTACATTTCTTAAATTTTTTCAATTTGCAGTTTTCAATCGTGGCGTTTCTGCTTGATTATGAGCGATTTTTATTATTTCCAGTGATTCAATTCAAAAAAATATCTGTATTATAAGGAAAAAGATTTATTTATTCTTATTCGAACTGGTTGGATTGGAATGGTTATTAATAGGGAGGTTTTAATGAATAGAAATGCGAGAGGGTGCTTGACGAGGTGGTTTTCAAAAGAGAAGCTCTTTAACAAGCAAGCAAGCAAGGGCTGTTTACGTCGATTTATTGCCAGCTTATTAATTTATAGCCAGTTCATTCAATTATCCACAGCAGCGGTATTGCCCAACTCACCTCCTCAGCACCCATTGTCTTCCTCACCACAACAAAGCAAGCCAATAACCACGAATACGCCTGTATCTGCCGGTCCATTGACTCCTTTAGTGAATTATGCACAAACGGGGACACTAAATAATTTGTCGTTAACGAATCAGCAACTGGGTTTCTCTGGTCCGTTGAATTGGGGCGTCACCTACAGTGATTTGACGGGTACTTATTTTAATGCCGAATACGTACTTCCTTTAGGGGAGCGATTGGCATTGGGTGCTTTAGGCGAGTACGGTTCGGGCCAATACCGCATCAACGGCACTTTAGGCTATGGGTTTTCTCCTTTGGCGCAGGTGAAATTTACAGCAGAGCGCTTTGGTCAGCGCTTGCCGTTTCAGTTTGATTCAGGGGATATTGAATCAAGGGTACATCAAGATGCTTATGGAGCCCGTTTCCAGAAGTTATTTGATTTACCTTTTCTGCAAGGATTTAATCTAGGCGGTTATTATGCTGATGCGAGCAGTAAGAATTTAAATCCGGTTATTTTCACATCGGATGGGAGCAATTGTGGTGGTTTTGCATCAGGATTGCAATGCATCAACTATCGTCATCTTGCTGGAGCGACCAGCACGGGCGCTGATGCAGGCATTGATGTATTGCTGACACCTTCTACGTTAGTCAGCGGTAATCTGTATTATGACCAGGTGCGTTACAACCCGATTTTTTCCCATATCTCTGATGAAGACCGAAATGGTTTGGGTGGTGGTGTTCGGTTGAATCAATTACTTGGTGAGCGCTTTAAATTCACTGGAGAGGCCACGGTCCGCGAAATTTATGACACCTATCAGGCGGGGTTCAGCTGGCTTCCTAACATCCAAAAAACAAGGCTCGGGATGGAGCTGTCTCTTTTTGGGCAGCATGTGACGTCTCATAACGCGACACCGGATAATAACAGCATTGGCTTGCAAGTGAATTTCTTGGCAGACGGTAACAAGCGTTATGATGAGCGACATCGGTGGGGTAGTCAGCGTTTAAGTGATATTGCGCAATCAGTCATCACACCGGCAGTAAAGATGAACCAGGTGCTGGTGATAGCGGAGCAAATTACCCAACTTTTGGCGCCCAGCATCCTAGGCATTAATCCAAGTAGCGGGCCTTTAGTTGGTGGCAATACAGTAACGATTACCGGCAGTAATTTTGTACAAGGTTTGCTGGTCTTTTTTGGTGGGCAACTCGCAACAAATATCCAGGTTCTTTCGCCAACTGTTATGAAAGTAGTGGTGCCCGCGGTATCTACTCCGGGAGCTGTGGACGTAGCAATTCAAAATCCCGACGGGCAGCATGTAGCCCTTTCTGATGGGTACATCTATGAAGCTGGTACAGCCAGTGCGATTGCTGTAGCCAGTGGTTCAGGACAAAATACGACCGTCAGCACTGCGTTTGGTAATCCTTTGGTGGCCACAGTCACTGATTCTGGAGGTAATCCTGTGCCTGGTGTGACGGTTACTTTTGCTGCACCTAGCAGTGGAGCCAGTGCGAGTTTATCGGCAACCACGGTCACCACGGATGCCAGTGGTCAAGCATCAGTAACGGCTACGGCCAATGCTACGGCGGGTACTTATAATGTGACGGCATCGGTAAGCGGGGTAAGTACTCCTGCGAGCTTTGCTTTGACGAATGAAGTTGGTACAGCCAGTGCGATTGCTGTAGCCAGTGGTTCAGGACAAAATACGACCGTCAGCACTGCGTTTGGTAATCCTTTGGTGGCCACAGTCACTGATTCTGGAGGTAATCCTGTGCCTGGTGTGACGGTTACTTTTGCTGCACCTAGCAGTGGAGCCAGTGCGAGTTTATCGGCAACCACGGTCACCACGGATGCCAGTGGTCAAGCATCAGTAACGGCTACGGCCAATGCTACGGCGGGTACTTATAATGTGACGGCATCGGTAAGCGGGGTAAGTACTCCTGCGAGCTTTGCTTTGACGAATACTGCTTCCGACGCCATTACTGGTGTTACCGCCAACGGTACTACTTTTGGAGCAACTGATGGATTTCCCAAAACTGGATTTAATGGAGCTACGTTTACCGTAAATTTAGCAAGTGGTGTTCCATCAAATTATAACTGGACCTCAGGCGCAACTTGGGTGACTGTATCTTCTACTGGAGTGGTCACGTTTAATTCTCCTTCAAAACCAAGCGTTGGGGCTGTAACGATTACAGCTACTCCAACATCAGGAGGAACTGCTCTTACATACAGTTTCACTCTTACGAGCTGGTTTGTGAATAACGGAACTACTACTATGACACAGGCTAATGCTGCCAACTATTGTACTAGCTTGAGTGGCGGCTATACACAGCCTACACAGGCGCAACTGACGAATGCCAGTCTAGGGAGCGTTGGGACTCGGGGCATAGGCAATTTATGGAGTGAGTGGGGTAGTATGGGTACATACGGTTCTGGGTGGCAGAGCGGCATCTATTGGTCATCCACGACTGATGGGAGCGATGGGGTCGACGTGTACCTGAACCTCGGTAGCGCGGACAGCGACGATCCCGGCATTCAGTTCTATGTGGTGTGTGTGGCGGGTCTTTAGTTTTTAGGTTTTAGTTTTTAAATTTAGGTTTTGTTTTTTTAGATTACCCGCCGTAAGGCGGGTGGGTTCACTAGCAAGGGAAAAATCGAATGAATATTGAACAAAAATTGGCATTATGCGCACGACCGGGAATCATCACCTTTATTCAGGAGGGGATGTTTTTAAGATGCTATCAGCAGTCTCTTTTTTCCTTAGTGCATTATTACCAGCCAGGATTTAAGGTATTGGGAAAGCGGATTAAAAAGCTTCAGAATTTAGCTGTTTTTTACAGTGGTTTTCCTGTGAGTCACATAGGGCGTTTTCCCCATGCCAGGGCTACTGGTTGGGGTTTTGAGCTGGATTGCGACGCACGGCCTGAGGAGGAATATCAGCAGTGGTTAAGCCATGCATGTACCTGGCTTGACAAGCAAGAGCGTAGCAACATCACTCAGACTGAGGCCTTGCCCTTTGAGCAGCAAAAAGCGGGTTCAGCAACTTTTTTAAATCGCCAGGTGTCCTTGAGTGAAGAGATATGTCAGTTTTTGGCGCACTGGTCACCGGGGCGATATCCTGCCGCAGTGGACAGTGGTTTTATTCAGGGCTTAAAAAACGATTGGGGGCTTTGAGTGTTTCCTTATAAGACTTGATTGCGCAGCGGTATGGCGGTGCGCAGGGGTCTGTGTCGTTAAGGCGATACAGAAAAGCGCGATACGAGAAGACCGACCTGCTCCACGGTGTTTGAGCAATGAGGAGCAAACAGCGTTATAAAGGGGCTGGCATCGCAAGGTGGTAGGCTGAGTAGATTAGAGAGCAGGTAGTATGCGTGTTTTTGTTTGGAGGGTTCTGGGTGGCAGAGCAACAACTATTGGTCATCCACGACTGATGGGAGCAATGGGGTCAACGTGAACCTGAACAACGGTAACGCGAACAGCAACAATCCCGACAATCAGAACTATGTGGTGTGTGTGGCGGGTGTTCTCCCTGCTGCAATCCAGTCTTGCAAACAGCGTTTTTTGATGCGTACGGCACTGTAGTCTGCATCCGAAGGAAGAAAATAGCGTTTTAGCAGGCCAAAGTGTTTTTGATAGATTTTTTTACGCAAACGAGAGTGCTGAGTATTTTTCATCAGACCTAAATAGCTGTTGATGAGCGCTTGCATGCGTTGCAGCAAGAAATAATCTGGCGTAGCAGGTTGAGTTTGAAGGATATTTAGCCATTCAATCGCATCAGGTATCCAAAAGCGATGTGCAGGTGGATTGTCTAGGCATGCATTGAAAAAGCGTAGCCAAGCAAAGAGCTTATCGATGCTGCGTTGTCGCAGATGCAGGTAGTGAGGATAGACTTTATAACCCAAGTAATCTGCACCCTGAGTGGTGGTTTGAATAATTTGTTTCGTTGGATGCAGGTTAAGATGCAGTTTTTCTTGAAGGAAGTGCTTAATTTCTGTTCTGTATTCTGATAATTGAGCAGAAGAGCTTCCCAATAACAGTAGGTCATCCATATAACGAATATAGCCTTTAATGCGTAAGGTATGTTTTATAAAGTGGTCCAAAGGATTGAGATAAAGGTTGGCAAAGAGCTGACTTGCCGCGGAGCCTAAAGGCACAGTCCGCGATTAATTCCAGCCGCGGCTAAGGTTTTATGTGGCGGGATGATTGCTAATAAGGCTCGGTCTCCACTAATAGTATAGGTATTTTGAGCTATTGGATGGGTAATGCATTGAATTAATAGTGCATTGATGACTTCTTGATAGGGATGGTCTTGGAAGTAGCGGTGCATAATCGCTTGATCTTGATTCATTAACTCTGGAAGCCAGATGCTGTTAAAAAAACTTTGAATGTCGAGCTGAAGATAATGGCTGTGTTGTGGTTGGCGCATGAAGTGTTGAGCACGTTGAACAGCTGCTACAGTGCCTTTGCCTATTCTGTTAGCAAAGGTGTCGCCAATCAGTGTTCGTTCTACAGCTGGATTTAAGTGATACACCAGCCAGCTTTGAGCTAATCGGTCGCGAAAACTGGGGGCATAGATTTCGCGAAGCTTGGGGTCTTTGATGGCGAAGCGAGTGTAGGCCTCTGGCTGGTAATGCTGTTCTTCAATTTCTTTTGCTAAGTTTAAGGTTAGCCTGGATAGGGATTCCATATGCACTGATTTTTGGACGCTGCGGGTGATTTTAGTAGCGCAGTGGAGTAATTCGTATTGTATTTTTTGTGTGAGAGAAGTCATGAAATCCACGTTTAAGCAGCCGAAAGCGTATGATGATATGCTGGTCCTTTATAAAGCCTATTGGGATACGCATTATCACCTTCCTCGAGCGTTTAAATTAACTACCGGTGAGGGTATTTTACAGGAAATCACGACTTGTATTAAAGGAATTATTTTAGCCAATCATGGGGATAAAAATAATCCTGTGCAACGTAAGCAAGCGGCGGAGCATTTAGGGGCAGTTCGGGCATCGCTTGTAGTTATTCGGGGGATGTTGACCGTGGGTTGGGGAATGAAGTTTATTGCACATGGTGCGTTTATGCGTTTGACCACACATCTGGATGGAATCGAAAAGCAGGTGACGAGTTGGCAGCGTTGGTTTGTTGATGGTGATGGTGGGGGGCGTTAAAATGGCACATATCAAACAAGTACCTTAGGGCCTCGATCGCTGTTCGGACCACAGGCGCCATCCTTTGCGCTGGGTCGAAGGAGCTTTTTATTTGACAATCCTTCGCGCAAAAAAACGCGCTCAGGATGACGTACCTGGGAAGTTACATTTTAGTTAATAAAAGAATTAATATCTGTGTTAAGATCATTTTCAAATTCTGTAATCGCTTTAGATTCTTTGCGTTCAAGGACAAAAAATTTTTGAGGAGTATTTTTTTTGTCATAGGCCAAACTAATACAGAAATTTGCAATCTCTTTTAAAATATTAATCAAAGCATTGTACCAAACTGGCTCTCTTTGAAAAATTCTTTGCGCTTTTTGAATTGCTTTAGGTGCTGTCGTCGCAAATACTTCCTTGTTTATTTCACCGTTTTTAAGCTGAGTTAATAATGCCTGCATTTCTTCTTGTAAACTAGTTATGGCATCAAAATACATTGTATGCGCTTTAACTTTTTCACTTTGAGAAATATTTGTATATAAACTACTTATTGCTTGCTCAGTTTTATTGCAAAATTTATAAATACTTAATGCTTGACGAAGTTGACTATTATCAGGTTGCTTTTTAAATAATATATCCCAAAGTTCTAATAAAGCGGTACTTGAAGGTGCATCTGCAAAAAAGTCTTTAGCATTTGTTAAAATTGATAACCGAACTTGGTCCACAAATGCTTTTTTATTAATTTCCCCTCTTCTAAAAACGGGTAATAATTTATTAAATTCCTCATTTAAAGCACAAATACCACTCAAACAATTTTCATTATTACTTTCATGAGCTCTTAGATGTAAGTTATTCCACGATCTTTCAATTTTTTCACAATATATTTGATTTGTTTGGATTATTTTTAAACGATCTTTTGCTAAGCCTTGTTGCAAATTTAATGTTCTTAAAAACTGTTCGAGATTTGCTGGTTTTTCTAAAATTGCTCCTAATAATGACGATAAAATTTTAGTAAATGGTGATGATGAGGTATCACAACTATTTTTAGTGAGCCACCCATACATCAAATGAAATTGCATGAGTATATTGGCATCAATATCAAATACCCCTTGAATGATTAAATTAAATTCTTCTGAAGATAAATCACATAAACCAATAGTGGGCATACAATCTAATAGTCCCTCTCTTTCTAATCCAGCGTTTAGTGCAATAAATTGTAATGAACTATTTATTGTAATTTTACCAATAATTTCTTTTAAAATATCAATACTGAATCCAAAAGTTGACTCAGAATCTTGATGTGAAATTTCCAGCCAACGACCTTCATCTTTAATACCTGGCCATAAAGACTCCATGAGCATAAATTCATAATTGCTTGGCTTGATATGCGTGTGGATAAAAGTTTGATAATCGCCAAAACTTTTAAATGATTTTCCGGGTGCCTTAGGACTGAACTGCAATAACTTTTCTTCCATAATTTTAAGCATAGTGAAAACCGTAAAAACAAGATCATTATGCGTTATTTTAGTCAATGCAGTTAAACTCTGATCACTTATTTGTTCCTCGATTCCCAACATTGTAGATACAGTAGTATTTAAAGTACCTCTGATTACAGGATTCATTAATTGATAAAAAAAACGGGGTTTAAGAATAAACCAAGCACCATTATCCCAAACTGTTAAATTTTCTTCTAATTTTATTCGATGAACATTTTGAAAAGCAGGCTCTTCTTTTTGATATTTTCTGAGGCGACTTTCATGAAAAGTTAACTCTGCATAATTATCCATTCCTTTTAAAAGTAAATTTTCTATCTCTGTTCCATTAAAAAGCGGCATAAATTTCTAACCGAATTGTAATCATGATTAAATTATAAATGATTACTATTAAGAAAGTATTAAACATACGCGATGCTCAACTTTTCACCTTTGTACCGGACAAAAAATGCAAACGATACCGAATTGCCGACGAAAGTCGGCAATATGGAATGTAAATGCTAAAATAAATTTAAGAAATACTGCGAAATTAAAAATCTGATGCTAGACTGGACGATGAGTGGGCAGCTGTGTTCTCCACGGTGTAATTATATTTCATTCACTTAATTAAGATACCAGACATGAAAACAATAAAAAAAAAAATTTAACATCAATGGCTTTTTTAGCTTTACTCTCTTCTAGTACTGCTTTTGCTGGTGGTAATGCGATAAGCGGACAACTAATGATAATAAATAACATGGGTAATGTAGACAGTAACAATAATTCCTCTGGAGCATCTCAATCTTCTTTTCAAGTTACAGTCTCTGATACTATTGGAATATGCAGTACGACTAAACTTAATTATGGCGGATATGTAGTTGTTCAATGGTATGCCACTGGTATTCATAGTAGCTCCCATTGTGTAGGCGCCCCTGTATCGATAAATGTGGCTCCTACAATAGCAGTTGTAGGCGGTGTTTCTACAGCAATATATGATTCTATGGCTGTTTTAGTTCCTGATACCTCACCCACAGCAGTCACTCTAAATGCACCAACACCGGGTTCTGTCTTCTGTGGTGCCGCTACCTGCACTACAAGTTATGAAAACATGGTAGTTATTATTACTGGTGATGGTAATCCTAGCATAGCCACCGCTGCTACTGGAAGTACTTGGCAAAGTCTTGCGGCTGCTACACCAATTTTTGATTCAAGTAACGGTACTTTAAAAACCACAGGGGTTTTTGGCTTGCTAGCCGTTATGGATTTAAAAGCCGAAAAAATGATGAAGCAATATGGTTATGCGTCTCATAAAGGCGGCCTTTTGTCCGATTAAACATTCAAAATTTGCGTTTAGAAAGTTGGACCCAAGCCCAACTTTCTACAATTATTATTGACCTATAACCATAAAAAACTCCGAATTCAACTGCGTTTTTTAGATTCCACGAGAGGACGAGGCATTACCGCACGAGGAATAACAGCATGAACATATGTTGTAACAGAGGTCTTGTTATCGCCCAGAACAGCAGTATCTAACGCACACGCGTCTAGTAAGGCAGGTTCAGTAATCCCTGATGCTTTGCAAATTGCGGTGGCACGTGTGGCATCCTTCGGCTTTAGATCACTAACATAAAATGGTTTCTCAGGAATGCCAGGCTGTATCATCGGATCGGCCTCAAGCAATGCTTGGTCCGGCCGCACACGCCAGCTTTCCCCATAAATAGTGTAGAGATCATGGAAGGAAACTGGCCATGGCAAAACTGTTCCATGCGAAGTCACCAGTTCATGGAGGTTGTCTTCGAGATTACCGAGAAGACCTCGCACTTGTCCTGTAGAACGACTAAGACTCACAGTAACATTCATCCATGTGTTCATCCCATTGTCATACAACATAGCACGCACGCTATCCCCTGTGGGGCTAATGATCACATATTCATTGTCCTTACGAGCAATCTGCACTCCGTTAACCACCAAGGGTTCTTGGCCATTACGCATTGTATAAAGCTTACCATCGATCAGAAGTCTGGTTGGTCCGACGTAAACAGCCACACGAGTTTGGCCCATTTGTACTGCAACCGCCTTGTTAATCGTTGTATTTTTCCATCTAGGATCAATCACCGGCGCTGCTTGGCGGGTTTGCACCATAAAGTCAGAGCCAACTTCAGTCAGTACAAAATCCCCAGTTGCTTGAAAATCATATTGCAAGCCAGCAAAAGTTGTTAGATGTGTATCACCCGTACTGGCCGCAGATTGACAGGCAGCATAACCAGTATTTGCACTGCTTTCCGTGAATACAACTGATGCGGGGTTAGCTCCTGCTGAATTTACTGCGAATGCGCCAAAATAGAGGTTATTTGTCTCAGCAGTATAACCTGCCGCCAAACAACTCGGTGCACTTGAGCTGCCATAATCAACAGCCGTTCTCACTTTAAGTGTTGCTACATTAGGCGACTGATAATTAAATGTAGCCTCAGTACCATTACCGTCACCGAAGATGTTAAATTCAGCAGTTTTCCAGTAGTTAGCAAGACTGACCACACTGTCTAAATCGCTTGTAGAATAGGCAATACCACTTACATACATAGTGAGTGTATCACTGCCACCGGCAGCTGCTTGTCCAGTAACTGACATCTGATTTAAACGAGAGATATTCAAAGGTGGACTACCAGTAATAGTGACCGCATTACTATTACCATAGCAACTATTGCTATACGATATCCATCCCGTACCCGCCGGGCCACCCGACGCAGGACACGACGGTCCATAACCAATAAGCCAGTACTGAATAAAAGCAACTCCACTGGTGTTAGAATATACAAATTGTGCCCACCCTTCACAATTAGTAACGCCATTACAGGCTGGAGTATTGGTAAAAAAATTAGAATTCAGTTGGAGAGAAAAGATATTAGGTGCGAATACACTAGTCTCTGGATCTATCCCATACTCATTCACCACTCCAGCAACGCTATCAAATGCCCCAATAGCCTCACTTATGTGCCCACTGGAAATCTCAGCAGTGACATCATTACCATTACCAACCGTAAATGGGCGCTGGCCACGAAAAGGCAAATAGGGCCGAACAGGTGCCTTAGTACACGGAACTTCGCGCCATTTGGTTTTAGGATATTCAGCAGTAAAGCATCCATGTTTTGGTCGAGGTATATGCATAATGGATGAACGCCAAGATTTGAGTTCTTTCATGCTGGGTTGAGATGACGACTTCATTTTTTTAGAAGCAAGAGATTGCTGCTTTGCAGCGCTTACATCGTTTGGTGCAACAAGTACAAAAAATAATCCTGCTCCCCCTATAATGCCATAAATAATAGCTCTTACGCGTACTAAGTTACAAAATTTCATGTGATACTGCCCTCCTTGTCAAATAAAGCGTCACGATAAGTCCATAAAAGACTATGTTGATATGGCATATACAACCAATCCTCTCTGCTTAAAGATAACTCTTGCAGAATTTATCTTCATTCATCTGAATGAAAATATTACAATTAAGTTTTGGTGTAGATAGTCTTTATAGAATCATCTCTTTCAATGTAACATACCTCTCATTTCTTCAAAAAACTATTATTCTTTGCAAAATTGGGCAATCTTCATCAATAGCAATTTATTGATCAAAATTAAGAGGTCTACGTACTGCGCATAAAGCGCAGTACGTAGGTATTTTAAATTCGTGTGGATCCCTCAGGCAGGGTTGTCCCCTTCCAATTCTTTGGCATAATAGGTAGATTGGTGCTACACTTCTAAGAGATGCTTACTTTTTATATTTCATATTTCTAAAGACGTTAAGAATTGGAACAATTTTGTATGAAGCATCCAGGCATCATCCACTAATTTCATGTGCGCGCTGAGCGCTGCTTGCCTAAAATCGTTAAACACAACCTCAGAGGTATAAGAAATCACCAGAACTTCTTGCTGCAGATAGCGAAGGCATTGAGACATC
>NZ_JASGFU010000069.1:0-11789 GCF_047605385.1 Legionella sp. | reverse complement strand
ATCATAACCACATCATTTTGCAAGCTTTATTTTTAATAATGAAGTCGCTTCGCGATACTATTTAATCCCCCTCACCCTTGATCCCTCTCCCCCACGCTGCGCGCGGGGGAGAGGGGAAGCCGGTGAGCTCAATTAAATACCTGGGGAGTAACCTATTATTCATTATGAATTTCGTATAGAGCTACTTCATTATTCCAATAATGCGCACGTCCTACATAATTCATTCGTACTTTTTCTAATACTCGTCGTGATCGTTCATTATCAGGATTAATAACAGCAACAAGTTTTTTAACCGTTAAATGTACAAATCCCCAATGAATAAGCGCTCTAGCCAACTCTGTACCATAACCTTTATTCCATGCGTTTTTCGTTAAGGCATAACCTACTTCGATGTCAGGTTGGCTGTCGTCATAAGCAAGGTAAATTAAACCAGCTCGCCCAACAAATACTTTACTTTCTCTTTCAAATACACAGCCAAGACTAAAATGATGCTTCTGGTAGTGTGCTATAGCTTTCTCTAAGCCATTCATTACTTCAGTTTCAGTACGTACACCCTGGCCAATATATTTCATCACATCAACATCAGATTGTAAGGCATATAAGTTATTAAAATCGGATAATTTTGGTGTATTAATAATTAAGTTTTTAGTTTCTAAAAAAAGACTCATGCCTATGATCCTCAATCACTTCATGAAGCGTGCGCAATGCTCTTTTTGCTTCAAAATTCATGTCGGTTTGTTGGTTAACAAGATACATCATATAAGGCTTCTCAACAATTTCATCCCCTAATTGAATTCTTCGTCAAATAACCTCAGTTAGCTCTGAAGCTACCGCTTTATGTGCATTTGCAAGTTCAGCTAGTGTTGTATTGAGAAACTCATTAATGATTACTATGGAATTTTGGATATCAGTTATGGGAGTCTTATTAAATAAATAATTCCAGCTCTTCTGATTCAATAAATTTATTTTTGTGGCGCCTAGATTTTTGGCCTCTTCAGCAATCTCAAGAAAAACAGGTAACATGCTCTCTAAAAGCTCCGTTGCTGCTTTTATCGTTGTCATGGGTGTTCGCAGATCATGAATAATATCACTCACTAATATCATAATGGTTTTACGTATTTTTTCTTCGGCAGTTGCTTTAGCATGAGATGCACGTGCATCAGCTTCTGCAACGAATGTTTTTATTCGAAGAAGTTCTTTTTGTAATCTCTTAAACTCCGTTATATCAGTAGAAACACCAATTATGCCAATCACCTTATTGTTTTTATCACGAAGAGGATCTTTACACGTTAAAAAAGTATGAAGTTTTCCATCAGTTAAAGTTGCATACTCCTCTAATTGACATCCAACACCTGACTCCATTATTCGGCGGTCATTTTCCATAATTTCATCTGCTTGCTCTTTCCAAACAAAATCATGTTCTGTTTTTCCAATAACTTCTTTGGGATCTAAAAATCCAGCTTGCTTCGCATGAGATAAATTACTACCTAAAATGATACAATTTAAATCCTTCCAGTAAATATTGGCAGGAATAACTCGTAATATATTATTTAGATAATTTTCAGTCCTACTTTGGCTCATCTCCAACATATGTATTCTTTTTTTTAAAGAAATAATTGTTTTAAGATGTCTTTTTTTTCTACAAAATAGATTGAGAAAAATATTCAGTTTCTTTTTATAATTGGCATTCAAAAAATATTATCCTTCAAATACTGACTTAATAAATGACCTATATCTTTAACATGAGGATATTGAAGAATAGAATCATGGTTGCCTGATACAGAATAAACATAAACATCTTGACTGGTATGAGCTTTGAGGTAATTTGTCGAATCATTCATAGCAGAAAACTCGTCTAATTGCTGATTGGCTTTAAAAAGTATGATTTTTTTATTAATTATCGGCGGTTTATAAGCAAATCCCAAGTTTTGTAAACGACGATAATGTAATTCCATCCAAGGTTTCGGATCAATATGTGCTTTTACCAGCTCATTTTCTACTCGTTTATATTGTTTCATAATGCTTCGTCGAAGCGCTTCTTTAGCTTTTGCATTCAAAAAATTAGAGATTACCCAGGTATCAAATGCAATAACTAAACGAATAGTTTCACCTAATTTTTGGTGTTCCAACTGAGACGCCATTTCCAAGGATAACATACCACCAAATGAATAACCAGCAAGTATAAATTTTGTTGCCTTAAGATTTTTTAGCAACAGTTGATTATAGTAAGCTGCCATGGTTGATATATCTTCAAACACTATTTGGTTCGCATCGATGCTTGGATCTTGAATAATATAGCAAGGTTGATCATCAGGTAATAATTTAATCAAATCAAGATAACAAAATCCAGTGCCACCTATTGGATGAATGAAGACGATGGGTGTTTTCTGTGGTTCTCCCACTTTAACGATTTTAAGAGTGTTATCATTAAATTTTGTATAATCAATGCCTGATAAACGAATTTCATTATTTAATAAAGCAGTAATTTTTTCACTTAACGATTTAACATTGGCGTATTCATAGATATCAGCAAAATTTATTTTGATGTTAAATTGCTGATTTATTTTATCAATGAGATGGAGCGCTGATATAGAATTGCCCCCGAGATCAAAAAATTCGGTATTAATACCGATGTCTGTTGGTGAAATATTTAATAGTTCTGAATAAATACAAATTAATTTTTCATGAATTATATTGGTTGGTGGAGCGTACTCTGTGTAACTAATAGCAGAAAATTCTTTTTTTAAAAGTGCTTTTTTATCTACTTTTCCTTGAGCTGTTAATGGAACTTCGTCAATCTGGTAATAAAATTTTGGCAGCATATACTGAGGTAAAATTGTTTTAAGGTAATGATATAAATTAAGGTCATGCAGGTCGTTTCCAGGTTTCAATAAGACATAGGCGACTAATTGTCGATGATAGTGTTCGTTTTTCACCAGCACGATTGCTTGAATGACAAGATGATGTGCTTCTAATTGCACCTCAATTTCATCTAATTCAACAAGATAGCCGTTAATTTTAATTTGATTGTCTTTTCGTCCAAGGTACTTTAAATTACCGTCAGCTTTCCAAGCAACAATATCCCCTGTATCATAGAGTCTTTCATTTAAATGATAAATATACTTTTCTTGATTTAGTTTTTCTTGATTAATATACCCTCTTGCTAGTCCTGCACCTCCTACATACAACTTTCCTGGAGCACCTATAGGCTTTGGATTTAAAGCATGATCCAACACGTAAACTTGGGTTCCCGTAATAGGTTTTCCAATAGGAATTGGATTAAATAAATTGCCATGATTTTTAATGGTATAAGTTGTTGAAAACGTTGTATTTTCAGTTGGTCCATAACCATTTATAAAACAAGCAGGTTTATTTTTTTGATTTAATATTCGCTTAACAGCTTCATAAGCAACAGGTGCTCCCCCAACGATCACATAATTTAGATTTTGAAACAAATAAGGCGCTATATAAGCGTAAGCATGAAATAATTGTGTGGTTAAAAATAAAATAGAGATTTTTTTATCTTTTATCGCAGCATTCAAAGAGGTCACATCAAGTAAGATATTTTTATCAATAAGAACTAATGTTGCACCATTAAGTAATGCGCCCCAGATTTCAAAGGTTGCAGCATCAAATAGAAAGTTTGATGTTTGAGCAATACAATCTGATGAATTTATTTCTATATAATTAGAAGATTTGACCAATCTTAAAATTCCGCTTTGTTCTATTGCAATACCTTTAGGATTACCTGTGGATCCTGATGTGTACATTATATAGGCTAATTGATTTGAATTTGTGGTATCGGATAGAGGAGCATTCGATTCCGATTGAATATTATTGTCTGTTACTAAAATTGATTTAATTTCAGGATAATGCTCATTAATCATGTGAAGGCCTGTTTCACTATCGGTAATAATGAATAAGATCCTTGCATCGTTTATTATATTATTCATGCGGTAAATAGGTAGGTCCATTTCTAATGGAACATAGCATCCACCTGCTTTAAGTATACTTAACATAGCAACAATTCGTGTGGCATTTTTTTCCACAAAAATTCCTACAGGTATTTCACGATTAATGCCTTCTTTTCTGAGTTTTCGCGCTAATTGATTGCTTATTTTATCTAATTCACCATAAGTTAAATGCGATTCATTATGTATTACTGCCAGAGCATTTTCCTGTGCAATAACTTGTTCAGAAAAATAATGTAATAAACTGACATCGCTTGAGTAGCTCACTTTGGGTTGATTCCATTTATAAAATAATAAAGTGTATTGATTGACAGATATCAGCGGTATAGAACGGGCTGGTCCATTTTGGACTTCGCTTATATGTTTAAGAAGAGTCTTGAATGAATCAATCATGTATCGGATACTTTTCTTATCAAAAAGAATCGTATTGTATTCAAATATGCCATGTAACTCTGATTTATATTCCTGCATAAAACAAACAAGATTTCCAAACCGACACTCATCACAAACATCATAAATTAATTCCGCTTTATCATCTGCAAAAACTCTTTTGCACACTTTATCATTAATAATTAGATTATTTATTGGATAACTTTGAAAAATAAAACCTGCTTGATTAAACGCATGTATTTTGGAGTTAACACCTTCTCCTGTTAACTGTATTATTTCATTAAATGGTAAATCCTGATTATTGAGTATACGATCGATTATCTTTTTGTTTTTTTTAATTAAATCACTGAATGGCTCTTGATTATCAATACTCATTCTGATCAACACTAAGCTAGTAAATAAACCTATAATATTTGCTGTATGAGGATGATGTCGACCAGATACAGCGGTAATAAAATTTATATCATTTTGATTAGTATAGTGGGATAAAAAAAGTCCAAAAGCGGAAATGAGAATGTCATACAATGTGACGTGATTTATAACGGATATTTGTTTAAGTTTGTGAGTGGTTTGAGAGTTTATTTTAAATGAAATCCGATAGTTGAGCGGTTTTTCATACTCTTCTTTTCTTATTTTATCATAGATCAGATCCAGTTTTGGTATATGTGCTAATTGCTTTTTCCAAAACGTTCGTTGTGTCTCAAGTAACTCTTTAGAAATATGACTCTGTTGCCATTGAATGAAATGGATATAAGAAGATGACTCGCTTATACCAGACAGTGGTATTTGTTTAGAATAAGCAGTGTAAATAGCACTTAATTCATCAATAAGAATATTCAATGACCATCCATCATGAATAATATGGTGAATACAGAACAGAAGTATTGTTTTTTTCTCTCCTCTCTTAATAACCGATACTCTAAACAAAGGCGCCTGGGAAAGATTAAATGGTTCTCGTCTAAATTGGGTTACATATTGCTTAATCTCTTCATCGTTATCGCTGAAAAAAGAGTTGATTTTAAAATGCATAGATGATAGCTCATTTAATTTTAGCAATGGTTCCTCATTGTGTTTCAAAAAAGAAAAACGTAATGAATCATGGCGCGTCATTAATTGAACAAATGTGTTTTCTAGAATATCTACGTCAATATCTCCTTCTACCTGATAAGCTGAAAACATATTATTTCTGCTTGTCCCTGGAAAAATTTGCTCCTCTTCCCACAAATGCTCCTGCGTAAAAGACAAACGACCATCATACATCCATGTCTTGACCATTTCAGATTTTGCCTGATTATTAGTTTTAATTTGATTCAATAGGTATTGGGTTAGTTTATGCAATGTAAAATCGGGCTTTAATAATTCAAAAGGAGCAATTTCGACAGAGAATTGCTGATAAATTGCGCCTGTTATTAATACACAGGTTAATGAGTCTATTCCAAGATCAACAAAGGGTATGTCTTTCTTCTTATTAGTCAGTAACTTATATTTTTTCAGCAGTTCTAATAAACTGATTTCAACAGTGATTAACTTATTGTGATTTATTGGATTATATTTTTTATTTACATGTTGATGTTGAGTGTAATTTTTAGCAATATCGAGCATATAATCATTAGAAGTATTTATTTTCTGGTTCGTTATCTTTTTATTTGTTTTAGACGAATAAATAATTTTAGGGTTTATTTTTTTGAGATCACTTAAAAGAAGCACAATATGATCGACCGTTTTAAGCTCCTTGTCAGCAGCCAAATGTTGAAGGAATGCTATTCCAGGAATGTTTCTATCTGTAATTTTAAATAATAGTTTAATTGCCTTTTTATTATATTTTTCTGCAATTTTGGCTAAATAATTAATAACTGTATATTCAACTTCTCGTCCTAAAATACGACAACTTAAAAACAAACTTCTTACAAGTAACTCATCATTCGTTATGTCATAAACCGCAACACCTACCAACCCATAGTCTCCATATCGATCAGATACCTCAATAACTAAACAACCAGGCAATTGTTGTTGAACAATTCGCTGGTTAAATTCACTATCTGAAAGTGCATTTGGAAATAAATTAAATTGATTCGTTCTTTGACTGAGCTGAATTATACGGTCTATATCTTTTGGATTTGCTTCGCGAATATTTGTTTTTATTTTCAAATTTTTTAAGAATTCTTTATAGCTGGTACTCTCTGATTTTAATGCATGTCGCAGTCTATTTTGTTGGTAAAATATCGTTCTTTTTTCATCTTCAGAACTCTTGCCTTTCAAATCAAAAGCCCAAATGTTTTTCAAATAATCAAGTTTGGATGTTAGTTCTTCTTTTTTAGACTTTAAAACAGGTAAATGAATCACGAATACCTCAGGAAATGCTGCTTTAACTTCAGCACATTCGATATTATTATCATCTATAAATATAAAACTATCTAAACCAAGATCCAGTTCTTCGGCCAGTGACTGAATATTAGCTGACTTAGGCTGCCAATTAATGCGATAACTACAAATATGTTTATCAAGATTTAACGCCATTTCTTTACGTTTTTTGAATACATTTAAAACAGATTTTTCGCTATTTTTACTACATAAACATAAAAGAAAACCGGCTTGAAATAAATCAATCATAAAATGCTGTAAAGAAAGGCATTCATCATTAATAACCAGTCCATTAATACCATCTTCTTCAATGACTCCACGCCACAGAGTTTCATCACAATCTAACACAATTACCTTGTAAGGTTTTCTTGTGTACAAAGCATATTTTCTTGCAATAAGCAGTGCCAATGAATCATAAAAATCTATAGTGTAAGGAATGTGTCCATATTTTTCTGTTAAATTATTAAATATAAGAAAAGTCTTACTCAATGCTTGCAGCTCTTTCGCAGAAACTAATGTCGTATTTACATTGGGTTCAATTGTTGATTTCAGTTTGTTTTCTAGAGTAGAATAGTATTTTTCCTCTTCAATCGTTGCGGTTTGTGTCGGCGTTAAGAGGATTAACAATGGAACGTGCATGGTTTTTTGCAAGCGATTAAGAGCCGCAATTAAATCATTTAAAATCTGATTTTTCTCTTTCTTCTGACTAAATAGATCGACGCTTCTTATCAAGAGTACATTAAGACCATTTTTGTTCTCATTAAATTCACTATTAGGCAAAAGGGCTTGTTGAAAAATCTGATTATAATGAAAACAAACTTGTTGATCGCAAAATTTTTGAAGAATTATATTTAAGTTAGAACTCAATACATCAGCAATATATGTTGAGGCAATATGAATCATATCAACGCCGCCTTATTATAAATGATGAAATGAATATCATTAGGTGTTTTAGTATAGTTCAAAAAATTGAAATTTTTTTTCAAAGGATCTCGCCAACAAGCTTTAGAACCTGTTCAAAGTGCTCTCTAACTTGCTCGAATTAATGTTTTTAAGCCAGGAGATATTGTTCAACGATTGATTGGGAGCGCCGTTATCGATTAATTCAGCTGCATTTTGCGGCAGAACTTGTATCCACATAACTCGCCTTCTTATTTGAAAATTAACTCAAAGTGGGTTATCATTTATGATAACAATGATAAGAAATATACTATGAATTGGAAAGTAGAATTTTATAATGAATCAGTTGAATAGGCTATATTAGATATGTCTCCAAAGATTCAAGCTCGGATGCTTAAATTATTGGAATTAATTGAAGAGCATGGAGCAAATTTAGGTTGGCCACATACAGAACCTATGAGCGGAGGTTGAAAATGAGTATTCAAAATCTAAAAAATAAGGCATTTAAAAATCCTGCAGTAAAAGCTGAGTATGATTTATTAGAATCAGAATTTGCTTTAATAGATACGTTGCTTTCTATGCGGAAAAAATCTGGATTGACTCAAGATGAAATTGCTAAAAGAATGGGAACTCAAAAGGGGAATATTTCAAGATTGGAAAGAGGTGGTAGTAATCCAAGCTGGAACACTATACAAAATTATGCTCATGCATGTGGCTTTGAAGTTTCTATGAAAATTAAAACAATGTCACCATGCCAGAAGCCGCGTGCTGCAAGGTAAAAGGTCAGTCCCTATTAGGGAACGGCCATCTTTGGCACAGGTTGAATATAACCGTTCAGCCAAGATTCACCATCCCCCGTGACCTCTTACGCTGCAAGTTAAGTAATCTCTAAAGCAGATAAAAGCAACTGTCTTGGAGCTATTTTTTAACCAAGACAGTTGCTTTACATTTATCTTGCCTACTGCGATTGTTTCCTTGTTTTAGCAAGAAATCCATTATGCAGAGAAATTAAGATTGAAAATCGTTCTGTTGAATACCACCCACAACCCATTCATTGCTATTGTCGAATTTGCGAAAGTGCCAAATTTCGTCGAGTTGGCTTAATGGATCATCATTTTCTTTAATAGAGCCGGTAAAATGAACACTGGCCATATAAGAGTTTGTTTGTCTTGAAACATCAAGTAATTCTGCATCCAGGCTAATGACTTCTGTTTTATTCGGTTCATTGCCACGCTCATCCAGCTGCATTTTAATTTCAGCGAATACTTCAGGAGCAGTAAATGCTCTGATGTCTTGAGTATTTTTCTCGTCATAAGCTACTTGTAAGCGATTAAATTTCACGCGTGCTTCCCGTAAAAAAGAAGCTGGAGAAAAATCAGGTGGATAGCCAGACATACTGCTGCTCGCACTGCTGCCAGGATTGGTGTTGAAAGCTTGAGTAAAATTGCTAAACGGATTATTGTTTTGACCAACGGTGTTGGTTTGCCCCATCTGCATTCCAGGTTGCATTCTTCTGCGGAAGAAATTAATCGCAAAGAAAATGATAGCGCCTATAATTAACCAAGACATAAGGCCACTAGCAATACCATGGCCCATAAATAAGCTGGTTAATAGACCACCAATTAACAAACCACCTAATAAACCGCCCCATTTGCTGGTATTCGTGGTACGTTGACCTAAAGGAGTTGGGTTTTGTGCTTTATTAGGAGAAAACATACTGCTTTGTGAACGTTGCACCCCAAAACTTCGCCCACCACCAAAACGTTTGGCAGCCGCTTCGTTAACGAGTAATCCAAAGCTTAATAGGGTAATAAGTACGCAGGTAATTAGAGTACGCATAGTATCTGACCTTTCATTAAATAGGAATTATAGAGTATATCGCAAAAGTAATGATTCTGCCTCGGTATGAATAAAATATAAACTATAATTTAAAAAAGTCTTTGTTACAGTAACAAAAGAAAAGGATTGCTTATGTTAATTGCAGCATTTATTTTTTTAGTCATTGCAATTGTTGGTCTAATTTATATTTATACAGGGTCTAATCCCACTTTGCTGCTTCTTGCGAAGTTAATTTTTTATTTTTTTCTCGTTTTATTTTTTGTACTGCTCATCACTGATCTTTTAAGTCAAGCACCACCTATACCTGATGTGGATAGTAAGCGCCCAATTTAATTTCATTATGGCTGTTTTCAGGCAGTTGATATAAACTTGCTCTTTTTGAAAAAATTGTAGTAAAGGAGTAATAACGTGGTTGATATCACAGAGATGAAGCCTGGAGATATTGTGGTGATTATGCACAATGATAAGCCTTATCATGTAGCAATTTATGCGCCTTCTCCTATGTTAATTGGAGATGTGATTCATATGGGCGTGGGATTTAAACGCTCAGGTGCGATTCGTGGCACTCTTGCGGGACTCTGTAATTTACACACTGAATTGAGCAACACTGGCAATCGTTGGAATTTCGGACAAAAAAATACCCTTAAAGTTCGCATTTTTCGTAGCCAAGACATAGATGGTGGCAAGATTGCCAGGCAAGCGCAAGTGTGGGCATCTCAAGGAGTGATTTATGATGAAAAACGTACGATGGAAACCGTGCAAAATAATGACAGGCATTATGAGCTGAGCGAAAAAGCACAAACAATTAATATATTCCAATACTTAAAGTACGCCACTCGGCGCAAAACGGCACCGATTAAAGCTCCTCTCTTCCCTAATCCAGTAGCAAGCTTTTCTGCGGGTTTTGGCTCATTTTTCATGGCACCTTCCTTAAATTTGCCAAATTCATTAACTAAATTAGGATTTAATTTAATTAAAAAGGGAACCCGTGATGAAAATCGTCCGCATGGATTTTCTTGTGCAGGCTTTGTTCTGGCATGTATTGGTGCAGTCGCCTTAGAAGATGAAATTGGTTGTGTAAATCCTGAAATTGGCTGGGCTTCATTAAAGTATGGCAAAGGACCTGGCGACACCAATGGTCCCTATGCTCAAGCTTGGCAGCAGGTACAGCAGGCTATGGATATTAGAGAAGCATCTCAACCTGGGTTGCATGAACTATTGACTCATGAGCAATTAGCAAATTTTGATTTGCAGCGCTTAAAAAAGAAGTTATCTTTTCTGGCAAATCTGCATCCACATCATCCAAGTATTCGTACTTTTCTTGAAGGGATTACTCAAGATAAGCAAAAGTGGCAGGATTTAGGAGAGCTGAATCAAATTGCTTTAGGTGGCCGAGCTTCACCTGGTAGTAAGCCTTTTAATGCCAAAGCATACCAAGCGGAAAAAAAGGTTTTTCTTGATGAAGTCCGCTTTAATCATCAAAAATTTGGCAGGCAATTTGCAAGTCAAGCATTTACCAAAGAGTATCCTCATTCGTTGTTTAAAAAGTTAATTGCGGTATTTACTGGTGAAAAAGTATCTGATATCCGTGATCCACGATATAAAGCGATACGTTTGTTGCAAGAGCATATCCAGCGGATTCATCACCGTAATTATGGCTCGCCTGTAGAACGAGAGCGTATTGTCTTGGCATTGAGTGCTTTAGTCACATTGATTCATACGGATAAAACGCGCGCACTCGCTGTGTTAATCGAAGAGTGGAAATATTCAAAAACTAATGGAATTGAAAATTGGAAAATATGCAGCTCACATCGCAGAATACCAAGTGATTATGGGATTTTTTCGCCAATCATTAAGCATTATAATGCGAAGAGGCTTACTACCTCAGCGCAATTGATTAATTCTTTGCTAGAAATTGAAAACGAGTCTGCAGAGCTCGAAATGGAAAACTTAGTTAATTAATTGATATATCTAGAAAATAACCTACCCATGGCAATCGCACTCAATTTTGAATTCTCTTTGTTTGAAGGGTATTAAAAAATTAAATAGCTCGCGCAAGTGCTCATTCACGTGAACGTTTGCTTGCCCGCTTGCGTTCCCGAAATAATGTTGCATACAATAACTACTTTTCAGTAGAATACCATCACCAACTTGTGCCCATGGATGACCTCATAAAATGCAGTATTTTGATCACGAAAAGCTTGATGTATATCAAAAAGCTATTGAATTTGTTGTTCTCATTGAGTCCATTGTAAAGCAGTTCCCTAAAGGGTGCGCTTATTTGATTGACCAACTACAACGAGCAGGTTCTTCAGTAGTACTTAATAT
>NZ_JASGFU010000068.1:0-12731 GCF_047605385.1 Legionella sp. | reverse complement strand
CGCGACACTATTTAATCCCCTCACCCTTGAGCCCTCTCCCCCACGCTGCGCGCGGAGGAGAGGGGAAGCCGGTGAGCTCAATTAAATACCTGGGGAGTTACTATTTTTTTAAGTACAGCACATGGATAATATAAAAAACATTACAAGTGATTTTCATAATCCCCCGGACAATTTCAAAGAACCCACTGCTACAAGAAGAGTTATTCTTTTAAGCATGTTGTTCGTCAGCTTTTTGATTTGTGGCTAATTTGACAGCATTTAAAGTCGTGGAGTTTCATTTGCCTAATGGTTTTACAATCAACTTCCCTGCGGCATTGGCGTTTTTTCCATTAACCTATTTTTTTGATGATGTCCTAACGGAAGTGTATGGTTTTAAAATGAGTAGGCTTATTATCTGGGGTGGGCTAATTTGTAGTGCTTTAATGACTTTGTGTACCTGGATTGCAGTGCAATTACCTGCGTCACCGCTTTGGGATGCCAATACACATCATGGAAATCAAGCTTATGCTTTTGTCTTTGAAGGTTCTTTTCATATTTTTTTTTGCTTCTGTCATTGCTTATTTTTTTGGTGAATTTATAAACTCCACTATATTAGCCAAGCTTAAAGTATTAACCGACGGTAATTATTTTTCACCTCGAGTGATGGCAAGTACCGCCGTAGGCGTGGCTATCGATAACGTTATTTTTTGTAATATTGCATTTTGGGGCATTATGCAGGCTCGTTATGCGCATGCAAAACAGATTATGATTTAAGCTGAAATAGCATTAAGATCAAACCCATGGCAAAGCGGAATAAAATGAGCATATTCTTTAAAACCAAGCTTATCGCAAATACCGCGGGCGTTTTGTGCAGCCATTAATTGAGCCACGACATAATTTGCAGTAGGTGCATCTTTCACAGCATTTATCATTAAAGCTGTTAATAAACCTTGCTTTCTATAAGCTTCAAGAGTTGCGCCATTATATAGTCCGAGCGTATCGTTATCATGAAAACCGAGTAGAGTAGCCACAGGTTTTGATTCTACTTCTGCCAAATACAATTTGATTTTGTCTGAGAATAGGTAAGCACTGTAAAGTCGCGTCATAGCAGATAAAGAATCAGAAGGCATGCCATAAACATCTTTTGTTATCTGCATAAAATCTTCAAATTGCTCTTCTTTTTCAACTAGATTAATTGTTGCTGCTTCTTTATTCAATTTAATTGACAGATTTCTAACTTTTTTAGCTTCCACAGCCACAGAAGTATATTTACCCATGGGATAAAAGTCTTGTTTAGCAAAAATAGATTCCACAGGTTGAGGTAAGTCAATATCATGTGGCCAAAACCAAGTTAATGGGTAACTTTTTTCTTTAAATTGATTTTTTAATAACTCACATTTTGCATCAATCAGTTGAGGATCACTATCAAAACTAATAATGCCATTCATTAATGGGAATAAAATCTGAGTTAAATAATGGAAATCATCTCCCTGTTTTTCAGCATAGTAATTCTTATCAGGGCTAGTCTTCTGTACACACTCAAATATGAGTTCTTGAAAATTTAATAAAATAGATTGCGCGGTTGCATTAAGTGTCGACCATAACATGTAAAAATCCTTCTTAAGTGAAAAAGGAGTTAGTCTACATCAGGTACTTTAAGTTTTTCTATACAATTCTACATAATCTTTCTACATTGCTTCTACATGTAGAAAAGGAATTTCGATGAGTCAAAAAATAAAAATAAACAAAACCTTTGTTGATAAAGACGCCAAAATACCTACCGATAAAGATCAGATTTTCTATCGCGATAGTGAGCTTAAAGGGTTTGCCTTGCGCGTTACTGCAAATGGCGTGAAAAGTTTTGTTGTAGAGAAAAGCATCGGGAATAAAGTACGTCGGATCACTTTAGGTAAATACGGTGCACTTACAGCAGAACAAGCTCGCAAAGAGGCTCAAAAGATAATCGGTCAAATCGCAACAGGTGGCGATCCCATTGCCGAAAAGCGTGCAAAGAAAATGAAAGCTGTTAAATTATACGAAGTCCTCAATGATTACTTCCAAACACGAAAAGATCTTAAACCATCCACCATAGTTAATTACACGCAAGTTATGAATAAGGCTTTCGAGCAATGGCGTAACAAGCTGCCACGTTAAAATGAGATCAGATATTTTAAAATGCATGAAATTGCGCACTTCTGCTGAAGTGTTGACCGTGCAACCAACAAATAAAGAACAGATAAATGCATTTATCTAATTTGGTCCGCACTGCGGTCCGAATTATAACTTGATGTGAATTAAACATTTGGTACTCAGTGAGTACCAAATTCAGAAATAACTCTAATTTGGCAGACACTGTGTGCCAAATTATCGGCAGTTATCGACAATCTGTCGACAACTTAAGTTTTTTAAAAAGTATCCATCCCTAATCAAGGCATACGATTTTTTCGTATACCTGAAATGCTTACTCATTTCCTTCTTGATTTTAAAATTTGACTTATTATCAATCATCAATGATAATTCATATATCATCAGTTGATACTTAAAAAACTAAATATGAAGTCAGATATAGGATTAGATGTTTTACTATCACTGGATGGTACTGAATACACCGAGGAAAATGGCTATTGGTATAAAATTGAAGCATCTAGAGTTGAGCCGACAAAAGAAAGGCCCCACGGTATCCGATATAACCTGACACTTCATGACAACTACAATCAACGTATTCTAGGATTTGATAACGCTCATGCCGTTAAAGCTAAAAAACATGGCTATTATACTGGAACCATTGTCTCTTATGATCATGTGCACCGTTCTATTAAGGATAAAGGTGTTCCTTATGAGTTTGAAAATGCACAGCAATTGCTTAATGACTTTTTAAATGAAGTGAATTCAATTTTAAGTAAATTGAATAACGGAGGTAATTAAAATGAAAATTATAAAAGTTGGTATTATGCCACGAGATCATTTTCAAAAACGATTGATTGAGATTGCCTCTGGGCGCTATATACCAAAGAAAAATGAGCCTAAAATTTGGTTTTCTTCTATTAAATCGTTGGGTGAAGTACTTAGTGAAAATAATCTGCGATTACTGCGTATTATTGATGAAGAAAAACCTTCTTCAATAAAAGAGTTAGCGGAGATCACGCATCGGCAGCCCGGTAATCTTAGTCGGACACTAAGAACAATGGAGCGTTATGGCATTATTGAATTTAAAAAAAGCGGTAAAAATTCAAGACCTATTGCTAAAGCCCTTGGATTTAATATTGAGTATAACGCACTTAATTTTTTATCCGCCTAAAAATTATCAATGCAAAAATCCAACTCAACTTGAACTGTCGACAAATTGTCTACAGTTCAAAACAAACGCGCATGAAAACCACCCGCAGAAAGAAATGAGCCGATTTAAAATCAAACTTATCTTAGAGACTCGAAATGAATTACACAGATTATGCTGAACAGATCACAGAACTAAACCCAGCCACCAATGTTTTTGTAGCTTTTCTTGATATTTTAGGTTTCTCTGGATTTGTTAAACAAAACACTCACAGCGACGTTGTTAAAATTTATCAATCTGTATTCCGCTGCACAATAGACATGACCCTTGCTGAAACAGCAGAACAGCTTATACCAGACTCACAATGGCTCAAAGATATAATAGATACTAACAATTACGATATGTCACAAAAATTAGACAATGTGAGTATCAATGTTTTAAGTATTTCTGACTCAATAATACTTGCTACCACCGATGATAAGTTTACAAGCTTTATAAAGCTTGTTGCTGCAGTTAGAAATATAATGGCCAGAACCCTTTATTTCGGATTTCCATTACGTGGTGCAATTGCACGTGGAATGCTAACGTTAGATAGCCAACAGGCCTATAACCAATCCAAAATCGTCCACCATCAAATGTTTGGCTTACCGATCGTGGAAGCAGCCGAACTATAAAAGGAACAGAGATGGTCTGGCTGCGCCATTCATCAAAGTGTTACTCAGCATGTTGGCCATAAATTAGTAGGTCTCGATTACACAATGCTAGTACCATACGAGATACCATTAAAAACCAAAAAGCTCGAGCCATTGCTGGCTGTTAATTGGGCATATACTTTTTTTGAGAGTGATCTAAAAGATATTAGCTCCGAGAGGATACGAGAGTCTTTTTCCTCACATGGTAAAAACACAAGCAATATTAATTTATTGATTGACAATACTATTGAGTTTTTTGAAGCAATGAAACATTACAAGCCTATTATTATTTTTTGCAAATGAGTGGCTACTTGTGAAGCTGTTGCTAACTTTTTGTGGGGCCACTGCGGATCAACCCAACCAAACCCATCGTTTTTATAGCGAGGAAATACATGCATATGATAATGATTGACGTCATTAAAATATCCACCATTTTGCATGGTACTAATTCCATCGGGAGAATAACATTTCTTCAGAGCCACAGATAAAAGTGCAGCGGCATTCATTATTTCTAATCGAGTCATTTCATCAGCTTCTTCAATATCTAAGATATGCTTTTTGGGAACAATTAAAGTATGACCCTCATGAATCGGATCAATATCTAAAAAGCAGCAAACAAAATTGGTTTGATAAACGATGTCAGCAAATTCAATTCCACTTGCTAAATTACAAAATTGGCATGTACCCATCATGTAAGATTCCTACTCAATTTTGTAGAATTTTAATTTTTTTGCGCTACCCAAATCGTAGCCTCGCCACACTCAGGATCACGGACTTTATGTACTAGCACTTTAAATGATGAATTTTGAAGAAGACTTTCATATTCTTTTGTCGACAAAGATGCATGATAAAGTTGTTGGCCTCCATTATCACTCCAGACTTCGCCTTCTTCTTCTCCAGAAGTAAATGCTAGTACTCCTCCAGATTTGATATGAGACTCAAATATTTTGAACATATTACGCTGGCTGTCATGATCCAGATGAAAAAAGCTATGCCATGCAAGTACTGCATCGAATTGTTGTTGTAGATTTATATCGCGCATATCTGAGACTATCCAGCACTCGTCTGGAAAACGCTTTTTACAAAGCTCAATCATTTTTTGACTACCATCAACACCAGTAAGTTTAAAGCCTTTTTCAATAAAAAATTGCGCGATAGGCTCTCCAGTTCCACAGCCCAAGTCCAGAATTGAGCTTTTCGGAGGAATAGTATTCACGATTAAATCAAGATATTCCGATTCCATGAGACTTTTAGTGCGAGCATCATCAAACCAATTAATGATTTCATTATATACTTCATAGACCCTGGTTTTATTTAACTTACTCATGCTCAATTGCTCCTAAAGTAACAAGGATTAATCTTTTGGTTTCTAAAAAAATCCCCATTATGTTTCTATCTATATTACAAACTGAAAGGAATTATACTTTTTATTTTATGATTCTACGATAGAGGGATTGCCGCAAAAGGTAGCACCGAAGTAGCACGAAAAATTATTGCGTAATTTTAATCTTTTTATATCCGTGTATCTTTATGATTTTTAATTATTTTCTGATGACGTTGCGCAGAATCGAACTGCGGAGCTATTGATTACGAATGAATACTTTTTAAAAAATTTAAGTTGTCGACAGATTGCTGATAATTTGGCAGACAGTGTCTGCCAAATTAGAGTGTCTTTGAATTTGGTACTCAGTGAGTACCAAATGTTTAATACACATCAAGTTATGATTTGGAACGCACCGCGTTCCGAATTTAAATATTCCCAATTTGGACCGCAGTGCGGACCAAATTAGATAAATGCATTTATCTGCTCTTTATTTGTTGGTTGCACGGTCAACACTTCAGCAGAAGACCGTAATTTCATGCACGTTAAAATATCTGATCTCATTTTAACGTGGCAGCTTGTTGCGCCATTGCTCAAAGGCTTTATCAATGACTTGTGTATAGTTAGTAATGGTAGATGGCTTAAGTTTCTTTCGAACTCGAATGTAGTCATTCAGGACTTCGTACAATTTTACAACTTTCATTTTATTTGCACGTTTGTCAGCGATAGGAGCACTGCCTGTTGCGATTTGACCGATTATCTTTTGAGCTTCTTTGCGAGCTTGTTCTGCTGTAAGTGCGCCGTATTTACCTAAAGTGATCCAATGTACTTTATTCCCGATGCGTTGTTATTGATGTCAATGATATCGTTTTGTAGCTTGATTAGTGAGGTTGCAAAAAGACATTGATGATAATTAGCTTTTTGGATCAATTCTATAAGGTGAGTGTTGGAATGAATATCAAATTCAGGCTCAGTAATTTCTGGTACAGAAAGATTAATTGCATGCATTTTCGCAAGGATTTCAGCAATTTTCAAAGCATGAAATTCAGAAACCATATCTTTATGAAGTGGTGCTGCATCTACCCATGGATAAATTAAGAAACCAGTATCTTCAAAAATAGTAAGATAATTTTCATTATGGCTTAAAGCGTATATGGCGGGAATTTCTTGAGCAGAAAATTGAGAGGCAATCTCTTCCGTTAAATTATAATTCTTTACGATAGCTTTATTTTTTAGATCAATATTTAGCGAAAGTTGTTTAATGGCATAAGAGGCTTTTTCTATGCTGGTACGCCACATGACATGTAGCAATCCTCCATGAATTCTTTCTGGTTCGCTTATAGGAATGCCTAGCTTAAACACATCACAAAGGCTTACAAGATGAGTAATATTCATCTGTTGCTCCTGTGATCCAAAAGGACTTCACCAATGATATTTAAAGCTTGCTTGGTTTCAACCGCATTTGAGTTAGTTAGGTTTGCAGCACAGATCAATGCTTTCCATAAAGTCCAAGCTCGACCACGAGCCCATGTGCCTGTATCAAGGTTAATTGCTGAACGAAATGCTTCGCGACTTTCGTCTTTAAATAGTGTCCATGAAATAGCTAAATCACAGGCCGGATCACCTACTGCCAACTGTCCAAAATCAATTACAGCATTTAATTGCCCATCTCTCACCAGCAAATTACCCACGCTAATATCGCCATGAATCCATACTGGTGAACTATGCCAGCTAGTCTCAAGCGCTTTTTCCCAAACCTCAGTCGCAGTATTAACATCAATTGTGTTTTTAAGAAGTGCAAGTGCTTGCCGTGTTTCAGCATCATAGGTTAATAGTGGGCCACCACGATAGAAACTGTGAGGGCCTGCCCAGGGTCCGTTAGTTGAATCAATTTGTTCTAATGCAGCAAGAAACTGTGCTAAATCGATCGCGAAATCTTTTAAATTCTTTATTGGCGCAGATGCTGCTGCCTCACCCTCGATCCAGCTATAGATTGACCAGTGCCATGGATATTCTGTTGTGGGTTTTCCTAATGCTAGTGGGGCTGGAATTGGTAAAGGTACCTGCGGTGCCAATATAGGAAGCCATTTTTGTTCTTTTTCTACTTGTAAAGCATATTCAGCATCACTTGGCATACGCACTAGCATTTCATTGCCTAGATGGAAAGTCCGGTTATCCCATCCACTGCGAGCCACTGGTCGAATAGGAAGGTTCTTCCATTGTGGAAATTGGGCCGCCACTAAATGGCTTACAAGCACATCGTTTATTACTAATTCTTCATTATGACTCATTTAAATTTTGGCCTAATTAAATTTATTTTGAAGAGATACAAGTTGCAATTCGCTACAATATTTTTTCAATTCATCTCGCCAATAGTAATATTCCGATAAAGTAGTGGTTCTGTAAAGCAAATGGCTCATTGGCATACCAGTAATATCAATACCAACTTGTTTCATGCGATGGATTAAATCTGAAAAAAATGTATAGTAATTACCAATTAAAGCTTGAATATTGTTAAGAGTTCTCTGTTTTTCTTGATTGTCTCATACATCCATCTATTGAGTTGTCTTTTTTTGAACATGCGCATGATCTCAAATCCTTTAATTGGGGCATAGGTGGTTTTCATCGATTGAAATCCGCGAACAGGGTTTAAATTTCTTTTAGCAACAAATATTGAAAATAATTTCATCATAGTACAAAATAGTTTATATAAATTTATGTATTAGCTAATTTATATTAGTTATAAAGAATGATATATAAAAATAACCCAAGACGAGTTCGATAAAATTTTTGATTTATTTGGTAACGTTTGTATGGCAATAGTTAGAAATCACGTAAACAATAATTTATATCAGAATCGTATAGTTGCAGCAGAAAAAGAGTATATAGATGCGATTAATAGCTTATATCAATCAAATAATAGCAATCCTTCATTTCTTGTAACTGGACCCTATAGTTTTCCTAGTTATTATTGTAACACTCACACTTATAGCCCTTCTATCGACGCTACTCCCGATAGGCAACAAAACAAGTACTTATTAAGTTGTTATTTTGGTCATATTGAAAGTAATTTAAATTTAGATTTTGAAAGGACAGCTAATGAGGATAGACTAGAATATAAAGGAAAGTATCATAAATATGTGGATAATAGAAAAAAGACGATGACTCTTGAAGCTGACTTTAAACATGATCATCAACTACATGGAGTTGGTACTCATACTTTTTTTGTGTCAGAAAAACTTGATCAAAGTAGTGCTCTTGATGGTGCTCTTAATTTTGCAGCGGAGCCGTAAAAACAATTCAACAATTATTTGTGATATAGCGGTCATTCATCTCGCAGTTGTGCTGTAATCATTCATGGCCCTTGTCATATGATCAAATAAAATTTAATGATTTTGGTGAGAAGGGGTTTTTATTTGTCTAGAAAATTGCTATAAGGAGGCAAAAGATAACCTATTGATTTTATGACTGATTTAACGCCGGTGAATTTAAACCCCAAGAATCTGGAATAAGCATTAAAAACGATAGATCATTTAGCAAAACTCCTTGTTGAATTAAAGGAAGAAATTAGCCAACTCAAAGAAGAAAATACACGCCTTAAAGAACAGTTGAATACCAATTCGAAGGACTCCTCATTGCCACCTTCACGAGATCTTAAAAAGAAAAGCCAGAGTAAACCGAGGAGCAAAGGCCTACGAGGGGGCAATCGGGACATAAAGGCCATCAACGAACATTAGTTCCAATAGAGAAAGTGACTTCAGTAATTTTTTGTGCTGCGCCAAACCATTGTGATTGTGGTAAAGAGTTAGATGTTTTAGATCCGTTTGAACGACATCAAGTTTTTGAGCTCCTCACCCCAAGTTATGAAGTGACTGAATACCAGCTGCAAACGGGGTTGTAGGTCATGCCGACGACGTTATCAAGGTAGCTTGCCATCGGGAGTTAGTCGTAAGGGTTTGGAATAAGGATCCAAGCGATGGTAAGTTTGTTAACAAGTAAATATCGGTTAAGCAAACACTTAGGCAACCTGAAGTTATTTATTGTTCATTTAAAACACAGATTTCTTGGTTTACCTCGATGTGCCCCTTCTCCCGCGAAAAACATCATCATACTACTCAAACTCCTAGCACGAGAGAGGGGGCAAATTGAAGTAAACTGAAAAATCTGTTCCTAAATTAAGCTTCAATAAACTTCACGTTGCCTAGTCCATGCTTGGTTTTCGGATGTTTATCACATGCCTATTTGTTTAGGAAGTGTATCGAATATTGAACATACAGTGAGCCAATCACTAGAGCAAACTCATAAAGAGATAAAAGCCAAAATTCAAAGCTCACAAGCAATTCATTTGGATGAAACAGGCCAGAAAAAACGCAACCAAAATGGTTGGGCATGGATTATGAGCACACAAGACGCGACCTATTTCAAACTAGAACGCTCTCGAGGCAAGAAAATTGCTAAAGAGCTTATTGGTGATTTTCGAGACCATATTTATGTGACAGACCGTTATTCTGCCTATAACTTTTTGCCTGATAAGAATCGCCAAGTATGTTGGGCTCACTTGAAGAGGGATTTTCAAAAGATATCTGAACGTCCTGGCGTGCCTGGAAAAATAGAAAAAAAGCTTCTGAAGGCTCATGAGCGTCTTTTCTTAAGGTTTCCACTTTAGGATACTGTATTAACGTTGAAGCCATCGCCACATTAATTTTCTTTTTATTATTTCCACTAAATATAAATAACTACAAGTGGCGAAGATTAGAAACACAAAAAAAGTTAATGGCAAGGGAACAAATCCTAGGAGGGTAGCTATTGGGGTGAATGGTAATAAAATACCAATAGCAGTTATTGAAAGCACAGTTATTGTTAGAGGTAAGCTTGGATGGCTTTTAAAAGGGGTTTTGATGGTTCTGATTATAAAAATGACTAATGTTTGAGTAGCTAATAACTCCACAAACCAGCCTGTTTGAAATAACGACTCTGAAGCATTAAATATGTTAAGCATTACATAAAAGGTAAGAAAATCAAATAACGAACTAATTGGACCAATATAAAACATAAAACGTCTGATAACATCAATATTCCAATGCTTGGGTTTAATGATAAAGCTATTATCAACATTATCTGTAGGAATTGTAACTTGTGAAACATCATAGAGTAGATTATTCAACAGAATTTGTATGGGTTTCATGGGTAAAAAAGGAAGAAACGGAACTGCAAGCGCCATACTTAGCATGTTACCAAAATTCGAACTGGTGCCCATCATTAAATATTTCATGACGTTCCCGAATGATTTGCGTCCTTCAATAATACCTTGAAGTAAGGCATTTAGGTTGTGTTTCAGAAAGATAATATCGGCCGCCTCGCGTGCAACATCAACAGCCCCAGACACAGAAATTCCTACATCAGCAGTATGCAATGAGGGTGCGTCATTAATACCATCACCTAAATAGCCCACTACATGGCCTCGTGACCGCAATGCGCTAATAATTCGTTGTTTATGTGAAGGGGAAACACGTGCAAAAACATTGGCTTCCTCTGCACATTTTGCCAAAGCAGGAAATGATAGGCGATCTAATTCTTCACCAAGCAGAATCTTAGTTGTAGAAAGTCCTATTTCATTGCAAATATGCTGGGTAACGAGTTCATTATCACCTGTTATTATTTTTATTTTCACACCGGCTTGTTTAAGCTCAGTAATAGTAGCCATAGCATCAACTAGTGGAGGATCAAAAAACGCTAAAAAACCAGATAAAATCAGTTCTTTTTCATCATTAGCATGATAACTATCCTGTGCCAACATTTCACGATAGGCTATGGCTAGTACTCGATAGCCTTGTTGGTTAAACGATTCAAAAATAGCTTTACATTTTTGGCTTATTTGATCATTTAATAAGTAGATTTTTCCTTCAATCGTATATTTCGAACAACGTGTGATAACTTGCTCAGGAGCTCCTTTTGTAATTAATAAATGAGAGCCATTTTTATCGACTACTACGCTAGAAGCACGACGCTCAAAATCAAAGGGGATTTCGTCTATTTTTATATAGAATTGGGCATCTGGATGATCATGACGTAAAATAGCCGCATCTAATGGGTTAACATTTACCTTTTCTAAGACTGCGGTATCTAAAGGATTTTTAATATTCGTTCCAAATAAACTATTGAGATAAGCCAACAGCATGACATGCTCTGATTTGTTTCCCATCAAGTCAACAACTTTATCCAAAGTCATTTCGCCTTTGGTCAAAGTTCCAGTTTTATCACTACATAAAATATCAATACTGCCAAAATTTTGAATAGCAGCTAAATTCTTAACAATAACGTTCTGCTTTGACATACGAATTGCGCCTGTTGCTAAAGTTACTGTGATAATCATGGGTAAAAATTCTGGAGTAAGGCCCACAGCGAGTGCTACAGAAAAAAGTAATGATTCTAACGGTGAATGATGAAGATAAATGTTGATTAAAAAAACAAATAAGACTAAAAAAATAACAGTTTTCATGATAAAAAGGCCGAAATGTAAAATACCTTTTTCAAATTCCGTATGGGGTGGAATAATCATTAGATTCTTTGCAATTTGCCCAAATAGCGTATATTGGCCTGTCGTTATGACCAATGCCAGAGCATTGCCACTCACAATAGAAGAGCCAGAGAAAACTGCATTGACTGCTTCTGCCGGATTTTCTGGTGCGATAGCTAATAAAGCAGATTCTTTTTCAACAGGCAAGGATTCCCCGGTGAGCGCAGCTTGTTGTACGTGTAAATCTTTAGCCTGTAATAGTAGACAATCTGCAGGTACCTTATTTCCTGCAAATAAGTAAATGACATCTCCAGGTACTAATTCACTACAAGGTAGTTCTATCGGCTCATTATCTCGTAGTACAATGATTGTGGTTGCTACCTGCTCTTGTAATTTTTTTGCAGCTTGTAATGAACGATGTGTCTGAAAATAATCAATAAAAATACTGAGGTTTACTACTGCTATAATAATAGCAGCATTTACAAAACTTCCAGTAAAGGCTGAAATCACTGCAGCAAGAATTAAAATAGCTACCAATGGATTAGTAGAATGGGTAATTGCCTTCAGGATAAAAGAACGATGATGTTTTGAAAGAATCTGATTTGGCCCATGTACTTTATATCGTTGTTTAGAATCTATTAAGGTTAGTCCTTGCATGGAACTATCCATCTCAACTAATGCCTGGTCTGAGCTTAAAGTTAATAATGCTTTTATATTCTTTTGCATGACGTATTCTCTCTGAATCTTTAACTATTATATTTCTAACTCTGGAATTGATACGCACATAGGATTTCCCATCAGGAAATCTCTTTATAATGAGTTCTCCTTCTTCAATATGGAGTTTATTTGCTAAATAGTAAGCAAATTTTTTATTTCCAGGAATGAAAAAATAATATTATTGTTCATAGGAGCCTGTTAAATTAACATCTATTTTTAAGCATTGGGTAA
>NZ_JASGFU010000067.1:0-12772 GCF_047605385.1 Legionella sp. | reverse complement strand
ATCAATCTTGCCTGTTCCGGTCAGGAAAAACGCACGATGTCTCAATGCCTTCGCTGTTTGCAGCAAGAGGTTTCGGTAATTTCTTATGCCCCTGAGGTTTTGGTTAACGATTTTAGGCAAGCAGCGCTCAGCACGCACATGAAATTAGTAGATGATGCCTGGATGCTTCATACAAAATTGTTCCAATTCTTAACGTCTTTAGAACTATGAAATATAAAAAGTAAGCATCTCTTAGAAGTGTAGGAATAACATAGGTTGGTGCTAAGCGTAGCGCAGCCCAACATGCTGAGCTACGCTTAGCACCAACCTACCTAATAATAAGTATTTGGGTGTTCTCTATACAATCGTTTGATTTAAGCTAAATCCATTTAAAATTCCCGGAGTAAAAGGATTTACCTGGTTATTGGTTTTTAGTAAATATCGTCCAGAATTACTATTCACTTCAAAGAGAATCTGTAGACTCGAACTGTCCTGTTCATCAACGAGTACATTTACTTTTTCTAACAATTTAAATAAAGCCCAATTGCCTTGCTCTGCGAGTTCAAAATGGTTGCCATCAATAGAATTCAAGGCCAATCGCGCATTAGCTTGAGGCCATGTGAAGCGCGTTAATGATTCGCTGCTTTGACTGTCTGTTAATTGGTTATTGCCAATTTCCAAGGTCAAAGTGGCAACAATGGGATCCAAATTGATTTTTTGCAAGCTGAATTCAATTTTACTTTGTCCAGTTGGTTCAGGAAAAAACATAGTAGTAATAATATTTGCTCGTACTAAAGCATCCAACATTTCCGGGGCAATAGGCATAATGGTGTCATTTATTGCTTTAGATTTCCATTCGGCACTGGACATGTCCAAAAAGGGTTTTACAAAATCATTAATAAATGAATTCAAGGAGCCATTGGTGGCAAAAAAGTGATTGAAATCATTAATGGCAATTTCATCTGATTGCGCTGAATCAAAGGGGTAACGTTTGGCAATCGTGTTTTGATACTCTTGAAATACCGTTTGTTGCCATTGCGTGTTAATGTACTGGCGACTGTCTCTAATTAAAAGCGTCCAGGTTTCACTGGCCAATTGCTTGGTCCAGGAATTTAATGGCTCTGGTAAAAGGCGTGCCTGATTATAAAGCATGCTTACTGGATCGGTGGCTGCATCGCTTATAAAACGTGCTTTCGTAATATTAAATGCAGTTTTTCCACCATCATTAATCATTGATAAAGTCGAAATAAAGCGCTCCAGATCCATGATTTTTAGACTCAACTCTTTGGTACTGGACAAACTCATCAAATTTAAATCGGTAAATTGGTTGGCAACCAATTGATTAAACTGTGAAGCATTATTGGTTAAATCAGCCTTTGTTTCTTCCTGGATTAAATGAACTAAATTATTCATTGCCTGTGATTGCTCTAAATTCTTGGCAACTTCACGGCCTTCTTGATAACTTTGATAATGTGCAGGTTGTGATTTACGCATAAAGGTTTGCCACCAGGTCACGTAATCAAAACTATAGGCTTGAGCCAACATATTGGGTAAATCAGATAAATCCTGGCGTGCAAGTACCCAATTTTCTTGTTGTAGTTGTTGACTCATCTTGGGAATCGTTTGAATGATTTGATTAAAGCCTGCTTTGGTAAAATAAACGGGAACTTCATTTGTTGCCAAGATAAAACCATTAGCTTCAATTTTAAGTGTTTCGTGAGGGAATGATTCTTTGGCAATCGAATAATAAAAATAGCTAGTAGGCAAGGCATTTAAATAATTACGTGCATCACTGATTACTTGTGGTTTAGTGACCAAATTTTGCGGAGCTTTACTTAAGGACTGTTTGAGCAAAGCCATTTGCTTTTTAAGCTCGATTTCTGGCAGAGTATGCCATTGTGCAGCAAACCAATCTTCCACTTGCTGCGTGGAAAAATGCTCCGGCTGACTTAGCATGAGATACACTTTGAGCGCCTTGTACCGAATAATCGGGGCATTACCCGGATTACTAATCGCTTCTTCAAGTTCAGCACTTAATGAAGGTAAAAATTCACCATGTAACCGATTTTGAGCGCTGTAGTTTAAATTGATTTTTAATTGGTGAACTGTTGGCAAGGATAAGGGGTCACTGGTAATATTTTTTAATGTTTTAGCCGCATTAGAAAGATGGTACAGAGCTTGTTTGTCTTTATCCTTTTGGCTTTTTAAGGTGTCAAAGGCCAGAAGTTCCTTGCTTGCCTCATCCAGGAAATGTAGCGCTTTATAATGATGATAAGTTAAAACACAGATACTTATCCCCGCAATTGCTGCAATAAGAGCGATCACAGGTTTCTGTGAGAATTTGTGTAATTGTGGGATCTGACTGCATTGTTCTTGAATGGATCCTAGGGCACCCTCAACAAAAAATGCTCTAAAATTGTTTGCTTGAGGAAAGGTATCTTGTACCACGAGTGCGTATTCATGCTGAATTTTTTTGTTTAACCGATCAATACTGGTTCCGCTTTGCTCAGCACTGGTAAAATAAATGGCGTATAAGTTAAAAAGCTTAGGTGAGATCCCTTGCAATAATGAATGAATTGCTGGGCGCAGACTGGCGACTTGAATTGGGAGTTCACGAATCATGCTACGTCTCATTGTTGAACGAGCCGGATGCATCTTATTAATGATTTGTTGGCCAATAATCTCGATGAGTTGATTGAATTGTTGTGTAAATGTCTCGATTTTTTTAGCAGATTCATTAAGGCAATCTAAAGAAAAACCAAGTGGCTTAGCTAAGTCTGAACTATGATTGGATTGATAAAATTCAGTAAAACCTGCCAAAGTATCCATTTTGGTGATGATTAATGCCAAGTCCACCTGATAACCCAGATTAATTCCCCAGCGTTCCAGCAATTGTAAATGTGCTTTTCTTTGTTCAGCAAACTGGCTACGATCGGGTATAAGTAAATCATTCACATCAACGCATAAGACAAGGCCCGTGATTTTTAAATAATAATTACAACGATTTAATTGCTTGAGGGTATTTTGTAATAAGGTTTTGCTGTTGGTGAACCAGCCCTCACCAAGTTCTATCATGATTCCTTTAGTGTTATAGTAAATCTTGGCATGCTGTTCGCTAAACACGGGCAACTCTTCCATATTCGCTTGCTTAAGTAAAGCTGATTTGCCCTGAGCATGTTTTCCAGTAATTACCACAAAAGACAGTTGATTACTTTGTGGTTTTAGTTTAGTAAGTATTTTTTTTATGGCGTCAGATAATGCGCGTAAAGAGTTATCCATTAGTTATCCAGCATGGCAAGTTGGGAATGACCGAACAAAACGTTTTTTGCTTTACTTTCCAATAAAAGATGGCTGGTAAAAAAAGCAAGCGTGACAATTGTAGCGGCAACCACCAGCGTGATTACTGCGTTTTTATAATCTTTTTTAATGACCTTTGGTAGTGGATTTTCGTTAAATAAGCGATGCGGTTTGTTAAAACGATCACGTTGGATGATTTGATAGAGATCTTCAATGTAATTGTCTAAAACCTGACGCCCATCTGCTTTAAGGTGGTATTGTCCTTCAAATCCAGCAATGAGGAAGAAATAAACTAATTCGATTAAATCAAGATATTGGCTAGGCCTTTCTTTAATGTAATCTACAATTTCAAAAAAACGTACTTGTGGTTGGGCATTATCATTAGTTAATGGGGTAAATGCCTTAAATTTTGCAGGAGTATTATAGACGCGCATGTAACTTTTGCCTAATATTTCATCAATTGTGGCGGACATTAAGTAATGCGCTATACCGATTAAAGGTTCAGGGTATCTTGTAGCATTTAATTTACAATGAAATGCTAATAACTCGTGCTCTATATTTTCGCGGATACGTTCAACAGGTGGTAATGTTTGACTAAGACAGAGCCGCTCCAGTAAGGAGAGTAAGGGACCTGCTGCAGTAACTAAGGAGTTTGCAGAAAAAGGAACCATGAATAATTTGGAGCGATAATAACCTTGGGGAACTAATAAAGTACCTGAATCAACAATGGAATTACTGACAAGCGAGGCGGAATAATGCTCAGCTGTCATGGTTGTGCTCCTAAAACTTAGTTTGCAATGCCTTTTGCATGATGATTAAACTTAAATAGAAGATAATACGTATATAATGCGTGGAGTTCAAGTCTCTAATTGCTGTTCTCCTTGTTGCATCACTGAAATAGGTAACCCGAAAAGTAATATTTTATTTGCATCACGTGACTACAATGGGGTAATATTCGCCTTTGCTGTATATAGAACTATTTTGGTACTATATTTATAGTATAAGAATATCTATTAATTAATCTCGAATTGTGTCTTTAAATAAGACTTATTTAGTACTAGATTATTTGATCTTGGAGTGTTATGCTGCGCATCAGCAAATTGGCCGATTATGGAACAGTTGTCATGGTGTATCTCGCCAGGCATGCGCACGATTTATGTAATGCGCGTGATATTGCTTTACATACACATTTGACTGTACCTACGGTAAGTAAAATTTTAAAACGTTTAACCAGTGCAGGTTTGTTAACGTCAGTACGTGGAGTCGCTGGCGGATATCGGTTGCGGCAGTCTGCTGCTGAAATTTCCATAGCGCAAATTATTTTTGCGTTGGAAGAACATCGTGGTTTCACCGAATGCAGTTTGCAGCCTAATGATTGTTCGTTACAAGGAGTGTGTACTATTCAGGGTAATTGGCGATTAATTAGCCAAGCAATCGAAACGGCGTTGGATAGTGTGAGTTTGGAAACCTTGGCAAAACCAACTCTGCATGCACGTGATGTTGAACGTGTGCGACAATTAGCAAGTGGAGTCAATCGTGGCTAAAAGCAGTGAGCAAATTAATTCTCTGCTCGATAGAGAATATCAACATGGTTTTATAACCGATATTGAAGTAGAAACCTTCGAACCTGGTTTGAATGAAGAGATGATTCGTCGTTTGTCTGCCATTAAAGGGGAACCAGAGTTTTTACTTGAATGGCGTTTAAAGGCATACAGGCACTGGCTGACGATGGCTCATCCAGAATGGTCCAGTGTCCATTATCCACCAATAGATTACCAGGCAATTTCTTATTATTCTGCGCCTAAAAGCAAAAAAGATGCACCCAAAAGCCTGGATGAGGTAGATCCAGAATTATTAAGAACTTATGAAAAATTAGGTATTCCTTTAAGAGAGCAAGAAATGCTTGCAGGTGTTGCCGTTGATGCTGTTTTTGATAGCGTTTCTGTAGCCACAACGTTTAAAGCCAAACTTGCAGAAAAAGGCGTTATTTTTTGCCCATTTTCTGAAGCGGTGCATAAATACCCTGATTTATTAATGAAATACTTGGGTTCAGTGGTTCCTTATCGCGATAATTTTTATGCTGCTTTAAACTCAGCAGTATTTAGCGATGGTTCTTTTGTGTACGTACCCAAAGGTGTGCGTTGTCCCATGGAGTTATCAACTTATTTCCGTATTAATGCTGCGTCTACCGGACAGTTTGAACGTACTTTAATTATTGCTGATGAAGACAGTTATGTTTCTTATCTTGAAGGCTGTACTGCACCAATGCGTGATGAAAATCAATTGCATGCTGCAGTAGTAGAGTTGGTTGCCTTAGATGGTGCACAAATTAAATATTCTACAGTACAAAACTGGTACCCTGGTGATAAAGAAGGCAAAGGTGGTATTTACAATTTTGTGACTAAGCGTGGTGCTTGCCGTGGCAAACGTTCCAAAATTTCATGGACGCAAATTGAGACTGGCTCTGCTATTACCTGGAAATATCCAAGTGTGATATTGCAAGGTGATGATTCAGTGGGTGAATTTTATTCGGTTGCCTTAACCAATAATTTCCAACAAGCTGATACGGGTACTAAGATGATCCATATTGGTAAAAACACCCGTTCAACGATTATCTCTAAAGGCATTAGTGCAGGACGTGCACATAATGCGTATCGTGGTTTAGTACGTATTGCACCTACCGCGGCCAATGCACGTAATTACACCCAATGTGATTCGATGTTAATGGGCTCTGAGTGTTCAGCACATACATTTCCTTATATCGAAGTCAAAAACCCTACGGCGCAAGTAGAGCACGAAGCGACTACTTCGAAAATCAGTGAAGAGCAATTGTTTTATTGTCAACAACGTGGCATTGAAACTGAAGATGCAGTGTCTATGATTGTAAACGGTTTTTGTAAGCAAGTATTGAAAGAGTTACCTATGGAATTTGCGGTAGAGGCCACCAAATTACTGGGTTTAAGTTTAGAAGGGGCAGTAGGCTAGATTATGTTAAAGATCAATGAATTAAATGTTGAAGTGAATGAACAAGCGATTTTAAAAGGTATTAATTTAACTGTAAATCCTGGTGAAGTTCACGCCATTATGGGCCCTAATGGTTCAGGTAAAAGTACTTTATCTAAAGTATTAGCCGGCCATCCTTCTTATCACGTAACCAGTGGTGAGATGACTTATTTAGGTCATGATTTAGCGCCTTTATCTCCCGAAGAAAGAGCACGAGCCGGCGTATTTTTATCCTTTCAATATCCTGTAGAGATTCCTGGGGTAACCAATATTAATTTTCTTAAAGCGTCAGTCAATGCAGTGCGTAAAGGTCAAGGTAAAAATACTTTAGATGCCATTGAATTTTTGACTTTTATTCGTGAAAAATGTGCTCTATTAGACATGGATGAAAGCTTTTTATATCGCAGCATTAACGAAGGATTTTCAGGCGGTGAGAAAAAGCGTAATGAAATTTTACAAATGGCTGCCTTAGAACCATGTCTAGCAATTCTTGATGAGACTGATTCAGGTTTGGATATTGATGCTTTACGTATTATTTCGCATGGCGTTAATGCCATGCGTTCTCCTGAGCGTTCTATTATTTTAGTCACTCACTACCAACGCTTGTTAGATTATATTGAGCCTGATTTTATTCATGTTTTAGTGAATGGTCGTATTATTATGTCCGGTGACAAAACGCTTGCGCTTGAGTTAGAGAAAAAAGGATATAGCTGGCTTGAGGAAATGGTGTAGTGATGAATGAACTATTGGATTTTTATCAGCAACAGGCAGCGGGCAGTGTTTCTACTGTGCCTTGGCTTGCTCAGTTGCAATCTACTGCTTTAGCCAATTTAAATAACTGCGGTTTTCCAACTCGTCATGATGAGGAATGGAAATACACTAATGTTGATGAATTATTAAAGAAAACCTTTACTGCTTATGATAAAGAAGTAGCTGCCTTCGCTCCTAAAGCCTCTGACTTACCAGTAGGTCAACATATTGCTCTCGATAATGGGCATATTTTTGGTGTTAGTGAGCTGAATAAAGTATTGCCTAAAGGAGTGATGGTTATGCCGTTGGCTAGCGTGTTAGCCAACCAGCCAGAGTTATTAAGACCTTATTTAGGTTCTATTTTAAAACAAGAACATGGATTCCATTTTTTAAATACAGCAATGATCCATTGTGGTGTTGTGCTCTACATTCCTGAAGGGGTATGCATTAATGAGCCTATTGCTTTAAGCCATGTTCAAGATCAGCAAAATCAGGCAGTATATTTACGCCATATTATTATTGCTGAAGCCGAAAGCCAGGTTACAGTAGTTGAAGATTATCAAGGGACAGAAGATACTTGTTATTTGACCAATACGGTTACGGAAGTGTTTTTAGGAGCCAAGGCGCAGTTAATTCATTGTAAAATCCAGCGCGAAAGCAAGGCAGCTTATCACTTAGGGCATGTGTCTGTAAAACAAAGTGCGTATAGTGAATTTGTACATCATTCATTAAGCTTAGGCGGCAAATGTGTGCGTTCTGATTTGAGCTTATATTTGCAAGAAGAAAAAGCACGCTGCTTGATGAATGGGATTTATGCTCTCATTGCAGGGCAGCATGTGGATCACCACACTACTGTTCATCATCTGGTACCTAATTGCAGTAGCGAACAAGATTATAAAGGCATTTTAGCGGGGCGTTCGCGTGCAGTGTTTAATGGTAAGGTTTTTGTTGCTAAAGATGCGCAACATACTGATGCGAAACAACAAAATAAAAATTTGATGTTGTCTGCTCATGCTGAAGTAGATACAAAACCACAGTTAGAAATTTATGCTGATGACGTAATTTGTTCTCATGGTGCTACAGTAGGGCAGCTGGATGAAGAAGCGTTATTTTATTTGGCAACACGTGGTATTGATCGTGTGGAAGCATCTCATTATTTGATTGAAGCTTTTGCCAGGGATAATTTGCGACTTATTTCGCATTCTAAGCTGGCTGAATATATGAGCCGTTTATTAACAAAACAATTGGGGTAAGCACATGGACACGATTGACTCATTAGTTGACACTTTCGATATTGCCACAATTCGCAATGATTTTCCTATTCTTCACCAAAAAGTAAATGGGCATGATTTAGTATATTTTGATAATGCAGCTACGACACAAAAATCGTGTTCTGTGGTTGATGCCATTGTGCACTATTATGAGCAGGATAATGCAAATGTGCATCGTGGAGTACATGCTTTAAGTGTAAGAGCGACCGATCTTTATGAAGGAGCACGAGCTAAAGTAAAACATTTTATTAACGCGTGCTCGGCCCGCGAATGTATTTTTGTTCGTGGAACTACAGAGGCAATCAATTTGGTTGCGCAAAGTTATGTGGCACCACGTTTATCACCTGGCGATGAAATCCTTATCACTCATATGGAACATCACTCTAATATTGTCCCCTGGCAAATGGTATGTAAAAAAACAGGAGCCAAGTTACAGATTGCACCTATTAGCAAAGAAGGCGAGATCTTGTTGGATGAATTTGCTAAAAAATTAAATGAGCGTACTCGTTTTGTGTCTATTAACTATGTTTCTAATGCTTTGGGAACAGTTAATCCTGTTAAAAAAATGATTGAATTAGCGCATCAATATGGAGTGCAGGTATTATTAGATGGAGCACAAGCAACGGCTCATTTGCCTGTGGACGTACAAGCATTAGGTTGTGATTTCTACGCTTTTTCTGGCCATAAAATGTATGGTCCAACCGGTATTGGGGTTTTATGGGGTAAAGAAGCCCTTTTAGATGAAATGTCGCCTTACCAAGGAGGAGGAGAGATGATTCATTATGTGAGCTTCAATGCAACAGAATATGCCCCTTTACCGCAAAAATTTGAGGCAGGAACACCCAATATTGCTGGTGCAATTGGATTAGGAGCTGCTATGGATTATCTATGGTCTTTGGATTTAGAGGCAATAGCGGCTTACGAACAAGAATTATTGGAATATGCAACTACAGGTATACAATCTCTTGGTGATTTTCGCATTATTGGTACGGCAAAACACAAAGTACCAGTAATTTCTTTTATTCATGAGAATATTCACGCGCACGATATTGGTACCATTATGGATAGTAGAGGTATTGCTTTGCGTAGTGGGCACCATTGCGCGATGCCATTAATGGAGTTTTTTGGCGTGCCTGCAACATCACGTATTTCATTATCTTTTTATAATACGAAAGAAGAAATTGACTGTTGTATTAACGCTTTAAATCAAGTGAAAGAGGTATTTGCATGAGTGCCGATTTACGTGAGCTCTATCAAGAAATCATTATTGATCATAACCGTAATCCACGACATCACTACGTGATGGAAGATGCAACTAATCAGGCTAATGGTTTTAATCCATTATGCGGAGATAAATTAACCGTTTATGCCAAATTGGAAGGGGATAAAATTACTGATTTGAGTTTTTTAGGCTGTGGTTGTGCCATTTCACAAGCTTCGGCCTCCTTGATGACCGATTCAATCATTGGGAAAACAGTTGCTCAAGCGCATGATTTATTCCACCGTTTTCATCATATGCTGACGCAAAATGAAGAAGGACAGTTAATGATGATGGATAAATTAACCGTATTGGCTGGGGTTAAAGCATATCCTGCACGCGTAAAATGTGCCACTTTAGCTTGGCATACTTTAGAGGCGGCTTTGAATAAGGACATTAATATAGTTAAAACAGAATAGGTTAATGGGGACTATCTATGTTTGGCTTTAAGAAAAAACAAAATACGGAAGCGATGCACGAGGCCATAGTTCAGGCGCTCAAGGGCGTTTATGACCCTGAAATTCCGGTGAATATTTACGATCTGGGTTTAATTTACACTATTAATATCGATGAAGACGCTCAGGTAATTATTCAAATGACTTTGACGACTCCAGGTTGCCCGGTTGCACAAACTTTTCCAGGGACTGTAGAGCAAGCTGTCAATCAAGTACCAGGTGTACATGAGTGTACTGTTGAACTTGTTTGGGAGCCTCCGTGGACTCAAGATCGCATGACCGAAGCAGCAAAACTTGAATTAGGAATTTTTTATTAGACATGTGGCAACCTTCAGCATCTATTGAATCACTGCGCTTACGCGCCCGATTAATTGCTAAAATCCGTGCGTTCTTTAATGAACGTGGCTATTTAGAAGTAGAAACACCCATTATGGCACGTTATGGTACTACGGATGTTTATTTAAGTAATATTAAAGCAAATTTTCGCGACAAACCCTATAGCTTACAAACCTCACCGGAATACCATATGAAACGCTTATTGGCAGCCGGGAGTGGGCCTATTTTTCAATTAGCCAGGGTTTTTCGTGACGATGAATTAGGGCGTTGGCATAATCCAGAATTTACTTTATTAGAATGGTACCAATTAGGTATTGATCATTACGCTTTGATGGAAGAAATGGATTTATTTTTACAAACAGTGATGCAGTCAAAACCATTGATTAAAAAAACCTATCAGCAAGCTTTTATGGAGGCTTGTGATATCGATCCTCTCACGGCATCTATAGCCCAATTACATCAAGCTTTGGTACGTTTTGATTTGGATTATGTATTTTCTCCAGAAGAACAAGATAAAGACCAATTTTTATTTTTATTGATGAGTCATGTAGTGGAGCCGTTTTTAGCTGATGAAGAAGCACCCGTAGCAGTATACCATTTTCCTGAATCGCAAGCGGCATTGGCAAAAGTAAGTCAGGGCATCGCTGAGCGCTTTGAGATTTATTACCAAGGAGTTGAATTGGCTAATGGTTTTCATGAATTGACTGATGCTCAGGCACAAGAAAAACGTTTTCGCCGGGATCAACAGATTCGTGCAGAAAAGGGCTTTGCAGAGGTTGAGGCTGATCAATATTTACTTCAGGCATTAGAACATGGCTTGCCTGCATGCAGTGGTGTGGCTTTGGGGGTAGATCGTTTATTATCCTTGGCTTTAAACCAAACAGAAATCGCAAAAGTAATTTCTTTTTATTTTTCAATTGCTTAAAAAATAAAATGTAACAAGGTATACAACTAAATCGAGGAGAGACCAGTCATCTCAATAGACTGTTTCCCCGTGTTTCTGGTATAAAAAAACACACCACACTTCCAGTAATTGTCGCATACAGGGCAATATAGATTGCCGGACTAACAGACCATTGAGTGATCTGCATCAACCATTCACTAATTAGAGGGACTGTTCCACCAATCAAGCCATTGCCAATGTTATATCCTAATGAAATTCCAGTATAACGAGTTGCCGCAGGAAAATTTTCAACAATAGTAATTGGTGTTGCTCCTTGTTCTAATGAACTCGCTAAAGTAAAAAATAATAAAATGCAAATCACCGACGGCAGCCAGTGATATTGTAAGCAAATAAATCCAGGGATTACTCCAAAAATGATTAATCCTGAAGTAAATAACAACATAGGCTTTCTTCCCAATTTATCACAAAGAAGCCCGGCAAGGGGCATCAACATAATCATCAGCACTAATAAAAAAGACATGAGTATCGACGTCTGATGTAAGGAAAAAAAATTGTTCTTTTGGCTTAAAAAAATGGGCAAATAAATAAAGGTAAAACAATAGAAAGTGCTGCCCATACATACTAATCCTATAGTACGTAGTAATTCTGATAAATGATATTTAAATACGTTTTTAACTGGATCCTTAGCAAGTAAGTTATTTTGTTTTAACTGTGCAAATATATTCGTTTCGCTAAGATTTAAACGAGAAAAATAAATGACGAGGGAGAGGATGCCACCAAAAATATAAGGAACACGCCAACCCCATTGAGCTAAGGTATTTTCATTCGTTAATTGACTCATTAATAAGCCACTTAATGCCGCAAGTAAAATGCCTGTGTTTGCTCCCATACTGGCAAAAGCAGTGAATGTTGCACGATAATTCTTTGGCGCGCTTTCTGCTAAATAAATAATATTACCACTGTATTCACCACCGATACTAATTCCTTGCCACAGACGCACAAGGGTAAGCAGAATGGGTGCAAGAACTCCTACCTGTTGATAGGTGGGTAAAAAACCAATAATAAATGTGGGCAGGGCGATCATTAAGATGGACCATCTTAATGTTTTACCATGGCCATACTTATCACCAAGATAGCCAAAAAGTAATGCCCCTAGTGGGCGACATATAACACCTACCGTAAAAACACTGAGGGTGGCCCAAATTGCTGCTTGGGTATTGATACCTGAAAAAAATAGTTTGCTAAAAAGAGGAGAAAAAAGAGTAAATAAGCCAAAGTCATACCATTCAATAACGCTTCCTAGACTTGAGCTTAAAATAAGACAATATTTTTTCACACGCATTCCTTCGCGATCTTGAATTGATCAGAAAGACATTAAATCATATTTTAGCATGCTATTGTTAATTGATTTAATTTAAATCATTTTTTGATGTAGGGTAGGATTTTCATTTTCATTTATGTCCCTAAATGTAACTCCCCAGGTATTTAATTGAGCTCACCGGCTTCCCCTCTCCACCGC
>NZ_JASGFU010000066.1:0-13011 GCF_047605385.1 Legionella sp. | reverse complement strand
AGGAAGTAATAAGAGACATGGTTCTGGCTACGAAGTCAGAGCCATAATCAGAACGCGTCCAAAAATAATTTTTTCGCCAAATGACCACAGGTCGTAAGCATTGCTCCGCATGATTATTAGTTGGTTGTATATTTTCATTAAAAATAAAAATCCATAAGGCATCAAACTGCGTCAATAAGTTTGAGCAAAACCGCACGATTCTTAATTTGGGGTCTGTATAAGTCCCTTGCTCCAGAAGCTCCCCTACCTTATGTCGATCGTGGCGGGTAATTGTACTTTCATACAGAATAGTTAACTAAATGAATAATCGCCTATTTTATGATTTTGCAAATAGTTATATTGCATGTTTATTTGAGTCACTTCCTTTACAATTATGTTTTACATGCAGCCAAAGCTTGAGAAAATTCTTGGTGAAAATTAGAATCACCTAGAAGCTTAATGAGGCCCATATTACGTAGCTTACTCTCTACACGTGGATTAGCACCACTTAAAATAACGCGGACATTACGTTGCTGTAAATCTTCAATAACTTCTTCTAATGTCTGTAAACCCGTACTATCAATAAAAGGGACCCACCGCATTCTGATAATCAAGGTTTTGGGATCGGTATGAGTTACAGCCAATGCATGCTGAAATACTTCCGCAGCGGCAAAGAAAAAAGGACCGTCTACAGAATAAACCAATACACCCTTTGGTAGAGCTTCCATATTGTGTTGTACCAATTCATGTGACAAGTCTTTTTGAGTCATTTGTTGTACTTCAACACTCGATGCCATACGTGCAATAAAATGCAATACGGCAATGATAACGCCTATATTTACTGCTACAACTAAATCAACAAACACTGTAAGTAAAAAAGTCACCAGCAAAATAACTACATCTGCTTTAGGAGCACATCGCATTAATTTAATGAAATGTTTTGCCTCACTCATATTCCAAGCAACTACAAACAATATTGCAGCAAGTACGGTCAAAGGTATATTTACTGCCAAAGGTGATAAAAAAAGAATGATTAAAACCAGTGTCAGTGAGTGAACAATACCCGCTAAAGGACTATTTCCTCCATTACGAATATTTGTTGCTGTACGCGCAATGGCTCCAGTAGCTGCAAAGCCACCAAATAAAGGAGCAAAAATATTTGCTACTCCCTGGCCAACAAGTTCTCTGTTTGAATTATGTTTTGTTCCTGCCATTCCATCAGCAACAACTGCAGATAAAAGTGACTCTATGGCGCCAAGCATAGCTATAGTAAAGGCAGGCCCGATTAATTCAATCACTCGATCCACACTCAAATCAGGTAATTCAAACTCAGGTAACCCTTGTGGTATCCCTCCAAACAGAGAGCCTATGGTCGCTACACCTGAAAACTGAAACACAGACTGCAATATAGTCACCGCAAGCAGTGCCACCAATGGGCCTGGTACACGTTTTAAGCCAGGAAATTTATTAGAGAAAATCACTAAAAATAGTGAAAAGACACCTAAAGCGGTTGTGTTTATATTAAGTTGTGGAAATGATTGTAATAAATGCCAGAGTTTTTCATGAAAATGGCCACTCCCTCCGGAAGGTAATCCAAAAAAATAGTGCCATTGCCCTACCCAAATAACTACACCTATTCCCGCAGTAAAGCCAATAATTACCGGCATAGGTATAAACTTAATTATTCCACCTAAACGGGCAAGACCAAAAAACAGCAATATAAATCCTGCAATTATTGTGGAAATTTGTAACCCGGATACCCCATATTTTGCTGTAATGCCTGAAAGCACCACAATAAAAGCACCTGTAGGGCCCGCTATCTGTAAACGACTTCCACCCAGAATTGAAACAAGTAAACCCGCAACAATAGCTGTATAAATCCCCTGCTCTGGTCTTACACCTGAAGCAATAGCAAAAGCCATGGCTAAAGGTAAGGCAACAATACCGACAATAACTCCGGCTATGATATTTTGTAACCAATATTTTTTTTGGAATAAACCTGCTTGATAAGATTCAATAAGTGTTTGCATGAAATGTTATAACCCGCTTCAAAAATGGAATCATTTATGTACAATTAAATTGTAAAGTGGAAAATTTGCATATATTGTATAAAATTTTTGGGGTTAATTACAGAGCTAGAGTAAAAGTTTTTTTGCACATTTTTATCTAGAAACCAGAAACCTTTTTCTTAACTTCAAGGTGCCAATGACACCTTGAGGACGTAAAACGGAAAAAATTTACAAAACACATGGTCTAAACATATTAACAATCAATGAAATGCACTCCATCGGTAGAACATTGCGATTTGGGTATACTATTGTTTAATATAGGGCCTGAACTCATAATTGGCGCTAAGGATGTTCCTTGAGAAGCGATAGCAGTAATGTAACTGGCAGCATTTCCTTCAAAAATCACCGCATTATTTGAATTATCTCTAAGACCATAAACAACAATCTGTCCTGAATTTGTGGCTACTCCATCTGCTTCAACATTAATTGTCGAGTTATTAACAATACTCCCTTCTCTTGATTGAACACCTATGGTCTGAACGATGCTATTAATTCCATTAGAATTATTATTAGCCTGAACGTTAATTATAACTCTATCTATTGTACTCATAGAATTGGAAAATGTTCCCCACAAAGTACGAAAATTACCACCACTAACATCGCCATTAGAAGTTATATTAATAATAGAATTACTTAAATTAAGCATTTCATTGGCACTAATACCTATTATTTGAGAGTTTCCTCCCTTATTATCACCAGTAAGCGTTGTATTCGCAGTAATATTCGTTGCAATGACATTTAGAGCGCCTATGGCATAGACGGAATTTTCACTTCCAGAGCCAATCGCAGAACCAGTACTCTCAGCAGAAATAGTTGAATTGCTAATAGTGAGATCATTCACATTTAGAGCCATAGTGTAAGTAGAAGAATTAGTTTCCATAGCATTTCCATTATTGATAGCAATAACGTGCGAATTGTCAATTAGCGTATCCCCACTTAAAGTGTTTACGGCAATCACGCTCACATTATCATTATTTATATTTAAGGCTTGGATTTCACTATTAATTATCTGCATATCCCCAGTAAAACCAATCCCTATGACTGAATCGTTAAAACCCGTAGGCATAATATCGCTTGGAACAAGCTGATTAGTACTGTTTACTCTCATATCATAAAGTGCTCCATCGGCGAGAACTGATTGAGAACCCCAAATCAAGGCGCCATTAACAAGTGGTCTATTATTTCCGCTTGCTGCAGTAAGCCAACCGGTATTTCTACCAAAAATAGATTGACCATTTTGTAGATTAACCCAATTGTTCAAATTTAACGTATTAGGTGGAATAAGATAAGTTCCTGAAGCAAAATACAGATTGGCATTAGGAGCTAAGGCAGCTATCTCTTCAGCAGTAGCGGAATCAATAGTAGAGCAAGGATTTTCGGCAGTGCAATTAGACAATGTAGTAGCCGCTCCTGCAGGATAAACACCAGCGGGACTAAAAAACCAAATATTATTAAGTACATGACGAGGACCAATTGCTTTAAACACAGTACGAGTCGGAATAGCCTTCCCATAGGACTGCCGGGCAAGATGACGAATGATGGGAGAGATCATACGATTTTCCAAAGATGGGATTGGAGCAGATGAGCCCCCAAAATTCACTCGTACTCCTACAGCAAAACGATTTTTATTCTGGTTATCGTAATTATTTTGAAGTAATAAAGAAACATGGTCTTTTACTATTGCTTCGATATTGGCTTCTACACCATTAATGTTCTTAGCACGGCTATAATCAAAATGATAACCACCTACACGTACCCAAAATCCTTTAGCGTAATCAAAAAAACGCCCTGCTTCCAACTCGACACCTGGACCCGCCTCTTCCATTAATGCCACTGGAGTATCAAAAAAACTATGGCCAGTAACACCTGCCAGGTTGTTTTTTTTGCTTGTATCTGTGAGCACTGAAACTGGAAGGGCGCTTGCCAATGTATAGGAATAAGTTTGAGCATGTTTGCTGACAGGAATATATCCTTGTAATCGAACCTCATAACTGCCAGTTAACCATTCTACTCCAGGATTTAATTGCCAAAACTCATTTTTTAAACCACTATGATAAAAATCGGTAAATAGATAAGCACCTATAATCCCTTCACCCAGACTTGTTTGTCTCATATCACGATAACCCAAACCACCACTTAATACGGTACGTTGCTCTTGCCCTAACATTACTGTGCCATCAGCAAAAAAAATGCGATCGTGCGTTTGTAATATAGGAAGCATCCCATCACCAAAACCGCCTAATTGCTGATCGCTTCCAGCAAGTATTTGTCCAGTAATTCGAGGAAAATAATTCTTTTCTATTAGGTTTTCTGAACTATTAGCATGACTTAGCGAAGTACCAAGCAGAGCAATTGCAAGATTGAGTAGTGATAATTGAGATTTCATTTAAACTCCATTTATATGAAAATACCTTCTCTATGACTCTAAAACGAACGAATTGAGATTCATGTTCAGTCTGAAGATGAACGCTTTTTTAAAACGCTATTGGGGCATACTCGATTCATCATAGATACCTTAATTTAATTGTTATTCTCCTGCGCACTTTCCAAATGAATTTTGCGAAAAAACTGGTGCATTACCGGTGAAAGTATAATCACAATAATAGCAATAAAGGCAAGACCACTAAATAAAGCATAAAATCCCGCAAATAATTTCCCTGCAGTAGTATTTATTGTTGTTGCCGGTCCCATCCCAGATAGAATCATGGATGCATTCATAAAGGCATCGATCCAGGACATTTTTTCAGTAACATGATAGCCCATCATGCCAATAAATAGAGCGATCGTTGTCAGCATGACACCCCAAAACGTATTACGCATTAGATGAAGATAAAAATGTTTTTTAATTTGTTTTTTCTTTCGCGATCTCATTGTGGCTCCTTGTTTTTTATCCACTTTTTAAATTAAAGTATAAGTAATTGTTCGTTGTAAACTATAAGGATTATCACCGTATTTATAATTTTCCATAGCGATTTAAAGCATACTCCCCCATATTTCTAGCGATTTCCCCTTCAGCAAAAAATACTTTTCCACTGATTTCTTCCTGTAATAACATTGCTTCTTCTTCATCATGGGTGCGGACAACAATCTCTATTTCCGGGTTAAGTTTATACGCACATTGGATCATTTTTCTTACATTAACGGTATCCGATGTAAGAATCATGAGCATACTGGCACGAGCAATATGGCTTTGAATAAGCACAGAAGGGTCAGATGCATCCCCATAAACTGCCGAAAAACCAGCAGCTCGCAGGCTTTCAATTAATTCTCGATTTTCATCAACCACAACATAGGGAATAGCTTTTTCAGAAATCAAATGAACAACACGCTTCCCAACTCGCCCATAGCCCACCAAAACCACTTGTCCTGCAAGGTACTCCTCTTTTGTGGTCATAGGTAATTCAGCCAGAGGATCATGAGCGCACTCCAAAAAACTCATTAATCGAGGATAAGATTTTATCCAAGTATGAACAGGATTTACGAGCTTAAATACCAGAGGGTTAATCGCTATTGATATGAGTGCGCCTGCTAAGATGAAATTTAGTCCTTCTTTTGGAAGCATGTTTAAGCGCACGCCTAATTCAGCAAGAATGAAGGAAAACTCACCAATTTGTGCCAGGCTTGCTGACACAATTAATGCCGATTGTAATGGATAGCGAAAAGCAAGGACGAGCATAAAGGCTACAATTGACTTACCTATAACGATAATACCTACGACAATTAAAATTTGAAATGGTTGCTCAACCAAAGCAGAAGGATTAAACAACATGCCGACAGAAACAAAAAACAACACCGCAAACGCATCTCTAAGTGGTAAAGATTCTTGAGCAGCCCGATGGCTAAGTGAAGATTCTCGCATAATCATACCCGCAAAAAAAGCACCTAAAGCGAAAGAAACACCAAATAACTTGGCAGCCAAATAAGCAATACTAATCGCCGCAGAAATAACACATAGAGTAAACAATTCACGTGAGCCAGTTCGAGCAACATGCCAAAGCAGTTTAGGGAAAAATCGGCGACCGACCAAGAGCATGAATGCAATAAAAGTTGATACTTTAATAAGTGTAAAGCCAAGAACAAGCCATAGAGATTTTTGTACACCAATAGATGAACTACCAACAAGCCAGTGTGATAATGGAGGGAGCACCACTAACACAACAACCATAGCTAAGTCTTCAACCAGAAGCCAGCCTACAGCAATATGACCATTAATCGACTCAAGGGCTCTTCTTTCTTCAAGGGCTCGCAGTAGTACAACCGTACTCGCTACCGACAGAGAAAGGCCAAAAATTAAAGCACTACTATAATTCCATCCCCACATCATTGCAGCACATCCTCCAAGTATTGTTGCTGCAACCATTTGCACTATTGCTCCAGGGATCGCAATCTTACGAACTCGCATTAAATCAGACAATGAAAAATGTAATCCTACTCCAAACATCAACAGCATAATCCCAATTTCTGCAAGCTCTTGAGCAATTTTATTATCTGCCATTAAGCCAGGAGTAAATGGTCCCATAGTAACACCGGCTAATAAATAACCGACTAATGCTGGGATCTTAAGACGTACGGCAATAAATCCAAAGACTAATGCTAAAGCAAATCCCATAGCGACGGTGGTAATTAGGGGGAGCGAAGGATGCAATTTAAATAGTCCTTGTCTTTAATTTTTTACTTAATAAAGTATAAGTAGATATTTATTTTAATGGAAAAATTTTCTGTTCATTCTCTGATAAAAATATTTATCCATTTCTAGAATAAAGAAGTCATGTCTCGACTTTGAACAATATAAAACTGTTGATCAACAAGGAGCCATTCAATATCTTGCGGTTTACCAAACACGACTTCCAATTCATGCCCGTGCTTATACAAAGCCTGGTATTCTTTATTATTGAGGATGTTTGAGTTACCTATAGCATGAAAAGGCTGCCCTTTTTCATCGATATACAGCGAGACAAGTTCTGTACTTCCCTGAGTTACACCTTCAGCACCACCTGGTGCTATTTCCACTTGCATTTGTCCTTGAGTTGCACTTTTGGTAAATAATACACCGCCAAATTGACCTTTAATGTAAGGTTGTACTATTAAATTCAATTTAATCTCGGTTTCTCCACTGTATTCCTTAATAATCGCGGCACGATCGAGCAGATTTTGCCAAGAGGCACAAATCGCAGAAATAAATTCATCTACAGTATGAATATTCGATTGAGAGTAAAATATGCCCGCATAACTGTAATGGCTTGTATCTTCCAAATTGGTTGATGAACGCACAATAAGGGGAGATTTTATTCGTGTTAAAAGATTAAATAACTGTTTTAATTCTTCATAATAGACTGACCATAATGCGCCATGAGTACTTGCTAATTGATAAATCTCTTTCACACAACAATGCTTCAAAATAATAGTTTTTGGAAGAGGGAATCCTTGTTGATTCATTAAAGCCAATCGTTGAGCTTTATTACCAATATCCGATGTTGGCTCTACGGCTTCCAGAAACTCCCATTCAAGAACAGTATTATTTAAAACATCCACTTGATTGCCTGAGTGGATCATTAATTTTACATTGTTTTTGATTTCTGAGGTTTGAAATTGAGCAATCATAGGAATGTTTTTTTCTCTGGCAATAATGGATGTATGGCTTAAATATCCACCTTTTTTTAATATAATTGCGTTCAGGTGCTGGCAGGCTATAATCTGATCCGGCAAAAGATTATCTGCGATTAAGATACTCCCTTTGGGTAAAGTAGAAAATATCAGATTCTCTTGGTATAGCACGGCATTACCGGTAATGATTTGTTGGTTCCCGGCAACTCTTAGTGCATGCGTTTCGTGTTGTACTATTGAATTATGTTGCAGCTGTTCCACATCATGCAGTGAAAATGCATCTGCAAAATACCACTGATTTTGAGTTTGCCATGCTTCATAACGGTAGCTCAGCAAGTTGATGAGCCTGGTGCGATTTCTGGGCAAAGTATATAAATCATCCTTGGTTAAATAAACTAAACTAATAGGTAACATAAGTTGTTTACTTAGCTTTTCTAATAATTGGTTTATCAATTGCCATTCTTTTAACTGAAAATCGCGAATACCTCTACGAACAGTTTCAGTTTCTAAAAAAGCATATTGCCAATAAGAGCCATGATTTGTTGTCTTTACATCAATTTGAGCAGGTGTAGCCGATAATTCATAATAAACAGGTAAGGGTAAAAAACATGGAGCGCTGAGAAACTCAGATAAATCTCGCGAGGAATGTTCTGCTTGACCTTGCAATTGCTGAAAAGCATATTGATGCAGCAAACTGCTGTAACATTGCCACATGGCGCTCTCTTCGCAAAGCGTGTTCAGTGCTCGATTAATCACTCGCTTTAACTGATGTTTCGATAAGGGCTGACGTACATACTGCATCAAGTGTTCAAGGCGTACTTGGCTTTTTGGTGCGATTAACGTGTAATAATCCAGAAAAATACTCTGTATCGCTAATTGAAACTTTAAGCGGGATATTTTGTCTCTTATCCAGATAATAAGCCTGTTTGCAGCAAATACCGCTTTTTCAAAAGAATGATCCAGATAAATTTGTTTCGAAAAAGCAAGAAACTGTCCTTGAGTTTTCTCATTGCTTTTAATAAAGATGCCCAATTTATGGAGTGCCTTAAGACAACCACCTTTTTTATTCCAACGCTGCTTCACCACATCAAGCATCAATGGAGTTGAGTTTGTAAACACTTCTTGAAACAAAGTTGATGTAAACCGTTTTTCATAAGGGTCACTTGACACCATTTGATCATGCGTTAATAGAACATGGCGGTTTATAACCCGAGTATCTGCATAATTATGATAAAGTCTGACTGAAATAATAGCGTCGCTGCTATCTAAATTAAGTTCTATATCCTGTTGAAAAAAAAGCAATAGGTTACGTATCATTTGGCTATAATGCTTTAAAACAGTATCTTCTAATTGATTATTGAATTTGCCATCATCTAGAATTTTACCTGTAAACAATCCTAAGCTTGCGGACTTTTTACCAATGTTGAGATTGATTCGAGCTAAAGCCAACGGATTATGAGTATTTAACTGGATAAAGGTATTTGCAACGGGATTACAGGAATAACCGCATCGTTCCAAAATTTTTTTTATATGTCTGGGCGTATTTTTAAAAGAACGTCCATAAAAATAAAGAAACAGATCAATAAAAAGAGGAACAGATAGAAGGATGCTGATTAAAAAAATTGAAGATAGAAAGAAAGAGAAGCTATAAACATATAAAAAATACATCGTTACAATGACAATGCCTATATTTTTATAAGAGGGAAACGTCAAGAAGCGAAGATTTTGAACAGGGGCAAAAACATTGCTAAGATTATGCCGTAATAGACTAAAGCGTTTCCTATTGGGATACTCTAAGTGTATTAAAAAAATCAAACCAAACAATGCATACACGCCAATAAGATAACCTATATTCATAGGTAAGTCAGTCAATTGGTAAAGATATAAATCAAAGGGAATGGGTAAAGGGAAAGGACCCAACAAAAAAACCAGGAAAGCGATGAATATGCTTATGCTCAAGTTTTGCCATTTATATGCACTTGATGGTTGATTGGTGATTGAATCAAAAAGCTCCTTAGTACGTAGAGTAAAAATTAAAGCGGACTGTATCAACAAAATAAAAAAAAGATTAGCGACGGGAAAAAAATCCTTTTGGCTTAAGTCAGTAAAATAGACAGGCGTATTTTTTAACTGGCTAAGGTTCTTGATGATCTCATCATTATGTGGTGTTTTACTATTAATGATAGGAATACTTTGCCTTGCAGTAATTTGTGTGTATTCCTTCAGAAATTGGTCGGGTGAAACTAACCCTTTATCCCCTGACAAATTAAGTTCAGTAAAGTTATGTTTTTTAAGTAGATACTTTGCATAAGTCGACGGAAGATAGATACTGGTCGGGGCTTTACTTTCCACGCTCTGATTCATCCATCCAACCATGCCACCGGGAAAATAAAAGATTCGATGTTCAGCCTCAGCCTGTTTTAATAGCGACTTATCCGCGTCTATAAAAGCCATATTAGATGACTTATAGCCACGCTCACAAATCAAGACGATTTTTTGATGAGGAAACGTCTTTAAATAATCGGTTAATCCCTGTCCGTCAGGATAGTTAAGTGCACCAATAATATGGATCATGTTATATGATCCTCTATCGCGCAAATCAATAAATGCAGGTTTCGAATCGGATTGCTGCCACTGAGGAAGGGTTTCTATATTCGTCAAAGGCTGGAGCAGTCCAAACAGATATATACCAGCAAGAATGAATACCAGAACCAGGAGACCACCAATAATCCGGCTTAAATACAAGCGCCACACCAGGTATAATTTTGTCTTTATCCAAATATATTGTAATAAAACACCCAATGCTCCCAAGAGTAACAAACCAGGATAAACAATCCCACCTCCCAGTATAGCTAATGTTTCGGGAGGAGGAATGGCATAAGCAGGATTAACATAACTAGATAAAATACACAGCGTAATAACAAACTTTACGATTTTTAGAAAAGCGCTGTTTGATGAACGCAAAGGACTATGTTGTTTAGATATCATACCCTAAGAGCCTTTTATCAGGAGATGCTATCTATGATATACCTAATGTCCTTATAAATTCATCGATTCCTCAGAGAAAAATATGCTCACTACCCTTCCTTGTTCCAATACATCCTGTACGGTGGATGTAACGAGCTCCTCTTAACTAATAACACCATGCCCTGCGCTTCCCTCCTTGAATGTTAAGATTTCATCTTAGGAGCATTTTTTTCTTCCTCAGAAACATCATTATCAGCTCGAATATCTTGTAACTTTTGTTTCATACTTTTAGTGGACTCAATAGTTTTTTCCGTAGCCCTTATTTTTTGAGGCAAATCTTTATGAAGCTCATCGACATGAGATTCAATATGATGAATACGATCTTCAGTAACGGCTTGATTATAAGTACCAGCCGCAAGATCATCTTCTATAATGGCTCCATAACTAAAGGTAGATTTGACAGAGCCATACAATAAATGGGCTCCCTCTCCAACTTTTGCAGAGGCTGCCTGCTTGCGAATGTTTTCCAGGGTTTTGTCATCCAACCCTACTTCAAGGGCATTTTTTCCTTTATTTATAGTAGCCTTATATTCATTCTTAAATGAGTTAGAAATTAAGAGTTCACTAGCCAAATCATTTCCAGGAGCTAACTGGCTATATTGGTGCTCATCTAAATTTTGTACAAGAAACATCGCAAGTTCTCTTTCTCCTAATTCAACGCCATATTCATGTAATGCCCTATTCACTCCGGAAACAACAGGTTTGGGACCAGACTCCTCCAGAAATTTTCTGCTCGCACTATTCCACTCATTAGGATGCGAAGGAGGAGCGATGATCCCTTTCGTTACAGAAACAGCAGCTTGAATATAATCCGAAGCAGAAGGTTGATAAGCTTTGCGGGAATTCTCATACAATTGATAAGCTCCGGCTAAAGTTACAATAGGACTACCTGTTTTAAGAAGAAATTGGATTAAAGGCCTCATAATATGCACACATAGAAATAATATTGAGCATATTAATATAATAGTCCAATTTTTCAGTTTTTGCTTTTCGCGATTACTGTTTCTGATAATGGGTTTTTAGAATAAATGTCTTTATTTAATTTAGCCATGTATGCAAAAATTTTTCTACAATCTGATTTTATGATACCTCCTGGAAAATCGGCATCAAAAAATTGGCAAGTATTTCCATCCTTCGTCAGTCCTGTCATATGATAATTCCCGTTTCCAGTAGGGATAGAAAAAAATGTATATCTTGATGTTCCTACTCTCCCTTCGATTTTATTTGCATTCGTAAGCTCTCCGTATTTTCCTTGTTCAATTTCATAAGGAATGTGGTTTGATTCAAAGGCAGGATAACGGAAGTTAGGTTTGTTTTCACTTAGCATTTTCTTTTGAATGTGAGACTGCTCCTGCGCTTTCTCATAAAATAAATGCTCATTATTAATTAAACTACTGGGATCTTCTCCTCTAATACAGGTTTCCATAAATGCATTAGTTAATTGATTACACATACCTAATTCCAAGCTACCATGATGCTGAAGCATATATTTTTGAGTGGTGAAAGGCTGTGGTTGTGCTTTTTCTGATGGTTCCATAATGTTAATTGCAGATAAGAGTAATTATCTTAGCTTCCTTTTATGTTAAAATTGACTATTAATTGTACATTTCATTGGTAATTATGTCAACGGATTAGACGCACAAACTTTCTACGAGAATAGCTAAACGACGTTTCTTAAAATCAATTTCAAAACAGCCTTATGGTGCTCTCTAGTCTACTTGCATTAATTCTACATAAATTATCGAAATCATTAATACAGGATACTGATGTAAAATAAGCATTAAATGCCGTCAATGATGAATTTTCATTTCTTTGCAATGCTTTATAAATTACTAAGAATCCAGCCTTATTAATATTACTGTTGCTAAGATCAATTTCACTAATATGATTATTGTGCTCGAGCAGATCGGCGATAGGTTTTGCTGCATCAAATAGATTACTATTAAGATCAAGAATAGTTACAGAAGCATTTTTCTCAAGTCCACTAGCAATATGAATAATATCTTCATTATTTATCTCATTAGTGCCTAACTCAAGTTCCTCAATCGTATGATTCTTCCGGAGCATTGCACTTAAAGCAATGGCTGCAACACCACTTGAATTATTACCTAGAAATTGTAATTTAGTAACAGTAGTATTTTCTTCCAGTGCTTTAAAAATTTCTTTGGATTCTTCAGAAGTTAAGTTTTTCTGGCGAAAATCCAATAAAGTGAGGCTGGCATCATTTTGCTTTAATCGTCTAATAATTTCATTATATTCAGGGTACATTATCTCTTCCTAACCCCAGTTCGGAGTTTTTAAGTAAGAAAAATGGAGTTCCAAAGGCTTGTAA
>NZ_JASGFU010000065.1:0-13237 GCF_047605385.1 Legionella sp. | reverse complement strand
AAAAATAGGACTAAAAACTGTCCGGAAATTTCTGAGGTTCCCGGCTAGAACCCCTGCTTGGAAACAGTTTTATGAACTTGCAGCATAACTACGTCCTCAATAAGGCCATAACGAACTTTGTATAAAATTTTCGACAGAACCAAGGATTGTCACATGTCTAAATCACGAGTTACTATTCTCCTTGCCACTTATAATGGCGAGACTTATTTAGAAGAGCAACTGGATTCTATTGCGAATCAAACACATCAGAATTGCACTATAGTCGCCTCAGATGATGGCTCCAGCGATAATACTCTGTCCATACTGAAACACTATAAAGTAGTTATTCATCATTCTCCACGACAAGGATTTGCGGCTAATTTTTTATCACTCATAGCAAAAGTAGAAGATGACAGTGCCTATTATGCTTTTGCGGACCAAGATGATGTGTGGTACCCAAATAAGTTAGCCCGTGCAATTGATTGGTTGACCACGATACCTAAAGAGACCCCTGCCCTTTATTGTGGGCGAACGCATTTAGTCGATGAGAACTTAAGAAGCCAAGGTCATTCGCCGTTGTTTACCAAAACACCTAGTTTCCCAAATGCATTAGTACAAAATATTGCTGGCGGCAACACTATGGTATTTAATTCAGCAACCCTTGCTTTGCTGAAACAAACTCTAAATACACGCATTGCTTCCCATGATTGGTGGGCTTACTTATTGGTTTGCGGAGCTGGTGGCCAAGTGCATTATGATTTTACTCCCTACGTACACTACCGCCAGCATAATGCAAATGTAGTAGGCTCTAGTGTGGGTTTCAAAGCCAAGCTATATAGAATACGGATGCTGTTCAAAGGCCGACTTAGGGATTGGATTAACTTAAATAATAAAGGCTTATTGGATGCCTCTCATTTATTAACAGAAGAAAATAAGTACATCCTTCAGCAATTTGAACAGGCAAGACAGACTAGCGTTATTGAGCGGCTGATAAAATTTTATAAACTAGGACTTTATCGTCAAACGATTGCCGGGCAATTAGGCTTGGTTTTAGGTGCCGTTTTTAATAGAATATAAAAAATTTAGGATCAAGAAGAATGAGTATTTTAGTAACTGGTGGTGCAGGATTTATTGGCAGTAACTTTGTATTGGATTGGTTGGCATTACATGATGAAACCGTCATTAACGTCGATAAATTAACCTATGCGGCCAACCTAAACAATTTAGCAAGCCTACAAAACAACCCTAAGCATTGTTTTGTACCTCTTGATATTAATAACCAAGAACAAATAGCACAGTTGTTAAAAGAACGTAAGGTACGAGCCATCATTCATTTTGCAGCCTCAAGTCATGTGGATCGTTCTATTGATGGGCCCAGTGAATTTATTCAAACCAACATTGTTGGCACGTTCACGCTATTAGAGGCAGCTCGTCATTATTGGAGCCAACTGGAAGCTCCACTAAAAAATGATTTTCGTTTTTTACATGTGTCTACTGATGAAGTCTATGGTTCTCTGTCAGCAAATGCACCTGCGTTTACTGAACAACATCGTTATGAACCGAACAGTCCTTATTCCGCGAGTAAAGCAGCATCCGATCATTTAGTTCGCGCTTATTATCATACCTATGGCCTACCCGTACTGACCACCAACTGTTCCAATAATTACGGTCCTTATCAATATCCTGAAAAGCTCATTCCATTATGCATTTTAAACGCCTTGACGGGAAAACAGCTCCCTATTTATGGTGATGGTCAACATATTCGTGATTGGCTCTATGTTGCTGATCATTGTGCGGCAATTCGCACCGTATTGAACTTAGGAAAAGTAGGAGAAGTTTATAATATTGGCGGATGGAATGAAAAAGCGAATATTGAGGTAGTGCAAACCATTTGCTCTATTTTAGACGAGCTCGCCCCTCGTCAGGACAAACAATCTTACGCCTTCCAAATTGCTTATGTTACAGACAGAGCGGGCCATGATCGCCGTTATGCCATTGATGCAACGAAAATAGCGTTTGAGCTCGATTGGAAACCACAGGAAACATTTAACACTGGTATTTTAAAAACAGTCCAATGGTATTTAACTCAGTACCAAAAGGAGCAATAAATGAAGCTGCTGCTTATTGGCAAAGATGGTCAAGTCGGACGTGAGTTATCACGAAGTTTAATTCTTTTAGGACAAGTAATTGCAGTAGGTCGCGCTGAGCTTGATTTAGCAGACGCAAACGCTGTTCATACTCTATTAAAACACGTGCAACCCGATGTCATTATCAATGCTGCAGCATATACGGCTGTTGATAAAGCCGAAACCAACCCTGAAGATGCCTATAAAGTGAATCATGAAGCGGTTGCTCAACTAGGGGATTATGCCCACCAACACAATAGCATTTTAATTCATTACTCAACCGATTATGTGTTTAATGGTACAAAACAAGATGCTTATGTAGAGCACGATGCGACGAACCCTCTCAACATTTATGGCGCATCAAAATTAGCTGGAGAACAGGCTATTCTAAAGAGTGGCTGTCGTGGCTATATTTTCAGAACCAGCTGGGTTTATGCCTTACACGGCACTAATTTTATAAAAACTATTTTACGATTAGCGCAGCACAAAGAAAGTCTTAATGTAATTCATGATCAGAGAGGCGCACCAACATCAGCAGAACTTATCAGCGATGTCACCTTATTAGCCATTCATGCCGCGCTGCGCGACCAATTAGCAGCAGGAATTTATCATTTAACCCCTAGTGGCGTAACAACATGGTATGACTTAGCGTCTTATATAGTGAGTGAATCCACTAAAAAAGGGATCACTTTAAAACTAAATCCAGCACAAATAAATAGCATCACTAGTGAAGAGTATTCTACGCCTGCAAAACGGCCTAAAAACTCCGTATTAAGCACGACTAAATTGACCTCCAGTCTCGGACTTGTTCTACCTGACTGGACCGTTCACGTAGATCGTATTATTCATCAATTAATTCAAGCAGGACATTTTAATGAAGCATAAAGGAATAATTTTGGCGGGTGGCTCAGCAACTCGCTTATATCCAGCAACTAATGTGATTTCCAAGCAATTATTGCCGGTATTTGATAAACCCATGATTTATTATCCATTAAGTACCCTCATGCTGGCAGGGATCCGAGATATTCTAATTATATCTACTCCCAGAGATCTGCCTATGTTTCAAGATCTTTTAAAAAATGGCGAACAATGGGGTATTCATCTTGATTATATAGTTCAACCAGAACCAGCAGGCCTTCCGCAAGCGTTTCTTTTAGGCGAATTATTTATTGGTGATGATTATCCAGCCCTAATATTAGGAGATAATGTTTTTTATGGTCACGATTTTCATCATTTAACTCACGAGGCAATGCAGCAAAAACAAGGAGCTACGGTTTTTGCATACCATGTACACGATCCTGAGCGTTATGGCGTTGCAGAGTTTGATGCTTCAGGCAAAGTACTTTATTTAGAAGAGAAACCGGCGCATCCCAAATCAAATTATGCCGTAACAGGTTTGTATTTTTATGATCCCCAAGTCGTTGAGTTGACTCGTCAATTAAAACCATCGGCACGTGGCGAATTAGAAATTACGGATCTCAATCGCCTTTATCTTGAGCAAGGATTACTTAATGTGAAACTGATGGGCAGAGGCCATACTTGGTTGGATACTGGAACTCATCATTCATTGCTAGAGGCTGACATGTTTGTCAGTACCATACAAACTCGTCAAGGATTCAAAATAGCCTGCCCTGAAGAAATTGCCTATAGAAAAAAATGGATTGATAACGTGCAATTAGAACGCTTAGCAAAACCACTTCTTAAAAATGACTATGGTCGTTATCTAATGGCCCTGTTAAATGAAGAGGTGTACGCATGATGATCACCCCTCTCAAGATTCCTGAAGTTCTGCTTCTCGAGCCCAAAGTATTTCATGATGAACGCGGCTTTTTCTTGGAAAGCTTTAATCAACAGCAGTTTGAAAAAGCAGTGGGACATTCGGTGTACTTTGTCCAAGATAATCATTCTCGTTCAAGCAAAAATGTACTTCGTGGTCTACATTATCAAATTCAACAGGCTCAAGGTAAGCTAGTGCGTGCCGCATCCGGTGCGATTTTTGACGTAGCGGTTGATTTACGCGCTCAATCCCCTACTTTTGGACATTGGGTTGGCGAGGTATTAAGCGCTGATAATTTTAAGCAATTATGGGTTCCAGAAGGTTTTGCACATGGCTTTGTGGTGTTATCAGAAACCGCCGAATTGCTTTATAAAACAACGGATTATTGGGCTCAGCAACATGAGCGGTGCATAGTCTGGGACGATGCGACCTTAAATATTGATTGGCCATTAGATGGTAGCCCCATTCTGTCTGCCAAAGACCAACAAGGCCTATTATTGCATGATGCAGAGATGTTTGTATGAAACACTTTAATACAAGCCCAAGAGAGTTACTGGCTAGTTTTTGGCGTAACCGAGAGTTAATTACCACGTTGACCAAACGCGATATTTTAAGTCGTTATAAAGGTTCGGTACTTGGACTCTTTTGGTCTTTTTTTCAGCCCGTATTAATGCTCATTATTTACACATTTGTTTTTAGCGTAGTATTTAAAGCGCGCTGGAGTAGCGAAAGTAGTTCAACAACAGAATTTGCGTTGGTGCTTTTTTCCGGTTTAATTGTTTTTAACTTTTTCTCCGAATGTATATTAAAGGCACCTACCCTAGTCATTTCACAACCCAATTATGTGAAAAAAGTCATATTCCCATTAGAAATTTTACCTTGGGTTTCACTTGGCGCGGCACTATTTCAACTATTGATGAGCGCCAGTGTCTGGTTGTTATGTTACATCGTTCTGTTCGGTATACCCCATGCAACCCTGTTATTCTTTCCATTCATGATGTTACCTGTTGCATTGCTGGCCTTAGGCCTAAGTTGGATGATATCGTCGCTGGGCGTTTATCTGCGCGATATAGGCTATGTCATGAGCATTTTGATGACCATCATGATGTTCTTATCTCCGATATTTTATCCAATAACTGCATTACCAGAACAATACCAAATTTATTTAAAAATCAATCCATTAGCTCATGCCATTGAGGAGGTAAGGGATGTTTTATATTGGGGTACTGTTCCTAATATCATCTCCTATGCTGTACTGTTCCTGGTCTCACTGGCCTGTGCGTGGATAGGATTTATCTGGTTTCAAAAAACACGTAAAGGATTTGCTGATGTCCTCTAGAGAAACCGTCATTGAGGTGAAAGGCTTAAGTAAATGCTATCGTATTTATGATAAACCCTACGAGCGTTTACTGCAGATGCTTACGCGTAGTCGTAGATCGTATGGGAGTGAGTTTTGGGCGCTCAGAGATGTTTCATTTGAGATAAAAAAAGGCGAAACGATTGGTATCATAGGGCAAAATGGCAGTGGTAAATCAACTCGTTTACAAATGATCTGCGGCACATTGACGCCAACAACCGGCCATATTAGTACAAAGGGGCGTATTGCTGCTCTATTAGAATTAGGCTGTGGGTTTAATCCAGAGTTCACTGGGCGTGAGAACGTCTACATGAACGCAGCCATGCTGGGATTAAGTAAAGATGAAATAGATGCCTGTTTTGATGACATTCTTGCCTTTGCCGATATAGGCAATTTTATTGAGCAACCCACTAAGACTTATTCTTCTGGAATGAATATTCGATTAGCCTTCGCAGTACAAGCACAAGTTACCCCCGATATTCTCATTGTCGATGAAGCCTTAGCGGTAGGCGATGCAAAATTTCAAGCCAAATGTTTTGATAGACTAAACCAACTTCGCGAACAAGGAACCAGCATTTTACTGGTTACTCATGACAGCAGTCAGATTGTTACCCATTGTTCACGAGCGATTTTATTAAATTCTGGGCGCATTATGGAGGAAGGTGAATCTCGTCATATAGTGAATTGTTATCATGATCTTTTATTTGGGAAAGCGCAGCGAGCACTGCCCAAACAGGAGCTGCCACTGCATTCTGGTACAATTAAACCTAAAGATACATTAAGCATCACAGAGGACTTATTTTCTACTCGCCCTAGCTATAACCCCTATGAATATCGCTGGGGAGACGGTGCGGCACAAATACTTGATTATTCCTTATACGCTAATGAAAAACTACATCCATCCGCAATCAGTAGTGGCGATTTCATTACCTTGCGTATTACGATGAAATTTCTAACGGATGTTATACGCCCTATTCTAGGAATTACGATTAAAACTAAAGAAGGCGTAACTATTTATGGTGTCAATTCAGAAACACTAAATGCGGATGAGTTTAAAACACTAGGCGCGCTTGGCGATACGATCCAGTCTGAAATTTCATTTCCCTGCCGACTTTCTCCTGGCGATTATTTTATTTCACTAGGGATAGCCTCGAGTCAAGGAGCTGAAATTATTCCCCATGACCGACGTTATGATGCGATACATCTACATGTCTTACCTCCAACCAATTTTTTTGGTCTTGTCGATTTAGGGCTAAAACTTACCACTCAGGAACTTTCTGCATGAATGAGCTATTTTCAAAAAAAAAATATTACCTTAATGCAACCACTCAAGTGTGGTCACGCGCTGAATTCTCCAGTATTTCTTATAATGATGGAGATACAATTGAAAATGGCCTCGCAGCCGTCATAGCGCAAGCACAGGACATTTCGGTATTATCTTCAGAACTGCAACAACATTGTGTGGATTGGCCTTCGACTTATCATTTAAGCGCTCAGCGTAGTAATCTCTTACGCCCTTTGCAAAGTATGCTTGATGGTGCAGACGTACTTGAAATAGGCTCTGGTTGCGGTGCTATTACACGTTACTTAGGTGAGTGTGGTGCTAATGTCTTAGCGCTCGAAGGGACATTAAGGCGCGCGGAAATAACCCGCTCACGTACACGCGATCTCAATAATGTCACCGTGATAGCGGAACGATTTGACTTATTTAATTGGGAACAAAAATTTGATGTAATCACCTTAATTGGTGTACTCGAGTATGCTAAGGTCTTTATGCCTGGGACCAGTCCCGTGCAAAACATGCTCCAGCGAGTTAAATCGATGTTAAAGCCACAAGGGAAATTAATAATCGCCATTGAAAATCAATTGGGCCTTAAATATTTCTCGGGTGCGCCTGAGGATCATCTAGGACAGGTGATGTATGGAATAGAGGGACATTATAGTGATAAACAACCAACAACCTACGGGCGTGCAGTCTTAATAAAGTACCTGGAGCAAGCAGGCTTTTCTGACAGTCAATTTTTTGCCCCCTTTCCTGATTATAAACTTCCTTGCTCCATTATTAGTGAAAAAGGCTTTTCTTGTCCCGACTTTGATGCAGGGACATTGGCGGCTCAAAGTGTACGCCATGATCCACAACTGCCTCCTTATCTAGCTTTTTCACCGGAACTGGTTTGGCCAAGCATAGCAGAGAATCAAATAGCACTAGACTTAGCCAATTCATTTTTAATCGTAGCTCAGAGTACTGCCGAAAAACTACCTGCTGCGGACACTCTTGCCTATCATTATGCAACCCAAAGAGCTCCTGCCTTTTGCAAAGAAACCTTATTCGTACCAAATGATTCCGGAGCTATTGAGATTAAATACAACTTATTAGATCACCAAGCCCATTGTACAACAACCTTAGATGGTGTTTCTCTTCATATAGCATCGATCCCTCCATATATTTATGGAAAACCATTGGCTCGCGAGTTTGTTAAAATCATTACACGCGAAGGCTGGGGCTTTGATGAAGTAGGTGCCTTTTTTAAGCGTTATCTAGCTATCGTCGCGTTGCTCATTGCCAAAAATGAGCCGTATACGCCAATAAATGCCCTTGATACATTACTACCGGGCGACTGTATTGACTTAGTGCCACAAAATATTATATTAGATACCCAGGGAGTCGCACATGTAATCGATACGGAGTGGCACTGGGCGGATCAAATATCGGCAGGATATTTAATATTTCGTAGTCTCTTAGGATTAACGAGCATGGTTTCTCGTTTTGGTAGACCTGCTAATACATTTACCAATACTTGGATGGGATTTTTTTTAGCGGTTTATAATACATTGGGGTTTGAATTAAATGAAAAACAGATGCTAAATTATTTGCTCATGGAGGATTTGTTTCAAAGTAAGGTGAGACAATATCCTTTTAATTTACTCCGTAGGATTTCAAAATTAAATATCCCTATTTGTACTGTTAATTTAAATAGTCTTGCTGGAGAGCAAACCAACAAGATTGTGCATTTAGAATCCACGCTCAGCGCTATAGAATCTAAACTCAGTACTACAGAGTCTAAGCTCAGCGAAACAAAGTCTAAACTAAGTGAGCAGATTCATGTTTTGAGTCAACAAGTTCATGACATGACTCAAACGATTGCAGATCTCAAAAGCTCTAGTAGCTGGCGTGTCACAAAACCTATGCGTAACGTAGGTGCTTTAGTAAATAAGGCATTGATTGCAAAACAAATCATTGTTTCTGTAGTTCAACAACATGGTTATCGTAAATCAGCAACTAAAGCACTTTTTTTCTTTAAAACGGGAGGGCTTAGCAACATTGTAAGCCAACTAAGGAAACAAAGAATAGTGCATTATGAGTTTGCACGAATTAATCAAAATGCGCGGGCTTCTCTACAGTATCAACAAAAAAACATTCAGTATGCACCCAGCACAGGATATCATTTAGTCACTGCGCCACAAGAATATTGTTATATTCCGCCAGCAAAGCCTGGTAATGCTCAAGCAGTAATTGACTCTTTCAATGAACCGCCACTGTTTTCTATTGTTGTTCCAACCTATAACACACCATTATATTTTTTAGATGAGTTGGTGGAGTCTATTCAAAATCAATGGTACCCCTATTGGGAGCTAATTTTAGCAGATGATTGTAGTGTTGACCCAGCTCTGCAAGAGGCTTTGAGTAAATTAACTGATACAAAAATCAAAGTGATTCACTTAGAAAAAAATAGTGGAATTTCTGGGGCGACTAATACGGCAATTGAGGCATCACAAGGTAATTTTATTGTCTTTCTGGATCATGATGATGTATTAACCGCTGATTGTTTGTATGAGCTGGCACTTTGTATTGAACGGGATAAACCTGATTTTATTTACAGTGATGAAGATAAATTAACGGAGGATTATTATTATACCCAGCCTCATTTCAAACCAGATTGGTCCCCTGATACAATGATGAGTACCATGTTCACGGGGCATGTGTCTTGCGTTCGTAAGTCGTTGCTAGAAAAAACAGGATTATTACGATCTGAATATGATGGCTGCCAAGATTGGGATTTCGTTTTACGAGTTGCAGAACATACTAAACAGATAAGCCACATTCCTAAAGTGTTATATCATTGGCGAATTACCCCTGCATCAGTAGCCGCAGATATTAGTGCCAAACCTTATGTATTAGAAGCATCACAAAAAGTTAGACTCGAAGCATTAAAACGTAGGAAATTGGAGGGTAGTCTTGAGGCAACAAAAGCTTACCCTGGGTATTTTCGAATAAATTATCACCTAACAAGCTCCCCATTAATTAGCATTATTATCCCTACAAAAAATAATCTACCTATATTGCGTCGCTGTATATGCTCTATTGAAGAAAAAACAAAGTATAAAAATTACGAACTAATAATTATTGATAATGGTTCTATAGAGACGAATAACTTTGCTTATTTAAACGAGCTAAATCAGAAAGAATACATTTCCATTATTAGACATGATGCTTTATTTAACTTTTCGGAGTTAAATAACTTAGGAGTAAAGGCATCTAAGGGAGAAATAATATTATTTTTGAATGATGATACAGAGGTTATTGGCAATGACTGGTTAGAACGTATGGCAGCTTATGCTTCCTTACCTCATGTTGGCGCAGTTGGAGCTAAACTTTTATATCCGAATACAAAACAAACGCAACATGCGGGTGTATTAAATTTATCTACCGGCCCCGTACATGCCTTTCTACATTATGTTCCAGATCATCCAGGATATTTTATGCGCAATTCCCTTGAATATAATTGGATTGCGGTCACTGGGGCTTGCTTAATGATTGAGAAAAAGAAATTTTTGGAGATAGGTGAATTTGATGAAGAGTTTCCTATTGCCTACAACGATGTAGATCTGTGCTTTCGATGTATTGATGCCGGATATTATAATGTCGTTTGTCAAGCGACAACTCTTTATCATCATGAATCTATTAGTCGTGGAAGTGATTTAGTGAATTCAGGGAAATTGAAGCGATTACATCAAGAGATGGATAAGCTCTACGATAAGCATCCCAAGTATTATCAATTTGATCCATTTTTTAATGTCAATCTACACCCGAATGGATGTAATTTTGAGCTTCCAATGCAACGGATATAAATATGAACGACAATAAAACTACAATGCGCAATGATGATGGTTTATCTCTGTTACAATTTGGCGATACAAACTTCTGGAAGCAAATTGAAACAGCAGATGTTATTTCATTTGATTTTTTTGATACTCTTTTTGTAAGACTGGTGTCTGATCCCGAAGATGTCTTTGATCTATTGGGTCAGATGTGGGGAATTGAACATTTTCGTACCTACCGCAAACAGGCGCAAACAGAAGCTTTTCAACGCATGATACAAAATGGCCGACGAGAGATCTCCATTGCGGATATCTATGAAGGCTTTCAAATTAAAGATATTCCCATTAATGAGCTGATCACCAGGGAAAACGAACTTGAGCTTAAACTAATACAGCCCAATGCAGAGTTATTTCCTATATTTAAGCACGTATTAAATTCCAATAAACGTATTATCATTACCTCAGATATGTATTTATCAGGCGATTTTTTTATTCAAGCACTCGAAAAATATGGTATATCAGGGATTCCCATTTACTGTTCTGCAGATAAAAATGCCACTAAACGGGATTCGGGCGAATTATTCCAAATAATAGTTGAAGAGCTTAGTGTGCTACCTCAGAACGTTTTGCATATTGGTGATAATCACGTAGCAGATTATAAATGGGCACAGAAACGTGGACTAAAAGCATACCATTATGTTGCATCACCAGCCGTTAAAAAGGACAAAGACTCTCCTTTAATCTCTTCTATAGTGCATAGCCTATTAGACATCAGGGCAAAAGATATACCTTGCGGTAGCTATGAAGCCTTTGGATTTTTATATGGCGGCGCTGCTGCACTGGCATTTATTGAATGGATCAAAGAAAAAGCCCAACAAGACACTATAGATCATATTTTATTTCTTGCTCGTGATGGATATGTCATGCAACAGCTGATTGAAAAATTAGATATAGACGGTCTACCTAAATGTAATTATTTCCATGGCTCACGAACGGCATTTACTCTAGCAGCAATGACCCAAGAAAATTTTACGCAATACATTCCTTACCTATTATCAGGTTGCGATGGATTATCCCCCAATGAGCTGTTAGAGCGCATAGGCGTTCCTAGCCCAGCTCCTAGTGTAATGTCGAATTTAGGGTTAGGTAATGAAATAAAATTAAGCGCGGAGCTTTTTCCATTAATGAGTGAGTTTTTGTATGCTTATCGTTGGGAGATTTTAAAAGTTTGTCAACGTAATCTTAGAGGGCTATTTAATTATATCAAGTCCTTAGGTATACAAGCAAGACAAAAAGTTGCTTTAGTTGACGTTGGATGGAGAGGAACGTCGCAAGAGGCATTTATTCAAGCGGTAAGTTCTTTTCTTGAATTAGACATTTACGGCTATTATTTTTGTCTTGCAAATCCCTCAGAGCGAATCAAGAGCCAACACCAGATGAAGCTGTCTGCCTTACTTGACTCTTCGAGTTATTCCATTCAGCAAATAGATAAAATATACAACAACCGAGTGATGATAGAACTTCTTTTTTCAGCGCCACACGATACAATAATAGGCTATGATCCTGACAACAATAATGCGTCAATTACAGACTTTGGCCGTGGCACGGAGAAAAATATAACAAAACATATTGATGCTATTTGTAAAGGAAGTATCCGTTTTGTTGAATTATATAGAGAATTATCTAGATCCGCTCACTTTAATCTCACTTATCACGAATTAATTAAAGGAATACTCGAATTCATTGATAAAGATAAGTGGCAAAACATTCCTATTTTAAATGAACTATATAATTTTGATGCATGGGCTAGTTCAAAAAACAAACGCCGCGCACCAAAAGGTTCTGTGGAAGTGTAATAAACTGAGTGACCAATAAGAGCCTATCCGGAAAATGCCATTTGACTCCGAGAGCCCGGTTCTGTCGAAAATAGAAAATCGCTGTTATAGTGTGCTCTAAAAAAGGTGCACTATGATTAGTTTCCAAGTCCGTCATTTTCCAAAAGATTTAATATTAATGGCAGTTCGCTGGAAGCTTGCCTATCCACTGAGCTACCGAAATATTGAAGAACTAATGGATGAGCGTGGAGCTGATGTGGATCATTCAACGGTTCAAAAATGGGTTGTTCATTACGTACCGCAATTCGAACACGCCTTCAGAAAAAGGAAGAAGCCAGTAGGTAGTAGTTGGCGGATGGATGAAACGTATATCAAAGTAAATGGAAAATGGGTTTACCTTTATCGTGCAGTAGATAAGGAAGGGAACACCATCGATTTTATGTTGTCAGAGAGACGAGATCGCCCATCTGTACTGAAGTTTTTCAAAAAAGCAATTGCTTGGTTGACGCTGGTGATAGAATTATAAACCATATTGCTCAATTGCCAATATTCAAGCATTATAATCTATCAGACTACGGAATACATGCAAGCTTGGATGGGCAAAAATTAGAGACCAAATATCAGACAATTTTGTCACGATATTCCACTAAGTACTTTGGGTACGGCAAAGGCGTTGTATCCTACAGTTTGATTGCTAACCATCTACCTGTGAGCACAAAAATTATTGGCGCTAATGAACATGAAAGCCATTATGTATTAGATATTGTCTACAACAATAGCAGTGATTTGAAAATTTCAGCGGTGTCGGGCGACATGCACTCAGTAAATCGTGTAAATTTTGGATTAATGCGTTTATTTGGCTATGACTTCATGCCAAGAATTACCAAGATTAACGAAAAAGCCGAGACGTCTTTGGTTGCATTTATTGGGACCAAAACTTTTAAAAATGATCTAATTAAACCTACAGATCCAGTTAATACGAAATTAATTATCAGCGAGTGGGACAACATTGGGTTGATTTACAGAAACGGGGCAAAAGCGAATTCCGCTTTAATTTAGATCA
>NZ_JASGFU010000064.1:0-13805 GCF_047605385.1 Legionella sp. | reverse complement strand
TCCAGAACTTGCTACCGAATAAAATGAAGTCGCTTCGCGACACTATTTAATCCCCTCACCCTTGATCCCTCTCCCCCACGCTGCGCGCGGTGGAGAGGGGAAGCCCGGTGAGCTCAATTAAATACCTGGGGAGTTACTTTTTTCTTATTATTTGGTTTTTATTTTTAAATACTGTAACTGACTTATTAATATGGATTTTTAATGAGCAAAGACTTGCAAATTTAAGGTAAAGCGATAACATGATTTGTCACAGAATAATAACCAAGGGATGTTCATGAAATTTGCATTTTTTTCTACAGCGTTACTCGCTTCTAGCATTGCTGCTGCAGCGCCGGCAGTTGATGGATGGTACCTCAGTGCATTTGGTGGTTACACTTATCTACCCTCAAACATACGTACTGGGAATTATGGTTTTTTTCTTTCCAATGTCAGTTATCGTGATGGTTACAATGTGGGTGGGCGCATTGGCTTTCAAAGCAACCCAATTCGTTATGAATTTGAGTATACTTACATTAGTGCTAACCCCAACCGCTTCCGACTTAATCATATTACTCTGCCTAATGTTGGCGGCCGCCTTAACCAAAACCTATTAATGGCAAATCTTTACTATGATTTTCCCGAAATGCTGGATTCAATCTCTCCATTTTTGGGTGTCGGTATCGGTTATGGTTTTCTTGAAACAACATTGCGAAGCACTGGCCCTGTGCTTTCAACATTCTTTAAAGAGAATGGTAATTCTTTTGCTTACCAGGGAACTGTGGGGTTGACATATAACTTTTCAGAAAATTATGCAATTAATGCTGATTATCGATATGCAGCTACTTCAAACAATAATCATTTTGGTAGGTCATTCCAAGCGCATATGGGAAATGCGGGGATTATTTATCGATTTGATTGCGTATCGTATAAGTAATTTCTTGTCTTAGGGCGAGGGTCACTGCTATTAAAGTTAAAGAATATAGCTGATTGCCTACGTTCCACAACGTGTTCGCACAATCCAGAAATCTGACTTCGTAGCTGGATCCCGCGAACAAGTCGCGGGACGTAACCCTTCGCCCATGTTACAATGACAAAAGGATCAATATAATTTCACCGATTTTTTAGCATAAGGTACAACTTGCGGCTCTTGCCACAGAGTAACAAATAGAACCATGATTACTGGCCCTAAAAATAGCCCAAGCAAGCCTAAAGTTTCTACCCCGCCTAAAATACCAAATAATACCGCTAAAAATGGTAATTCAATGGCGCCACCAATAAGCACTGGTTTGACAAAGTGATCAGCAACAAACATCACCAAAGTCCCCCAAACTAAAACAATCAATGCTCCGACTAGGCTACCAACGGAGAATAAAATAAGTGCAACAGTAACAAAAACAAAAGGTACAACAAAAGGAATCATTGCTGCCAATGCGGTAATAAATCCTGTCAAGGTAGGCGCAGGAAAACCAACTAAACCATAGCAAATGCCCATCAATACACCAACACCCAAACCAACAACAATAGTGCCATTCACGGTTGCACTTAAAGCTTTGGGTAACCGATCCGCATAACGAAACCAGCGTTGCCCAAGACAATACTCACCAACCTCATACACTTCATTAAGAATCTTATCGCCATCACGATAAAAGAAAAATAACGTTAATAAAGTAAAACCAATCTGCACGCTGCGGTTTGCTAAATTTGTGCCAATTTGTTTCACATAATAACTAGTAGGTGTTAATGATAAGTGAATATTGGAAAGGAAATCTTTAATTTTTCCTGGTTTGCCAATATTATTATCCCAGTAAGTAATCAGATCGTTGCCAAAAAATGGCAAATCTTTAAGAAAATCTGGAGCAGCGCCTCCGAGCTGATTCGTATTTTGGAGAAAATTAATAAAATATTGTATTTCTTTAATAAGAATACGCACTAACCAACTTAAAGGTAATAAGAATAATAAACCAATCAATGTGGTAAATAACAAAGCAGAAAGCGTGTTCCGCTCACCAAAAAAGTGCCGCCATCTTTTATATAAAGGATAAGTCGCAATCACAATAATTGCAGCCCACACCATCGATGGAATAAAACGGTGAATTATAAACAATGTAAGACAAATTATTGCTACAGTTAAACCCATACTAATGAGTTCCTTGTGATTTTCATTCATGATGTGAAACTCCAGGCTAATAATTGCATTACAATCCAAGCAGGTATTGCCGCCAATACGTCATCCAACATAATCCCAAACCCGCCACGTACTTTTTGATCAACATAGTGTATAGGTTGAGGTTTCCAAATATCAAAAATTCTAAATAGAATAAAGCCACACAACATCCATTTAAAACCGGACGGTGCTAAAAACATGGTTAATAGATAACCAACAACTTCATCCCACACAATACCTTTGTAATCATGAACACCTAAATCCTTAGTCACTTTATCACAAACCCAAACGCCAAGAACAAAAGCTAGTGTCGTAATTATCAGGTATGCAACCCAATGACTATTCATTAGCAATAAATAAAGAGGAAGTGCGGCTAAAGTACCCCAGGTACCTGGTGCTGTAGGCATCAAACCACTACCAAAACCAAAGGCAATAAAGTAAATCGGATCTTGCCATACACGTTGTGCTAAATTTATCTGATTCATCATTGTTCTCATGAGAAAAGACCTACTTATACTTACATTCTAAAAATGCGTATAACCATATGGAATTAATTCTTCGCAGTGATTAGTACCTGTCTTCATCCTCAATCCAGGCTGTGCTTCAATAACCCCAATAGGATAACAGATTAATTCTGCTTTTTTCAGAGCAGTCATCAACGCGGCCACTTTTCCCTCAGGGACAGTAAAACATAATTCATAATCATCACCCCCTGTGAGGGCCAAGTCAATTGCTTTCTCAGCACAGTATTTACTAATTAAGGGATGCAGCGGGATTGCTTGCGCATCAAGATATGCGCCAACACCACTGGCAACACACAGATGATTTAAATCGGCACTCAAGCCATCGGAAATATCAATTGCTGCCGATGCTGTGGCCCTTAAATAGTTACTTAAATCAACTCTTGGTTTGGGAGACAAAAGTTTCTGCATCAATTCAGCCTTATTTTTTGCATCAATATCCTGAACATCTAATAGCTTAACTGCTAAAGCTGCCGCACCAATCATTCCCGAAACAAAAATAACATCACCAGGTTTTGCTCCTCTACGGCGTAATTCTTGCCCGTGCGGTACTTGCCCAAAAATAGTTAAGGTAATTGATAAGGGCCCATGTGTGGTATCTCCACCAACCAAAGCAATATTAAATTGCCCTAAAGCATCATTTAATCCACGTGCAAATTCGCTTAGCCAATCCGCATTCATTTCTGGTAAGGTTAAGGCTAAAGTGACCCAGCAAGGTTGCGCACCCATCGCGGCTATATCACTGACATTAACCATTACTGAACGATAAGCAATATCATAAGGCGCCCATTGCGCTAAAAAGTGCACATTCGCCACCAAAGTATCCGTACTCACTAATAAACTCATGCCATCTGCAATACGTAAACAGGCAGCATCATCACCAATACCCAATAAGACATCTTCGCGTTTTAGGCTCAAATGTTTAAAATACTTATCGATCAAAGAAAATTCATTCATTATCAAGACTGATCTCTATGGAACGAGCATGTTTTGCCAGGTTATTTAATACACCATTGACATAACGATAACCGTCTTGAGATCCAAATTTTTTTGTCAATGATACCGACTCATCAAGAACAACTTTATAAGGAATTTCTGGGCAATGAAACAGTTCAAACGTACTAATACGCAGTACTGTCAGCTCGATGGGATTTAAATTGTGTACTCCTCTGTTGTCTAAAAAAGGTGCAAAATGCTGCTCCAACTCTTTAACATGTTCTGGAATACCATAAAGTAGACGGCAAAAATAATCAACATCAACTTTCTCCATGTTATTGATTACGCGAAACTGAGCTTCAATTTCATGTAATTCGCTTCCAGACATTAACCATTGATAAAGTGCCTGAAGTGCTAATTTTCGTGCTTTTCTTTTACCGCTTATTGACTGCTTTTCCACTATAACCTCATGAATTTTTTTTGCTTATTTATTGCGAATAAAAATCCTTTTATTTTTCCTTCGAACTATATTTTGCGACTTGTTCCTGAGAGATAATCACCATCTTCTCAGGGTCACTGCCATTAAGTTTAAGCCAATTTTTTATTGCCTACGTCCTGCGACTTGTTCGCGGGACGTAGGCAATCAGCCATATTTCTTAACTTAATGGCAATGCTTCTCAGGGTCTCCCCTATACGTCAATAGGCCTATGATATTGGTTGACTTTTAAGTAGAAAGAATCCTAAACTAATGCTTAAGGCGTGCTGCGCCGGTGTTGACGCACCAGCGCTGCACTAACCATAATCCTAGCTGAAACTAGAATCATGGCTAAGTACAAGTGTATCATATTTCTCGCGCGTTACAATTTGCGTAATGCGTGATTATTCTGATATGTGCGACGCAATGTTCTGTTGGCAGGAAGTCAAGAGAGTTTCGCAGTCGCTCATTGATTTTCGCCAACGCCATTTGCTCGTGCAGCGCGCACAGCATGCCTTCTTTGCTGATGTTCATCAACAAGGAACTCCTGTTGGAGAAATGCATGCTAAATTGCTTGACTCATATTTTGTTAATTGATAATAATCGATTCACCTCATTACTGGTGTTGCGTTTGTTTGCTTACCTTGGCTGCACTGTAGAACATGTGAATAAAATGGCGCAAGTAGAACAATTGATAAATGAAGAACCATTTAACGTTGTTCTCATGAACCTTGCCTGCTCCTGCCAGAAAAAACGCACGATTTCTCAATGCCTTCGCTATCTGCAGCAAGAAGTTCTGGTGATTTCTTATGCCCCTGAGGTTTTGTTTAACGATTTTAAACAAGCAGCGCTCGGCACGCATATGAAATTAGTGGATGATAGCTGGATGCTTGATACGAAATTGTTCCAATGCTTGACCTCTTTGAAGTGATAAAAATGTTACATTACTCTTTTTTCATCTCATCTATTGTTTGTCTAAAATCGCTTACGTCTTTAAAACGTTTATATACCGAAGCAAAACGCACATAGGCAACATGGTCCAGACTAAACAAAGCATTCATTACTAGTTCGCCAACGAGACGAGAATCAATTTCACGCTCACCGCGACGACGGATTTTTTGAGTAATGGCAATGATTGCGTCTTCCAACGCATCAACACTCACTGGCCTTTTTTCCAAAGCACGCAACATACCCGAGCGTAAATTATTAATACTGAATGGCTCTCGTCTGCCATCACGTTTAATAATTGATGGCATAATCAATTCAGCCGTTTCAAATGTAGTAAAACGCTCATGACATTCAAGACACTCTCGTCTTCTACGTACTTGAGCACCATCAGCCACTAAACGCGAATCAACAACTTTAGTTTCTTCTGCATGACAAAAGGGACAATACATGATTACCTGTACACTGGAAATTCACGACACAAACGCAATACGTTTTCTTTAACCTTTGCAATAGTCGCTTCATTGTTAATATCATCAAGAATATCCGCTACCCAATTTGATAAAAGAGTAATCTCTTTCTCTTTAAATCCGCGAGTAGTTACCGCTGGAGTCCCCAAACGCAAACCACTAGTAACAAAAGGTGAGCGCGGATCATTAGGTACTGAATTTTTATTTACCGTAATATTAGCGCGACTTAATGCTGCATCCGCATCCTTACCGGTGATGTCTTTATTAATTAAATCAACTAGGATTAAATGATTATCAGTGCCACCAGAAACAATATTATAACCTCGACTAATTAATGCTGAACTCATAGTTCGTGCATTAGCAAGTACTTGTTCTTGATAAGTCTTGAACTCAGGTAATAATGCTTCTGCAAATGCCACCGCTTTCGCAGCAATTACATGCATTAATGGGCCACCTTGCATACCAGGAAACACTGAGGAATTTAATTTTTTCTCAATTTCTTCGTTGGCACGACACATAATCATTCCCCCACGTGGGCCTCTTAAGGTTTTATGAGTAGTGGTAGTAACTACATCAGCATAGGCAATGGGAGTAGGATATAAATCTACGGCAATAAGACCTGCAACATGGGCAATATCCGCCATCAAATAGGCGTCAACCTTATCAGCAATTGCCCTAAATCTTGGCCAATTCAAGGTTCGGGAATAAGCTGAAAAACCAGCAATAATTAATTTCGGTTTGTGCTCTATAGCAAGACGCTCCAAAGCATCATAATCAATTAAACCAGTTTGCTCATCAACGCCATAAGAAACTGCTTCATAAAGCTTGCCTGAAAAATTCACTTTTGATCCGTGGGTTAAATGACCACCATGCGGTAAAGCCATACCCAAAATAACATCGCCAGGAGCTAATAAAGCCATCATTACTGCTGCATTAGCTTGCGATCCTGAATGGGGCTGAACATTAACATAATCAGCACCAAAAAGTTTTTTCGCACGAGCAATAGCCAAGTCTTCAGCAATATCAACATATTCGCAGCCACCATAATAACGCTTTCCTGGGTAACCTTCAGCATATTTATTGGTAAGCACAGAACCTTGAGCCTCTAACACACATGGGCTCACATAATTTTCTGAAGCAATTAATTCAATATGATCTTCCTGGCGCTGTTGCTCATTAGCAATGGCTTGAAATAATTCTTTATCAAAATTTTCTAGGATATAACTTCCATTAAACATAAAGTTCCTTGAAGTAAAAAAGCGTCAATAGACTACCACAAAATTTAATTAGATACGAATATGAACTAGAGGTACATTTATACAACATCAAAGAATCCCTGGATAAGCCAGGGACACATGAGAATTTGGTTGTTTTTTTAATGATGTTCTTCAACATTTGTCAGGTCTTCTGCAGGATGTTGTACTGCGGGTGATTGACCTGCTGGACGCACATTCCTGAGGTTACGAGGTTGTACAACAACTGGCTGTTGTGATTGTGGCTGCACAACTGCTTGTCTTCCTGCTTGATGACTCTCATGACCATGAGCATTTACCTGAGGATTTCTACGGCTTTGATAAACTCTCGTCTGCGACACTGGCCGTCTCTCATGGTGATGATGGCGTTGTCCTAAACGATACTCATCATGACGATGTATTTCTACATATGGAGGTGGTGGTGGAGGGTAATAACCTGGCGCGTAATATCCTTCTTGAGCAACACAGGAAGTAAGTAAAAGCAATAATAAAAGACTAGGTATTACACGTTTCATAGAAACAACTCCTCAATAAAAAAGGGAAGCTACACATACATGTAACTTCCCTATTAATAACTTACTACTTAAAATTTTACTTATCTACTAGAAATTTCAGCTTTAGCGCCTTTTGCCCAAAAAGGAACAACATGAACAGTACTATCTACATTAGTGAAACCAGAATAAACAACTCCATAAGGAGATTGAATGGTCAAATACATACCTGGATGACAGTAGAAATAGTAAAATAAGCTAATGTAATGAGGGGCTTCATAACGGTAAATACTGAAATCAATAGTACTACCATCATCAAACGTACCGTATACATACACATCAGTGAAACTGTCGTTGATAATTTCTATTTGACAATAACCTGGATACAAAGTTTCTTTAGCAATGGATTTTTTATCAGCGGCATCTGATTTAGGATTCAAATGCAGATTTGCTGCAAAAAGGTTACTAAATAAACCGAAACAAATAACAAATAACAAAGACTTCAACTTCATGGCTTCCCCTTTTTTCTTAATGAAAGTCGCATAGTAACAAAGTATCGTCTTTAGTCAATAGGGTATTTTTATAACCACGGATAAATAAAAAATAAACCAATTTAGATAATAAATATCTCTATTCATGGTATATTAGCCTCGTTTTAGAATTAGGGAGCTGCAATGAGAAAACGCTTGACTATAATGGGAATAAGCCTGCTGATTGTATTTGGCGGGATTATCGCATTCAACCTGATAAAAGCATTCATGATTAAACGCTTTTTTGCGAGCTACCAGCCTCCTGCCGTTTCTGTTGCTTCTGCGGTAGCCCAAGAAGTTAATTGGCGACCAAGAATTAACACTGTCGGTAATTTTGTGGCTATTAATGGTGTTGACGTTAATTCGCAAACTTCCGGAAATGTCATTAAAATCGATTTTGACTCAGGACAATACGTTGATAAAGATGCGCCCTTGATCACCTTGGATGATTCTGTAGACCAGGCAGTGTTAAAATTCAATCAATCGGATCTGACATTAAAAAAATTAAGTTATCAACGTCAAGCAGATTTATTTAAGCGTGGTGCTACATCAAGTTCTACACTGGATGAAGCAAAAGCGACATTAGAACAGGCACAAGCTAAAGTAGAGCAAACTCTTGCACAAATTAATCAAAAACACATTAAAGCCCCCTTTGCAGGACGTCTTGGCATTCGTCAAGTCAATCTAGGACAATTTATCAGCCCAGGGCAAACTGCAATTGTTTCTCTACAATCTTTAGACCCTTTATACATTGAATTTTATCTACCGGAGCAATTTCGAAAAAAAGTACATATAAATCAAAAGATTACTCTCTACTTGGATGGATTCCCAAATGTACTGTTTGAAGCCAAAGTATCAGCGGTGAATTCTAAAGTGGACCTAAATACTCATAATGTATTGGTTCAAGGTGTCTTAGCTAACTGCCCTTCGCATGCAATTAAAAATCCCCTAAAATCTTCTTTGGTGAAAACACACAAAGAAGCAAACAGCAAGCAACTAATTCTCTCTTGCAACACTGAAGTAAATACTGCGAATAAAGTACGTCAATATGCATTTGTGCCTGGAATGTTTGCTGCGGTTGAAATTGACCAACACCCTATTGCACATACCATAATTGTCCCATCAACTGCCATATCGTACAGCTTGTACGGTAACTCAGTGTATATTATAGAAAAAGATAAAGAAGGAAAGAAAAACAAGGATGGGACTGATGTATTAACAGTAAATCGCGTTTTTGTCACTACTGGTGAACAACATGGAAATTATACGGTAATTAAAACAGGAGTGAATGCGGGACAACGTGTTGTCAGTGCCGGAGAAATCAAGTTACAAAATGGAACTTTAGTTGCAATCAATAATGATGTCCAATTAAATGACACCAGCAATCCTAAATTGCTTGGGCAATAACCTGTATATAAAGGCTTCTTTTTTAAAAGTGAAGAAGGAGCCAGATATAAAGCAACACTGCTCTTTAGCAAAACGGTTACGATTTATTTTTGTCAGGATAATTTATGAAATTTACCGATCTCTTTATTAAACGACCTGTTCTTGCCATGGTAATTAGCTTGCTTATTTTCCTTTTTGGTATTAATGCCATGAGTAAGATGCAAATTCGTCAATACCCGCGTATGGATAATACCGTCATCACCATTACTACCGCCTACCCAGGTGCAGATGCAGATCTTATCGCCGGATTCATTACCTCACCTCTAGAAAATGCAGTGGCCAGTGCGGAAGGTATTGATTATATGACTTCCTCAAGTACTCAAGGCCTAAGTACAATTACCTTAAATGTAAAATTAAACTTTAACCCTCAAGTCGCTTTTACTGATGTCATGAGTAAAGTACAACAAACTCTAAACCAATTACCTAAAGAGGCTCAACAACCCGTCATCTTAAAAACATCAGACTCGTCAACGGCCTTAATGTATATCAGTCTTGACAGTACTAAAATGACCCCACAGCAAATTACTGATTATGCAACCCGCGTGGTGCAACCTCAATTACAAACTGTAGACGGTGTAGCCAAAGCAGAAATTCTTGGTGGCTCTACCTATTCCATGCGTATTTTCCTGGATCCAGTCAAAATGGCGGCATTAAATGTAACACCCTCTGATGTGACTGGCGTGTTGGCAAAAAACAATTTCTTGACTGCTGCAGGCAATACAAAAGGGGAGTACGTCGCATTAAATATTACAGCCAAAACGGATCTTAATGATACCACTGCATTTAGTAATTTGATTGTTAGAAGCAATAAAGGTTCTATAATCCGCCTCCACGATATTGCAACGATTGAATTAGGCTCACAAAGCTATGACAGTTCGGTCACCTTTAACGGCAAAAAAGCAGTATTTATTTCCATCACCCCAACACCAACTGCAAACCCACTTACTGTAATTAGTGAAACTCGAAAAGTATTACCAGCCATCATGAAAGAATTTCCTCCTTCGCTTAGCGGAACTATTGTTTATGATGCAACAGAGTTTATCCGTGCTGCAATTGAAGAAGTAACACATACCATCGTTGAAGCAGGTGTGATTGTTATTCTTGTTATTTTTCTCTTCTTAGGTTCACTGCGCTCAGTGTTAATTCCCGTCGTCACCATCCCTCTTTCTTTAGTAGGCGTATGTACTTTGATGCTCTTTCTAGGCTATAGCATCAACCTGCTTACCCTGCTTGCTTTTGTATTGGCAATTGGTTTAGTGGTTGATGATGCAATTGTGGTTGTAGAAAATGTGCACCGGCATATGGAAGAAGGTAAAAATCCTTTTGATGCCGCATTAATTGGTGCACGCGAAATTGCCACTCCCGTAATAGCAATGACCATTACCTTGGCGGCCGTTTATGCACCTATTGGTTTTATGGGTGGATTAACTGGCACTCTATTTAAAGAATTTGCATTTACGTTGGCCTGCGCAGTTATTATTTCAGGAGTTATTGCGTTAACCTTGTCACCCATGATGTGTTCCAAAGTATTGTCTACAAATATTAACAATGGCAAGTTCGTACGTTTCCTCGACAACTTTTTTAATAAATTAAAGGCTAAATATCAACGCACTTTACACAGTTTGTTAGATACAAGAGCAGTAATGTTATTACTTGCCGGGGTAGTTATCTTAATGCTGCCTTATTTATATACCCATACCTCTGCAGAAACAGCCCCCGATGAAGACCAAGGCTTTTTCTTTGTTATGGCTACAGCACCACAATATGCCACGATTAATTATATCGAAGCATTTACCAGGCCTTTTGATACGATCTACAAAAGCTTCCCAGAAACTTCAAATTTCTTCACGGTAAATAGCAGCCAACCTGTTTCAGGTATGGTATTGAAACCCTGGGATCAGCGTAGTAAAAGCCAATTTGCCTTAAAAGAACCACTACAAGATAAATTATCACAAATTGCTGGACTCAATGCCTTTGCCATTGTTCCACCCTCTTTACCTGGTGGCGGTGGTGGTCCTCCTGTACAGTTTGTGATTAAAACCTCAGAGGACTTCCAAAGTTTATTTAATCTCTCTACGCAACTGACAGAAAAAGCGAAAAACAGTGGTTTATTCATTTACGTGGATAACACTTTGAAATTTAACCAACCACAGGTTGAACTCACAATTAATCGTTCTAAAGCCTCAGAAATGGGATTAGACATGCAGGCTATTGGTAGCAGCTTAACCAGTGCCTTATCAGGAAGTTACGTTAACTACTTCAATTTGCAAGGTCGAAGTTACCAGGTAATTCCACAATTGAGCCGCTCTTATCGAATGTCTCCCGAGCAGTTGGGACATATTTATGTGAAAAGCATTAATGGGATGATGGTGCCACTATCTACTGTGGTCACTACAGCAGAAAAAACAACGCCTAATGCCGCAACACACTTCCAACAACTTAATGCAGCAACCATCCAGGCCATCATGATGCCTGGAAAAACCTTAGGTGAAGGATTGCGCTTTTTACAAGAAACCGCTAACGATATTTTGCCTAAAGGCTTCACTTATGATTTTGGTGGTGGCTCAAGACAATTTATGCAAGAAGGCAATGCGTTGGTTTTTGCATTCATCTTTGCTATGATTATTATTTTCCTCGTCTTATCAGCACAATATGAAAGCTTCCGCGACCCACTCATCGTGTTAATCAGTGTACCTCTGTCCATTTGTGGCGCATTAATCCCCTTAAATTTAGGATTAGCAAGCATTAATATTTATACGCAAGTAGGTTTGATCACGTTAATTGGCTTAATTTCCAAACATGGAATTTTAATCGTTGATTTCGCCAATCAATTACAGCGGGAAAAAAATCTGGATAAACGCGCTGCTGTTGAAGAAGCTGCGGCAATTCGTTTAAGACCAATTCTGATGACCACTGCCGCGATGGTTTTTGGCGTATTACCGCTATTAATTGCTAGCGGTGCAGGAGCGGTAAGTCGTTTTGATATTGGCTTAGTAATTGCCTCTGGTTTATTGATTGGTACCTGCTTTACCTTGTTCGTTGTGCCAACAATATATACCTATATTGCACAAGATCATCGTCGCTTAAAAACAGGAACTCTTGATTTAAATCTTGAAACTTAATCGGGATAAGAGTAGTTACGTGCATCATGAGACACATGAGTGGAGTGCGACAGCTCATAAGGAGAAAACTCCATATAGCTGTTCAAAATCTGATTATTAAAATTAAAGCCATGGCAAAAGCTCTCGAACCGCAAAGAAATAGAGAAAAAAATTTTGCTGTGGTAATCTAGCTAAGGAAAAGACACACTCTCATGCGTTCATAGCATTACTTACAAATACTACATTAAAGTCGTTAACATTGTTGTACTTCACTATGATGATTTGAGTTTTGTTGGGGGATTTAGCTGTTCTATAAGCTCATGAATATTAGGAGCAGCGCCTGCTTCGAGCAATAACTTCACGCAATCCAGATGGCCTTTTTCGGTTGCCCTTTGTAGAGCAGTTTTACGGCTTATAGGATTATTATCTTGCGCATTGATATTTTTAACATGTTTAATAAATAACTTGAAATCTTCAACATAATTGTTATTAGCAGCATTTCTTAATCTTTTTTCCAAGCTTTCTTGACTGGAATCGGCTAATTTGTATTTTTTAATTAACATTGATATTTCTGTATCTAATGGTTTGGTTTTAAATAAACTACCGATAGGAGCAGTTAAAATGTTAGCTATATAACCTTTTCTTTGCTCAATTGTTTTTTCTGGTTGGAGAGTAAAATCAAAAATTTTAATTAATAGGTCAAGTGGTAATGCAGATAGTTTATGATTTTCATTCCTCGCTCCTTGAAGAAGAGCCAAGCAACCTAAAACATTCATTTTTTTTTTGGAATCGATTAATGCGATCAATTAGTTCAGGATATAAGTTATTGGCATAAGATAAGATATACATGTTAAGACGGCTATTTTGTAAAATACGCTCTTCTTCATATTCCAATATAGCTGAAGCTAATTCATTATTTGCTAAATGAAAACCCAACTGCAAACCTTGTATGGTTGTATTATTCATTACAACCACAAAGATTTTGTAATATTGACTTATATCAATTGAAACATTGATATCAATACGCAAATCTATAGGGCAATTTGAGCTTTGTAATAGCGAAATTAATGCATCAAATTCTTTTTCACTTAAAGGTGAATTAATTTGAAAATGTATACTGGAACGGCTTTTTTGCGAAGCTAACTTAGCAAAAATAAATTCTAATTCACTACCGCTATTATATAAAAAATTGATTTTAATTTTTTTCGGACAACGCGAGTCAACAAGAAAATCAGCTAAGTGATTAGCTCGCTTACGATATTTCTCCAATATGGGGCTAAACAAATAATTATCTCTATCATCATGTTTGTGAGTATATGTTAATTCACTAGGACAAGCATTTTGTATTAGCATACGGTTTATAGTATTGATGCTAGCGGTGTGAAGCGAGTTATAAGTGTAAGTAATTATGTAGTTATCTAATAAAATATAAGCTTTTTGGTAACTCCCCAGGTATTTAATTGAGCTCACCGGGCTTCCCCTCTCCACCGCGCG
>NZ_JASGFU010000063.1:0-13910 GCF_047605385.1 Legionella sp. | reverse complement strand
CCAGTTGGGCCAAGGCCCAACCTACAACTCTATTTAAAAATCCTTAAGTTGACGCTATTGTGTGAACAGTTACTAAGAAATTGGTTCTAATTTTATCATTGTGATTATGATCTTGCAATAAGAAGTAATTTTGTGACAGTCAGCGTATGGTTGAGCAGCGAATTATTGGGCAAAATGAGTTTGCTCTAAAGTAAGGCATTAAGAGAAGAATTTTAGAATAATACTTCTGGTTTTAAACTTTACTAAGGACTTAGAGCAAAATTTTGCTGAGCGACTCGTTTATTTTCTTCCTTTCCTTCAAATAAGGGCGAGTGATGTACTGGTGCTGGATGTTCAGTATTGTTACTAATTAATTGTTGAGTTGATGTAATGGAAATGGTTTGTTGAACGAGCTGTTGGGACACGATTTTAAGTTGTTGATTTATCTTATTTTCTATCCACCTGTTTTCGGCATCAAAAAATGCATCAATTGACAAACAAAGTCCTGCTCCTATTGCGACGCAAATAATAGTGCAACCAAGAACAGGGAACGTCGCAAAACCACTAAATAATCCTACACCGTTCAACAGGCCAGAAACTCCAGCACTACATCCGGCAATTGAGCCAAAAGTGCCGACAAAGTTAAAAAACGCAGGAATAAGCGTATGGGAATAAGGGGCGTGTTGTTGTGCACATTGACTTTTTAGCGTTTTCAGAATGAATTTTGGAGGTAGTTCAAGCCGTTGTTGAGCTATTTGATAAATCTTAAGCACTTGATATAAAGAATTTTCCTTATCTATTTGTTGCATTAAATACTGGCTAAAATCTGTATTTTTGCTAGAAATGGCATAGCTCTCCCAGCGTTTGGCAATGTATGTTTTTAAGGCGTTAGTGAATTTTTCTTCTCTTGTCTGTAGTTGCAAGCGTAACTGCTCTTTTTCGTGTTTCATTTGCTGATAGGATAAATAAGCAATAGATAAACCAATACTAACAAAAAGGGTAACTGCAAAACCACCTAAAGCCAGTGAAACAGGCCCACCTACGTTACAACCGATAACGCTAAATACGATTCCAAAAAATGGCCAGGCAACACCAGCGGCAGAACCTATTCCATTAAATGCTGATTTAAAAATTATCATAATTATCCTTATTTCCTCTATATCTAAGGAGGCTATTTTATTGTTAAGCCATTTAATTTTGTTCTAAAAATTGCCAGTTACTTGACTGGTTCGCTTGATTGTAACATGAGAATAGGCTCTTACTTGGCTAAGGAAATAGAATTTATATATTTATTGGGGCCATAATCTAGTATAGGGCGAAATGAAGAGAAGCCTTTCAGGCGAGTGGAAGAAATATATTATATTTATTATTATTTAAATATTAGGAGGAGATAAGAACATGGATTTACAACTTAAGGATAAGACAGCATTGGTTACTGGTTCAACTGTAGGTATTGGGTTTGCGATCGCTGAACTTTTAGCAAAGGAAGGAGCTACAGTCATTATTAATGGACGCTCTCAGGAGCGTGTGGAGCACGCCATAGAAGAAATACAAAAGAAAATTCCTAAGGCAATACTCAAAGCAACCGTTGCTGATTTAGGAACCAAGGAGGGATGTGATAATGTAATTAAGCAATTTCCAACAGTAGATATTTTGGTTAATAATGTGGGAATTTACGATGCTAAGCAGTTCACTGATATTTCTGATGAAGAATGGATTCATTTTTTTCAAGTCAATGTTATGAGTGGTGTGCGTTTAAGCAGACATTACTTAACTCCTATGTTGAAAAAAAATTGGGGGCGAATCATTTTTATTTCTAGTGAGTCTGGGCTACAAACGCCAAAAGAAATGGTTCATTATGGAATGACTAAATCAGCACAAATATCTATAGCCCGTGGTATTGCTGAAGCTACAGAAGGCACTCAAGTTACCGTAAATTCAGTTCTCCCAGGTCCTACTATGAGTGAAGGTGTGGAAGAATTTATTAAAAATATCGGAAAAGAACGTAATCTAACCTATAAAGAAATTGAGGATGACTTCTTTAAAACAATAAGACCAACCTCATTAATTAAACGCTTTGAAAGTTCTGATGAAATAGCAAATATGGTTGCTTTTTTGTGCAGCCCATTAGCTTCTGCTACAACTGGCGCTGCAATTCGTGTAGATGGCGGGGTTATACGTACCATGGCTTAAAATTTAGAGTAACGGGCCATGAAGCTGTTTTATCTAGCCATTCCAATAAGCAGATAAAAAAATTACTGTTTTACTAAATTTGCTTTTGTATTAGAAGTAGGTTGGACCAAGGCTCAACCTACAAATTATTTTATCGGTGACATCGCTCTGACGAAGGCCGTTTTCTGCGGCCTAAGCCTATCCAAAATCCATCCGGTCTGCGGCTGGTATCCATTTTGCGACAACTTTACTTAATTAACTAAAGAAATTGTTCCAAAGCTCATCACGACTTTCATATTTTCCTTTCAACTCTTCTTGGTCTTCAGGTTTCTTCGTCAGGTTATCAAGGGCTACTTGAAGATTATTAATAATTTCATTCTCTTTTGGCTCCCTACCAACATATACAGCCGGTAATCCCTGTTCATAATCCCCATAATGTTTTTTGAATAGATGCAATGCTTCTTTAGTTTGCTGGGAATTATATGGACTACAATCAAAAAAATAAGTCAACTGAGGTGCATCTGCAAAAAATTTAGGCTCAGAATTATTATGACTTACTTTATTATAGCGACCAACTTTCGCATCAGAAGGAATATCAGGAACAATTTCTGGCTCTTTTAATAAAGTTTGCATCAATGCTGATCCAACATGCGGATACTTTAAGGATTCGGGTACAAAAGTTAATTTTATATACATTTTCGATTCCATTAATTGTATGTGTTTTATTATTGTACATAATATAGCGAAATAAATCAATTATGGGATACCTCTAATGTGATGCAACATGTATCTTAATTGTAACTCCCTAGGTATTTAATTGAGCTCACCGGGCTTCCCCTCTCCACCGCGCGCAGCGTGGGGGAGAGGGCTCAAGGGTGAGCTCAATTAAATACCTGGGGAGTTACTCTTAATTAATTTTATGGTTGTTTTTTGATCATAAGTTATTCTTACTGTAGAATGCCCAAAAAATTTCAGAGGAAATAAAATGTCTTCTTTTTTTTCTGCACTAAATCCTATCTCTGCACATTCAAATATAACTTTTCGCGCCACAAAGCACCCTTATTCAGAAGATATACTCCGACAGAATATGCCGGATTTGACTTTAGATTTGGTTATTCCTTTTTTATGGAGTCGTAATTTATCCATATTAGGTGGTATTTATGAAACATTTACAGTGTTTTATGGTGATCATTTTGACAAGAACTTTCGTGGTTTTGGCCAAAAAGGAGTTTTAGATTTTACATTACTACCTTTATTATCGCGAAAACTTATTGCAGATACTTATCTTGAGGAGCGAAAAGACAGTCATTTTCTTAATTTTTTAGCATGGGCAATAGCATTACCAATTAAAGCAATAACTTTCGGGGTAGCATTAGCGTTTACAATAGCAATTACACCTATTGTTACTGGTATAACCTTATTAAGGTGTTTATTTCCTGGTTCTTCAGGTTCTTCAGGTGCCGCAGCTATGAATTTATCTGTGCAGACGGCATATGCTGCTTTACACGTTGGCTTACACCGCCTTGAGTTAATGGGGATACGCAATCCAAATAATATTCGACGTCTATTGGCAGAACCACAAAATTTGGCTTTAGTATATGCAATGGAACGTTTAACACATGTTGTTGATGAGAATGGCTATCTAATAGGAAATCAAGAGATTTTTGATTTTCTTTTAAATAACCGTGCTTTTTGGACTGATATTAGAATTATTGAAAATCTGGATGGCTTGCATGTAGTTAATCAGCCTTTTGTTAGATTCGCCCAATTACAAAGAGAAATGGCTAGGCCGGTTACAGTTGCTCAAGATTTGAATGGTCGCCAAAGTACTCATACGGCAAGTGTGCATAGTAGCACTTCTAAATCAGCTACTCGATTACAGGAGTGTTATCGAAATAAGGTCACGGAGTTTAATACAGTATTGGATATTTTGATATCCCAAAGAGTTAGAAATTATGACAAGAATTTGGTTGGTCAACGTACGGATCAAGAAATATTGGAGAGTTTAAATTCAGCAATAAATAAATTAACTCATTCTGTACATATTGATCCAGCGTCAAATGTTTCTTCAAGCTTATTGTTACACTATTGTTGGACTGCGGTGCATGATTCAAATCAATGGCGCGAAGGAGTAAGTCAGGAAACCGCAGAGGCTTGTTTTTATTCAGTATTGTATGAAATAGATCGTGAATATGCATTGTCGGAATCAGGTGTAGATAACGGACAGTCAGGATCTCATCAAGCGTGTGCAGGCGGTGCCTTTAACAAAATGATTGAGGGTATGGCAAAAATTAATAAACTTTGTGAAGTGAATTTCCTCACACCAGCTACTGCTGCTTTACAATTGCCTTGCGTTGTTCGTCAAGTATTGAAAGAATATTTAGCTGAGAACTCTCAAGCATTAGAACAAGTAAAAAATGAAGGATTATCTGCTGTATGGGCTGAGTTACAACCGCGAGTATTAAAAGAGATGCAACATAATTTTTCTGCCATCTATCCATCAGCAAGTGGGCATACAAATCCTAATTTGTTGGCATTGGTTGAAGCAGGAGAATATACTGACCTGACTCAAGATCTACGAATATTGGAACAACAAGCACAGCAGAATAGCACGAGGCAACAGATTAGTGAGCGAGTAATGATGTGATTAGGATTGGCATTAATCGCGTTGCTCATGCCGATGCTGTTTATTCCAGTACAAAGCCAGTCTTCCTCGAAAGAAGATGCAACACTTTTTGATTATTTGCCTCTATTTAAATCAAAGTCGTTGTTGCTGTTGATGGCGCATAGTACCTTCATGATTATTCTTTATTGGATTTTTGTCGGTATGTCTCCTCTCTTATACATGAAGGCCTTAGGTGTCAGCCTTGCGCATTTTGGCTATTATCAAGGAGTATTAGCTTTACTGTTTGCATTTGGCAGCATTATTTTTGGTTTTATCATTAATTGATTTAAGCGAAAGAGAACCTTGTATGTGACCAATGAAATTTTTATCTTTAGTCTGTTGAGCCGTTTATTCTGCTGTCTGTGATTACTTTGTTTAGGGTAATTAACAATGATGAAATAATGAAATTTGGGGATAAAAAATAAATGACTATACCTTACATTAATCTTATTCGTACTGTTTGGCAAAACGGAAAACCATGGCATCGAAGTATCGTTGGCTATTACTGTGCATATATCCTGGCGCAAGGATTTTTAAGTTTAAGTCCTTATGCTTTTGGACGAACTATTGATTTGTTGCAGCATTTTTCAGAAGATAAATTTCATCAAATTTTGTTTTGGTTAATATTTGGCGTGATGTTGCATCCCTTGTTTTGGTTATTTCACGGTCCTGCACGGGTAGTAGAACGTAATGTAGCACTAAAAATACAACAAGCATTTATGCAAAATCTTTATCAAAAATTGACGCAACTACCTTTAAAATGGCATCAGGATCACCATTCTGGCGATATTATTACGAGAATAAATCGAGCTTGTACTGCGCTGAAAAAATTTGCTGAAGATCAGTTTATTTATATTGAAACGGTGATTCGATTTTTGGTTGCTATTGGTTTTTTATTCTGGATTTCAATTCCGATAGGTTGTTTAAGCCTGTTGACCTGTACACTTGCCGCAGTCGTTGTTGTGCTTTATGACCGAAAATTAGTCGTCCTCTATGAACAAGAAAATGAAGCAGAAAATCATATTGGTTCAGGGTTATTCGACTACATTAGTAATATGACTACCATATTGACACTACGCTTAGGTGAGTTGACTCAATCAAATCTTGTCAAACGGCTTGCTGCGATTTGGCCATCTTATAAACCTGAAGTCGTGTTAAATGAAGTTAAATGGTTTGTGATGAATATCATTATCACCGTACTTCAAGCCATTATTTTGATAGGGTTTATCCTGATTGAGCTAAAAGAAATGAATGCTATTTTAATTGGTACGGTGGTGATGATTTTTCGCTATCAATGGGATCTCAGCGATGTTTTTTATACATTTAGCGAGCACTATAGTGAGCTGGTCCAAAGGAATACAAATGTGCAGAGTGTTCGGCCTATTGTAGAAGATATTGAACTTTATGCCCACACTATTCCAGGAGAGCAGATTGCGGAGCACTGGAACAGCTTATCGATAGAGAATCTTAATTATCAGCATCCTGAAGCACATGAGAAAAATGTTATTCGTGATATTACACTGAATATAACTCGTGGTGAAAAAATTGCTTTAATCGGTTCAAGTGGCGCAGGAAAAAGCACACTATTAAACCTATTATCTGGTTTATATACACCCGATATGGCAACACTTTCTATTGATGGTAATTGCTTTCAATCTTTAGAACCTCTGCATGCTATTACAACACTTATCCCGCAAGAACCAGAGATTTTTGAAAACACTATTGCGTTTAATATCACCATGGATTTAGAAACAACGCTTGAGGATTTGCAAAAAGTAATAACCCTTTCAGGGTTTGCGCCTGTATTAAAGACACTTAAAAATGGCTTGGCTACCGATATTCGTGAAAAAGGTCTTAATTTATCCGTTGGCCAAAAACAACGATTAGCGCTTGCCCGTGGTTTATTTGCTGCACGGTTTAGCTCGTTTATTTTAATGGATGAGCCCACATCTAGCGTTGATTTACCCACTGAAAAAACAATATTATCTGGCGTCATTGATGAATATCCTAACGCTACCCTGATGGTCTCACTTCATCGTCTCCACCTTTTACCTAAATTCTCGCGCATCATTATGCTCAAAGATGGGAGAGTAGTAGCTGATGGGCCTACAGAAGAATTATTAACGCTGGATAATCCCGTGAAAACACTTTGGGAGAAATATCAAAGACACTAAAAATATATAATACTACTACTTCCCCTAGGACTCTGCACTTACAGAAGAGGATAGTATCTATCTGCAAATTAGGGATGCTTGTCTTAATAATTATATGAACTTTCATTGTTGGGTGCATTGTTTTTTGAAAAGTGTGTTATGCATTACAACCTGATTAAGAGAGCAGAATTGATGATTATGAGTTCTGAACAAGAGTTAGAATGTGAAGAAAGAGAAGGCTTTAGCGATTTAGTAAATCAGTCACGAAAATTCATCGCGATACTCAATACAACACAACAAGCACATATTGCAAAACTTAAGGGATTATTTGAGGGATTTAGACGGTTTTGTTCTGAAGAAAGTTTGGATAGTGAAAATGTGTTGAAAACAATTCCTATAGCTGGCTGTTGCTATGATTTAGATGTTTTGCTTATGAGTGATATTCAAATAGACTCACAGTATGTAAACCAAGTTAAAAATTTCTTTTTTGAACATTGGCATCTTTGATGGCCACTCAAAGTTTGTGCTATTATGCTAATACATTATTGAAATTTTATTTAGATCATGACCAAAAAACAAAATCCCAAAATAGATGAATTAATGCATGCTATTTCATTAATAGAGAATCAAGAAGAAGCAATGCGTTTCTTCACAGATCTGTGTACACCTGCAGAGCTTGAGGCTATGGCGGATCGTTGGCAAGTGGTTCCCATGGTTCGTTTAGGCATTCCATACCGTACAATACATGAGCGAACTGGCGTTAGTGTTGCAACGATTACGCGTATTGCGCGTTGTATTAACTTAGGTGAGGGTGGTTATTCCCTCATAGCAGATAGACTTGATCCAGCATAAGTAATCCCTCTTTTTTAATTACCCTCCATAATTTGTTTAAATCGTTGACATTTTCTTAATAGCAGTGTTATCATGTAATAATGTTTTATCATATTAAAACATTATTACATGATATCAATGTGAGTAGAATGATGAATACACGATTGAGAATAGCATTACAAAAAAAAGGCAGGCTTGCTGAGGATTCACTTTTTTTGTTGAAAAATCCAAGAAAATATTTGCCTGCAATTTATGCTGCTGGTTCAATATTTTTAGGGCCTTATTCTCCAGAATCAGTAGGAGATTATGCAAGTGGCACAAATCATGTTCTACCTACTGCTGGTTTTGCAAAATCATGTAGTGGTTTGTCCCTTAAAGATTTTATGAGAACGATGTCCGTTCAAGAATTAACAAAAGAAGGTCTTTCATCTATTGCAGAGATAATATGTGTACTAACAGAGATTGAGGGACTAGATGCTTGATGAAGCCTACATTGAATTTTCTACAACAAGTAGCTTAAGCCACCTTGTACTCCAATATACAAATTTAGTGGTCTTACAAACACTCTCCAAAGCATTTGGTCTAGCTGGAGCTCGATTAGGTGCGCTCATTGCAGATCCAAGTATTATTGAGCTACTACTGAAAGTGATTGCTCCCTATCCAATTCCAGTCCCAGTAGAGCGAGCAGCAATGAATGCGTTATCTATAGAAAATCAAGCAATGGTACATTCTCAAATTCAAAGTATCAGAAGAGAGAGGAGTAAGTTGCAGGAATTCCTAATTATTCTTTCTTCAGTAAAGTGTGTGTATCCATCACAAGCTAATTTTTTACTCGTTAAAGTAAACGATGCATCAGCGTGGATGGATACATGTAAGGCGCATGAAATCATTATTCGCTCGCGAGTTAATCTTCATGGTCTTCAAAATTGTGTACGTATCACTATAGGCACATTGCAAGAAAATAAACGTTTAAAAGAGGTACTTTCTAATGCTTAAACAAAAAATTCTATTTATTGATAGAGATGGCACTCTTATTGATGAACCTGCAGATAAACAAATTGATTCATTAGAAAAATTAGAGTTAGAGCCAGGAGTAATTCCTGCCCTATTACGACTCAAGTCACTGGGGTATCGTTTTGTGATGCTGAGTAATCAAGATGGTTTAGGGAGTAATCAGTATCCACAAGTTCAATTTGATTCTGTTCAGGAAAAATTGTTGAGCCTTTTGAATTCTCAAGGGATTACTTTTGATGCGATTCACATTTGTCCACATTGGGAATCTGACGGCTGTGAATGTAGAAAACCTAATTTAGGTTTGGTGCTCGATTATTTAGCAATGCCAGATCTTGATCGTCAGCGTTCGTATGTCATTGGCGATAGAGAAACAGACTGCTTGTTGGCTGAAAAAATGAGGCTTAAGGGTTTTTTATATCATAAAGAACGGAATGGTTGGTCATCTATTGTCGCACAAATCGAGGATAAGAATCGTGTGGCGAGCTTTCAGCGAAAAACTTCTGAAACGATGATACAGGTGGATGAAGCTATTGTTGAAGTAAGCGGGCGTCCTTATTTTATTTATGATGGGGAATTTTCTCGAGAACGAGTGGGTGATCTGCCAACGGAAATGGTATCTCACTTCTTTCAATCATTGGCTCATGCATTAAAGGCAACACTGTACTTAAGAATGCGTGGAAGCAACGCACATCATCAAGTTGAGAGTCTATTTAAGGGATTTGGTCGGGCATTTCACGATGCAAAACAATGCGATGGTATTGGTATTCCGAGTACTAAGGGGATTTTATGATTGTTATTGTTGATAGCGGTGGGGCTAATTTGATATCGATTACAAGTGCTATAGCACGTTTAGGTAAGGATGTGATAGTCAGCAGTGCAATACAAGATATTGAACAAGCCAGTCATATCATTTTACCAGGTGTTGGGGAAGCCAAAACGGTCATGAATCGGTTAAATACTTTGGGACTAGTGAAGGTATTGAAGGCAACAACTAAACCCGTTCTTGGAATTTGCGTGGGCATGCAAGTTTTATTTGAATTTTCAGAAGAAGGATCAACGGCCTGCTTAGGCCTTTTGGACGGAACCGTTAAAAAGCTACCGTTTATTGCCAATCTTTGTTTGCCTCATATGGGTTGGAATACGATTGAAATTTGTGCTTCTTCAGTGTTGATGCGAGATATTCCGCAAGACGCTTATGTTTATTATGTCCATAATTTTGCTGTACCTGTATCCCACAATACCATCGCAAAAACAGATTATGGTTCTTCTTTTTCTGCCGCCATACAACACCGCAACTTTATGGGCGTGCAGTTTCACCCAGAGCGATCAGGGGCAATAGGTAGTCAAATATTAAAAAATTTTTTGGAGCAAATCGTATGATTATTTACCCTGCTATTGATATTCGTGATGGGAAGTGTGTGCGCTTATACCAAGGTAATTATGCATGCGAAACCATTTATAGTGATTCACCTTATGAAATAGCGAAACAATTTTTAGATAAAGGGGCTACTTGGTTACATCTAGTTGATTTGGACGGTGCTAAAAATCCTGATGAAAATCAAGCATCCCTTATCAAAGAATTGTTAAGACTTATTCCTATCAATATTCAAGTAGGTGGCGGCATTCGGACAGAGGCTCAAATTGATGCTTATTTTGAAGCGGGTGCTCGTCGTGTTGTTATTGGTAGTTTGGCTTGTACGTCACCCCAACTGGTTGAAACTTGGCTAAAAAAATATGGGGCTGAACGAATTGCCTTAGCATTTGATATTAATTTTGACGGGATCACACCAATTGTGATGACGCAAGCTTGGCAAAATTTGAGTGATATTGCTTTGTTTGACATCGTTCCACGTTTTTTAAGCCTAGGTGCTAAACATATTCTTTGCACTGATATTGGCCGTGATGGCGCTCTAAATGGACCCAATATTGACTTATATCAGCAGATGATAGTGCAATTCCCAGAAATTAATATTCAGGCCTCGGGCGGTATTAGCCAACTTGATGATGTTCGTCGCCTTAAAGATATCAATGTTTCTGGTGCCATTATGGGGCGGGCATTGTATGAGAAAAAATTTGATTTATCAGAGGCATTATCATGTTAAGCGTTCGTATTATTCCTTGTTTAGATGTCAAAGATGGCCGTGTTGTTAAAGGGGTTCAATTTCGTAATCATCGTGATCTTGGAAGCATTGAAGAACACGCAGTTTTTTATAGAGACCAAGGTGCAGATGAATTGGTTTTTTATGATATTACGGCCAGTAGCGAAAACAGAATGGTTGATAAAAATTGGGTGACACAGGTTTCTCAATTGCTCGATATCCCATTTTGTGTCGCAGGCGGCATTAGGTCAGTTTCAGATGCAAAATCAGTATTTAAAGCTGGAGCAGATAAAATTTCCATTAATTCTCCTGCATTAGAAAGGCCGCAATTAATTCAAGAATTGGCTCAAGAATTTGGCAGCCAGTCGATTGTTGTGGGCATCGATAGTTTTAAAAATAATGATGATTATGAGGTCTATCAATACACGGGTTCAGAAGTGAAGACACAAAAAACTGGTCGGAAAACCATGGAATGGGTACAAGAAATACAAGCATTAGGTGGAGGCGAAATTGTATTGAATTGTATGAATCAAGATGGTGTAAAAAATGGCTACGACCTTGCTCAGTTAAAGAAGGTTCGGCAGTTAACCCATACGCCTTTAATTGCTTCTGGTGGTGCAGGTAAGCCACAAGATTTTTTGAATGCATTTAAGGAAGCACAAGTTGACGGTGCCTTGGCTGCAAGTATATTTCACGACAGACAATTATCCATTCGTGATTTAAAGAGATTTTTAGCGCAACAACAAATCGTGGTGAGATTATGACAGTATTTAACCCCTCTAATATTGATTGGGAAAAAATCAATGGCCTTTTGCCTGCCATTATTCAGGATAATCAAACAGGGCAAGTTTTAATGTTAGGTTATATGAATCAAGAGGCACTCCGTGCCACCTGTGAAACGGGACAAGTGACATTTTATAGTCGCACAAAAAAACGGTTATGGATGAAAGGTGAGACATCAGGACACATACTTAGAGTTGTGCAAATATTAAGAGATTGTGATGACGATGCACTACTTATTTTAGCTGAAATTAAAGGTCCATGTTGCCACTTAAATCAACCAAGTTGTTTTGGTACCTATTCTGCGGCATTTGCTGCTTTATTTCATCTTGAGGAGGTCATTTTTTCAAGATATCAAGAGCGGCCAAGTCAACATTATACTACTCAGTTATTTGATCAAGGATTGAAGAGAATTGCACAAAAGGTCGGGGAAGAAGGTGTTGAGGTTGCTCTCGCAGCAAGTTGCGGCGATAAAAGCGAGACGCTAAATGAAGCAGCGGATTTGTTGTATCACCTCTTAGTGTTATTGGTCGCAAAACAAATCTCTTTGAATGAGGTCAATCTCCTATTGAAACAGAGGCAAATGTCATGAAAACAGCGTTTATTTCAGTCAGTAATAAAAAAGGATTAGTGGAGGTTGCCAGAGTTTTGATTAATCTTGATACACGGTTAATTGCCTCAAAAGGGACCGCAGCGTTTTTAAATGAGAATAAGATTGAGGTGTTATCGATAGAAGATTACTTAAATATTTCACCCGTCCTGGATGGACGAGTCAAAACATTGCATCCAGCATTGTTTAGTGGAATTTTAGCTGATCGAAAAAATGTGAAGCATATGCAAGAGCTTCAACAAATCAATGTCGAACCCATTGATTTTGTAATTGTCGATTTGTATGCATTCTCACAATATCAAGACATTGAACACATTGATATTGGCGGAGTAGCTTTAATACGGGCTGCTGCTAAAAATTATCAATATTGCACAGTTGTTAGTGATGCAAAGGATTATCCTGTCTTAATTGAGGCCTTGAAGTCATTAGGAATTGAGACGAATTTAGAATTTAGAAAAAAAATGGCAGCACGCGCTTTTTCAAAAATTACACAATACGATGGTGAGGTAAGCCTTTGGTGTGATGAAGAGAATATAAAATCTTTCCAATTACAAAAAGCAATTGATTTGTCTTATGGTGAAAACCCACACCAAGCAGCACAATTCTATAATTGGCGTGATGAGTGTCCCAATATTAACCTAATCCAAGGTAAGCCTCTTTCTTACAATAATTTACTGGATCTTGATGCGGGTATACGATTAATTTCAGAATTTGACACCCCCGCAGCCACGATTATTAAGCATACCAACCCTTGTGGCGTTGCCTTAGGGCTGTCCGCTAAACAGGCAGTTGAATTTGCATTTTATGCAGATGAAAAGAGTGCATTTGGTGGGATTGTTGTTTTAAATCAAATTGTTGATAAAGAAACAGCCTGTTTTTTGAATTCGCATTTTTTTGAAGTGATTGCGGCGATTGATTACACCCCAGAAGCTCGTGAAGTTCTTGCAGAAAAATCAAAGTGCCGCGTTTTAACTTTTATCAAACATCAGCCTACGATGGAGGTCCGATCTGCTTTGAATGGGTTTTTAATTCAAGCGCCTGATTCTAATATTTTAGAAGTTGAAAAAGCCCTTGTTCCAACATTAAAAAAACCAGAGAAAGCATTGTATTCAGATGTACGATTTGCTTTTCAAGTGGTTCGGCATATGAAGTCAAACGCTATCGTTATTGTGAAAAACGGAGTTACCTTATCAATGGGGATTGGTCAAACGAACAGGGTAGATGCCGTCAATCATGCTTTGTTACGCGCAAAGGACTGCGATTTACAAAATGCAGTATTAGCATCTGATGGATTTTTCCCTTTTGAAGACAGTATTGAACTTATCGCTCATTCGTCTATTAAAACGATTATCCAGCCTGGCGGATCACGTCGAGATCAAATGGTTATTGAGGCTTGTGATAAATATGAAATTAGTATGATGATGACCAACATAAGGGGTTTTAAGCATTGAGTAGCAAAAACTCAGCAAGGTCTCTATTGGTAACTCCCCAGGTATTTAATTGAGCTCACCGGGCTTCCCTTCTCCACCTCGCGCAGCGTGGGGGAGAGGGCTCAAGGGTGAGGGGGATTAAATAGTGTCGCGAAGCGACTTCATTTTATTCGGTAG
>NZ_JASGFU010000062.1:0-14207 GCF_047605385.1 Legionella sp. | reverse complement strand
AAAGAATGAAGTAAGTAATCAACAAAAAGCGCTTGTTCAAATCCAGAGTGAAAAAAGCGAATTGCTAGATGTGAACAATGGATTAACAGAAAAGATAAAGATTTTAAATACAAAGAGTAATGAATTTGAAAAGAAAATTCATGGATTAGAACAACAAGCAATGAAAGCTACTTCTAGTAAGATTCTTAAGAAAGAGGATAACTCAGAAAAATTTGCTCCCTCGATTAACGAAATTACAAAAAATCTTGAAGAGTTAGAAGGCCTTAGAGAAAAGATTAATAGTTTAAACAAAGTAAACACACAATTAAAAGATTTAAGCAAAATACCTGTAGTAGGGCTTAACCCTGCATTTCAGGAATCTGCTAAAGCAGAGGCTATAACATTAGAACCTCACTTAAGAAAATTAGTGGATAGCGCGAAGATACTTGCATCTGACTTGAATAATCAGAGCTCTGTAATAAAAAAACGTTTATCAGATTTATCTTCTGATAATCAATTAGCGGATAGTAATTATAAGCAGAAAGTGGAGATCTATAGACAGGAGTTAATCAGTTATTTGCGGATAATCGAGGATGAATTACGCATCCATACTTCCATGCAAGGATGGGTACAAGGAAATAAAGAAAATCAAGGTATGTTCCAAACTCTAAAACAAGCAAGAGAAGGCCTTAAAGATCTTAGACAAGTGTCTACAACATTTAGAATATCTTACACTGATTATCCAATGGCGGAAAAAAGTAAATATTTAGGTGGCAGTGAGACCAAAGGTTTAGGTGCTTCTTTAACGGTTTCTAAGCCTAATGGTACAAGTGCACCCTATGAAATGGTAAATAGAGTAGCGCCTAATTATTTTCGTGAACATACGGTCGATATTAAGGACAAAGTAGTAGGTCGATTTATTGAAGAGCGTATTACTAATGAGGCGGCTCCAAAAACCAAGTTAACGGTGACTTCTTTTCCTCCAGCGACTGATCCTAATGGTAGAGTAGTTTATTCCATGGCTATGGTAACTCAGTTGTTAGCTGGTTTAAAAGAGCCACCATCAGCTAAAAATCCGATCATTTTGAGTGGTGAGAATGCAGAGCAACTTGAATATTTATGGACTGCAGTGAAAGTGATTGGAGAGAACACACCTCATATGAAGTTTGATCTCGATGCTATAGTAATAAAGTCATCGAAATTTGATCCCAAGAAGGAAATAGAGGAAGGAACAGAGAAATTTAGTGCTGATTCTTGTTATAAAAAGAATTTTGATCCTGATTTAGTGAAAGGATTGTTAAATGATGTTTCTAAATTAGCTGTGGATAAGTTTGGCCACAAATCAGAACAGGCAGTAAACTCTTTTAATGATATGAAAAAAGCATTAAAAGACATGAAGCATGAGAATCAAGAAAATATAAAAGAAAGTGATCAGCCTAAGCCTTTGCTGAAAAACTGACAATATTGAAAATAGTTTTTTACGTATTTGAGTTATCGTGCCTTAGATAACTCAATATGTCGGTAGATATACAGGGCGATTTCATTAAAATTTAATGCTTATCCAACTAGTTCAAACAGTATAAAAGTATGTTGGGCCAAAGCCCAACATACATGCTATCTAATCTAAGTGTTTATTTTATGTTAATTGATTTTTCTCCTCTAACGAGAAAAATTTATCTCAAGTTGCTGGCTTTATTTGTTTGACATCAAAAGTGCCTTGTGTCGCTGCCTCCGAAGGAACTTGTTCTTTTAGATTATTTGAATGATCATTTAATGGTTGTGCCGTATTTCCTTTTAATGCATCCGCTAAGCTAATAAATTTATAACCATTCTTCTTATACATTTGTAATATATCATCTAAACACAAGCTGTTGAGCAAGTTGGCATGAATTAATAAAATTTGTTTTACAGGTTGTCCATCTACTTTCTTTGCCCCACGTTCAGCAGCTAATGTTTGTTTCCAAATGTAGGCTAAATAACGTTGTTTGAATTGCTCAAGATTCTGTGTTCTTTTATGATAAGGAATACGGTAAAAACGCGCATTAAATTCATAATCTTTACTGTCAATGGTTACAGGAGCAATGGTGTATTGATGTTCTGCTAAATATTCAATTACTTTTTGCTTTTTAGCTCCAGTGCCTTCAGCAAGATAAGGATAACGGAAGTATTTAGGTTCAGTCATTACTGGTGCTAATTTGGTATCGGCGCGTTCAATATCGGCAATGTATTTCTCGGCACTCATGCCATTTAAGCTACGATGAGTATAAGTGTGATTTCCCAAGGAAAAGCCTTGATTACGAAAGGTTTCCAGTAAATCCCATTCATTTTTAGCTACTGCTTCACCTATGACAAAACCTGTCGCAGGAACTTGATTATCTACCAAGGCCTTCACTAGAGCCATAAATCGATCTTGAGTTCTTTTTAAACTGGCTGGAGTGCTTGAGCCTGAACCAACAAAAGGTAAATCATCAATGGTAATCGCAATTTCACGCTCTTCAGTAGCGAAACAGTGAATATTGAGGGCACATAGTAATAAGGTTACAACGGTTTTTCGTAGTAACATGATATCCCCTGATTTATTATTCTAATTATTGGTCAGTTAAACTATAGTAGATATTTCTCAAAAAAAAAGTTACATTGATGTTTTTTTATTTTTCCAGATGATTTCATTTCACTGTTAAAAGAATTGTTGCGTTAATTATGTAATTGTCTCTTTTGTATTTCTTTTAAAGTGAGTTTTTGTTGATCAAAAATAATACTCTGTTATAATTTAGCCTTTAACTATTTATTGTAGAGGCAACATGGCAGGTTTTTTTGAAGAACTGAAACCACAGTTAGATAAAATAGTACCCGAGAGTAGCTATTTTTCAGCTAAACGCTTTATTAATCCGTATGAGAATAGTAAGCAATTTTGGGAAATGTTACTAAAAGTAGGCTATTTACCAATTGTAAATGGATTAAAAGCTTGTTACTACGCCACTAGAGCCCTCTGGGCAACGGTACGTGCTGTAGGTAATTTATTAATTATAAAACCAGGTTATGCAGTAGATGCATTAAGAGAATGTTCTGCTAATCTTGTACTGGCTTTTTGTTCGGCAATAATGGCTCCTGTCCGTGCTCTGACTGCGTCAATTGAATTGCTAACCAGGATCCTTTCTTCATGGTTTATTGGAAAAGAATCTGATGATTTGTCAAAAATGAGACTGGTCGATAGATTTAAAAAAGCATACAATAGCTATGGGGATTTGCTGCCCTCATCTTCTTATTTCCAAAGTTCACGCTTTTTTTCTCCATATGAAAATGTAATGGATTTTCTAGGGCAGTTGTTTTCTCCTCTAACTACTGAGCTTGATTCTGGTTTTAGATCATTAGGACACGCATTCAAGGCTGTTATCTCTGCACTTGATGCTATTGCTAATGTAATCATATGCAAACCAAGACATGCGTTAGAAAATGTACAGAATCTTAGTATGCATCTTTCTTTGTCTTTTGCTTTAGCAATCATGGCGCCAATTAATGCTTTGGTGGAAAGCATTGTCTTTATTTCTCGCTTAGGCTCTACTTGGATTGCTGCATGCGCATCACCGGAAGAAAGGGTAAATACTTCCCTTCGTGCCATATAAAGGGATACTTTGCAGTAAACTCTTCTGAGTGACGGCTTTTTTATAACTTCCTGGTCTTCTCCATGTTTAATAAATAAGCCTTGATCGTTAAGCCGCCGGCAAATCCAGTAAGTTTACCATTAGCACCGATCACTCGATGACAAGGGGCAACAATGGAAATGGGATTTTTACCATTGGCGGCTCCCACGGCACGAACAGCTTTCGGATGTCCGATTTGCTGAGCAATTTGTTGGTATGAACGTGTTTCACCAAAAGGAATGCTTGTTAAAGCGTGCCAAACTTTTTGTTGAAATTGGGTACCGCCAAAATCAAGTTTTAGTGAAAATTGAGTTCTTGTACCAGAAAAATAATCATTTAATTGTTTTTCTGTTTCCAAAAGCAAAGGGTAATTATTGTCTTCCAGACAAAGTCCAAGAGGTACACGTTTAGGATTTTCATTTTCCCAAAGAATTGCCGCCAAACCTTTATTACTAACCACGAGTTTTAGTATGCCTACAGGGGAGGGCATATTTTTATAATAATAAGTCATGATTTTATTCCCATAGTGCTCTTTTTAAAACTATAAGCTTGATTGTAAATTATATCTGGCTGTTTTCGGACATAGAATTAAAAAAACTTCCATGTCCGAAAATAGCCAGAAAAAAGAGGGAATATTTCTATAATTAATAAAGAGTAAATATTTTAAAGTGAAGTAAATGAAATGATTGATGGCGATATTGCTTATAATGCACTTGTATCACACGATTCCCGCTTTGATGGTGTATTTTTTGTAGGGGTTTTATCTACTGGTATTTACTGCCGGCCAATTTGTCCTGCGCGAACTCCTAAACGAGAAAACTGCCATTTTTTTACCAGCGCTGAGGCAGCAGAAAAAGCAGATTTTCGCCCTTGCTTACGGTGCCGTCCTGAATTAGCTCCAGGAAATGCGCCTGTGGATGGTGTTCAACGTATTGCCCATTTAATGGCAAGACAAATGGAAGAGGGGCTAATTCATGAAGGTGGAACTATGGAAGCAATTGCTCAACAATTCTCTCTTAGTTCGCGACAATTACGGCGTATTATTCACCAAGAATTTGGGGTGTCACCTATTGAATTAATACAAACTCGTCGCTTATTACTGGCAAAACAATTATTAACAGATACTAAATTGCCCATTATTCAAGTAGTTTTTGCTAGTGGTTTTACAAGTGTGCGTCGTTTTAATGAAGTGTTCCGCAAGCACTATAAAATGCCTCCTTCACGCTTACGTAAGGAGGCATTTCTTCAAGATAAAAAAGCACAAGATATACAAACCATCACCTTACAATTAAGTTATAGACCACCATATGATGGGGATAAGATGTTGGCCTTTTTAAAAGCAAGAAGTATTAAAGGAGTAGAATACATCACTGAATCCAGCTATGCACGTACTGTTGATTTAGGAAAGTACCAAGGATGGTTTAAGGTAACACATATTCCCCAAAAACATGCATTATTGGTGGAGCTACCCCATACTTTAACTCCAGTATTACCTGCACTGCTAAGTCGTTTACGCCATTTATTTGATTTGAATACCCGTCCGGATTTGATATATACACAATTAATTCAGGATAAACAGCTAAAAAATAGCATGGAATGGCATCCTGGTATGCGTGTTCCAGGAGCTTTTGATGGATTTGAGATGGCAATTCGTGCCATTTTAGGCCAACAAATAACGGTCAAAGCAGCAACTACCATTGCTTGTCGTTTCGCTGAAGCTTTAGGTGAATCAATTGTTACTCCTTTTCCTGAACTTTATTTGCTGACAGCAAAGCCTGAACAAGTTGTTGCAAAAACTATTGATGATATAGCTAAATTAGGGATTATCAGCGCACGAGCACGAAGTATTCTTGCCTTGGCTCAAGCTTTTACTACGGGAACATTTCATCTACGGCCCGGTGTAAATCCTGAGAAAATCATAAACCAATTACTTAACTTACCAGGCATTGGGCAATGGACCGCCCATTATATTGCCATGCGCGCCTTACACTGGCCTGATGCTTTTCCAAAGGAAGATATCGCTATACGTAATCGCTTAGGAGGTATTAGTGCACAAGCAGCTGAAGAAAGGTCTCAATGCTGGCGTCCATGGCGCAGTTATGCGGTCTTGCATATTTGGAATGGTATTAATTAAATATCTGAAGATTTGTTTGGTAACATCAAAGTCTCTATTCGGTCATGGGCTTCTCGATTCCATGACATCTTGTTTATAGTTATGGCCTTGTTGCAAAGTTGTTTTTTTGAAAATCTTTTGAGCAAAAAAACTGTAAATTGAATCAGTTATTGTGAGCTTACTCTCTTGTAGATCCATCGTGTCAGTCTTAAGTGATTCTTTATGGACTTGTGCTTCTTGATTAGGATTGGAGAGCAATTCTGTTTTTTTGTTAAGCAAATGCAGTGGATTTTGCTCAGGCATAGATTGTTCATGCTTAGCATTTCGCCATGTATAAATTTGCTCTTGTATATGAGGAAATGCTAACCATCCAAAGATAAAGAGACTGGTAAAAGCAAGGCTAATTGAAAGATAGATTACACTGCAAATTAGTAATGTTATAGGTATTAAAAACATTGAGGCATGTATTAATGAAAAATAGTTGCTTTGTGATGTTTGAGGTTCGAGTATCGTTGTTGTTTCTTCTGCGTTTTTAAAAATCTGAGGCTTTAAGTTATCTAATTCAGTTTTAAGCTTCTCTGTGGATAAGCTGAATAGGGTACGTAAATTTTGTAGTGCCTGTTCATTTTCTTTAGCAATACGCTCGGGATCGGTTTGATAATCTAATAACTCTTGAATTGCTTGCCGAGTGTTCGGTGATAAATTTTCAGGTATATGTTCGAGCCATTGACACAATTGTTCATAAGTTGTGCCTGCAGGAAGTTTATTTAAGAGGGTAAAGAAATCAGGATGGGCAATGACCTTGAGCAAATTAAAGAACGCAGGCAAAGAAAAAGTGCTAATCTGCGAGATGAAATGAGCATCTAATTGGGAAGTCTGCTCTAAGCATTCCTTATAGGGGCTGTTTTCTAGAAGTTTTAAGATAGGCTCTGAATGGGAGGCTTGCTGTAAAAATTCTATTAAAGTATCAATAGTGACTAGATTGTCGAGTGTGCGATCACGATATATTTCTAGTATATCAAAAACAGCTGGCATAGCTTGCACAAAGGGAATATATTCTTGCTGTTTGGTTAGCTCCAAATATTTTGTTAAAGCCAAGAGAAGAGCCTTATTTTTTACTAGAGGGCTGAACCTATCTAAAAAGAAACCCATTGTTCTTTCTTTTTCTTCAGACAACTCGTTAAGTGCTTTAATCATTTCCGATAATGCATCACCAATATCATCAAGAGCGATTAGCATTTGAGCTATGAGTGATTCTGAGTCGGAAAATTGCTTTTTCAGTTTATTTTTTATCCATCCAAGTACGGTAGGTAGAATAAAGCTTTTTACAATAAAGGGTATGGGGCCACCAAAAACTATAGAACTCATAGTTAAAGTAGTACTTATTCCATTAAACCATGCCTTTACTCCTGAAATGTCGATCTCGGGCAGTCGCACCTCATCCCATCTTTTTTCCTTAATTTGGGCTTTGGTTGTATTTAGGTAGTTAGTAATAAATTTTTTGATACGTTCAATGGGTAAGAGATTTCCTATGACAGGAATCGCTTGAGCATAATTAAGCATTTCATCGATGCTGGTCTTTATTTCAACTATTATAGTATCAATTTTTTGGGGAGTGAGCACCTCGTTTTTGTCTAAAGCTTGTCCCAGGGCCTGATTAAAGCTGCATTTCTTTTTTAAATACGAGTCAAATGTTTCTATAATGCTATCTAACATTTGGAAGTTTTGTATTGTTTTCTGATGTCCCTCTATTTTCCATTGACAATGAAAAATACTGGCTAAAGCACTTAATTGCTCAACCCTGGTTCCTTTTAGTTGCGTAATTGCTGTAGTTAAAGCGTCAAGAGGAATTGAAGGTTCAATAAACTGTATTTCGTTATATTTATTTTCTGGAAACCACTGATCGAGTATCTCTTGATGATTTTGAACGAGCATCGCTAAAAACTCTCTGCTGGCATCTTCATCTATTACGTTATGTTTTTCTAATAGGTCTGCATGATATTTTTCGATACGTTGATTGAGTGTGCTTAAAGTACGTAGCAAATTTTCATGAGATACAATAGATGCTCCCTCACCTAATTGCCGTGCCAAAATTGCATCGGCTGTTTCACGAAACTTAAGAATATATTTATTGACAATCAGATAGCGAGTATCTCCTAATAAGCGTATTTTCAAGCGTTCTTGCTGTTGATTAATACTGATATTATGTTGATGAGTTTTAAATGCTTGGGTCAATATTTCTTCTGAGTCAGAAGGTAACCCAATTGCTTGTGCATCAATAATAGAAATGAACTGCCCACATTTACCATTGCGAGCAGCTCTTCCTTGTATTTGTCGTAAATCACTTGGGGTCAGATCAGTACAAGTATTAATAACTAATAAACCATCTTCGTGTTCTGGCTCAAAATCAGCCCCTCGTCCCAGACTTTGGTTCACTATGGTGAGATAATCCTCTTTGCCCGCGGTATAAATCACATCTTCTTCTGATTTTCCTGCTTCTTCATAACCGTGATAACATTGTAATTTCCATTGAGTATTTATGGCTATGAAATGATGCAGTTGCTCTGTGGCTTGCGGCGAACGAGTGATTAATAAAATAGGTTGTGCCGATTTTTGTTTTTTATGGTTTACAATCCAATCAAAAACTTTTTTAAAGTGGTCATCTGTTCCAAAAGCGGTTACCAAGCCTAAATCCTCAGAAAGGTCGAGGTTGAACGTAGGATACTTAAACGCTACTAAGTTTTGTTGCTCATAAAATTCTGCTAGCTCAACATAAGATCCAGCAGTTCCTGTTAGTCCAATAATAAGACCATTATTGATACGATAATAATCAAAAAAATTTTTGGCTGTAGTAGTCACCAGTGTTTTAGTACAAGGTTCAATAATGAATGGATAAGTAGGTGCTGGTTTTCGGCTATTAAGTAATGTATGCAATAGCTGTTGCACATGCTCTGCATAGCTCACATTGGGATCAGGCCTTTTCGTGCTAGAAATGATGGGTGCTGCATAATAATGTGTTGAGCCCGACTTCTTGGTTTCAACTATATAGTAGTCTACCTTTTCTTTCAACTCGTGAGCCACCATCGCTGATTCAATTAAAACGTCGAGTAACTCATCGGAAATTTGGCTAGTAAAAGCAAGAAAATCTTTATTAATTTTTTTGGTAATAAAATAGTTGCGTAAATTAAAAATGTCTTCTTGAGTAGTGCAGGGATTGCTATGATAAATTTCTTTTTCTTGCACAAAGTCAAGAATCAACTGATATAATTGAGCCCATGATTTCGTATCATTTTGCAGGGGGTCTAAGGTTGCGGCCAAGCGAAATTGAACGACATTTGTTAATATAGCATCGATCTCATCACATATCAGAGCAGGATTTTCAGGAAGAGCCTTCTTTTCAAGGGCCATACGAGTTCGGAAAAGAGACAGGTTTGAAGCTGTGGAATAATTGATGCCATTTGCAACATATTCGCAATGAGCGCTTTGGGGCGTAATAATATTTTTTCCATGAGGAATTCCTAAATACTGATAAAATGGAGAAAATTTTTCTAAAGCCTTTTTAGCTAATTGGTTATTTTCAGTGGCAATATCAGTCGTTTTCCCTAAGCTACAAAGCAAAACGCCGAATATCGCTGCTGTAATACTCTTTCCCTCACCAGTTTTAATTTCATGAATTGAGTTGTTTAGATAATGCAAACGCTTGAGTAAGGCTAGAATTTGCGTGCTGCGCGGAAATTTATTGGTAGTTCTATAAAGAGCTTCTGCACTCAAAGCAATCAATAATAAATAATCGTGGTGGACTTCTTTTCTTTTAGAAATTTGCTCCTGCAGCGTTTTGAATAAGATTGGGAATTCGTGTTCTTCTAAATTATAGATGGTACATTCTTTAGTAATTCCTGAGACTTCCACCTTAATTGGCTTTTCTGCCATATAAGACATTAGAAGTTGATAATCATGCCAGATACTATTTTGCTCTTCATTGCTTAATGGAAACTCATCTTCTGCTTGATGTGATTTCAGTCTAATTTGTGCGATTTTTGCTTTTACAACCTGTGGCTCATAGTAGTACCTTTGCGGATTTTCTTGATATTTTTGACGTTGAAATAATGCTATAGCTTCGTCTAAAGAAGGACTATTTAAAAGCGTTAAAATTTCTTCAGTAGTGATACGGTATAACTGGTGAAGTTGTACTAATTTCTTTAGTCCATTTAATGATTTAGTTTGCAGCTGTTGTAATTCTTCCAATATATCTCGGTTTGTAGATTGGCAAATCGTATAAGCCAGCATTAATAAGCATTGAATTTCTTCGCTTGTTTTATCGTTTAAAGTAGTATTTAGTTCTGTAAGATCATAAGTTGAATCTTTTTCATACAACCAATTCAAAATGTCGAAAGCTAATGAGGATTGGACATTTTGAATGAACTTTGTTGCTTCTTTTAATTGCGGTGCATTTAAATAAGAGTGAGTATTCAGGAACTGAAACCCATTATTGTTTTTCACCATTGAGATAAGCACAGGAATTACTAGTTCAGCCTCATTGATGCCTAGAGGTAGTAAGGTTTCAGTGAGATTTAGAAGGAGAGCTGAGCCCTCTTTAACTTCGATCGTTAGGTAGGCTTCCATGAGCACATTTATTAACATTTTTGCTTGGGGTAAGGTGGCGAAAAGCTGTGGTTTTTTTGCCAGACCAAGTAAAAAAGATGTAGCCATATTATGCATGGCAGGATGTTTTTCCATCCCTGCTGCCAGAAGTTCTATCAAGCACAAAAAAGCATCAACATCAGCATTGTTTTCTATAAGAGTGTCCATGGCTAAATACAACATGCTCTTGGGATTATTGCGAAAAATAGAAGACATTGACTCAAAAAAACTTGCCATTTTGGTGATATTTTGCAACAAAGTTCCCATATCTAATCTTGGGTATAGTGTTTTTAAATACTTCCTGATGATTTTTTTATGTTCTTCTAAACTATTGTATTCAGTAAGCCATTGATTAATCAGCACTTTCGTAATTATCAGGTCGCTATTTAAAGCATGAAGTTCCTTTTGCAAATTTTCTTTCTGAGATAATAAGAAAAACCCTAATTTTTTAGCGGCAAATTTTCTTAAGAAAATTTCCGGGATGGGGGTTTTGGCAATTTTAAATGCAGAAATATTTTCTTTCCGCCAAATACTCCATAAGCTTTGTATTCCATTTTGCTTATCAATTGGCATTTGATGTAAATGTAGGAAAAAATCATTAATACATGTGGAGATCTGGGTTGGTGATAAGGTTTTATTTAAATGATGTTTTCTCAAAAAGCCAATAAAATTTTCAGAAAATATTGTTTCATTAATATCGTGGCAATACCCATTTCCAGTGAAGGTTGCAACATAATAAGTGCATAAGAGCTGTGAAATATAAACAGCAGTTTCATTTTGTGTTTGAATGGTTGCTTGGTACAATGTACGATAGAAGGCGATGTTTTCACGTAATGATTGTGTGCCTAAATAACGAAATAATGCAGTTTTAAGATAAGCATCTCCTGGTTTATGCTCCTTGATTGCTTGTAAAAGCTCTGCATTTGAAATGGCATAGGATTTTGTTAAGGGGTTAATGGTACTAGCATGAATTTGCATTTCAGGACATATTAACTTAAAGCCATTCCATTTACATGCGTAAGGAGCATCTGCAGGTAATAGCGAAACTTCTTGAATTTCCTCGATTTGTTCTTTTAAAACATGCTTTTCCATTGCATGATCAAGCAAATCTTCTAGTCCTGTATAAAATGTATCCATATTTGTAAATGAGGCAATACATAAACCATCTTCATTGATTAATTGTTGTATGAGATTATTCATTAGTTTTTGTGCGTCTTCTTCTTGATTACCGCTATAAGACAAAAACTTTAAATAAAGACGCTGAAAAAGACTTTCTAGTTTAGATACATCAAAAGGGTGCAGAGACATCGCATTTTTTGCTAGAAATACAAGCAAAGAGTGCATGAATTTCTCAAAGATGGGTAGTTCTTTTATGGATGTTCCCGTCGGAGTTCGAAGGGCGATTTGGAGAAAAACATCATAATGGGGTGCTTTTAATAATTGGTCAACAGATCCAATGCTGACAGCATATTGAAAATAAATTTTGTAAAAATTATCTAAAAGAGCCCGTTTCTCTAAAAAAGATAATAATCCAAAAAATAATTTCATTCCCTCTTTATGCTTACTAATAATTATTTGCAGCAAGATTTTTAAATTATCTTCATTATGGGCAGCAAAACGTGAAATAAATTGGTGCAAACAAATGAGATCCTGGGGCTGATCCGGAAAATAAAAGGTCATTAAATCTAAAAATTTCTCTTCCAGACTATGAATTTCTTCTGAGCTTAATGGAGAGTGGGGTTGAAATAATTTTAATAAATCCCCTGCAATATGTATCAATTCCTTACGTTTTGCTGGTTTAACAGATGCCAGGTCCTTGTATGTCAGCAATGCAAAATAATTTAGAGGAAATTGAAATCCATTTGAATCTGTATTATGGCTTGCCAAATTAGAAAAAAGCGGAGGGGGATTAATTATGGCTTTATAATTTAAAGGTAAACTATTAATGTCATATAAAGTACGTCCATAAAAGTATGTCTCTTGAATGCAAGATTTCTTTAACGGTAAACCATCTTGTATTCTTTCAATATAATTACATAATTTTGCACCAGTAAGTTTTTCAATATTATCTATAAACAAATGTGGTAATTGAATTTTGACCAAGTCGTCAGATTCGTTTGAAGATTCTATTAAAGCATTACCAAATAATCTCGCTGCTATTTGCAAGCGAAAGTTTTTATTATTGGCTAATTGTTCATAGAAATGGCGCCTGCTGTGATTTTTTAAATAAAATTGCGTCACATAACCTCCTTGTTTTTGCATATGCTCATCTTTTGTTACTAAAGGTAGTCTTATTTTGGCAAAAACCTCTAGTTGTTGACAAAAACCATCCAAATTGGTCTTTGAGTCCCAAGTAGTGCTATGCTCAGAAGAGCAATTAAATTCTTGCTCCAGGTTTAGAGCCTGGATTTCTTGTACCTGTTCATTTACAACTTGAGTTTGTGCTATCGTTTCTTGATGTGACACCGATAATTTGACTTTAGATTTTAGTTGTCCTTGAGTTAAGGTTTTTGATTTTCTTGTACCTTGACTTACCTCTTGTGCATGAATATAAGCTCCAGGAGATTTTTGTATCTGAGGTTTTTTGATTGTGTCAGAGGGAAAGGGTAACCAATCATCAAAAGAAGGAGCTATAGTCTGAATATTACGATAAATAGGCACTAAAATTTCGGGTGAAGATAAAGAATATCCTGCACCTTGTGCTAAAGGTTGAAATTGTCCTAGTTTCTCTTGAGTATTAGGTTTTAAATCAAGTAGATTAAATTCCAGGTTATCTTTAGTAATTAAAATAACATGCACCATAAAGGTGCATTCACTTTGTGCAATCAGCTTTGTTAAGTCGTCATAAAGTTGTTGCCGTTCCAGAGCATTCTCGTAGTGACTCCCTTTAAAAACAAGCGTCATCTCCTGCTGATTCGAAGCTAGTTGCGAAGCTAGTTTATAGCATTGCAATAAAGGTACTAATTCGATGATAGATATAGGAGAAATAAATGCAAAAATAGAGGGAATGGTAGCAGATGGAGTCTTATAAACAAATTGATAAAAATGGGTATGGCAAACTAAAGCAGAGTCAAAATAATAATAGTCTTTAAAAGGAGTTTGATAGTTACTCCAGGTAATAGGAGGACTTAATGGAGATTGCCATTTTTCTTGGAGTTCAAAAGGTGATTTAAATTCATTGAAAATAAATTTTCCCAATTGATAAGAAAACCGATCTCGCTTTTTTTTATATTCTGCTTCGCTTGTTACGCAGATATCTATACCTGGTCGGAAATGGGATGGGGGAGTTTCCCCTTCTTGAACAAGAAATACTTCTCTAAAATTAATACCAACGGCATTATCGCAACCAATTAATGCAGAGATTTTTGTTAATATTAAGCTTATAGTCGAGGCATGGCCATGCCAAGGCCCAAGTTCGTCCAATTCATCAAAAACTTCTAAAGATAGTTTAAATCTTTTCTTCCTCACTGACGGCCATGTTATTTTTTTATCTTCACAGAAATATAGTGTGGGCGTACTGCCTTTAGGGCATTGCTTTAACTGTTTCAGAAAGTTGTAGCTTAAATCAGTTGTTTCTCCAGCTTTATCAGAGCTCCAGAGATAAGTTCTAGAGGAAAAAAAAGAGCATTTAAAACTTAAATAATAAAAAGGAGCCTCTAGGAGATGTGGCATAAGTGATCCAATGATAATAAAGGTAATCGTTCACATAATGGCGTCAACTTAAGGCTATTTCCTCTTTCTCTCTGTCATTAAGTTAAAGAAAATCGTAGGTTGGGCGTTGGCCCAACAATAGGTTATGATGATACCAGTTGGGCCAAGGCCCAACCTACAAC
>NZ_JASGFU010000061.1:0-14484 GCF_047605385.1 Legionella sp. | reverse complement strand
ACCTATAACATCTTATAATTAACTTGCAAAACGAGATGGTTCATATATGACGCAATCCAGTATTAATAGATAGTAATATCATTGGCATTAAATAATCACAAAATCCATCTTCTGAAAACTCAGGTAATAAGGAATAACCTCGTTCCTCTCTCCATTGATTTCCATTTTTTCTTAGATGTTTTAATTTATTCTCCCGCTCTAATAAGGCCTGACGCAAACGACTCTCTTCCTCTATAGATAAATACCTTACTTTAGGAGAACGATCTATTTTCGACAATTTTAAATTCTTTAAAGGACTTTCTTTTATAAAACCCCAATCAGTGGCTTTGATCATCAGTGCTTTCAGTACACCGATATCTCGATTAAGAGTCGCATTAGAAATACCTTCATTTAATCGTTTAATACGCCATTGCTCTATAAGAGATGGAGTAATCTCAATGAGAGGCTTTGAAAATAGTTTATTAAAACAGCGATTCATTATGGCGATCGTTTTATCTCCTCTTTTATGATGAGATAAAACCCAAGGTTTATATTCATTTTCAAAAAATTCTTGTAAGATTTGAGGCTTATTAGCCCCCTTTTTAGCTTTTGGATCAATGCCTTTATTAAAATCATTTAATATTTCAACTGCTTTCTCACGCGCTTGAGCTGGAGTTATAATTCCAACAGTCCCAATATTTATTTTCTTTCCTCGCTGATATTGGCAAACATAACGCATTGTTCCAGAAGGAAATACTCTTACAAGAAATCCCTTCAAATCAGTATCATGTACCTCATACTCTTTATCTTCAGGAACCAGCTTTTTTATTAATGTGTTGTTAATCTTGGCTTTCATTGTTCTAACTTCTCAACTAAAAATTCATTTAATTTTTTTGATTAAATTCCATTTCAAAATCATTAATCACATTCAATATTGCGGGCCATTCAGGGATACTTCCAAAAAACATATCTTTCATTAAACCATAATCCCTTTCCAGACTTTCAAAAATGTATGGTGGTGGCACCAACTTCAAATTACCTTTCTGAACTGCACCATAGTTGGCCCAAGCAGAAGCGAAATAGATACTTTTATGGGTAGCTACTCTGTCTAAAAGAGCACAATCCTCAAGAGCATGCACTTTAATTGGGGAGTTTAAAAGGCAAAAAAAGTCATAATAATGCCTGGAAATTCGTGGTGGTAATTTTTTATCATGTGGTAAGTGAGCATATTGGTGAAGAATAGTAGCCTTCTCCCAAAAGGTGCGTTTTGCCTCAAGAACCTTGACCCAAACTTCTGGCTCCTCAACTTTCTCTTTAAGTATATTCTTCACATAGCTTTGGATTTTATGTTTGTTCACCGGCCAATGTTCAGAGCGAGCACCTAGTTCGATTTTTACGGAAGGACGAATATAAGAATCCTTTTTTATGGTACTAGGATATTCGAATTGCAGCGTTTGACCATCAGGATCATCAGGATCTATTTCAAGGCGCCAACCTTCTAGTGTCTCTAGCTTTTCAAATATAGCAGTTCTTAATGTTGTAATTAATTTGTTCTGAATATAACCAGAGCAAGCAACGGCAAGATCAGCTAACATAGCCCGTTGCTTTTTTTTAGATACTGCTTTTTCCGGATCATTAAGCTTATCAAATCCAAAAAATTCCTTTTCAATTGATAAATCAACATCTTCAGAAAACCGCTGAATCACACCATAAACCTTTGACAGGGAAGTTCCGCCCTTGAATGTTAGATGATCTTTTAAATTAGGAAGCGAAAACAGTCGCTCCAATATCCATACAACCCAGAAGTCCTTTTCAATAATTTCAAAAGGAATTCTTGACTCAGCCACTGTTGCGTCAAAGAATGCCTCGCGCTCAATTACAGACAATAGATGTAGCTGAGTCATATTATGTCTCCCATAATATTAAAAATAAGCGTGCGAATCCAAACCGGCGCATATTTTAAATTCTTTACAAGCTCATCCCTACTTGTACCGTCAAGAAACTTTCGTGTTCTAGCCTGAGCAATAGTATCGATATTTTCTTTTCCAAGATTTTTAAATGCTTGAATTACGAGGCCAACCTTAGTATCAGCAGCATACATATTTTTTTCTGTTGTTGTTCTAAACAAGATTTCTTGATTCCCTATTTTAATTTTCTTTGATGGGCCATTTGTTAAAAAGACAATTCGCCCGGGAACTTGCTCTGATAAACCAATGAGGTTTGACGCGTAAGCCCCCGTTGGCTGAAACTGAATACCATTTTTTTCTGCAATTGCTTTTGCCACTTCCTCTGCTTTAGGTGGTAATAGGCCTAACACTTGATGTTCACGAGGATAATCATATATACCTTGGGCTAGACGTCGAATCATTTTAGCCTGTTGAAGACGTGACAAAGCACTTCGTACGCCAGTATCACTATCCAAATCAAGAAAATGTTTAGGCGTAAAACACCACCCTCTACCATGTTCGATAATTCTATTTTTTACAGCAGTTACAATAGACTCTGTCATGATTTAACCCTCCATTTGCCACAAAATATACTAATTTTTTGTGGCAAAGTCCAGCTAAAGGGGATTTCTGCGATGATTTGTCGCAGATTTAAATGGCCTTATTTCTACATATTTCATAAAATCACTTTGAAAGTGATTTCTTTCTTAAATCACCTTCCAAATAAAACTTATAAAGTATATCCTTTTTCAATAAGGGTGCATATAGGGTGCAATTTATTTATAAAAAGAAGCATGATAATGTATTTCCATGCAATGAAATTTTTTATAAACCCTTTATTTTAAAGGATCTTATTTGCATAGAAATACATAGTGATATACTGAGATTTTTATTAAATCCCCCTCCTAAGGGGCAGGTCGGAGGTTCGAATCCTCTCCGGGACGCCAGTAAAATCAATGAGTTAAGAAATCTTTATGAAGGTTTTATCTTAGAATATTCTTTCGGGGATAACCCAAGGGATAACCAAATTAAATAGTATTCTTTGACTAGTAATAGGGATCGAAAGGTAATTAAGTTACAGGGAGTTTTGATCGTGTTAAAAACGTTCTTTGATAAAATGAATAATGGCATGTTATGGGTACTAGTGATTCCTATAGCAAGTTTAATTTCAGCTCTCGCTACTCTTGGTTTTGCATATTCTTTTGTTATTTGGAAATCAGATAGTATAACTGTAGAAGGAAGCTGGGGGAAAATTACCGCCGCGGCAACCCATATTAAAAACCAGAACATTAAAGCAATTTCGTATAATCAACAGCTAACTGAAACTGCAAATCAATTAAGCCAACTATTAAACGATGTTCACGAGGCTTTAGGCCAATCGGAAGCATCACATTTCTTGGGGAACACATCAATCCAAAATAAATTCACCGGAATCTCAAAAAGTTTGAAGCAGCAATCAGAATTTTTAGTCCACCAAAAAGAAGAATTGGAAAATATTAATATAGAGCTCTTACACTTTCAAAATCAATTGAAAGATTATTCGAAGTAGGAAATATGAGGAGATTAAAGCCTCCTCTACAAAATTTGCTGGTTTTAATTGGATGGTTTATCGTTTGAAGAGCTCAAACATGTTTTTAATTCCGTATTTTTGATAATCCCATTTACATCACGCTTCAGGCCAACGTGAGCAACAAAGAATACAAATAAAAGGTTGCTCAATATTATTAACCAAATAAAATTACTGGTCTTTTGTTTCGATACGTCATTATTTAATCTATCTAACTGTTGTTGTAAATGTTTTAGCTCATATTCATGCATTTTTACACCTTATAAAATTAATTAACATGCTTTTTTCTACATGTCATACAACCATACCCAAGTGATCTGCAATAAATCCATAAAAAAATATATTATTAACTATTTGGGTCTGGTATGAATCCCTTTGAAATGAGGCTTGATAAATTGACCTGTGAAACGCCTCCCCGCGCGCCTGAATAATCCAATCATTTGACCTTTCCACAGAAATAATAGGAATATTGTTTTGTTTTGCATAAACACCTAGCCATATGTCAGTCATATTGGGAGATAAGAATGTTTGTTGAGAAATTTTAATATTGTCAGTATGAAATCCTAGGGTACCGGTACCAGGAATATCAACTCTAATGTCTTTTTCAAGTTCTTTTTCAAAATGAACCCCTTGTTTATCCTTATAATAAGAAACCAATTTTTGTTTAGGCAAAATGTTTCCATGCACACAAATTAAAGCCTCCCTCTTATAGAAATCAATTTTTCTTATCATAGAATCAACATAATCTGGTGGATAAATTAAATCATCATCGATGGTTAAGATATAACCATTTTGCTGTTCAATTTGGTAAAATTTTCCGATGTCGCCTATATCTCCGTATTCCTGACTAGTAAATACACAAATTTTCCTATGGTTTAAAAACGAAGGGATAGGGCTATAGTTATTAAGATAAACTTGGATCCTATTAACTTTCTTTAAAAAACTTTCAATTGTTGCTTCTAGTTGAGATATCCGTTCCGGTATTGATGCTATTTTAACAGTAATCATTCAAATACCTGGATTAAGTGCATAATAAAGATTTACTGGGGGAAGATAATCACTTTTCCAAGTCCAGGCACGATTCTTAATGTATATGTCTTTAACCTTGGAATAAAAATTAAGATCATTTTGAACTGTTATTACATTTTTCGCATCCTTAATTCGATCATTGCAAAGTGGAGAAAAAATCCTTACCTCATGAAATAGCATAGAAACTAATTTATTAACTAAAATGTGATCATCATGTCCATATTCACCTTCTGCATTGTGCGTATATATTTCAGTGATCACGAATTGTTTTTCCAAACTTTCTAAAGCATCACAAAGTGCCTGTTCAGATTTTTGAAACTCAAGCTGTCGTTTGCCATCCTTCCAAAATCCTGACTCTTCAATACCGAGTAAAACAATACGGTCTTTTAATGGATGTGCCTCTATAGCTAATTTTCTACAGTATTCTGCATAGGGCTTATCATGACGAGCTAAAAAAGCAATGACAATAAGATCAAAATCTTGAGGTGAGAACCATATGATTTCATCATCAGGATGAGCCACTATTAATGCTTTCATACAACCAAACTCTCACATTTATCAACTAAATGATGCTCTATTAATTCAATCTTTATAGGATCTAATAAGTCCAGATGAGCATCATGATGAGTTGTTAAAATAATGCCACAATGAATTACTTTTTCTTGTAAGAGCATTAATAGTGCTTGCTGTGACTTTTTATCCAGGCCATTTAATGGCTCATCTAAAATAATAAAATTGGGTTGACCTATTAAAGCGGAGCTTAGAAGAAATTTTTTTTTGGTGCCGAAGGACATATCAGAAATGCGAGTATTTAAATGCGGTTGCAATTCCAACCGCTCAAGAATTTGATTCATTTCATCAATGTTATTTGTTCTTGCTTTTGCAAGCCAGGATAAGAGCTCTTTTCCTGTTAGAAAAGAATAAACCGCTAAATCATCTGGAACATAAAACAAATTTTTAGCATTAACACTATTATCGCTTATTAAATAGTGATCATTTAAAATGATTGAACCTGAATCGGGAATATCTAAGCCAACCAGCAAACGTAAAAGCGTCGACTTTCCAGTGCCGTTTTTACCTATAATATGATAAGCCTGTTGCTGAAAAGTATAGGAAAGATTTAAAAATAAGACTTTATTAGCAAAAGCCTTATTAATCTTCTGTAATTGTATGCTACTAGCCATAGTATGCTCCCAGAAAGATATATTGGACAACACAACCGCCCACAGTATTTAGCAAAGAGCTAAACAAGCAGAATCGCAAAGATAACGCGTAAAGAATTCTGTTGACTGCAAGTACAACAGCGTTCATTGCGAAGATAATTAAAGCCAATAAACAGTAATTTTTTAAACTAAAAATACAAAATAAAAACACTGGCATTAATGCCAACATCAATCCTACCCAAATGAGTATTATCTCTTTTATGGATTGAGCTTGTTTCTCATAAGGAAATATGCCGTGGAATAATGTGTGTTCTAATTTTTCTTTTTCAAAAAGAGTAAATAACGTCGATAAGATATAAGCTTGCAACCCTGTCAAAACAAGAATAAGCCCTTGTCGGTTATCCACTATTTCCTGAGAGTTTAATACTTGCAAGATAAGCAGCGATATGACAAAACACAGAGTAAATCGAATTAAAAACGAAATTTTATTCTTTCTTAAAACAGCTAATTGAATAATAAAAATATTTTTTAAATAGCTGAGACTTTTTAAGCCATTCAATACATCCAAGGACGGGATTTTAAATGAATATTTTTGCTTAACTAGATGAGGTTGTACTGTTGCCAGAATAATGCCACACAGCAAGAAAACGCTTAGCCCTACTCCAAAATTTAATAACCAGTTACCCTGCTTTGAAATAACAATGATTAAAAGAAGCATAAAGAAAACCATGATGGCTTTAGCTATTTTTTTATAAAGAAAATTTAGTAGCAGCGTACATAGTACAAATACAGTAGATGCATAGAGACAATATTGCGAGGCCTGAAATAAATAATCTTCAGTATGGAGAATATTGGCTCCTCCAAAGAAAATAGCCAGCCAAACAATATTTAAAGAGAATAAAAGGATAATAAAATCTACTGCCTTATGAACGCGCAGAGGAATATATAAGGTATGCAGATATTCTCTAAATGCCCCGCCTTTTATAAAAGAAGATTGTGCTTTAGTCAGGCTTAACAAAAAGAAAAGTAATGTAACCAAATAAATAAACTTCGCTTTAAAGGTAATGGATGGATCAATAAGCGCATAAAAAGGAATGCCAATCGCTTGAATATTTTTTACCCCTGGTGCCAATAAACAGATAATAAAGGCTGTTAATAGTTTATGTCTGGCAATCAATTCTTTGGTTTCATTAAAATAATATTGGGTTCGAAACTTAAGGAACTGATGATTAAAATAGTTCTTATTTAACTGAGTCAGTTCTAACATGTTAGTACACCTTCATTATAAAATTTTTTATAAGGCTCTTGTGAGGAAAAAGATATGGTCTTAGGAATAATTGACTGAATATCTCTAGAATGGGTAATGACAATTAAGGTTTGTTCTTTTAAAGCAACTAGGTTACTCAAAACCTTTCTTTCAAGATCTTTGTCTAATCCAGAGGTTGATTCATCTAAAATAAGAATTTTAGGCTTACACAATAACGCACGAGCTATTGCAATTCTTTGTATTTGACCTCCTGATAAAGAGATCCCTTGCTCCCCTAACTTTGTGTCTAGGCCTTGAGGCAATGCACTGATAAATTCATAGCAACAAGAGATATTTAATACCTCACTTAACTCAGATTCGGAATAATCTGTATTACTATAGCAAATGTTTTCTCGTATGGTTCTATTAAAAAGAAGTGGATTTTGCTCTACTAAAATAACTAATTTATTAAGATCGGCTCGTGAAAATTGGTTTAACGCCCTATCCCCAATAGTGATTTGCCCTTTAAATTCCGTGTGTAAACCCACTAAAAGTTTTGCGAATGTTGATTTTCCTATTCCTGATCTACCTTGCATTAAGATTTTTTCACCAAAATCAATTTCTAATGATAAATCCTCAATAGCTTTGATTTCTGATAAAAACATATAGCTAAGATTTTTTACTCTAAGATTTGGCTCAATAATAGGAGTTACATGTGGCTCTGAACATAAAGTGCTGGAATCATCTTGTCCTTTAGCTAAATGGTCAGAAGCTTCTCTTATTGTGCCCAACTCTCGTGCGAAAATAGTAAGCTGAAAAGAACTAAACCAGACATAATTAATTAAATTGAAAGTTACAAAAGCAACAAAAATGAAATCCCCTATCGAATAATAGCCTTTATTAAAACCACTTACCTGATGAATGACTAAAGCAATAATAAAAATTAAGGAAAATAAACTTTGGACTATTTTTATTTTTTCAAAAAAAAACTGTGCCTTTCTTAACGCTGATTTTTCAGAAGATAAGTGTGTATCTAAATTTTTTAATTCGTACTTTTCACCTACATGAATCTTAATAGAGGATATTCTGCTAATTAGCTCGCAAAGAGTGCCTGAGATAAAGGAATGAATCTTGTTATGTTGTTGAACGACTTTAAGTGAGTTTTTTAATCGATACCACGTAGTTAAAAAGTGAATTGAGAACCATGTAATAATAAAAAAGGAATAGAATGGTTCAATTGAATATAGAAACACTGCAGCCAGCAATACAGAAAGAAAGATAGGAAAAAAATTATAAAAAACAATTTGTATTATTCTTTCTGAAGATGAAGCAAAATCATTAACCTTCTGAGTTAAACTGCCTGGCATTATTTCTAAGAAATAAGCATAATTTTTTTTAAGTAAACTACCTATCAGTTGGCTTTTAATATTTTTCTTAAACTTAGGTAAAACAATCGCCACAAAAAAGCCCTGACTTCTAATAACCACTTCTGATACAAGAAAAATTATTAAAAATACAATCACAGCATGAGTAACCCCTATTTGCTCATACTTTACGGATGCACAAATATTCAAAATATAGCGAATAGCCCAGGGGGTGACGCATTGTTGGATAGCACTAAAAACTGAAGTAACAATTAACAGCATAAAACCAAGTTTTTGCTTTTTTATGTTATCTAAAAAAATTTTGATTAAAGACATGTTCATTGTGATATCGACTCATTCCAGAATCGAAGTAATAGTCTATCATCCTGTTTATTGAATGCTGTTCTACCATGCAATACCTGACAATTATCCATCATAAGTAAATCATTTTCCTTTAGAGTGAATCGGTATTGATTTGCAGGCTCATGAATAAATTTATTAATCCATGAAATCATCTCGTACCCAAGCTCATTTGTTTCTAAGCCACGTAGAATGGGAGAATAGGACATACCAATCATGCCATTACCCATATGAAATAATAATTGCTTATTAACTTTCCCAGAAGCAGTATCTATTTGAATAAAGTCAGGACAGAATAAATTTTCCACATGTTCTTTAAATACCGTACGTAAACCAGCCAACAACTCAGTAACTTTTATAATAGTACTAGCGCCCCCTTTTAATGAGGACTTGACGCAATAAAGTGAAACAAATCTGGGAAAGACTGTACGGTATCCTTCATCACTGTGAAGTGGCTGCGAAAATGCCGTATTAATATAAAACTTTCCATTGGTTACTGCCTCCACTCGAGCAATATATTTTTTATTAATACCAACATCTCTGATTTGTTGCCCAAATGTTTTCGTTAATGCTCTTAATATTGAGAGTACGTTTCTTTCTTTCATATTGATAACTGCAAATCCATTTTCCTGAATTATTGTTTTCATTGAGTCAGGGTTTAAAAAAGCATCCTCATCGAAAAAAGGCAATGCATCTAATCTTCCAGGATGATTGCAATAAGTTTCCTTACTAATGTGGGCTTGAATATTTTTTAAATTAAACAGCATGACTCATTTCCAAATCTAATTTATGCAGCAATTCACCATATGAACTCAATAGCTTCTTTCCTTTCCAGGTAAATAGATTAATATGCTCATTTAAAATTAAAAACCCTTCTTTGCATCGCTGCATTGCCGTAGACGTTGTTGGGTGATAATTTACTGATGCTTCCAATGTTTTAAAATTGAATCGGTAATTCAAAACCTCGATACCAACACAAAAACTATGGAAAAGAATATATAAAGGGAAGAAATTTCCTCCTCTTTTATGTGTTGCAGCCGTTCTTACAGGAAGTTGTTTTTTGGAATCTTCAACTTGAGGCTCTATGAAATCATCAATAAAAAGCAGCATATGAGTAATTTGGTGGATAATAAGCTCATTAAAATCTTCTTGATTAAAATGCTCCTTAAAATCAATGTGAGCAATGCCTAAGCCATCAGCTGTTGTTCCTTCGATATATGAATCTAATTCAGCAATCAAGATTGCTTTAATTAATTTGTTACAAAAAAGAGCAGCCATAGGATGGGCATTACTAAATGACTTATAGTGTCCATCAATTTTCTTTTCTTCAACTAAAATAGCTGAATAGCGGTTATCATGAGACAGATAATCCTCTCGTTTATTAACATAAGATGGAATAATATTTAAAGATTGGGATTTTGTAAGGAAAACTGTTTCACTCCAATCTGGAACTGTATTGAATGATGAAATATTAGGTAGAATTTTATCGTAGGAAAGCATTTCAGCTAGCCTATGTTCAGTGGCATACTGTCTTTCAAAGTCAGCTAATAATGCGTCAAGTTTGTTCTCATTAAAAAACGCAAACATTAAAGAATCTCCCGCGATAATGTTTTGCGCCATTGCTCATAATCTTGATCAGATGAACGCTCTATTCTTGGTGGAAATTTTTCTCGCTTAAATGTGAAATAAGCATCTCTTAAATCACCAAAATCATTTGGGGAATAAGTAATAAAATAACAGCTTCTATCTAATTGGGATAAATTATCCTTGGATTGGTGAACTAAATAAGAACTGAAGCACAGAAGATCTCCAGGCTTCATTTTTATGTCCTGCCAATTCATGCTATTTTTTATATCGTATTCATTTAGTTCAATACTACCATTGGCATGGGGTAGTAGTTCTTTTATGTATTTTTGACTTGAAACTTTGAAACAACCATTTTTTTCGTCAGAAAAATGGATTGGAATCATAATAGTAATAAGCTCATCATCAACAAATTTTCTAAATGCTGCCCCATCCTGATGAGGTCTAAACCCACCCCCGCCGGATAAATTATAATTAATTTTTTCTTTAAAAAGTCGATAGTTTCTAGCTGTAAGCTCTTTAAGTAACCTACCGATTTTTTCACCTCGAACAAGCTCATTAAGTAGTGGCAAGTAATCACAAAACTTTTCGACCCGATTTAGAATAATCTCATCGTTAATTTGACTTTTTTCAAAATACTTCATGGGCCCACCAATTATCTCAGGAATCTCTTTAAGATAAGAAGCGCCTGTTTCCCACAATTTTATTTCGTCACTATCAAAAAAATTTTTTAATAGTACATATCCATTAGTTTCATAATCGGTTATCAACATATCACATCATCACTTTGACTTGTTCTACTCTATATTTGCGCATAATGCTTCTGGCAAACTGCACTTCTTCCATGATGTCTGAAAAAGGTTCAAAATTGGCATCTCGCTCTATTACAACACCACGAAAAGGAACAGTACGTGCTACATAATCAAAAAGTTTCCAAACCTCTTTTGAAATCGCATTAGCATGAGTATCAACATGCATATTTTCTTTAAACGAACCACCTGCTAAATGGATTTCAACAACACGTTCTAAGGGAAGCTTGCTCAAAAAGTCATAAGGGTCATAATTATGATTCAGTGAATTTAAATACAGATTATTCAAGTCCAAAAGCATCCCACAATTTGCTTGTGAAAGAATTTTAGAAAGAAATTCCGCCTCATCCATAAATGAGTTTGGGACAGTGTAATAATAAGTAATATTTTCGAGCAAAAAGGGACAAGCTATACGCTGGGTTAATGATTTAACTTTGGATACAATAAGCTCTATATTTTCTTCATTAAAGCTTATTGGCATAAGATGTCCAACTTCTATGTTATCAATTTTTGTTAAGCTAATGTGATCGCTATACCAATGGCAATTAGTTTCATTAATAACTGTTTCTAGCTTGGCACAATATGATTCATCGAGCGCTTCAGGCGTACCTATAGACAAATCAAGGCCATGCAAAACCAATGGCTTATTGCTAATAAGGCGTTTTAACCTACTGTTATGCTCTCTAATAAAAAACCTTTCTGAATAGGCTTCGATAAAATCAAATAAATCGATGTTTTGCTCTATTTGTTCCCCAATGGCATTCATATAACTGATACCAACGCCCAAATCTGCTCCTGATGAATACAACATTATCCTACTCTCTGCTGAATAACCCAAACACCTAATTGCTCAAGTTTTTTTAAAAATCCCAAAAACTCACTTTGTGATAGTCGTTCCTCAAAAAAACGATAGGCTTCTAACAAATTCTGACAGCCAATCACTTTCTCTACTATTTCTCTAACATCCCTTGATAAACTTAGTGTTCCAATACCTTCCTTTTTTAAATTTTTAAAAAATAAAACAGTACAATTTTCTTTGATAAATGTTCTATCTTTTTTGTTTATAATAGTCGGAATGTTATATTCAAACTCCTCTATTCGATAACACTCGTGCATATACGCTACACAACTATCCAAATGCGTAAATTCATTTAAATCAACTGCCCGTGGGACATGAAAAATAAAATTTTCATGATGCTTATAAGTCACTTCATTTCTTATTCTCTCGTATCGAACAATTTGTTTCTCGACATAATCCAATAATGAACTTTGCTCTGCAAAAAGAGCGAAACAAATGCTTTCAGCTAAAGGATTTTTAGGTGGGGTATCTTTAATGGTAAGGTTATCTAAATAACTATCCCAAACATTATCCAAACTCTGGGTATCTAAAAAACCAACAACTATTGGTAAGGATGCTTTAATATCATCCCCTCTATTTTTCTTTAAAATACGAGCGGAGGCAATAAACCGACTTTTGTTACCATGATAAAAATTATCAATTACTTGCATATCATTTGTATTTAAATTCAAATCGTAAATAATCTGCTCGCGAAAAGCACCATAATTTTCCAATGCATTAAGATTTGTTATTAATGCTGCGAGAGCTGTTTGTATTGTTTTATTGTCCATGATGTAAAGCTTCAATTTCTAAAACCATTAAATACTCATCTTCATAAGCATCATTGATCTTTATAGCGTTTCGTTTAATCCCTTCGGTAATGAAACCAAATTTCTTAGTAAGTGCGATGGACTTATAGTTACTTTGAGCAACATGACCCTCTATTCTTCTAAGATTGTTTCTTTTTACATGATCAATCAGTTCAGCAAACAATTGATTTGCAATCCCTTGAGAAGAATAAGATTCAAGAACACCTATTCCAACAGTAGCTACATGAGATTTTCTATTATTTCTATAGGCCTCAACAGAAAGATACCCGACAATCTTGTCAGCTTCTGATTGGGTATCAAATGCTAAAAAAATAGCTGATTTTGGATAGTTTATTGAGGAAGTAATCTTGTCTCTATACTTACTAATATCAGAAGACCTTTCTCCAGGTTGGAAAGTTGTATATTCAACCTCTTCATCTAACTTGAGAAGCATAGCAGCCCATGCAGACGCATCTTCAGGCAATGCTGTTCTTATAATAACGTTATTTGATTTCATTTAAAGACAATAATGAGGCCAGGTAAACCCAGCCTAATTACTAAGGACAGCCAACAGAGTTACAAAGAACTTCAACACTGTTTGCAGATTCTTCAATAATTTCGATAGTTAGATCCATTTATTTCTCCTTAAAACTAAATTTTTGAAAAAAGACAGACTCGTCTATATTTCCTTATGAGCAATTGCGTACATCCGTTGCTCAGAGCGGATTATACATAGAAACGGAATATTTAAAAGACCCAATAATAGGCAGGAAGTATTTTAATTTTTTAACTATTTAATAAATAAAGAAAACAGAAGAAATATTTATTTTTACTAAGTTATTTAATGACAATACTATAGAATTTAAGTGAGATAACCCTTGATATCTTTTAAGAGAATTATTTTTTCCTGCTCATCCATTCTCTCAAATAATTTAATAAATTCAGCTAAACTATCATCTTCTGCATAAAAATAAGCAGTTGGTATTTTAAGAATATCTGCGATTCGTTTTAAAGTAGCATAATCAGGATTATGCCGTGCCATTTCATAATGATTCATTCTAGCACTTGCAGAAAATTCATCCATTCCTGCGGCAATACCTAATTTCTTATGCGATAGCTTCGCAGCCAATCTGGCCTCTTTGAGTCTTTTGGGAACAGGAGAATCCATTGATAAATATAGATCTAATTAACATACTTAGAGAATCTAAGTTTTTTCAAAGTTACGATACTTAGGAATCCTTAGTATCTGCTCCCATACGAGCTAATGACATAAAGATATAAATTACAGCTTGACGAAAAATAGAAAAACCCCTTTGCTTTTATTGAGGTATAGCATGAATAAACAATTTGATCCCCCAGAAATTAAAATCCTAGAGTACATTTTTAAAGCTCGTAAAAATAAGAAAAATCAGGTAAAAGAACACCTTATTGTTGAAGATTTAGAAAAAGCAGGCTTTAAGGAACCTCAAACAACAGCCCGGCTAGCATTTTTAAAATTAGAAGAAAAAGGGTATATCAACGAAGAACTTCATAGCGAGCGTAGTTATTTATTAACTGAAACAGCTGAAAAATTATTTGATTCCGCAAAAGTGCGTAATACAAAGGAGCAACCTCAGGATGAAAAAGTAGAATATGCATCATACCCTCTGCGTGTACCAGCCCCATTGTATAAACAAGTGCGAATCAAACTTGCCAATGAAGAGAAAAAACTTCGAGAAATATTGATAGATGCTTTAATTGTAGTAGTTCAAACTTGATCTGACAGTTGCCAGTTTTTCAGAAGTGTCTGT
>NZ_JASGFU010000060.1:0-14501 GCF_047605385.1 Legionella sp. | reverse complement strand
TTGCAAGCTTTATTTTTAATAATGAAGTCGCTTCGCGACACTATTTAATCCCCTCTCCCCCACGCTGCGCGCGGGGGAGAGGGGAAGCCCGGTGAGCTCAATTAAATACCTGGGGAGTTACCCATCATATTATATTGCTTAACTTTTTTTGAATATATTGTATTAATTCTGAAGTCTGTAATGGGGTAGTTCATCTCAATCAACAAATTCTTCATTTTGCATACTGTCTCATTCATTTTAACGGCAAGACTACCGTAATTTCATCTCAATAGTTCCGCCTCTAAGCAGCTTGATAAATTGGAAATCTATCAATTTTTTCATTATAAATTTCTTGGGCATCGGTAAGTGATAGTTTTGAGTAAACTTCTGGTTTTATGACCTGAATAGGGTTGAAAGCATCATCTACGCCTGCTTTTTGATGGCGTAATTTATGTGGTGAGATACTTCGTTGAAGTCTCTCACTGCCATTGGTTAAGGAATGTAGCCTGGATGAAGCACAGTGTAATCCGTAAATGGGTCCCCACTTTCGTGGGGACGACAATGATGCTCTTAACTTAATTTGCAGGTGGGTTTACATTTTTATTTTCAGGATTAGTTGGTTCCTGAACTGGTTTTTTAGTTGTTACGGTTCCTCTTGGAGCAGCTATCATTTGTGTAATACCCAAATCACCATTAGGTTTACGATTTACCGTTAAATCAACATTTAATAATTGACTTACCTTTTCTTTCTCATTTTGATATACCACCATCAAAGGTAAAGTTAATTTCCACTGATTGTCTTTAACCTCATTCACTAACACTTGCCCATCAATCTGACTGCTTACCTGAAGATTTTGTGATTTAATCGCAGCAACATTACCTGACTTTTGTAATGCTGTATTAAAACCAGTCCAACCTTGTTCAGTAAAACAGGCTTGCAGTTTTTGTATTTGTTCATCAATAGTTGCTGGATTGAATGTAAACGCTTGTATGGTCGCATTTTGCGACCAGGTTAAGAGAATTGATTGTTCTACCTTTTTAGTTTGCGCAGAAATTTTATAGTTGCAATCAATCACCGGAGCTGCCGGAGCTTGTGCGGGGCCAGGATTGGGTGGTGGGGTCACAGGTGAGGTAATTGGAGTGGGTGCAGATGCTGGGGCTGGAGTGGTAGTTACCGATTGCGCCGGATCCGCATAAACTTGAGTACTTATTAGAGTAAATAGTGCACTCCAAATTATGGTGTTCTTCATGAAATAAACTCCTTAAATAGTGTGTAGCAATTCTGCAATAATTAGTGCAGCCAGTCTGGCTGTTTTTTGATCTTGATCCAGAGGTGGCGAGAGTTCAGCAATATCTAAGCTAACTACTTTGCCACTTTGCATGATGTATTTCAAGAGTGGTACTACTTGCCAAGGGGTTAAGCCTAAAGGTTGAGGCGCACTGACACCAGGAGCAAAGCATTCTGCGAAAACATCCAAACAAATAGTGAGATATATATGGTCCAAATTCAACATAAATTCATCAAGAAAAGCAAAATTCCATGCCATATTTTGTTCATAAATTTTTTCTGCAGTTAAGTAACGTACTTTTAATTTTTGAGCATGTTGAAATAAAGTGGCGGTATTGCCTGATTTTTGTATGCCTAAACAACAATAATCGAACGGTCGTTTATTTTCTTCACACCAAAGCGCAATTTGGGAAAAAGGGGTTCCTGAGTTCCCTGGTTGTCCAGATTGATATGGGCGTATATCAAAATGGGCATCAAAGTTAATAATACCTAATTTATGATAGTGGGGGGCTAATCCTTGATAATGTGCCCAGGCAATCTCATGTCCTCCACCAAAAGCAATAGTATGATGCCCTTGTTGGTGACAATAGCTGACCAAACTGGCAAATTGGCTTTGTGCTAACTCAAGTTCCTCTTGTTCACACACAATAGTTCCTAAATCATAATAAGTTTTATTTGTAGCGCAGGGTAATTTCGCTAATTGTGTTTTGATTTGATCAGATCCTAACTTAGCTCCAGGCCTACCTTGATTTCGTTGCACACCGGCATCGCTAGCAAAACCAAGAAAAATCGTCTTTTTATCTTTACTGATTAATTCAGTTGGTTGTGTTGGAAAAGTAATTTTTTCAAAAAAACGCTCTGCACTTGCTGTATCTTTTCTACCTTGCCATAGTTCTTTCTTAGCGGGTCGGTAATTAGAAAGATTATCGAACATTCAATGACTCCTGTTGCAATGCTTTTTCTGAAACTTATTGAGCTTATAATAACTTACTATAGAGAGAAAAAGAAAATTTCGTCCATAATAAAATTATGAGGGTATTATCGTAATTTCATGTATGACAGAATGTTGGTCATGTACCTCGTTATTGTAATTAAATTATGCCAACTTGGGCCAATGTCTGGTATTATCAATTAACTTATTTTAATGATACAGAGGATATTGTGTTTATAATTACTGGTGGTGGAAGTGGGATAGGACGAGCATTAGCCTTATCACTAGTTGAACGTGGTAAAAAAGTATTAATCATTGGGCGTCGTGAGCAGTTATTGCGAGAAACAGTAGCATTTGGTGGCGCTAATATTAACTACTTGCAAGCAGATGTTGCCAGTACCGAAGGTTTAAATACCATCAAAAATCATTTAAATAATGTATCTCATATCGATGCTTTAATTAATAATGCCGGTACTTTGCAGCCGTTAGTGACCTTACATGATGTACCAGCTGACGAATGGCAAAATGCATTAAATACTAATTTAAATGCCGCTTTGTATTTACCACAAATGCTCTATGAAAAATTAACCTTGGGACGTGTTTTAAATATTGGTTCAGGGGCTGCTTACTTTGCTATGAAAGGATGGGGGGCTTATTGCGTCACTAAGGCGGCCCTGGCGATGTTAACCAAGTGTTGGCAGTTGGAATCAAAGTCAGTTGCATTTGCCAGTGTAATGCCTGGGATTATTGATACTCACATGCAAGAATTAGCGCGTAGTCATGAAAATCCTGATGATGATAAAAGTAATTTTTATCAGCGTTTAAAAGAGCATGGGCGGTTGATTTCACCTGATATTGTCGCTTTATTTTTAACCTGGTTATTGCTTGATGTTGATACAAGCACGTTCATTTCTAAAGAATGGGATATTTATGATAATAAGCACCATTCATCTTGGTTAAAACCACCACATCAAGTATTGCACTGGGATTTTTAGTGGCTACCTGCGATAAATTATTACTCAATGCAACAACTATTGATGCTTTGGGAAATCCATTGCAACAACAAGCGATTGTGATTAGCAACGGCCTTATTATTTGGACAGGCGAGCAGTCGGCCTTACCCAAAATATATCTTGATAGTAAAGAGAAACAAGATTGTCAGGGGCGGTTAATTACTCCGGGCCTAATCGATTGCCATACTCATTTAGTTTATGCTGGAAATCGTGCCCACGAATTTCAAATGAAGCTGGCAGGAGTGAGTTATGCTGAAATTGCTAAAGCTGGTGGTGGTATCCTTTCTACAGTGCAGCAAACGCGTGTTGCATCCGATGAAGAGCTTATCGAACAATCCTTACCGCGAATATTAGCTTTAAAAAATGAAGGGGTTACAGCCGTTGAAATTAAATCAGGCTATGGTCTGGATTTACCTAATGAATTAAAAATGCTGCGTGTAGCTAAGCGTCTTGGCGAAATGACTGGGTTAAGAGTACAAAAGACTTTTTTAGGTGCGCATGCTGTCGGCCCTGAGTTTAAGGGGAATAGCCAAGCTTATGTTGATTTTCTTTGTCAGGAATTATTGCCAGTTTTAAAAGAAAGTGATTTAGTTGATGCTGTAGATGTTTTTTGTGAAAGCATTGCTTTTTCTTTACTGCAAACAGAGCAAATTTTTCGGGTGGCACAAGATTTTAATTTACCAATTAAATGTCATGCTGAACAGTTATCAAATCTTGGTGCAAGTAAGCTAGCTGCGCAATTTGGAGCTTTGTCATGTGAGCATTTGGAATTTATTGATGAAAAAAATGCCACAGCAATGGCTAAAGCAAATACGATCGCGGTATTATTACCCGGAGCTTATTATTTTCTTCGCGAAAAACAGAAACCTCCAATAGAGTTATTACGAAACATTGGCGTAAAAATGGCTGTTGCTACAGATTGTAATCCAGGTTCATCTCCTACGGCTTCTTTGCGTTTGATGATGAGCATGGCTTGTCAGCTTTTTGGTTTGAGTATACCTGAAGTACTTGCAGGGGTAACCAGTAATGCCGCAAGAGCATTAGGTCTTCATGAAAAAATAGGACATATTGCTCCAGGAATGGTTGCAGATTTGGTATTATGGTCGATAAGTGAGAGTGCTGCTCTTTGTTATTATTTTGCCTATCCTTTAGCGCATCAAACGATGATTGCTGGGGAATGGATTTAATGAATGATTTTGTATTGGGAAATTAGAAAATGATGAATCAATTTAAAACTATTTTATCTGTATGTCTTATTGTTTGTGCGCTTACCGTACAGGCTGTTACTCCTGTTGCATTAAAGAAAGAAACCGCAAATTATATTCTTGACGTTAATTACCCACAAGGTTTTAAAGATGCCAATGTGAATACTGTGGTGAAGGATTTTATCGAATATACAGAGAAAAATTTTTACAGTGAAATTGCAAAAGAAGATGATGTTGGTGCTGATGTTTCTGGCAAGTCAGGTTTAAACATTATTTACTCTATTGCTTATCAGCAAAATAATGCATTAAGCATACGTTTTAACGTCTCTATTTATCATCGCGGTGCAGTACATCCTTTAAACACTGTGTCCGTATTGAATTTTATTAATGGTCGTCAAGTGAAGCTTGCAGATTTATTTGTTCCTGGTGCAGATTATTTAAAACCTATTTCTAAAATCAGCAATAAAAAGATTAGTGCGAAAAATATTTCTGATGCACAATGGATTCAAGAGGGTACAAAACCAATTGCTGAAAATTATCATAATTGGTTATTCACGCCACACGGTCTAGCAATTATCTTTGATAGTTATCAGGTTGCGGCTTATGTTTACGGAGCGCAAACTGTCTTAATTCCTTTATCTGCAATGTCACGTTTAGTGAAACCAGAGCTATTGAATACTGTTTGGAAAAAGCCTTAATGACTGATACTCCTTTTATAGCTACCGATAAGAAAGTAGCTGAATTAACTTTGCGTGTGATTATTTTGGCTATAATATTGACGATGTTATTAGCCATGTCAAATGCATATCTTGCGTTAAAATTAGGTATTTTAACATCAGCCTCAATACCTGCAGCTATTATTTCTATGGGGATTTTAAGATTTTTTAAAAGATCGACCATTCTTGAAAATAATGCAGTGCAAACGGCAGCTTCAGCGGGTGAGGCTGTAGCTGGAGGAATTGTTTATACAATTCCTGCATTAATTATTATTGGTTATTGGAACCACTTTGATTATATAACCAATTTTTTTATCGCAATATGTGGTGGGATATTAGGTGTTTTATTTTCAATTCCATTACGACGAATTCTTGTTAATGACCGTAACTTAAAATTTCCTGAAGGTAGGGCAATTGCAGAAGTATTAAAATCTTCAGAGGAACGCTCCGGTATTAAAGATATTTTACTTGGTGGTACTATTGGTGGTGTCATTGAGTTATTACAAACAGGTTTTAAGGTGGTTGCCAATAGTTGGAGTTATTGGTTTGTAACAAAGCGCACTTTGTTCGGTATGGGTGCTGGATTTTCAGCAACAATGATTGGGGCGGGTTATCTTGTTGGCCATGATATGGCAGTGAGTATTTTTTTAGGTGCGGTCCTGTCGTGGGTTATTGCTATGCCCATTTTAAGCACTTATTACCCGGAGATTATCAAGCATTATCCAGCAGCAAAGGCGGCTACCTTCTTATGGAATAGTGAAATGCGCTATTTAGGAATAGGGGCCATGTTGTTTGCAGGAATGTGGACCTTTTTAAAATTAGTTAAGCCTCTTTCTCGGAGCATTGATAATTCCCTGCGTGTATTTATATCCAAAAGTAAAATGGATACGCAAGTACCACGTACTGATAAGGACATTCCTCTGCCTTATATTTTTATGGGTATAGGAGGGATGGCTGCCATTCTCTTTTTATTCTTTCAATCGGTCCTGCCTTTAGAGCAAGTAGGACTAGATAATGACTATTCACCAACCATTGTTTTTTTAGGCGTACTTTATGTTTTATTTATTGGTTTTATCTTTTCAGTGATCACGGCTTATTTTTCTGGAATGGTGGGTGTTACTGCAAGTCCAGGAAGTTCGGTGGTGATTTCAGGAATGTTATTTATCGCTTGGTTATTATTAGTTGCTCTTCATCATTTATTGCCACTGCCTTTGAGTCCGAATCAGATTCAGGCAGCTGAAGCAATTACTATTATGATTGGTTCGGTAGTTACAGGTATTGCTGCAATTGCAAATGATAATACTCAGGATTTGAAAGTTGGACAACTGGTGGGAGCAACTCCTTGGAAGCAGCAATTGATGCTACTGCTAGGTGTGGTGATTTCTTCTTTGGTTATTCCTCCTGTAATGCAGCTTTTATTTAGTGTATATGGTATTGCTGGGGTAATGCCTCATCCAGGAATGGATGTTAGCCAATCCTTACCTGCACCTACGGCAGCGTTAATGGCAGCAATTACGGAAGCCGTTTTTCAAAATTCATTGCCTTGGGGCATGATGCTGGTTGGTTGCAGCATCATTTTAGTTGTTATTTTTATCAATAAGGTTTTTAAGTTAAGACGGTATTTGAATTTGTCAATTTTAGGCATTGCCATTGGCATGTATTTACCTATTTCTTCTTCCTTTCCATTATTTATTGGTGGCATGGTTGCTCTGTTTGTGCAAAAGCGGCTACGCCGTATGGAAAAAAAGGATGAAGAACGAATACTCAGAAAGCAAAAGGGAACATTAATTGCCTGTGGCCTGGTTGCGGGTTCTGCAATCATTGATGTGTTACTCGCTATCCCATTTTCCATTGCTCAAAATCCTGATGTATTACAATTAGTAGATCCTGATTGGAAAAACATAGGGGTTTGCCTTGGTATAGTTTCAACACTTTTGTTAGCCTGGTGGATTAATCACCGTGTTTGTTCTGGTAAAACTAAATGAGAATATGTTTTAGACAAGAAGAGCCGAAAATGAAATTTAGCTCTTTTTTTGACTGATTTGTGATTTGGCTAGCAAATTGTCACTGAGGGCAAAGCATGCTGCACTCGCTTCGGGATCAATATTCCTTAATCGATATCCATCAAGTTCAATTGCATAAATGGAAGAAAAAAACTCATCTTGCTCATTGGTAATTAAGCGATTTCTTAGAATATTATAGGCTGCAACAAGGGCATTGCTAGGATCTGGATTGTCTTCAAAAAAACAATTTAAGCGATTGATCTTGGTGGTACATACACAAATATTCACTAAGGATCGTTTTGTCAGTTGCGCTAATTCTTTAGCAATGAGTGTATAATCAGAAGAATTGTGAGTGTTCTCAACAGCTAGTTTTGATAATTCGAGTCCTGATTGATACAATTTATTTTGATTTGTATCATTTGGGCTATTTATGTAGATTAAGAAGGCACGTCGGAAATTAAAAAGTATCTTCTCAGCTTGATCGTTTCTGCTTTCTTCTATATTGATTGAGTTCATAATTTTCTGCTATAGAAATGATATTCATACATCAATTATACAAAAAATTATCAATTTGTGTTAATTTTAATCTTTTTGTTAATTCAATATTTTAACTAACTTATTGAATTAACATCAATTTTTATTTTTTGAGCAAGAATTTTTTTAAAGAGGAGAACCATTTGCTAAAATTACTTTAAGTAAGGTAATCTCGGTGGAAAAATTATTTACCACCGATAAAGATTTTGAGGAGCGAGCAGTTCTTCATCAATTAAGCCAGGATCATCTTCATTCTCACCTAAAACCGCCTGCTTAAATTCCTTCAGGGCTTTGTTTTTTTCAGTTTGGTCAAGGGTTAGAAAGGTTTTTTTGTATTCTTGACGTTTTTCTGGATCCATTAGCCCTTGTCCACCTATTATTCCTAAAACCATTCCTATTCCTGCGTATAATGCAGCCACAGCTTTTCTAAGTACTTCATGTACTCGATAGAGCCAACCATATCCCATGATTCTATCTGCTTCTTTGACGTTTTGGTCACAGATTTTTCGAAAATTAGCGATATTTTCTCTAATATTTTCCAAACTTGTTTTTGGGGTTAAACCATCAAAAAATTCTTGTTGTGCTTTCAATAAATTGTTGTATGCTTCTTTTCCTTTTTTATATGCAGCGGTTTCTTTTTGAGTATCTGGACTAATCCTTTCATCAAGTAAGTTTAAACTTGCACAAAATTTTTTCTGAATCTGCGTTTTCCTAACAATAAACGTTACTCTAGCTTTTAAAAAATCTGAGGCTTTATTTTCAAAATCGATATCACTTTTTAGATAAAGTAAAAAATTATCGCTCAATTCGCGGCTAATGTTTTGTTGATTACATACATTATATAATGCAGTAGAAAAATCTTTTTCGCTTACGATACGGCTTACCAAGCTTTCCTCGAAATGAGATAATTCATTGGCAGTGAGTGGGCGAATGGAGTCTTGATCTGTTACTTGTCTGTCTATTGATGGAATTTTGTGGACAACTACTGGAGCAAGTAATGTTAAAGCCAAATCATATATTGGGGCCTCAAATGCAGGTTCTTCACCAGAGGGTGTTTGACAAGAAATACTTTTGCTGGAACGTTCCGCGGGAAGATGATTATAAAGCAATTCTATAAAAGCATTACTAACTTCAGCGACATTGGTTAATTGCGAAGACAATTCATTGATATATCTTCTACTCTCTTCAGTGAGTTCACCTAATAAATCAATTGCTACAGAAAATGGGACATGATTCGAGTTATATAAGAATTTATCCAGTTGCGCTATAGTTTTTGCTAAAATGGTGAATTGAGCTGTCTCAGCCTGTTGATGCATCAATTGTACATGACGTTTCAATAAACTTAAGCCTATTTGTGTGGGATAATAAGAATCCCCTAAAAGAGGAACATACATAGCCAAGTGACTGGAATCATGCATCTGGTCTTGTGTTCTATTTTGAGGATCGGGTGTTCGTTCCCAATGTCCACCTGCCTGGGCACCTTCTACCCCTCCCGAATGAAACATAGAAATCACCGATGTCTCATTATTTTGCAGTTTTTGTTCTTGTCCACCTTGAAAATAATGAATAGCAAAACCTAATGGTTTTGCTATATAGGCATAAATGATATCAGAGCCCAGACTGGCATAGCGAGCAGTAGCAACATCTAACATTGTTAGTTGATTAATATTCTCGATCCCAAAATTTACTCTTTCATCTTCATCACAGGCTTGTAAAGATTCATTTAAGAATAATCGTAGTACTGGACCGAAAATCATTTGCATGTCAAATGCATTGGGATAAGCATCTAATAGTTGATCCAAGTTACTCCAATTAAAAGGAGGACGTAATCCATAATAGCGGATAAAAGTTTCTAAAAGCCGATTATAAGCTACAGAATTGGGTTGATTAGGTTGAGTGGCACGCTGTTTGATTGCTTGTCTTAACTCAGGAGTTATTATATGCAACCCGCAATTATTTAATACTGCTGAAATACTTGGCTCAGGCATAAACTTCATTTCCGAAAAAAAATTACATGAATTGTACCTCATAATCATTAAGGTATTATTAAATACTAATCCTAAATTTTGAGGCAATCATGAGCTCAGTGCGAAACTTGTGTTAATATTTCCTTAATGTTTAATTGCTAAAATTTAAAACAGAAAGCCGCAATATCTTTAATAACGGAGCATATTTATGCCAATTATGTTTTTTAAAAATAAACCTGATCCTAAAAAGAGTTTTTTTCAAAATTATTATGATCATCTCAAGCATTTAGAAAAAGAACTTACTAAGTTATGGGAAACAGAACCAAAAACAATAAATTTAATTGTTGATGAAGCGCTTAAACGAATGAGTTTATTTGAGCGTCTACGTGATAGATATGATTATATGGATGAGGTAGTTGGTGCTACCGCTTTGCCCCTTATGGGAATGATTGCGTCAGGTGGGCTACTTCTTGCTTCTATCTGGGAGGGGACGCAAGCATTAGCTGTTCATCTAAATATGGTTGCAGATCATAATGATGACCATGGATATACTGCTGCCGCTTTGTTTGTCTTCTCAGTTGGGCTAGCGATTGCCTCTGCTGCTACTTTCTTAAAGTCGGCCATTAGTTTGGTAACTAGACCAGTTATTACTGCACTAGAAGGATTTGCACCACAAGATAAAGCTCGCTTTGAGGGAGATTCTTTTGTCGCAAGGGCAGAGTCTTTTCTAGAAAGTTTAAGTTATTAAGTGTAATAATACTTCTTTGCCGGGGTTTGTAAGCTGAAACCCCAGAAATATCTGAGTTTTTTAAGAATCTCATTAATTTTTATCAATTGTCTATCAGAGCTTCATGAAAGCAGCATTAGCTATGATGCAGTTATTTCAATAGTACTAATATCAATGATCAAAATCAGGATAAGCATCCGCGAAAGGAGTGTAAGTCAAATTTTGTTCGTGGGCGCGAGGCTTATTCGTGCCCACCAACTGATTACAATGACTCGATTCGTGTCTTATGCGCTAATAGTTTTTCCTTTGTTTGTTGTGCGTGGGCAAGCTTTTCCTGTTCTTTAGCAATAATTTCAGCCGGGGCTTTATCCGTAAATTTGGGGTTATTTAACTTCCCTTCAGCAAGACTAATATCCTTATCCAATTTAGCCACTTCCTTAGCTAAACGCGCTAATTCCGCTTCTTTATCAATTAAATCAGCCATTGGGATGAGTAATTCAACTTCACCTAAAACTGCTGTGGCGGATACAGGCACTTTTTCCTCAGGGTCAAAGTACTTAATTTGAGTTAATTTACTCAAAGCTTTGAATGTATGCTCATATTTTTCAACGCGCGCTTGCAGTTCTGGGGTAATATTACGAATAAATAAAGGAATCTGCTTGGCAGGGGATATAGACATTTCACTGCGAATAGTACGAACGGCCTGGATTGCTGATTTTAGCCATTCGAGTTCTTCTTCAATGGCATCATTAATAAATTCTTCATCAACCTGAGGATAAGCACTCAATAGGATACTGGCGCCATTTTCACTAAGTTTAATGGTTCTTTGCCAAATTTCTTCAGTAATAAATGGCATGATGGGATGTAATAATTTTAAAATTTGATCTAATACATGCAATAAAGTTCTGCGGGTTCCGCGTTTTAATGCGCTTAATGCATCCTCATCTTGCAGAACAGGCTTGGATAATTCCAAGTACCAGTCGCAATATTCATACCATACAAATTCATAAATGGTGCTTGCTAATAAATCAAAACGATAAGTTGCAAAATAATGATGTACTTTACTAATCGTTCTTTGTAAACGCGATAAAATCCACTCATCGGCTGGCGTGTATTGGAATGCTCCATCACCAAAATCCGCTTGCTCTTCACCTGTATTGAGTAAGACATAGCGTGCTGCATTCCATAATTTATTGCAGAAATTGCGGTATCCCTCAACTCGGCCTAGATCAAAACGTACATTACGCCCCGTAGAGGCTAAAGAGCAATAGGTAAAGCGCAACGCATCAGTTCCGTAAGCGCTGATGCCTGCAGGGAATTCTTTACGGGTTGCTTTAATAATTTTGTCACGTACTGAAGGCAGCATTAAATTAGAAGTACGTTTTGCGATCAATGATTCCAAATCAATACCATCAATAATATCCAGAGGATCAAGTACGTTTCCTTTGGATTTGGACATTTTATGCCCTTCGCTATCACGAATAAGCCCCGTGATATACACTTCTTTAAAGGGTACTTTTCCAGTAAATTTTAAACCCATCATAATCATACGGGCAACCCAGAAAAAGATAATGTCAAAACCAGTAACCAATACTGAGGTAGGATAAAATTGCTCAAGCTCTGGTGTGCGCTCAGGCCATCCTAAAGTAGAAAAAGGCCATAGTGCTGAGGAAAACCACGTATCCAAAACATCTTCATCTTGTTTTAATGAGGTGCCTTCTTTAATTTTATATTTAAAGCGTACATCATTTTCACTATACCCCACATAGACATTACCATTGCTGTCATACCATGCGGGAATGCGATGCCCCCACCATAATTGGCGGCTAATGCACCAATCTTCAATGTTTTCCATCCACTGAAAATAAGTTTTACTCCAATTTTCAGGAATGAAGCGAATCTCGCCATTTTTCACTGCATTAATCGCTGGTTCTGCCAAAGGCTGGATTTTTACATACCATTGATCTGTTAATAAAGGCTCAATAATCACATTTGATTTTTCACCACGAGGCACTTTTAATTTATGTGCTTCAGTTTTGATGAGAAAATCTTCAGCTTCTAAATCTTTGATGATTTGTTCTCTGGCAACAAAACGATCCATACCTTGGTATTTGATAGGTGCATTTTTATTAATGGCAGCTTTTTTGGTAAAGATATTAATTAAAGGCAATTGATGACGCTTACCTATTTCATGATCATTAAAGTCATGAGCAGGAGTGATTTTTACACAACCACTGGCAAATTCTTTATCAACATAATTATCAGCAATAATAGGAATCGTTCTATCACATAATGGTAGCTGTACTTGTTTACCAATTAAGTGTTTAAAGCGCTCATCTTCAGGATGTATGGCAACTGCCGCATCCCCTAATAAGGTTTCAGGACGAGTGGTTGCGACAACCACATATTCATTCGAGCCAACTACAGGATAACGAATATGCCATAAAAAACCATCTTCTTCCTCAGAAAGGACTTCAAGATCAGAGATTGCTGTTCCTAATTTAGGGTCCCAATTTACCAGGCGGGTGCCACGATAGATCAAACCTTCATCATATAATTGCACAAAGACTTTTTGTACTGCAGCAGATAAGCCTTCATCCATGGTGAAACGCTCTCTGGTCCAATCGACAGAGGCTCCCAGACGCCTCATTTGTTGAGTGATGGTATTCCCAGACTCATTTTTCCATTGCCAAACACGATCTAAAAACTCTTCACGACTTAATTCTTTTCTGGAAATTCCCATAATCTCTAAACGGCGTTCTACAACTAATTGTGTAGAAATACCCGCATGATCAGTACCAGGCTGCCACAGTGTGCGATCACCTAGCATACGATGATAACGGGTTAGTGCATCCATGATGGTGTGTTGGAAACCATGCCCCATATGCAAACTGCCGGTGACATTAGGGGGGGGCAGCATAATGCAATAACGTTTTCCATCACCTTGTGGCTGAAAGTAATTATGACTTTCCCAAGTCTTGTAACATGCAGTTTCAATCGCTTCTGGGGCATAGACTTTATCCATGATTTAACCTGTACTGAGAAAAGCGGAAATTTTAACACAGGTTTACTGCACGAGACAAAGAAATGACATGCTTTGTTCTTGTATGATCAGTCTTTTTTATCATTATAAAAACTGAATCTTGGGTTATTAAAAATTTATCTCTAAATCAAAATATTCAAACTCATTTATTCTGTATATCCTGTGTAATAACTTTGATTGCTACATCGCAGAATGTAAACCCAATAGATTTTTTCACACATGATTTGCGCAATAAATGACTGATACCCGATTTAGATCGACTACGCTTTTCGCTTTCCATAATTCATATTCTGCTTGCATAAGTAACCAGCTTTCGGGCGATCTTCCGAAGGCCTTAGAAAGTTTTAGTGCCATAATAGGAGAAATGTCTGATTCACCTTTAATCAGGCGCGAAAAAGTAGATGGCGATACATCAAGTTTAGTTGCTGCTGTTCTCAGACTAATATTCAGTGGGTCGATATAGGTTTCCTTAATAAACTCCCCTGGGTGGGGTGGGTTATGCATGTTCATTAGTGATAATCCTCATAGTTCACAATGTAGATGTCGCCATCTTCAAATATAAAAGTTATTCTCCAATTCCCATTAACCGTAATTGACCAGCAATCTTTCCGTTGTCTTTTCAGTGGATGCAAGTTATATCCTGGTAAATTCATATCCTCGATACATTGAGCAGTGTTAAGCGCTGCAAGTTGCATTTTAAACTTATTTTGATGCTTTGGTTGAATACCAGAACACACTCCCTTTTCGAAGAACAATTGTAAGCCTTTATGTTTGAATGATTTAATCATCTTAATATTGTAGCGTGTTGCGCATCGAGAATCAATAATCGTCTTTTACCAATATGTAATGATCATAGAATGAAAATGAATGATATTTATGACTTTAAGTCATGTTTTAATTTAGTTAGTAACCTATCTAAACCTTGCGCAGTTTAGCTTCACGAACTGCAAGAGATATTTTAGACCATATTACGGTGAGTATAGTTAAAGAGCTGAACACTGCGATATAAAGTTATCTGCTTCTTATTAGAAAATAAGGCCAATGTAACTCCCCAGGTATTTAATTGAGCTCACCGGGCTTCCCTTCTCCACCGCG
>NZ_JASGFU010000059.1:0-14891 GCF_047605385.1 Legionella sp. | reverse complement strand
TAATGACAGAGAGAAAGAGGAAATAGCCTTAAGTTGACGCCATTAAGAGTTCACTTCATTAGGCGAACCTTAAAAGAATATTGACGATCTTTAGCTTGGAGCATGGGTTACAATTATAGCAGGTATAGGAGGGTCAATAACTTGTTCGTCTGTAATTTTAGGTGTAAACATCAAAAAATTATTTTTTGCATTATATTCGTTGCGTAACATATGATCAGTAACTGAAATTGTTATGCCATCGAGACTAGCTTTCCACTCTGACTGGTCCTTTAAAATAAGCTCTTTAGCTTTTTTAACAGCAGTATCGATAACTTTTTTAAATTCGCGATTACTTCTTTTTTTTGACCAGGAGAAAATAGCTTCCTCTATAGAGGCGAACATTTCTTTTAGTGCATTTTCTGTCTTGCTATCTAGTTTTTCTTGTTGCTCCAATTTTATTTTTAATGGCACCAGACTCAATAGCGCTAATTTGGCTCTTTCATCTAATTGAACAACTTGTTCAATTAGTTGTTCATCTCTTTCTCGTATTTCTTCAGGAATAAGCTCAATTTTTTTTTCATTTAGTGCTAAGGCGGCTGTCAGAATCACATCTCGATCCTTTTGCATTGCTTCGGAAGCATGTAGAAACCTTTCTCCATCTTGAACTACAACCCTAAGTACAATATCTTTTGCATTTAGAAATTGTTTGGGAGTGCGGTAATCAAATAGTTCGATGTGTTTATTAAGGGCTTTTAGAAAAAAACTTTTATTGTTTTGTAAATCTTCGGGAATATCATCGAATATTAAATGAGATTCTTCTATAGCAGTAAGAGCAATTTCTTCATCCATTTGGAAATTATTTGGAATATATGGATATACACGGGCATTAATCTTTAATGCCTTAAGAATAAATTGCCTGTCGTTTTGAAGATGTTTAGAAAGAGATGTGAATGCTTTGCTTTGTTTCTTAAGTATATCAAGCATCAATAATTCATTGTTTTTCCATTGTGATGGAATGTTTATTTTTTCTAAGATTTTGGGATTTTTTCGTGCAGCGGTAACCATAACTTGTATATCATTTATGAGGAGCTCAGGGGCGATATATTCAATTGCCTCAACGGAACAAACACGGGCCGATAAAGCAGCCAGTGCAAACTTTCTATTATTTTGCTGTGCTGTTGCATACTGAAGTAATCTGCCATCTGCTCTTATATAAGGTAGAGCGAACTCTTCATCATTTTGGAGTCGTTCTGAAATATATTGATAGAAATAAATTCCACCATTGCGTTTCATACAAGTCATGACAAACTCTTTATCATCTTTTAGTGCGGGTGCTGCATTTTTGAAGTATCCATAATGCTGCACTTTATCTAAAACAGCTAATATTTCTTCACGAGTAGAATTTTCATTTATCATGTTGTATTTCCCTATAATGCGAAATTAAAGTTTAGGATACATTAATTATTGAATCGTTCAATTTGCTAGGAGAGTACCATACTTTATGGTAGTCAGGTAGACGATTATTTCTCAAACTGAAAATGAGGAGTAGTTTTTAATGTGAGTTCTATTGGAAAATAATGTCAGTAATACAAGCTATTGCGAGTTGATGAAGACTACACACCTTCACTGCTGCTGTTCTTAGGTTAATAAGAGGCTCAGTGGGATTATAAACGTGAGCTTCTCAACTCATTTTTTAAATAGTACAATAAAAATTATGATATGCAGGGTTATCAGGAAAAATTTGCTTTGTATCTACTTGTTGTTGTAAAGATAGAGGAAAAGGTATTGGTGAGCAAGGAATTTTTATTGGAATAGATTTCTGGTTCTCAAAAAAAGTATGTCCTGAGCTAGAGATGGAGTAAACCTTGTTATAATCAGGCTGTAGCTTTTCGCAAATGTTAGTTATTATTTTTTCGAGATTATCTCTTAACTTCTGTTGTTCTAAGCTAAGCTGTTGCTCCTTAAGATCAGAAAAAATTTGCTCTGCGTGTATCTGTTGCTGCAAGGAGGGAATAGATACAGGTGAATAAGAAATTCCTATCGAATGATCTTGCGATGCTTCTAAAGCATTCACTGGTGTAGGGATGGAGTAAATTTTCTTACACAGAGGTTGTAGCGTTAAGAAAATGTTGGTTATTATTTTAGTGAAAGCATCTTTTAATTTTTTTTGCTCTAAGCTAAGTTCTTGATTTTTAAATGTGGTAGAGATTTTTTGTCCTAAAAGATTAAATTGTGTTATGTGATTATTAAGAGCGACTCTTATACAATCATTATTGTGGAGCTTAGAACATTGCTCGGGATCCATGACTGTATCTACTACACGTTGATGGCTCGAAAAAAGCCGTTTATAGTCATTAAATAATTCTTCCATTGTTTTTTGAAAATCATTATTATTCATATTTAACTCACAGTGATTATTTTTTGGTTAATTGTGCCGTATTTAAGAAGGTAATGTCAACTTTAATAGGGTATTTATAAAAAAGTAGTCATGATAAAAAAAATGAACTAGAGTATAACTTTTTATTTATAGAATTTAGGGATGTATTATGAAAGGGAACTATAGCATTCATAAAGCACTTATACTCTGCCTGATTGGATATGCAAATATAGGTAGCGCGCAACAAAGTATTGAATGGGTGTTCGATGGTGGGCCTACCTGGTTTGATGTTTCTCGGTCAACTCTTGCTTCTACAGATATTGAAACAGATTTTTTAAGTAAAGGGCATGCGGATACAACCGGTGAATTGGGTTTAAGCGTTTATTATAAGCGATCATTATTGCTTAATGGTTCGGCCTGGTTTAATACTTTGGGAATTGGCTTAGCCCTTCGTTACAGTGGTTTTTCAGATAAGATCGCAACCGGAAATGTCTATCAATTTGAACAAGCCAACCTGGATAATTATCACTATAAGCTCTACTTTGAAAATACTCGACTTTTAGCGCAATTATCCTTAGATGTTTTAACCTATAAGCAAGTCTCATTGTACCTCATGGGGGGAATTGGGGAAGGATGGTCACGTTTAGGTTATCATGATGTTCCTAACGTGATGGGGCTTGGTGGTGGTTTGTTTTTAGCCAAAGAAAATACATCGCGCGTTGTCGGTGATGTGGGTGTTGGTTTTAACTATCATCATACCACTCATCTGGCTTATTCCTTAAGTTATCTTTATACCGCTTATGGACATATAGCTGCTAGCAATCATGGTTATTTAAACGGTGAACCAGCCCAAGTGATAGGGCCCTCGCTTTCCATTGATTCCCATGCTTTATTGGTGGGTATTCATTATTTAGCTTAATTTCATATAAAGGTGCATGATGCGAATTTATAGTGCTTTAGGTTTATTATTATTTTGTTCTGCTGCAAGTTGGGCTCAATTACCCGTTTCGTTTTCCTCGTTACCAACAATTAATAATATGGCGATTGGTCAACAACAAACATTAAATTATGTGATTCATAATAATGTAGTGCGTCGTAGTTTGCCGATTCGCAGTATCCAGGTGATTAATGATGGCGATGCGCAACCTGAGGCCACCACTCAATGGACTACAACCTGTGGAAGTAGCTTACCACCTAATGGGAGTTGTGCCATTAGCGTAAGAATTGGCAATGCTACTGCCAATATAAATCGTCACTTAAGTATCAATTATGGGGGCCGAAGTCCATTAGTGAGCCCCATAAAATTAACTGTTACCAAGGCAAAATATACAGTTTTTGTTTATATTATCGGTTCTGATTTACAACGCAAAGATCAATCTGCTGACTTTAATATTAAGCAAATGGAAGAAGTGGGTTCAACTGCAAATATTAATGTTGTATTGCAAACAGGAGGAGCTAATTACCCGGGTTATTTAACGGTAAAACGACAAGTGGTTTATCCTGGCTCCCTGGTTGAAGTTAAAGATTTGGGCAATGTATCAATGGCTGCACCTGATGTGATTGAAAATTTTTTAGAATGGGGCATAACAAACTACCCAGCACAACGATACATTACCATTTTTTGGGATCATGGCGGTGGACCTAACGGTGGTTATGGTTATGATGAAAATAATTCACCAGTGAAGATAAACATTAATGACTTGGCTTCAGCGATTAAGAATGTAACCACCAAGACCGGCAGTCTTTTTGAAATCATTGGGTTTGATGCATGTCTGCTGGGGAATGCTGAAACGGCAGCGGGTATTGCTTCTAATATGCATTATTTTGTCGGTTCAGAGGATATAGAGCCTGGTGATGGTTGGCAATATAATACTTTTTTAGCCTATTTAAATGCAAACCCCAATGCGAGTGGAGATAAGATTGGGCGCGTGATCATTGATGGCTACACTCAACAAAATGCGGGGCAGGCGACTACTTTATCATTAATGGATGCAAGTCAGTTAGTAAATTTAAATACGGCGATAACCAATTTTGCTACCGTCCTACAAACTTATGTAACGAGTACTACGAATTGGAAATTAATTGCCAGCAGTCGTTTTAAAGCAGCAGATTATTATACTTCTGTTTGGGATAATCGCAGTACTGATTTAGTTGACCTGGTTGAGTTTGTGCAACGCGTTAGTAACCAATTTCCTGGCGATGTCAACTTGAGTTTGGCCTCACAAGCAGTTGTTGCTGCCGTAAATAATGCCGTTTTATATTATAAAAATAGTTTTGACCGTGCTGATTCTTATGGAGTAACGGTCTATTTCCCATCAATTTTAGAACAATATAAAATTCAATATCCGCAAGTAACTTCTATTAACGGCGTTAATTTTTTCTCGCAACCCTACGTGAATTTAGTAAGTAATTATCACACTTATTATCAGAATAATGAAAGCTCATTAGTTGCTACTGTATTGGATTTGGCATTTGATGGAACAAATTATACGGCAACAGTGAGTAATGATTATAATGAACTCTATGCCGCAGTAGGTAATGAGAATTGTACGAATTTGCTCGATGGTAACAATCTTCCTTTGGCTGCGAGTCCTTGTTATAGCAGTATTCAATACCAAGGAATTGAGGCAACTCAAAGTGGAACTGATTGGGATATTAGTTTTGCCAAGACTCTTTATTTGAATAGTTGGCCATTGCTTAATGGAGTGCCCGTATTATTTATTCCTGATGATGCAACACCCAATAATCCAGATGAAACCAACTTTTTAATTCCAGTCACGCAGATTTTGCCCACTGGCAATCAGGATGGTTATCTTAGTGTCCTATTAAATCAGGCCAATGAGTTTCAAATAGTGGGTTTTCAAAGTGCTATTGGAAGCAGTAATACGGCCAGTAAAGTTACTCCTTTAGGTAAGGAAAGTTCTTTTTATATTCGTAGTTATGCACAGGTTAATTTAATCTGGGGGTTAACGCGCACAACGGAAATGGTTCAGTATCCATTTACTCTTTCCTTTGGCAGCGTACCTTCTGGGTTAAATGCTTTTCGTTTTCTGGCAGGAGATATTACAGGTGCATTGATTATTACGCCAACAGCTGAATCGTATTAAGAATAAATACACTGAAGAGCTTGGCAGCCTGTAGAGACTATTCATAAAGAAGTTGAAAAAATTACTAAATCACTTAATGATCTTGTGGAGTCAGTTGATTCTATGCGCGACGAAGGATCCTCTCGCCATCAACCAACTTAATGTTTTTTAATGTAGGATAATGTCTAAATGACTAGGTCATTTGGACATTATGGTTTAAGCAAGGTAAACTGCAAGGATAATTCCCAATTCATAGAGCACGCAAAGAGGTACAGCCAGGAGCACTTGCGAGAAAACATCAGGTGGGGTGAGTAACATGCCAATGACAAAAGCTGCAACAATCACATAGGGCCTAATGGTTTTCAATACTAAAAGAGGAACAAGTTGCAGGCGCACCAGAATAAAACACAACAAAGGTACCTGAAAGCAAAGCCCAAATAATAAAAGCATACGCGTGATAAAATCTAAGGCATAAGCCATATCTGGCATATAGCGTACACCTTTAGGAAGAGCATGGGCAAAAAATTGAAACATATAAGGCAGTATCATATAAAAACAAAATAAAACTCCAGCAAGAAAGAGCAAGAGGCTTAAAAGTATGGCTGTACGCACAATATGTTGTTCTTTTTGATACAAACCCGGACTGATAAAACGCCAAAACTGAAATAGAGCAACGGGGGCACTAAACAGCAAAGCCGCATCTGCGGCCAGTGTTAACGGAGTAAAAACTGGTGAGGTTATGTGTGTGGCAATTAATCCTTCTTGTGCGGATAAAGTATGCAATAGTGGGCTTACCAATGCATGAAACAAATCATTGGCGCAGAAAAAAAAGAGTAGAAATAAGGCACTGAACCAGATTAAGAGGTGAATGCTGCGACGGCGTAATTCAAGTAAGTGTCTGATCATTTCTTTGTACGTAAATAATAGAAAAATCTTTGCGCTTGGCAGAGATTTATAATTTAACTAAGCCTCAACCAGTTCGTCATGCTTAATACCAATGCGTTCAGGGCGAATTTCCTTAATGCGATTAAACTGATCAACAAAAACAACAGTAGGCTCAACATGAGCACAATCTTTCTCAAGAACTTGGGAAAAAGTAGCAATAATGATTAAATCACCAGGAGTCACCAAATGGGCGGCGGCACCATTAACACAAATGTCGGTAGAGCCCGGAGTACCCATAATTGCATACGTTTCAAAACGTGTACCAGCAGTCACGTTCCATACATTCACTGCTTCGTAAGGCAATATATTAGCTGCTTTTAATAATTCTGGCGAAATCGTGATACTTCCTTCATAATCCAAATCGGCCTCAGTGATTGTGGCGCGATGAATTTTGGATTTGAGCATTTTCCTATAGGCCATGATATAATTCCAATCTTGTTCACAGTGGCCGAATTTTACCCCACAACCAGAAACTTATGCTAGATAAATTTAGCAAATAGGAACAAACATTTCTCTTATTTTTTTGTCCGGCACAAAGCTTATTTTTAAATTAGTATTCAGCTCATAAGCAGGATATAATTTAGTTTTATTTATTGAGTAGGAAACAGTGAGGCATAACCCACGAAAACGCTTTGGCCAGAATTTTTTGCAAAACCAGCATGTGATTAATAGTATTTTGCGCTCCATTAATCCTCAGCTTGAGGATAACATGTTGGAAATTGGTCCAGGCTTAGGAGCCTTAACTGAGCCTTTATTGCGTCGTCTTAAATATTTAACTGCGATTGAAATTGATACTGATCTACAGCAATATTGGCGGCAATCATCAAATGCGCAAGAAAAGTTAAACCTAATTTCCGCAGATGCGTTAACTGTTGATTATAGCCAATTTGGTAAAGGCTTACGCGTAGTTGGCAATTTACCTTATAATGTGTCAACGCCTTTATTAATTCATCTGTTAAGGTATGTGTCTTCGATTAAGGACATGCATTTTATGTTGCAAAAAGAAGTTGTAGAGCGTATGGCCGCAAGTCCTGGCAGTAAAGATTATGGGCGTTTGAGTGTGATGCTGCAGTATCATTGTGAGGTGACGTATTTATTTGAAGTACCTCCAGAAGCGTTTGACCCGCAGCCGAAAGTGGACTCTGCTGTGGTGCGTTTAGTACCCTACCAGATTTCGCCTTTTGCCAGCGTTCCAGTGATAGAACTTGAACGTTTAGTGGCAAAAGCATTTTCCATGCGTCGTAAGACCTTAAATAATAATTTAAAAGGTCTAATATCTGCCGAGAAATTGCAGGAATTAGGAATTGATGGTAATAAAAGACCTGAACAAATTTTGGTCAAAGAATATGTTCAACTAGCGAAATTTGTTTCCATTTAGTGTAAAATTAAATAATTAGGATGTTTGGTTGTAATTATTCACTTCTACTTTTACCGTATGTTCTGAAGACAGGCTTGAGGAAGAAGGTTTTCATGTGGTTTTTCATTCCTATGCCAGTAATCTATCTGAACTGAATAATTACATTAATTATCGTTAGGAGTGATTAAATCATTATGGAGATGGCTTTGTTTCACCGTGCACGAAAAAATTCTTTGTCAATACGTAAGCAGTCCTTAAAAGATTTAATGCGTATTATCACCGCCAATCAATTTTTGGCTGAAGAGAAACGGCAAGGGCTGCTTATAAAAATACGTGATTTGATGTGCTTGGAGGCGCCTCGTTATGAAAGCATGGCTTATTCTTTGATTGAAAATCTTGTTCACTATTGTCAAAGTTTGCCAGAGACCACGAACAGTTATTATTCGCAGCCTGGCGGTCTGGTTGATCATGCGTTAAACCGTACTGAGGCAGCATTAAGCTTATTCCAGGAATTTATGATCCCAGAGCATGCCCAAACCCTTTCTGAAGAACAAAAGCTTTGGCAATATGCATTATTTACCGCAGCCCTCCTGCAAGGGATTGGTAAGCTTTATGTGGATTATCGCGTGAATTTATTTGATGTGAATGGTCAAGCGCTAAAAGAATGGAATCCACTTTTAGACAGCATGGGTAGCATTGGCCAATATTATGCTTATGAATTCCAAAAAGAACCGGAAGTAGAATTTCGTCGTCGTATTAATTTATTGTTGGCAAAAACCTTAATGCCCAACAGTGGTTTTTCATGGATCGCCTCTCATGATGAAGTATTAGCTGTTTGGTTGGCATTATTACACGAAGATGAACGTTCCGCAGGTACTTTAGGCGCTATTCTAATTCGTGCTGATGCAATTGCGATTCAACGTTATTTTGTGGAGTTTATGCAGCGCAATCCCAATAATGTAGGTCGTCGCTTTGGTGGTGTTGGTACGTTTGCGGGTGGTGTACCAGAAACATTATTAGAAAAAGAACAAAATGTTGGTCTTGAGTTTATTCAATGGATGATTAGTTCCTTGGATTCAGGACGGATTATGGTGAATAAAGCGCCCTTATTTATGGTTCCTGGAGGCCTATTAATGTGCCAGGAAATGTTTCAATTATTCGTACGTGAGCATCCTGAATATAAAAACTGGCAGGCAGTACAAAATGGCTTCTTGGCTTTAGGATTACATAATCGTGGTCTTAATGGCAATGCTTTTAGTCGGTTTGAGCAAATGCAAACAAAACAAATGCAAGAAGGAATCGTCTTTTCTAAATATGCGTTGGCCTTGCCTGAAACGGTTAAGGTAAAAAATGCTGCGGGAAAAGAGAAAACCATGTCTGCAATGGAGTTAGTGCACCACGCTGCCTATCACACTCAATTAACTCAGGAGCAAAATGTGACTGTTGTGCCTGTATTGCAAAAATTAAATGCAGCTGGCCAGTGGCAGGCTGTGGAGCAAGACAATAACACCCCTCGGCCAGGAGCAAATAGAGGTGGCTGATTACGCAATAGGGGATGTACAAGGCTGTTATGATCCCCTACAACGATTGCTGGAAACGATTGATTTTAATGAACGCCGTGATCGTCTCTGGTTTGTCGGGGACTTAGTGAACCGTGGTCCACAATCTTTAGCAGTATTACGTTTTATTCATTCCTTACCTTTAGCGCCAAGAATTACTTTAGGCAACCATGATTTGCATCTTCTTGGTTCTTTATTCGGTGTGGATCCGTGGCAAGGTCATGATGATACGATTGAAGATATTTTAAATGCCCCTGATGGCGAAGCTTTAGGGCATTGGCTGAGAAAACAATCGATTTTGTATTTTTCTCCTGAGTTAAATATTGTTATGAGCCATGCAGGTATAGCTCCTATGTGGGATTTATCACAAGCAATGCAATTGGCAACAGAGTTGGAAACAGTACTTGCTGGGGAACATTTCTGTGATTTTTTATCGCATATGTATGGCAATGATCCTAATTGTTGGTCTGATGATTTGCAAGGTATGGATCGTTTGCGAGTGATTACTAATTATTTCACTCGCATGCGTTGTTGTGACGCACAAGGATGTTTGAGTTTGCATTATAAAGGAACGCTTGCTACAGCTCCGGCAAATCTTTATCCTTGGTACGCAGTGCCAAATCGTAAAGAAATTGCAGTAGACATCGTATTTGGGCACTGGGCTGCCTTGCAAGGGGTTTGTCCTGATCCCAAAATCTATGCTATTGATACTGGTTGTCTATGGAATGGTCAATTGACTGCTCTACGTTTGCAAGACCGGCAGCGATTTGCAGTCTCTGGAACAAAGTAACATGAGTAGGTTAATGAAGAGATTTTGGTTATTTTTAGTAGGCAGTATGTGGGCAACAGCCACCTGGGCGTCTCCAGTTGCCGGTTTATTGCACAAACAAGGGGCAGAAGAACGTTTGCAGCAAGCTATTGCTAATCCCGAGTTTATGCTGAAAAACTGGATAGAATTACCGACTTCTCCTGATGCACGTAAGAAAACGGTGCATCGCTTACGTTTAAGAGAAGCGATTTTATTAGCATTACGTTATAACCCCAACATTCAAAACGCAGAGTTAGACCGAGTAGTCCAACGTTATCAACTGCGCTTAGCAAATAATGAATTTGAAGTGCAATATGCCTTAGGTGCATCTGGTGTTATCCAAAAAAGCCGTTTTAATGGTATTGGTTCTGAGACGACGCATACTTTTTTAGCCAGCCCAGAAGTTGATTTGCGCACAAAAATAGGTACTCACGCAAGCCTTGGCATCGATAATAATGTGTCTGCTGATAATAATTTTAATCCTATGCTGAATTTATCAGTGACACAACCTTTATTACGTGGTTTTGGCAAGCGAGCAAATGAAGCTGCTTTACTCAATGCCAAAGACAATGAATGGTTCAATAAACTTAATTTGCGTCAAGCAGTATCTGACCAAATCACGCAAGTGGTTATGGCATATCGTGCATTGATTATCGCTGGTCATAACTTACAACATAATCAATTACAGCTTAAGGAAGCGAAAAAATCTTATGAAATTAATGAGAAAAAAATCGCCGCCGGACAACTTGAACCTACGGGTAATATTCAGCAATCCTATCAGATTGAATCTTTAAGCCTGATGGTGGAACAAGGCGAAAATGATTTTCAAACGGCAACTCAAGATCTGTTGCAAACCATAGGTCTTGATCCTAACACCCACTTATTAATTCCTAGTGATGTGGTTGTAGAAAAAATGGTTATTCCTAATGTACAAAAAACCATTGAACAAGCACTGGCTCATAACACCATGTATCTCGCGCAAAAAATGGCAGTACGTGCTGATGAGCGTGCTTATGAGGTAGCGAAAAACCAGCAACTATGGCAAGTTGACTTAGGAGCCAATTTACAAAGTGGGACACTCAATGACCCTACAGGGGTAAATGGTGGTTTTGGTGGGATATATAATGGCAATAATTTAACTCAAGCTGCGCGCTTGTCGGTTACCGTACCACTCAATGATGTAAGTCGTCGTAGCCAATTAATTAATGCCAAAATTCGTTTGGAAAAAGACAGGTTGAATTTAATCGCTGCTAAAAGGGCATTAATCACCAATATAACCAATACAATTAACAACATCCGCAGCCTTGCCAAGCGCTATCAATTAGCACAAAAGCAAGTAAAACTGGCGCAGCAGTCCTATCAACTGGAAAAGAAAAAACAACAAGCGGGGATTGCTACAGCTTTGGATGTAAACAATACACAAAATCAATTGATTCAGGCGCAATCAGGATTAATCAGTGCAAAAATCGCCTATCTGAACCAGATATCCGCACTGCAACGCATTTTAGGAACGACGCTGGATCACTGGAAAATTAAATTAAGGTATGGCTAATGATTAGGTTTTTAAACACGTGCACTATAATAATTTTGACATTGATAGGCCTATTCCTATTTTCTTGCGGTACGCATGAAAAACCCAAGGCAGTCAGTGAGCATCAGTATGAAGTAAAAATGCAAGTCTTACATAAAAATTTGCATTTTACCGGTACCATTCAACCACTGCATGAATACTCTATAACAAGTTCAATGGAAGCCGTTGTGGAGTCGATGAATTTCCATTATGGGCAGTTTATCAAAAAAGGGGATGTGATTTTAACATTAGATTCGCATGAGCTACAAAAACAATTTAATGATACTTTAACCGATTATCTAAAAGCCAAAGACAGTTACAGTATTGCCAAAGCTAAATTTTCGGGTACACAAGAATTATGGAATTCAGGTTTAATATCCAAAAATAATTATTTAAGTGAAAAATCCAATATGGATACGGTGCGTGTTGCCTTGATGCAAGCAACCCGTAAGCTTACTGAAATGATGGAAAAAGTAGATGAGCATAATACCAAGAATATGTCTGCTTTAAGTCTGGCTGATTTTGATAAAATCAAAAATATTTTATCTTCCAAACATAATTTAATTCAGATTAAAGCACCAAGTGATGGCGTGTTATTGTATCCACCTAAAACGGGTGAAGATAAAACAACGCGCATTGGTGTAGGCTCCGCAGTGAAAGCAGGTCAGGTTATTGGCTTAATTGGCGATCTATCTGGAGTGAGTATTGAAATTGAAGTGCCAGAAATTGATATTTCGCAAATTCATACCGGGATGAAAGCCAATATTAATGGCGTTGCTTTTGGCAAACATCCTTTACAAGGCGAACTAGTAGCCGTAAATGCTCAGGCTTCCAATACCACTAATGGGTTACCATTTTTTACCGCAGTTGTTGAGGTCAAATCACTAACCGTAGAACAGCAGCAATGGATTAAAGTAGGTATGAGCGCTACTATTGAATTGGCGATAGACAACAGTAGCCAATTATTAATTCCCATTGCTTCAATTAAACGCGAAAAAGGGCAAAGTATGGTTTGCTTGCATACAATGAAAGGTGGGATAGAGAAACGCATTATTACTACAGGGCCGGCACAAGCTGATTCGGTAGTAGTTGAAACTGGATTAAAAGAAGGTGATGTCGTCATTTATGAATAATAAGCCCATAATGATACTTAGGGATATTGTCAAAAGCTATCATCTTGAAGGAATCAGTACAACTGTACTTAAAGAAGTCTCTCTTACCGTGCAGGAAGGAGATTTATTAGCGATTGTTGGTGCTTCTGGCTCAGGCAAATCCACTTTAATGAATATCATTGGTTTATTGGATAAGGCTGATTCTGGAACTTATCTACTCAAAGATCGCAATGTAGCGGCGTTAACAGCAGATGATTGTGCACGGTTACGTAATCATAATATTGGTTTTGTTTTTCAGCAATTTAATTTGCTACCGCGTTTTACTGCACGGCAAAATGTGGCCTTGCCGTTGGTTTATCGGGGCACTGAAGCAGTAGAATGCCAAGAGCGGGTACATGCTGCCTTAGCTCAGGTCGGGATGGAGCGCTACGCTCACCATCGCCCAACACAACTCTCAGGGGGACAGCAACAACGTGTGGCAATTGCTCGGGCTTTAGTTACCCAACCGCAAGTGATTCTGGCGGATGAGCCTACAGGTGCTTTGGATTCACGTACTGGTGCGGAGGTGATGAATTTATTTTTATCTTTACATGGCCAAGAGCGTACCATTATCATGATTACTCATGATGAGCATATTGCTTCTTTGTGTCCACGACGTATTATCTTGGCCGATGGTATGGTGGTTGCGGAGACAAGCACATGAATTTTGCCAGTCTTTGCCAACAAGCTTTAGTCAATTTAACGGCAGCTAAATTACGTTCATTTTTAGCTGTTTTAGGGATTTTGGTGGGAACAGCAGCAGTTGTTGCTTTGCTTAGTTGCGGACAGTTAGCTACAGAAAAAGCTTTGGCGCAATTTAAAGCATTAGGCACCGATTTATTAGCTGTTGCCGTCTATCAAAAAGCGCCCAGTAAATCACCCAGCAGCAGTGATTCTTTATCCAATACGCAATGGCAGCAATTGCCTGAGCGCATTCCTTATATAAAAAATATTGCGCCTTATAGCACTGCCTATCAGCCATTGAGCTTTCAAGGAAAATTGATGCAAGGAGTAGTGATTGGTGCTGATGAACATTTGGCAAAAATCGTAAAAATTAAATTAGTGCAAGGCCATTTTGTTTCTTTTGTGGAATCTTTTGAACATTATTGCGTGATTGGCGATGGTTTGGCACAACAGATAAAGCAAATTAGTTTTGATCACCCCATTGGAAAGCAATTACGAGTGGGACAATCTTTATATACAATTATTGGTGTGGCTAAGCATTGGAAGGAAAATGGGTTTTTTAATGAAGACATCAACCAGGCAGTAATTATCCCTTTGGCAGGGATGAGTATGATCAGTAAAGATGCCAAAATCAATAATGCTATATTGGAGTTAAAACCAGACAGTCCAATTGATGACATCATTACAGAAATAAAACAAATCATTGCCTCATTTTCACCTCAACTTAATGTATTTCCTCGTAGTGCCAAACAAATTATTGCCAGCATGGAAAGTCAAGGACACATCTTTACTTTGTTACTGGCGGTTATTGGTGGCATTTCCTTATTGGTTGGTGGAATTGGGGTGATGAATGTCATGCTGGTGTCGGTTAGTGAGCGTAAAAAGGAAATTGGTATTCGCAAAGCAGTTGGTGCTAAAAACAGTGACATACACGCTTTATTCTTGGTAGAGTCAGTAATGTTGTCTTTGGTTGGTGGCATTTTAGGGGTATTTTTAGGATTAGTATTTACCTGGATTGTTTCCTATTTCAGCGCTTGGAATTACACTATTTTTCTTCTTCCACCGCTGGCTGGATTTATGGTTTCTGCAGCAACCGGAATTTTCTTTGGTTTCTACCCAGCACAGCGTGCTGCTAAATTAGAACCTGTAGTTTCTTTGCGTAGTGAATGATGTTCATTAAAAGCTATAGGTGATTATTTTGCTTCAGCGCGATGAAAAATCGATTTTCCACCACTCATTTGCCAAATCTTTATTGAGAAGCAAAACCTGTACAAATATAATTGGAAAAATGAAAATTAGAAACTATTACGGTGTTCGAAACAGGGCTCCCGCATTAAAAGTTTAGCAATATAGATAAAAATTGATTATCTTTTCT